>JACKLQ010000001.1:600000-1200000 GCA_024235835.1 Thiobacillus sp. | reverse complement strand
AGCCGTGCAGGGGGCCGGGATCCATATGTTCCACCAGCCCGTCTTCCCACAGGCCTTCTCCATCCCCTTCGTGCAGGTCCTCCATTTCATGACGGACCTGGGAGAGAAGCAGGCGGGCGGACTGGGCCAGCTGGCCGTCCAGGAATTCGATGGCCTCATGGCGCGCGCCCTGGTAGCTGGCCACCACTGCGATGCCCCAGACCACCAGGGTGGCGGCGCCAGCGGACCAGAGCAGGCGGGCACGCAGGGATTTCATGTGACTTCGCCTACCAGGTAGCCCAGGCCCCGCACGGTCTGGATGAAGTCGCTGCCCAGCTTCTTGCGCAGGTGGTGGATGTAGACCTCCACGGTGTTGCTTTCCACCTCCTGGCCCCACTCGTACAGGCTGTCCTCCAGTTCGGCCCGGGAGCGGATGCGTCCCTTGTGGGCCAGCAGGTCGTACAGCAGGGCGTATTCCCGGGCCGAGAGCATGATGGCCTCCCCCTTCAGGCTGACCCGGCGGGCCACCGGGTCCAGGCTGACTCCGGCATGGACCAGCAGGGGGCCGGCCTGGCCCCCTGCACGCCGCACCAGGGCCCGCAGTCGGGCCTGCAGCTCAGCCAGGTCGAAGGGCTTGGTGAGGTAATCGTCGGCGCCTGCGTCCAGGCCGTTCACCTTGTCGGCCTGGGTGTCCCGGGCGGTGAGGATGAGCACGGGAGTGGTGTCGTCCCGGGCGCGCATTTCCTTCAGCAGCGTCAGCCCGTCCCGCCGGGGCAGGCCCAGGTCCAGCACGCAGGCATGGTAGCGCTGGCCCAGCCAGGCCACCCGGGCCTGGTCGCCGTCCCGCATCCAGTCCACGCTCCAGCCCGCCAGGCGCAGCCCGGCCTGCAGGCCGTCCCCCAGCAGGGCGTCGTCTTCCACCAGCAGAATGCGCATGGGTGCCTCTCGATACCGGGCCAATCCCGGGAACCCTGGAATTATGACGTCAGGCTACCCGGTTCCGCCCAGGCCCGTTATATGGGGAAAGGCCATCGTCAGCGGGGAATGCGGATATGGCGTTCGCTGTAGTCCCCCTTCTCCGCCTGGCCGTGGCAGGCCTGGCAGTTGGCCGGGCTTTTCACGGCTGGGCGTTTCCAGGCCAGGGGCCGGACTTCCCTATGTTCCCGCAGGAACCAGGGTGAGCGGGTGATGCGCAGGGGTTCGGCGGGGTCCACCTTAGGGCTGCCGGCATGGCCTGCGAGAAGGGCCGTTATGGCCTCCTGCTCTTCCGCAGTGAGACTGGCGTCCGTGCCGAAATGGGACTTCAGGCCACCCATCATGGCCCGCCAGGACGAGGCGGGCAGCAGGATCGGGGGATAGGCCACGTGGCAACTGCCGCATTCCCTTTGCCAGGTGTCGTAGCCAGGGGCGGTGGGGAGGGTGGCCTGCAGGAGGCGGCCTTCGCCCCGGTCGGCCTGGGCGACGCCGGCGCCAAGGGCGCCAAGCAGCAAGGCAAGCATCATTTTTTTCATGGCTGTCATGCCTCAGCGCACGGTGCGCAGGTAGGCGATGACATCTCCCTTTTCCTGGGCGGTGCAGGCCCGGGACAGCACGTCATTGCAGTTGCGCTTGAACCATTTCTCCACCTGGGCACGGTCCGTGAGGCGTTCCGGATTGGCCGCGGGTGCCAGGGGCAGGATGAGCTTGTTGGTGCGGGCATGGCGGCCTTCCGCCCTGGGGTCCGCCGTATGGCAACTGGTACAGGATTCCGTGCCTGCATCCCTGCCCTGCCCTGCCGGGCCTGGAAGAACTGCCTGCCCCGTTCGGGAGAAAAGGCCTGGAAGGTTGGGGTTTCCTGCCGGGCCACGGCGGCGTAGTCGGCCAGCGGATCGGCGCCGGCGGGTGTCGACGCCAGCAGCGGAAGCAATGTAATCAGATGGATGCGCATGGCTCTCTCCTTGCAGATGACGCCATGCACTTTCGCGGCGAAAGCTTAATTCCGCCTTAAATACCCGCGCTCGCCATAAGGAATTTTGTGAACTCGGGGGCGGGCAAGGGCCTGCTGTAAAGATACCCCTGGGCCTCGTCGCAGGCTTCCGCCTGCAGGAAGGCCATCTGGGCCTGGGTTTCCACCCCTTCCGCGACGACGCGGAAGCCCAGGCTGTGGCCCAGGGCGATGACGGCCCGGGTGATGGCGGCGTCGTCCTTGTCATCCGGCAGATCCCGCACGAACTGGCGATCTATCTTCAGCGCGGTCGCTTTCAGGTACTTCAGGTAGGAAAGGGACGAGTATCCCGTGCCGAAATCGTCGATGGCCACCTGGATGCCCAGTTCACTGAGCCTGGCCACCACCGCCATGGCCTGGTCCGCATTGCGCAGGAGGAAGCTTTCCGTGATCTCCAGGGCCAGGCGCTCGGGGGACAGGCCCGTTTCCGCCAGCACCGCCTGCACGGTGGCAAAGAAGTTCCCCCGCTCGATCTGGGGGCCGGCCACGTTGACGGAGAGCTTGCCGCAATCCAGCCCCTTGTCCAACCAGGCGCGGACATCCTGGCAGGCCCGGCGCAGGACCCACTCCCCCAGGGGCAGCACCAGTCCGGTCTCCTCGGCCAGGGGGATGAAGCGCTGGGGTGGAATGAGGCCCTCCAGGGGATCGCGCCAGCGCACCAGGGCCTCGGCCCCCACCAGGCCGCCGCCGGCCAGTTCGAACTGGGGCTGGTACCACACCTCCAGTTCCCCCTGGTCCAGGGCCCGACGCAGCCCGTGTTCCAGGGTCAGGCGCAGGTGGGCCGCCTGGCTCATCTCGGCGTGGTGGAAGCGCAGGGTATTGCGGCCCGCCTGCTTGCTGGCGTACATGGCCGTGTCCGCGGCCTTGAGCAGGGTGGTGGCATCGCCCCCGTCGTCCGGGAACAGGGCGATGCCCACGCTGACCGTCACCAGGGCGCTGTGGCCCTGGAGGTCAACGGGCACGGCCACTGCCGCGATGACCTTCTCCGCGACCTGGCCCGGGTTCACGTCCTGGCCCAGGGACTCCAGCACCACGGCGAATTCGTCTCCGCCCAGGCGCGCCACCGTGTCCTCCTGGCGCAGGGCTTCCCGCAGGCGAGCGGCGATCTTCCGCAGCAGCAGGTCGCCGGCGGGATGGCCCAGGCTGTCGTTCACGGTCTTGAAGCCATCCAGGTCCAGCACCATGACGGCCAGGCGTTCCTTGTGCCGTTTGGCCCGGTCCAGGGCATGGCCCAGGTGGGCATTGAGCAGGGCCCGATTGGGCAGGTCCGTGAGGGGGTCGTAATGGGCCAGGCGTTCCAGTTCCGCCTCGGAGCGCTTGATATGGCTGATGTCCGAGAATACCCCCACGAAGTTCTGGACCTGGCCTTCATCGTCCAGCACGGCGCTGATGGTGAGCCATTCGGGGAAGACCTCGCCGTTCTTGCGGCGGTTCCAGAGTTCCCCCTGCCAGTGGCCCGTGGCCCGGACTTCCTTCCACATCTGGCCGTAAAAGGCGGGGTCATGGCGGCCCGACTGCAGCATGCGGGGATTGGCCCCCAGGATCTCAGACTCGGCATAGCCGGTAATGCGGGTGAATGCGGGGTTCACCGAGATGATTGCGCCCTGTGCATCCGTGAGCAGGACACCCTCCGCCGTGTTCTCGAACATGGCCAGCACCTGGCGCATGTAGGCCTCGTGCTGGCGGCGGCTGGTGAGGTCGCTGACCAGGGCAAAGGCACCGCTCACCTCGCCCTGGTCGTTGCGTATGGGCGTGGCGCTGATCCTGCAGGGCAGGGGGGAGCCGTCCGCCCTGGTCAGCTCGATTTCATAGCTGCCTTGCTCGCCCCGCAGGCGCCCGCGCATTTCCTCCACCAGCAAGTCTTGCTGGCGGCCCTGGGCGAAATCCAGGAGGGGGCGACCTGTCAGGTCGCCTGTCCGGGCCAGCATCATGCGCGAGAAGGCCGGGTTCACCTCCACCAGCACGCCATCCGGCGAGGTCACGATGAAACCTTCCTGAGTGGTCTCCAGAATACGCCTCACACGCTGCTCGCTGGCCACGGCCCTCAGGAGCAGGTCCCTTTGGCGATACAGCAAGGTGGCCCCCAGCACGGCGGCGATCAGCAGGGAGGTCACCAGGCTGACTGCCAGGGCAAGGAATGTGGACGTCAGGCCGGAATCCGGGACGCCGGGGCGCCCGTCGCTGATGAAATAGGCTGCGGCCATGGCGGTGTAATGCATGCCGGAAACCGCCATGCCCATGACCAGAGCGCTGAGGGAATTGATCATGCGCGGGCGCAGGGCGATGGAGCGCCCCAGTCCCCGCCTCACCCAAAGGGCCACAATGGCAAGCACCACCGCAACGATGATGGAAACCACGAAAAGCAAGGGGTCATAGCGAACCAGGCCGTCCATCTGGTAGGCAGCCATGCCGGTGTAGTGCATCACTCCGATGCCGGCCCCCAGCAGGATGCCACCCAGGAGCAGCTTGCCCCAGGAGAGCCTACGCCGGCTGATCATGCGCAGGGCCATGCCGCTGGCCAGGATGCTGGGCACCATGGAGAGCAGGGTGATGAGCTTGTCATAGCGGACAGTGCAGGGGAGGGTGAAGGCCAGCATGCCGATGAAATGCATGGCCCACACTCCGATGCCCAGGGTCAGGGCGCCCACCCCGGTCCAGATCCACTTTTCCAGGGGGGAAGCGGTGGCGCTGAGCCGGTCCGCCACGCCGAGGCCCACATTGGAGGCGAACATCGCGATCAGGATCGAAAGGGCCACCAGCCACGGGTCGTAGACGCCAACATAGAGCAGGCTCGTGTCCGGTGGCGTGTCGACAAAGCTGAATGTGGAGGCGAGGCTCAACGGGGGCGGATTTTTTTAGGTTGTTTGAGTGAATCGTAGCAAGATTCACCCTGACATTTGAAAAGGCATCGTGGGGAAGCAAGGAGTGGAGAAGATACGCGTTCAGTCTGACCCGTTTGACCTGGCCGCCGAGATCGCGGCCCTGCATCAGGCCAACCCCAGGGTTGGGGCCGTGGCTGCCTTCCTGGGTCTGGTAAGGGATATCAACGAGGGCCAGGGCGTTTCCGCCATGACCCTGGAGCACTATCCGGGCATGACCGAGAAGGCCCTGGCGGACATCGTCGCCGAGGCCAAGGCTCGTTGGGAGGTGCTGGATTGCTGCGTGATCCATCGCGTCGGGCCCCTGTCCCCCACGGAGCCCATCGTGCTGGTGGCGGTGGCCTCGGGCCACCGGGGTGATGCCTTTGCCGCCTGCGAGTTCATCATGGACTACCTGAAGACCCGGGCTCCCTTCTGGAAAAAGGAAACCACGCCGGCAGGGGAGAAGTGGGTGGATGCCCGGGAATCGGACGACACCGCGGCTGCCCGCTGGCGGGCGTCATCCTGATCGGGAAAGCCATCCTCAAGAAGTGACTGCTTTGTCCGATAAAAGTAGGGTCTTCCCGGGGAGTTTCCCATGTTCTTCAAACCCGTCGCGTTATTGCTCGCGCTGGGCTGTGCCGCAACCGCCCAGGCCCGCACCCTGACCTTCGCGCCCCTGCCCATGGAGCAGCCGGAGATCGTGGTCAAGCAGGTTCGCCCCATGCTCTCCTACCTGGAAAAGCACATCACGGCGGATTTTCGCATCGAGTACAGCAGCGACTACGCCGACATCCTGAAAAAATTCCAGGCGGGCAAGGTCGATCTGGCCTACCTGGGACCCTTGCCCTATGCGGCCCTGCGGGAAAAGTATCCCCAGGCGGTCCCGGTGGTGCATTTCGTGGAAAAGTCCGGCAAGTCCAGCTACACCTGCGCCATCGTGGTGGCGGGAGTAAAGATCCCCTTGAGCGGTCTGAAGGGCAAGAAGATCGCCCTGACCCAACCCCTCTCCACCTGCGGCTACCTGTCCACCGACGGACTGCTGCGCCAGGCGGGCGTGACCCTGGAACAGAACCGTTACCGCTACCTGGACAAGCATGACGAAGTGGCCCTGGCGGTGGCCCGGGGTGAATTCGACGCGGGTGGCCTGAAAACCGCCATCGGCAGGAAATATGCACACATGGGCCTCAGCATCGTGGCGGAAACGCCTGCCCTGCCGGGCTTTGCCCTCATCGCCAACAGTCGCACCCTGGACGCGGCCACCATAGAGGCCTTGCGCAAGGCCCTCACCGCCCTGAAACCGCTGGATGACAAGGACGATGCCGCCCTGACCCAGAACTGGGGGGAGAACATCAAGCGGGGAGCTGTTCCGGCCAGTGATGCCGACTATGATGCGGTGCGCAAGCTGCGGGCCCGTGCCGATATCCCGGAAGAGGGCAATTTCTGACCAGTCACATCCGAAGCGGGACTGCCGTGCGCTTGAGCGGGTTTCAACTCAACTTCAGGTTCTTCGCCGTCATCCTGCTGGGCCTTGAAACCCTGGTGGGGGTGTTTCTTTACCGGGACTGGCGGGAAAAGGACGAGCAGTACCTGCGCCAACAGACCCTCGGCCTGGAAACGGCTTACCGTTCCAGCGTGCAGATGTTCGCGCTGGCCACAGACCTGTTGTTCCAGGAGATCATGCAGCGACCGGAGGTGGTCGACACCCTGAAGCAGGGTTTTTCCACCCAGGACGAGGAGGAACAGGCCGCGAACCGGGGCAAGCTGTATCGGCTGCTGTATCCCACCTATGCCCAGCTCAAGAAGAACAGCCTGCGCCAGTTTCATTTCCATCAAGCCAACGGCGCCAGTTTCCTGCGCTTTCACGAGCCGGCCAGATTTGGCGACGCCCTGTTCGACATCCGTCCTTCCGTGCGCATCGCCAATGTGGAAAAGCGTCCGGTCTCGGGCTTCGAGACTGGGCGGGTGCTTTCAGGATTCCGCTATGTCTATCCCATCCTGATAGACGGTGAGCACCTGGGCAGCATGGAGGCGAGCGTCAGTTTCCGCGCCATCCGGGATGCCATGGCCACCCTGGAGCATTCCCACGAATACGCGTTCATCCTGAGCCGCGGCGCCGTGGAGGGACGTCTCGCGCCGGAGCAGATCAGCCTGTACGCCAGTTCCGGCCTGCATGATGATTACCTGGTGGAAGATCCCAGGCTGCAATTGCCGGATTCGCCTCCCCCGCCGTCCGCACGCGTGCAGGCCCTCAACGCCTTGCTGAAGAAAATGCCTGAAGTGGCCGAGGGGATGCATGCGGGCAAGCCCCTCACCGTCAAGGTCAACCTGAGGGGCGAGACCATGGCCGCCGCCTTCCTGCCCGTCAAGGACGTGGAAGGCAGGCAGGTTGCCTATGTGGTGTCCTACAGTGCGGTGCCCCTTGCCAACCTGTTCCTGCGGGATTTCGTCGTTTCCTTCCTCGCATCCGCCCTGCTGTTGATGGCGGTGGGTGTGTTGTTCTGGCACGTGCTGCGTTCCCGCGCGGCTTTGGAAGCGGAGAAGCAGAGCCTGAAAGTGGTGACGGACACCGTGGCGGACGGCCTCTACGCCATGGACAAGCAGGGCCTGGTGACCCTGCTCAATCCTTCCGCCGAGAAGCTCCTGGGTTTCAAGGAATCCGACGTGCTGGGCAAGGTGGGCCATGACCTGTTCCATTCCCATGCGGTCAACGAGCACCTGCCCAAGCACCTGTGCCCCATCTACCGCCAGGTGAGCCGCGGCGAGATATTCAATGGCGAGGAGGTCTTTTCCCGCCAGGATGGCAGTCACCTGCCGGTGGAGATATCCAGCCAGCCCATGCTGGACCACGGCAAGGTCTCGGGTTCGGTCACCGTCTTCCGCGACATCACCGAGCGCAAGAAGATGGAATCGGCCCTTACCGAGGCCAAGGCCGCGGCGGAAAACGCCAATCGCATGAAGAGCGAGTTCCTGGCCAACATGAGCCACGAGATCCGCACTCCCATGAACGGCATCATCGGCCTGACCCGTCTGGTGCTTGACAGCGACCTGGAGGCGGAACAGCGGGAGCACCTGGAGATGGTGCGCACTTCCGCTGATACCTTGATGACCATCATCAACGACATCCTGGATTTCTCCAAGATCGAAGCCGGACGCCTGACCCTCGAGCGCACCGCCTTCCGGGTGCGGTCCACCCTGGAGGCTGCGTTGCAGCCCCTGTTCGTACAGGCCCGCCAGAAGGGGCTGGAGATGACCCTGGACGTGGGGCGTGACGTGCCGGAGGTCATCGTCGGCGACCCGGTAAGACTCAGCCAGGTCCTCATCAACCTCGTGGGCAACGCGGTCAAGTTCACCCAGCAGGGCTGCATATCCGTGGAAGTGAGCCAGGTCGGGACGCGGGACCACATGGCCAGGCTTGGCTTCGGTGTCACCGACACAGGCACGGGGATCCCCGCGAACAAGCAGGAGTCCATTTTCGAATCCTTCTCCCAGGCGGATGCCTCCATCACGCGCAAGTACGGCGGCACCGGACTGGGGCTGGCCATCGTGCGCCAACTTGTGCGCATGATGGGGGGAGAGGTCCGGGTGGACAGCCGTCCGGGGCAGGGCAGCCGCTTCCATTTCGACCTGGATTTCAAGGTGGACGGGCGGTCTCTACAGACAGAGGGGCAAGCGGATTCCGTCGGGTATGCCACAGCCATGCACATCCTCCTGGTGGAGGACAATGCCGTGAACCGCAAGCTGGCCACGGTCTTGCTGGCCAAGGCCGGCCACCGGGTAAGCGTGGCGGAGGACGGCGGCGAGGCCCTGGCCCTGCTAACCCAACCCCATGATTACGATGCGGTGCTGCTGGACGTGCAGATGCCGGTCATGGACGGCCTCCAGGTGGCCCGGGCCCTGCGCCAGCACGAGGCCCTCCACGGTGGCCACCTGCCGGTCATCGCCCTCACCGCCAATGCCATGGTGGGGGATCGGGAGCGCTTCATGGATGCAGGCATGGACGACTATGTGTCCAAGCCGATCAATGTGGGCGAACTGTTAGAGGCTCTGGAGCGGGTCCAGGCCAGCTGACGTCCCATTGGGCGGATACCCGCTCCGCGCTCAATGGGCAGACTCCCAATTCGGTCCAACGCCCAGTTCCGCCTTGAGGGGCACCTTCAGGTC
The DNA here is from genome assembly GCA_024235835.1 of Thiobacillus sp. Taxonomy (NCBI): domain Bacteria; kingdom Pseudomonadati; phylum Pseudomonadota; class Betaproteobacteria; order Nitrosomonadales; family Thiobacillaceae; genus Thiobacillus; species Thiobacillus sp. Next base: position 1,191,015 of record JACKLQ010000001.1, on the reverse strand, counting down.
CGCCACGCCGCACATCTTCTCCGGCAGGCCTGACCGGATGGTTTCCAGCTCGTTCTCCGGCACTTCCAGCACCAGTTCGTCGTGGACCTGCATGATGAGCTTCGACTTCAAGCCGGCTTTATCCAGCCAGCCCTGCACGGCGATCATGGCCAGCTTGATCAGGTCCGCCGCCGTGCCCTGCATGGGGGCGTTGATGGCGGCCCGCTCGGCGCCCTGGCGGCGGGGGCCGCCGCGCTGGATTTCCGGCAGATAGAGGCGGCGGCCGAACAGGGTTTCCACGTAGCCATCCGCGCGGGCCTGTTCCCGGGTGCGGTTCATGTAGTCCAGCACGCCGGGGTAGCGATTGAAGTAGCGGTCGATGTAGGCCTGGGCCACGTTGCGCTCCACGTTGAGCTGGGCGCTCAAACCGAAGGCGGACATGCCGTAGATGAGGCCGAAGTTCACCGCCTTGGCCATGCGCCGCATGTCCGATGTCACCTGCTCCGGGGGCACGCCCTGGACCTCGGCGGCGGTGGCGGCGTGGATGTCCCGGTCTTCCTGGAAGGCCTTGAGCAGGCTCTCGTCCCCAGACAGGTGCGCCATGATCCTGAGCTCGATCTGGGAGTAGTCGGCGGAGACGATGAAGTGGCCCGGCTCGGCGATGAAGGCCTCCCGGATCTTGCGGCCCTCCGGCGTGCGCACGGGGATGTTCTGCAGGTTGGGGTCGTTGGACGACAACCGCCCGGTCACCGCCACGGCCTGGGAGTAGGTGGTGTGCACCCGGCCCGTGGCGGGGTTCACCATGCCCGGCAGCTTGTCCGTGTAGGTGGATTTCAGCTTGGCCAGGGCCCGGTAGTCCAGGATCAGCCTGGGCAGGGGGTGGTCCAGGGCCAGTTCCTGCAACGCGTCCTCGTTGGTGGAGGGAGCGCCGCCCGGTGTCTTCTTGCTGGGCTTGAGGCCCATCTGGTTGAACAGAATCTCGCCCAGTTGCTTGGGGGAATTCAGGTTGAAGGGCTGGCCCGCCGCTTCATGGGCCTTCTTCTCCAACTCCAGCATCTCCCGGCCCAGGGTGTCGGAGTGGGCCCGCAGCAGGTCGCTATCCAGGCGCACGCCGGTGCGCTCCATGCGGCACAGGATGGGCAGCAGGGGCATCTCGATGTCGGCATAGACGTGGTTCAGCTTCGTCTCGGCGGCGATGCGTGGATGCAGGGCGTGATGCAGGCGCAGGGTGATGTCCGCGTCCTCGGCGGCGTAGGCCGTGGCCCGTTCCACGTCCACCTGGTCGAAGCCGATCTGATTGGCCCCCTTGCCGCACACCTCCTCGTACCTGATGGTGGACTCCCCCAGGTGCCGGGCCGCCAGGGTGTCCATGTCGTGGCGCTCGTGGGCTTCCAGCACGTAGCTTTGCAGCAGGGTGTCGTGGACCATGCCCTGCAGATTCACGCCGTGGTTCATGAAAACGTGCCAGTCGTACTTCAGGTTCTGGCCCACCTTGGCCTTGGCCGGGTCTTCCAGCAGGGGCTTGAGCCGGGCCAGCACGGCTTCCAGGTTCAGCTGGTCCGGGGCGCCGGCATAGTGGTGGGCCAGGGGCAGGTAGGCCGCCACGCCGGGCTCCAGGCTGAAGGACATGCCCACGATCCTGGCCTGCAAGGGGTCCAGGCTGGTGGTTTCCGTGTCCACGCAGACGAGATCGGCGGCGGCGAGTTTTGCAAGCCACCGGTCCAGTGCGGCCTCGTCCAGGAGGGATTCGTAATGGCGCTCGACGTCGGAAACCGGAACCTGGGGTGTGGGAGACAGTTCATCCACAGTTCTCCCGGACAAAGAGCCTGTGTCCGGGGTGCCATCGACTTCCCCCCTGGCTTCCCTTAGCCAGGTGCGGAAGTTGTAGCGGGAGAACAGCTCCACCAGCCTGGCCTTGTCCTCCTCGCCCCAGCGCAGGTCCTGGGGATGCACGTCCAGGGACACGTCGGTCTTCACGGTGATGAGCCTGCGCCCCATGGGCAGCCAGTCCAGGGCGGCGCGCAGGTTCTCGCCTGCCTTGCCCTTCACCTCGTCGGCCCGGGCCATTAGGCTCTCCAGATTGCCGAACTCTGCCAGCCACTTCACCGCCGTCTTGGGGCCTACCTTGTCCACGCCGGGCACATTGTCCACGGCGTCGCCGATGAGGGTCAGGTAGTCGATGATGCGATTCGGAGGCACGCCGAACTTGCCCTCCACGCCGGCCTCGTCCAGCACCTCGTTGGTCATGGTGTTCACCAGGCGCACGTGGGGCGTCACCAGCTGGGCCAGGTCCTTGTCGCCAGTGGACACCACGGCCTTCATGCCCGCCGCCTCCGCCTGGTGGGTGAGGGTGCCGATGACATCGTCCGCCTCCACCCCCTGGATCATGAGCAGGGGCCAGCCCAGGGCCCGGATGGCCTCGTGCAGGGGGGCGATCTGGGCGGCCAGGTCCTCGGGCATGGGCGGGCGCTGGGCCTTGTAGGCCGGATACCAGTCGTCCCGGAAGGTCTTGCCCTTGGCGTCGAACACGCAGGCGGCGTGGGCGGTGGGGTAGTCCTTGCGCAGGCGCTTCAGCATGTTGATGACGCCGTAGAGGGCGCCGGTGGGTGAACCGTCCGGGGCCCGCAGGTCGGGCATGGCGTGGAAGGCGCGGTAGAGATAGCTGGAGCCATCCACCAGCAGCAGGGTGTCGGTCATGCGGGGGGTGCCTGAATGGAATGCCTGGAAGTAGACGCATTTTAGTGGGCTACCACTACAATCCGGCCATAACCTCAGAGGGAAACCCCATGAGCAAACCCAAAATCCCCGATCTCCACGACCCCGGCGGCAGCCAGGAGGCCCTGCTGTCCGCCCGGGAATCCTGGCGCATGTTCGAGATCATGGCCGAGTTCGTGGAGGCCACCGAGCGCCTGGCCCCCATCCGCCCGGCGGTGAGCATCTTCGGCAGCGCCCGCATCCAGCCGGACTCCGCCTACTACATGCTCACCGAGACCATCGCCCGCAAGCTGTCGGACGCGGGTTTCGCCGTCATCTCCGGGGGCGGGCCGGGGGTCATGGAAGCGGCCAACAAGGGGGCCTATTTCGGCAAGTCCCCCAGCGTGGGCCTGAACATCCAGTTGCCCCATGAGCAGCGGGCCAACCCCTACCAGGACATCTCCCAGACCTTCCGTCACTTCTTCGCCCGCAAGGTGATGTTCGTGAAGTTCGCCAGCGCCTATGTGGTGATGCCCGGGGGCTTCGGTACCCTGGACGAGTTGATGGAGGCCCTGACCCTGATCCAGACAGGCAAGACCCGGCCCATTCCCATCATCCTGGTGAAGTCCAGCTTCTGGGGCGGCCTGGTGGACTGGTTCCGGGACCGGTTGGTGGGGGAGGGCATGATCAATCCGGAGGACATGGACCTGATCCAGGTGATCGACGAGCCCGCCCAGGTGGTGGAGGCCATCTTCCGCCACTACGAGAGCCGTGGCTTCCAGCCTTCTCCCGCTGAGCGGGAGATTCTGCTGAACCTGTAAGTCGGCTCCGGCTAAAATTGAATGGAGCGTTCGTGGGTCCGTTGTTCCCGCCCAGGCGGGAACCCGGGTAATGAAGGCTGTGGATCCCCGCCTGCGCGGGGATGACGAGACCCACGCTCCCATGCATCAATAACTGTTAAGAGTGCCTTATGCGTTTTCCCATCCATCTTCTCATCGCCAGCCTTGCCGCCAGCCCCGTCTGGGCGGAAGAAAAACCCAAGCTGGAACCCCTGCCCTACATCCCCCCGCCCCCGGGCATGGTGGACAGGGAACTGGAACCCCAGGTGACCATTACCCAGAAGGGCGAGGACAAGGTCGAGGAATTCCGTATCAAGGGACGGCTGTACATGATCAAGGTGACACCGCCCCACGGTAAGTCCTATTACCTCATCGACACCCGGGGTGATGGCCTGATGCGTCGCTACGACGACCTTTCGCCCAACTTCATGGTCCCCATGTGGGTGATCCATCAGTTCTGAATCAGGCGCAAGGCCGGCGCTTCGCGCCTGCAAGATGCAAGGAAAGCAAAACAGATGTTGTAAGGTTGGATGACACTTTCGCGCCCCGTGCCCTTGCCCTAGTCCCAAGTCCTTAGTCCCTTGCATCCATGTCATTGACTGTCGCTCGCCCTCCCGCCGCCCAAGGCCTGGCCTGGATAAAGCAGGGCTGGGAACTGTTCAAGCAGGCCCCTGTCCCCTGGTCCGGCATGACTGCCCTGGTCTTTCTGGTGCTCATGGGCGTGGGGGCCCTGCCTTATGTGGGGGGCTTTCTGGTTCATGCCCTGTCCCCCTTCATCGTGGCGGGTTACCTGGCCGCCAGCCGGGCAGGCAGCCAGGGGGAGCCCGTCACCTTCGTCTTCCTGGGTGCCGGCGTGCGCCAGGGGCGGGACAGCCTGCTGGTCATCGGCCTCGCCTACATGCTGGCCACCCTGCTGGTGTTCCGCGGCGTGGCCTTCTTCACCGGCGGCGACCTGAGCCTGCTCACAGCCCAGATCGAGGACCCCCACGCCCTCACGCCGGAAGAGGCGCGGGCCCTGCTGGATGGCATCCTGCCGGCCCTGGGCCTGGGGGCCCTGTTGATGACTCCATTGCTCATGGCTACCTGGTTTTCGCCGGGGCTGGCCCACTTCGAGGGCTTCAGGCCCGGCAAGGCCATGTGGTGGAGCCTGTGGGCCTGTGCCGTCAACTGGCGGCCCATCCTGGTCTATTCCACCATCCTGGGCATGGTGGGCATGGTGGCCCTGGTCATCCCCTTCGGCCTGGGCCTGCTGGTCTTCATCCCCTGGACCCTCACCTCAACCTATGCCGCCTATCGAGACATCTTCGCCCCGTCCGGCGACGATTCCGTACCATGAAGCACCTGTTCAAGATAATCGCCTTGACCCTGCTGTTCTCAGCGAACCCCGTCCACGCCTCCGAGCCCGTCAAATTCAGCGGTGCCCTGTACCAGAAGTTCCAGCATGATCGCTGCCTGAGTTGCCACCAGTTCAACAGCCGCAGGAGCAACGGCCGCGCCTACACCTCCCATCGCAACCGCTACCTGTGTGACAAGTGCCACACGGCCCGCATAACGGGGCTGACCGCCGGCGAGTGGATGGCCCCCCCGGGTAGCCGCATGGACTACACGGGCCACAACGCCCGGGACGCCTGCTTGCTCATCAAGGCCAATTCGGGGGCCGGCAACCGGGAGGCCAAGCTGCTGGAGCACCTCATCCATGACGTGCGCATTCACTGGGCCCTGGAAGGCGGCATGACCCCCATGGGCCAGTTCCCCACCGTGCCCGGGGGGTACAAGGCCTGGCTGAAGGACGTGCAGGCCTGGGCCCGGGACGGGATGCTGTGCGAGTAAACACTGCCAGCAGCCAGCAGCTGGCAGTCGGCAGCGAAACCCGCCGCAGTTCTATCCCAGGCTGCCAACTGAAATCTGACAACTGCTGACTATCAGCCATGCCCGAACTCTCCCTCCTGGCCGCCTTCCTTACCGGATTGCTGGGTGGCGCCCACTGCGTGGGCATGTGTGGCGGCATCGTCGCCGCCATCTCGTTTCAGCCACACTCATTCCAGGCCGTCCGGAAGCAGCCCTTCAGCTTCCACCTGGCCTACAGCGCAGGCCGCATCGCCAGCTACACGGCGGCGGGGGCCCTGGCGGGCCTGGTGGGCGCCGCCGCCTTCCTCTCAGATACCCTCCACCCACTGCAGACCGGTCTTTACGTGCTGGCCCAGGTGGTGCTCATTCTCCTGGGGCTTTATCTGGCGGGCCTGAACCAGGCAGTGCTGTGGCTGGAGCGGGCCGGCGGCGGCCTGTGGCGGCGGATGCAGCCCTTGTTGGGCCGGGTCATGCCCATCCGCCATCATGGACAGGCACTGGCAGCGGGCATGCTGTGGGGCTGGCTGCCCTGCGGCCTGGTCTACAGCGTGCTGGTGTCGGCCCTGGCCTCCGGCTCCCCGGGCCGGGGAGCCCTGTTCCTGCTGGTCTTCGGCCTGGGCACCCTGCCCAACCTGCTGCTCATGGGCTGGGCGGCGGAAAGCCTGCGGGACCTCACCCGCCAGCCCTGGCTGCGCCGGCTGGCGGGAGCCATCGTCGCGGGCCTGGGGGTGTGGGGGTTGCTGCAACTGCTGGGGTGAATGCCTTGGCCGGCGGAAGACGGTGCAACGGGGAGGTTGGTTGTTTTCCTACAGCGTCAACGTAGAGCTAACCGGCGCTGCGCGGCTTTGTGCGCAGCGTCCGTGTTGAGCGCCGGTTTGGGCTGGTCTGTGGTTCAACCAGACGCCCTGTGACATATTTGTGAAGGACACTGGCCATTAGTGTCTGATAAGGAATCGCTTCTTCTGCGGCCTTTGCTTGAATGTCATCCAGATCTCTGGAAGAGATGCGAATGTTGACCCGCTTGTCCTTAGCCAAAGATGCAGAAGCCATTGCCGCAAAACGTGCAATTTCACTTTTGGTTTTGGGAGCCGGCTGCCATTCGCCTCTTTCAAAAGAAGCCAGAATTTCTTCTTCAAGTTTGTCTTCATTGTCCATTTCAACGCACCTCATCAAGATACATGCGAGTGGCCTTCCGACTCGGGATGATCGTTTTTAGGAAGACCTCTTGCTTTGTCTCCACAAACGGCACCAGGTAGGCATAGCCACGAATGCGAACCACAAACATGCGTTGGTTCGGATATTGAGCCGTGTTCGGGTGGTCCAGTACAACAAGAAGGCCACCATTCGACATAGCCGATACGACCTCTTCAAAAGATACGCCGCGCTCAGCTTTGAGACGGATATTCTTCTCGGTACTCCAGTTCACGAGCTTCATCTGTTGGATACTACGCCTGTGTGCCTTACGGCATCAAGATGCCCAACGTCTGACGTGAGGGGCCGCCGGAGCGGCGAAGCCGCGGAGGGTACCTGCCGGCAGCGCCGGCAGGCGGTCCCTCTCGACTGATGGGATGGACTCCCCCCGCCTTATCGCGGTGTCTAAGCACCAATGATCTACCAAGGGTTGGGGATCAGGTTGAGACGAAAGGAGTCCACCATGAAAGCTAGTACAACCGTAGCCGTTGATCTGGCCAAATCCATTTTCCAACTCGCCGTCGCCGATGCGCAGTGGAAGGTTGTCGAATCCCACCGCCTCACCCGCGCCCAGTTTGAGCGCTGGTTCGACAACCGCGATATCGACACCGTGATCATGGAAGCCTGCGGTTCCGCCCACTACTGGGGCCGGCGCCTGGCCGGCCTGGGCATCCGGGTCCTGCTTTTGCCCGCCGCCTATGTCCGCGCCTACGTGAAGCGCAACAAGACTGACGCCGCCGATGCCCGCGCCCTGCTTGAAGCGGCTCGCGCGTCCGACATCGTGCCCGTGCGGATCAAGTCGGAAGAGCAGCAGGCCTTGCAAGGCCTGCACCGCATCCGTTCCCTCTGGATGAGCACGCGAACCGCCCGCATCAACGCCTTGCGCGGTTTCTGCCGGGAATTCGGCTTGGTCATTCCACAGGGGGCGCGCACCGGCGTCGAGGCAATCAGCCGGGCATTGGCCGATCCCGAGGTGCGTATCCCCGGGCTGATCCGGGGCGCCATGAACCGGCTCATCGAGGAAATACGCCTTTTGGAACAACGCATCGCCCAAATGGAACGGGAACTGACCGATGCCGCCCGTCACAGTCCGGCCTGTGCCCACCTGCTCACCGTGCCGGGTATTGGCCTGCTCACCGCCACGGCGATGGTCGCCGCCACCGGCGGCTCGGTGGCCCACTTCAAGGATGCCCGCCACTTCGCGTCCTGGTTCGGTCTCACGCCGAGGGAATTCTCGTCCGGCAACAGCCGGACCCTGGGGCGCATCTCGAAGAAGGGCGACCGTTACCTGAGGATGCTGTTGACCCACGGGGCGAGAGCCGTGCTGCGCGCGGCCTACGTGGCCCGACAGGCGAACCGGAGCCTGGATGGCCTGCGCACCTGGGCGCTTGAGGTGCAGGCACGGGCCAACCACAACAAGGCGGCCTGCGCCCTGGCCAACAAGCTGGCGCGCATCTGCTTTGCCGTGCTCCGGGATGCCGCGCCCTACGGCCAGCCGGTCAGCCGGCCGAACAAGAAGATCGAACGCACCGCGTTCGCCATCGCCCAATAGGTTCAGCAAGGAGAAAACAGTGTTTCCCACCCCGCGTTTGCCAAGAGACTGATCGCCCATCATGGCTAAAGAGGTCGCACCCACACGGATTGACGCCGATAACACTGCCGGCTCCCCAGCAGCCGCTTGTACCGATTGGCGCCCCGTGGGCAGATTCCATGTCGGCACGGGTCATTCAGAACCCACTCCAGATGCCGGATATACGACTGCATGCGTTTCCTCTCGGTCATTCTTATCGATCAACGCTCTTGCTTTTGGGGGGAGTCCATATATGAATTGTTAGGCATTTGCGAGCCTCCCTTCCAGAATCTCCGCCAGCGCAAGATTGGCTTCGAGCCGAAGATAGTACGGCGGCATTTTTTGCATCTCTACGGGATTCTCAGTAAGTGAGCGTGACGGGGCGCCTTGTCCCAAGTTACGCAGCAAGTCACGAACAGCTCGCCCTCTAGCAGTCAGGGGCATTAGCATAGTGGGAGACATCTGTCGCTCATCTCGGTCAATGAGGTAATCGCAATAGTCAATTACGACAAGAGATTGAGCGGTTATGAAATCAATGTAGTTATCAATGAAAAGACGCTCTTGATAGCCCATTCCTACCCCGAATAGGCTATTTGCTTTTGCCAGCTTTGCCTCCGCAATATCTATGCAAAACTCCAGGGAGAAAAACAATTTCCTTCCGATATCAGTCAATCCGTTGCTAAAGATATCAAAGAAGGAAAGATCAAAAGCGGCGTTTCTACTTTTTTGCTGGAGTAGAGCCTTAACTATATCGAGCTCTGCCATGGGTGGCATGCCAAATGCGCCGCAAGACTCGAACAATGCGTACCTGTTATCAATATTGAGTACTTGCTCTTCTGGTATAACGATAGTTCTAGTCTTACTTTGATCGGATCGAAGGTATCTCCTTACGTCAGCCCAATAACTATTGCCAGTAGTTGGATCATGTATGACTACTAGAACTGGGAGAGGGAATCGCTCCCAGTACGAGGCGTGTCGATCAGTTGGTGTAAAAGAGATTCCACCTGCAACCTTCTTTATGTAGGAGGCTCCGGATTTAACTTGGACCGCCACAACATGGCCGGTGCAGTTGCCATTGAGATCAACATACTCAATTTGACCATCTATTCCGACATCGGCGTTGGGGGTTTCACGCCAAATGCAGCGCATTTGGTTGACGACGCGTTCGACCGCCATCACCCCTTCGCGCTCAGTAAAATAGTTGTATATTACTTGGGTCACACAGAAACCTTTATATGCCTAACGCTATGGATCAGGGGCGCGTAGCGAAGCGGAGCGTCCCTTGGAGCCCATTGTTAGGCATTGGTTTATTTTGCTGATGCTTGCAACTCGTCCTTTTTCTTTTTTTCTTTGATTCCAAGGTAGGACATGACCGCCAGAACGATAGAAATGAATGACCAAAAATAAAGATCGCTGAATGTGCTGCCAGAAGCGCCAATAAACCCAAAAAACGATGCAATCAAGAAAATTATCATTGACGCTTTTGGGTATCCCATTACGAATGCGGAGCCCAATATAAACAAGAACGATACGAACACACCAATCGCGCCGCCACCGGAAAGGTCTTTGTTGTCGGCTATACCACCTCCAACCATAACGGTGCATGATTGCATTCCAACGAGCATAACCAAACACAGCCCAATTATTAAAACGGCAAGTCTCATTGCATTTTCCCCTATATCAGTTGGGCGCTGTTACAGTTTTTTATAAACATCGTATCGACCAGAGTTTTCAATTCTGACCCATGCGATTTCTGGATATGATCCACTTGATACTGCTGCCTTGAACAATCGACCAAATTCTTTTCGTTGACCTGGACTACCAATCTGCTCCCAATCTTTGCCAAAAATAGCCGCAAGACCAGCCTCCTGACCTTGCGCCATTGCTGCAATTTTCTCTCGCACGAGCAGCTCACGCTGTTCAAGTAAATTCATTTGCGAATCCTCCTTTCTCGTTGCCTAACAGTTGATTGAACAGAATCTTGCATATCGGTGCTATACGGATTCTTGATATCACCGACCGGGCCGGTGCCGTTCAGGCCGCTTCCGGCGTACCATCCCGAAAAAATTTCACCATTACCGTATCAGGGAGGTACGCATGAGTGAAGCATCGCGTGAGGCGCGGGAGCGCAGGTTTTGGGACAACTACCTGAAACTTCCTCATAAACAAGGTGTTAAGCCCCCCGCGGACCGTTGGCATGTGCTCCGCGCGGAGGGGTTCATCCGGGCTTTCGCGGGACAAAGGCTGGCTGATCTGTCCGCGGATGACGTGTCCGGCTACCTGCAAAGGGTGGGGCGGGAGGGGGGACTGGCGGATTGGCAGTTCCGGCAGGTGGTTGTTGCTATACGGATTCTGTTTAGCACCGTTAAACCAGAATGGCTGGATGCCTTCGACTGGGCCTATTGGCTGGGCTCGGCCACGGAGCTGGAGCCTGGGCACCCCACCATCGCCCGGCAGCCGGAGGTGTCCATGGCGCCCGAGGTGGTTGAGGCGTCCTTGCTGGACCGCATGGGGGAGGGCGGATGCGCGGAGGTGGTGCACCTGCATCGGGAGGACTTTGTGTTGTTATCCCGGGTCATCCGTACCCGGGGCATGTCCATCCGCACCGAAAAAACCTATCTGCATTGGCTGTGCCGCTTGGTGGCCTTTCATGGCAAGCGTTCGCCCAGGAGCCTGGGCGCCGCCGAGGTGGTGGGGTTTTTGCAGCACCTGGCGGTGGTGCGTAACGTGGCGGCCAGCACCCAGAACCAGGCGCTGAACGCTTTGGTGTTCTTTTATGACAAGGCCCTGGAGCAGCCCCTGGGGGACTTGGGCCCCATGGTGCGGGCCAAGCGGCCCAAGCGCTTGCCGGTGGTGCTTTCCACAACCGAGGTGCGGCGCTTGTTGGGGGTGATGCAGGGCGTGCATGGGCTGATTGCCGCGTTGTTGTATGGCACGGGCATGCGCCTGCTGGAGTGTCTGCGCCTGCGGGTGCAGGACGTGGAATTTGACCGCAACCTCATCGTGGTGCGCCGGGGCAAGGGGGACAAGGACCGGGTGGTGCCCTTGCCTTTGGCGCTTGTGCCGGGGTTGAAAGCGCATCTGGAGGGTGTGCGCCGGCTGCATGAAGCGGATCTGGCCGAGGGCCGGGGCGAGGTGGTGTTGCCGGATGCCCTGGCACGCAAGTATCCGGCGGCGGGGCGCGAGTGGGGGTGGCAGTTCGTGTTTCCCAGCGGCCGCTTGTCGGTGGACCCGCGTTCAGGCGTGTCGCGCCGCCATCATCTGCATGAGGACAGCGTGCAGAAGGCGATTCGCGCCGGGGTGCTGCGGGCGGGCATCGAGCGCAAGGCCAGCTGCCACAGCCTGCGCCACAGCTTTGCCACCCATTTGCTGGAGCGGGGGCATGACATCCGCACCGTGCAGGAGCTGTTGGGGCACGCGGACGTGTCCACCACCATGATCTACACCCATGTGCTCAACCGGGGCGGGGTGGGGGCGATGAGTCCCCTGGATGCCTTGGGGGCATGAGGGGCATGGGGCGCTTCCTTCTCGACATCTCTTCGGAACAAGGGTCAGTTGCCTACGGCCGGCCTTCCAGCCTGATGAGCGCTTCCCGCCACGCCGGGTTGGGGGCGTCGTGCCCCACCTTCAGGTAGCGCCCCACCTCGTTTTCGTACCAACCGGTGTCGGCTGGTTACCGTGAAACATAAGGCGGCAGGAGGCCCGCTCGCGGGCCGAATCCTTGTCCGTCCAAGACACCCTGTTCGCGCCGCGAGCGGCGCTCCTACCCGGTTTCAACAGCGGGGGTGGCCTCTTGGCCATGAACGGTCGGGTTCCGCCTTGTAACACCACCGGGCCCCGTCGGCGTCCTGGGCCAGCCAGGCCGCCCAGGGCGGCAGGGGTTCCATGGGCGGGTTCAAGGCGCGCCGAAGGCCCGGGTGAATTCCGCCTTCAGGGGCCTGCCGTGAAGGGTGTTGGCGTTTACCAGGAAGCGCAGGGTGTCCGGCGGCGTCACGTGGAACTCCCCCAGGTAGTACACCGTGTCGCCCTGCTGCACCTCACGCACCGGGATGGTGGAGACGATGTTGGCCTGGTTGATGGCGCCGGCGAAGACCTGGGCCTGGAGGGGCTTGGCCTTGCCCGGGCCCTGATGGCGCTGGATGGTGACCGTGAGCAGGCCCCGCCGGGGGTCCCGGGCCACGTTGTATTCCCGCGCCGCTTCAGGGGTCAGTTCGCTGGTGGGCAGGGCCAGGCAGCGCATTTCCAGGTCGCCGGAGCGGGTGATGCCCGGCTCGCCGGCCTGGGCGGATACGCCCGCGACCAGGGCCGCCAGGCAGAGGGCGCCGCACGGGAAAACCGTGGGATTGGCCATGGTCCGTCTCCTCCTTGCTTAACGTGGAACAACCCGGTAGGAGGCCCGCTTGCAGGCCGAATGGATTCTTGCCCTATCGTGGGTTCGCGCCGCGAGCGGCGCTCCTACCAGTGGGTTCATGACACGCGGGGGATGGCAATTCGCCATGCCCGCTGGTTTTGGTGCAACTATAGACCCTGACGGGTCCCGGAGTGGTGACGGCTTCGGGGATAATCCACCTTCGCTCCAGACAGTTTTCATCATGACCCAGATGACCCCCCAGGAAATCGTCCACGAACTGGACAAGCACATCGTCGGCCAGCAGGCGGCCAAGCGGGCCTGCGCCATCGCCCTGCGCAACCGCTGGCGCCGCATGCGCGTGGCGGACGGCCTGCGCCAGGAGATCACGCCCAAGAACATCCTCATGATCGGCCCCACGGGCGTGGGCAAGACCGAGATCGCCCGCCGCCTGGCGCGGCTCTCCGGGGCGCCTTTCATCAAGGTGGAGGCCACCAAGTTCACCGAGGTGGGCTACGTGGGCAAGGACGTGGACAGCATCATCCGCGACCTCATGGAGATCGCCGTGAAGCAGGAGCGGGAAGAGGCCACCCGCAAGGTGCGCCTGCGGGCCGAGGAGGCCGCCGAGGACCGCATCCTGGACGCCCTGCTGCCCGGCGCCCGGGAGTCCTGGGAACTGGACGCCAGGACCACGGCGGCGGAGAAGGAGGAATCCGCCACGCGGCAGAAATTCCGCAAGATGCTGCGGGAGGGCAGCCTCGACGACAAGGAGATCGAACTGGACGTGGCCGCCCCCGGCATGCAGGCGGAGATATTCGCCCCGCCGGGCATGGAGGAACTCACCAGCCAGCTCCAGGGCATGTTCAAGAACCTGGGCGGCGCCCGCACCCAGAAGCGCAAGCTGAAGATCGGCGAGGCCCAGAAGCTCATCGCCGACGAGGAGGCCGGCCGCCTGGTGAACGAGGAGGAGATCAAGCTGGCGGCCCTGAAGAACGTGGAACAGAACGGCATCGTCTTCCTCGACGAGATCGACAAGATCGCCGGCCGGGAGGGCCAGGGGCCGGACGTCTCCCGCCAGGGCGTGCAGCGGGACCTGTTGCCCCTGGTGGAGGGCGCCACCGTGTCCACCAAGTTCGGCATGGTGAAGACGGACCACATCCTGTTCATCGCCAGCGGCGCCTTCCATCTGTCCAAGCCCTCGGACCTGATCCCGGAGATGCAGGGCCGCTTCCCCATCCGCGTGGAACTCACCAGCCTGGGGGTGGCGGACTTCGAGCGTATCCTCACGTCCACCGACGCCTGCCTGACGCGCCAGTACCAGGCCCTCATGGACACGGAAGGCGTGAAGCTGGAATTCGCCGACGACGCCATCCACCGCCTGGCGGAGATCGCCTGGAGCGTGAACGAGCGCACCGAGAACATCGGCGCCCGCCGCCTGTACACCGTCATGGAGCGCCTGCTGGACGAGCTTTCCTTCGACGCCGACAAGCGCGATGGGGCGACGGTGCGCATCGACGCCGCCTATGTGGATGCGCGACTTAAGGATTTGGCGGCCAGCGAGGATTTGGCAAGATACGTGCTGTAATGGCCGTGGCCGTTGGCGGCCAAGGAACATTGGGAGTGCCGGCTGGGAAAAAGAGCCGGATGCCAAGGGGAGGGTCATGCCCCAAACACCGTGACCACCATGGATGGACCCTGACCGAAAGAGCACCCATGAAGCGATCCCCTGTGCTGCTGCCCCTGCTGGCATCGTTCCTGCCCGTATGTGTCCAGGCGGATGTCGGGACCGAGGTTGACCGTCTCCTGACCATGAGCATGGACGACGTGATGGCACTCAAGGTCAGGATCTCCACCAACACGGACCAGACCCTGTCCAAGGCTCCTTCCGTGGTCTCGGTGATCACCGCCGAGGACATGGCGGCCACGGGCGCCACCAACCTCACCGAGGTGCTGCAGAGCGTGCCGGGCATCTACGTGAGGCCCAACCTGTTCGGATTCCGGCCCCTGATCACCTTCCGGGGCGCCGCCAGCACCCATACGCTGCTGATGGTAAACGGCGTCCCCATGCGTGACCTGGTGTGGTCCTCCGGCATCTTCTGGAAAGGCCTGCCCACCCACATGATCGAGCGGGTGGAGATCATCCGCGGTCCGGGCTCCGCCCTGTTCGGTTCCGACGCATCCGCCGGCGTCATCAACGTCATCACCAGGACCGCCGGCAGGATCGAGCAGGACCAGGCCGGCCTGGGGGCCGGCAGCTTCGATTCCCAGGCGGGCTGGATGCAATACGGCGGCCAATGGAACGGCATGGAGATCGGCCTCACCGCCCAGTTGTCCCGTACCGATGGCCATGATCCCTGGATCGCCGCCGATGGGCAGACCGCCCTGGGCGGCTCCTACGCCCCGACCCATGCCCACTATGGCTGGAACGGCCAGGACCTGCGCTTCTCCGCTGCCAGCGGCAACTGGCGCCTGCTGGCCGACTACACCGGCCATTCCGACCTGCAGACGGCCATGACGGGGGCGGCCGTGGTGGACCCTGTCACGGCGGGCAATGACTACCGCTTCGACCTGGGCCTGCTCTACGCCAATGAGACCTTCGCGCCGGACTGGGGCATCGACGCCGAACTCCGCTATCGCCAACTGGGCTACGCCTCAGGCGACGGGTTCCAGGAGCGCCCGCCGGGCTTCACCTGCCTGGCGGCTGCAGGGGTGTGCACGAACCTGGGGCTGGGGGTCTACCCGGCCGGGCTGATCAACCGTCAACGCTCGGCAGAGCGGGGTGCCACCTTCGAGATCAGCGGCCTGTATACCGGCCTGAAGAAACACGCCATCCGCCTGGGGGGCGGCTACAACTGGGAGGATTTGTTCATGGTCGAGCACCACGTCAATTACGGCAGGGACGCCAGCGGGGCCATCCTGCCGGCGGGCGGGCCCCTGGTGGACATTTCTGACAGCGACTATGCCTTCGCCCCGGAACTGCACCGCCGCATCACCTATGTATATGCCCAGGACATCTGGACCATCGCCGACGGACTGGAACTCACGGCCGGCCTGCGCCTGGACCACTACTCGGATTTCGGCAATGCCCTGAACCCCCGCCTGGCCCTGGTCTGGCAGGCCACCGACAGGCTCACAGCCAAGCTGCTCTACGGCGAAGCCTTCCGGGCGCCGTCGATCCTGGAGTTGTTCAGCAAGACCTCCTCCGTCATGTCCAATCCCAACCTGGAGCCGGAGGAATCCAGCACCTGGGACCTGTCCTTCGCCTATGCCGCCACCCGGGATCTGGGCCTGGGGCTGGGCCTGTACAAGTTCGCCCAGACCAACCTCATCTCCAACGTGGCCGGCCAGTATCAGAACAGTGGCGACAGCAGCACCTACGGCGTGGAACTGGAGGCCCGATGGCAGGCCACGGATAACTGGCGGGTCAGCGCCAGCGTGGCCCACATGAACACGGCCCTGCCCACGGCCGTGAGCCTCACCGCTCCGGAGGACAAGGCCTACCTGCGTTCCGACTGGAGCTTCCTGCCCCGCTGGAACTGGAACGTGCAGGCCACCTGGATCGGCGAACGAACCCTGGCAGGCCGGGCGCCCCTGGATGCCTATGCCCTGGTGGACACCACCCTGCGTTATGCCCCCAGGAAACGCTGGCAGTGGGCCGCATCCATCCGCAACCTGTTCGACGTGGACGCCTACGACTACACCAGCAGCGCCGTCACCAACAACCTGCCCCTTCCCGGTCGCAGTCTCCACGCGGAGGTGGCTTACAGGTTCTAGGTGCTCCGGCTCTCCGCGCCAATCAACTACCGGTCTGGTCTGATGCTTCACGCCATCCAAGCCTTAGCCATCGCTGCCCTGGGATTCTGGGCGGCGCTGGCTGCCCACGGCCCCGTGGCCCTGGCCCAGGAGATGCCCCGGGAAGAGGCGGTGCGGGCGGTGATGGTCTTCAACTTCCTCAGGTTCACCGAGTTTCCGTCCGGGCGCCTGGGCGACGGACGGGAGATCCGGCTGTGCATCCATGCCCGGGGCCCGCGCCAGGCGGATGCCTTGTTCCAGCTGGACGGGCGGAGGATAAGCAAGCGCCGCCTGAACGTGCTGGATTATTCTGTCTCCCAGGGGGGATGCCACGTGCTTTACGTGGATTCCCGCCAGGGCTGGAATGCGGTGGCGGACAGCAGCCGGGTGGACAATGCCCTCACCATCAGCGCCTATCCCGGCTTCATCCTGGAGGGTGGCATGATCGAGATGGACGTGCGCAGGGAAGGGGCCCAGTTCGAGATCAACCTGGGCCAGGGCCGGCGCGCCGGTTTCCATTTCGCCCCCGAGCTGTTGCGCCTGGCGCGCCGAACCCATGAATAACCCCATGCTAAAGGACAGCTTTTTCAACCGGCGGTCGATCCGCTACCCCCTGGCACGGCTGATCATCGTGGCGGTCCTGCTGGGGCTGGGCCTGTCCCTGGTGAGCGATGCCTACGTCACCCTGGGCAACGTGCGCAAGGAGATCCGGCGCACCATGCTGACGGCCGCCAACGCCGTTGGCACCGCCGCGGGGGCCGCGGTGGTCTTCCAGGACGAAAGGGTGGCCGCCGCGGTGCTGCACATGTTCGAGGCCTACCCGGAGGTGACGGCCGCCGCCGTGTACACCAGCGACGGCGGCCGCCTCGCCACCTACGGCGACGCAAGCCAGTTGCCGCCCTACATGGCGTCCATGGCCACCAGCATCCCGGAGATCGCTCCGCTGGCCACCACCACCACCCTGAGGCAGCCCATCCTGGTGGACGAGACCCCTGTGGGCACCATCCACGTCCAGGCCCGGCTCCAGGCCTACTGGTCCGGATACCTGGCCGACATCGCCACCACCTTCGCGGTGGCCCTCATAGCCGGTACCCTGGCCCTGGTCCTTGCCATGCGCTTCCTGGAGCGCGTCATCCTGCCGGTGCGCCTCATGGCGGACGCGGCCAGGGACGCCCGCGTACGCAAGGATTTCGTGCCCCGGGCCATCCCGGCCGGGGATGACGAGATCGGCGACCTGGTGCGCAACTTCAACGCCCTGCTGGAAGAGGTGGAAACCAGCCGACGGGCCCTGCAGGGCCAGCATGACCAGCTGGAGCAGCTGGTGCGGACGCGCACCAACGAGCTGCTGGCCGCCAAGGACCTGGCGGATGCGGCCAGCGCCGCCAAGTCACGTTTCCTGGCCGCCGCCAGCCACGACCTGCGGCAACCCATCCACGCCATGCGCCTGTTCCTCGAAACCCTCATGGAGTCGCCCCTGGACGACGAGCAGCGGCGCATAGTCAATTACCTCTCCCTCTCCACGCGCAACCTGGCCGACATCCTCAATGCCCTGCTGGATTTCTCCCGCCTGGACAGCGGTACGGTCACGCCTGATGTGCTTCCTGTGCAGGCCTATGACCTGGCTGGCCGGCTCGAAGCCGAATTCGCCCCCCTGGCCCTCGCCAAGGGTTTGCGTTTCAAACTCTCCTTCCCCAACCGGGACCTGCTGTTGCTCACGGACGGTCGGTTGCTGGCGGGCCTGCTGCGCAACCTCATCGACAACGCCATCAAGTACACCCCCCAGGGAGGCATTCTGGTGGCGTTCCGCCGCCGCCAGGACCACGGGTTGATCCAGGTATGGGACACGGGCATCGGCATTGCGCCGGACCACCTGGGCGCCATCTTCGACGAGTATTTCCAGGTGGCAAATCCCCAGCGCGACAGGACCAAGGGCCTGGGCCTGGGCCTGGCAAATGCCAAGCGCATTGCCGGGATCCTGGGCGGCTCCATCATCTGCCGTTCACGTCTGGGCAAGGGGTCCGTCTTCGAGCTTCGCGTACCCCTGGTGGACGCATCTGCCCACCGCGTACCGGAGCCCTTGGACCGGCTTCCAGGCAGGGCGCTTGCGGATGCGGGCCTGGCGGGCTGTCGGGTACACGTCATCGAGGATGACGAGATGGCGGCCAAGGCGGCGGAAGTTTCGCTGGGCAGCCACGGCATGCGCATATCCACCTTTGCCAGCGCCGAGGAGGCCCTGGCGGACCCCGGGGTCGGTGATGCCGATTTCTATATCGTGGACTACCGGCTTCCGGGCATGAGCGGCGCGGAATTCCTGGACGCCCTGCAGCGGCGGATGGACCGGCCCGTCAAAGCGATCCTGCTCACGGGCGAAAACCGGCAATCGGTTGCCGAGGCGAGCCGCTCCATGCCCTGGAAACTGGTGTTCAAGCCCATGGATGCGGCTGCCCTGATGGCAGAGATCAAGGCCCAGGGCGTGCACGGCCCAGGCCCTGCCTGAACCTGGTGATCAAACGTCAATCTGCTCCGGCAGCAGGAACTCCCGCGCATAGGACAGGTGGATGCCCTGGCCCACGAAGACGGCGTAGATGTCCGGGTCGATGTGACCTTCCCGGGCCATGCGGTCCATGATGGCCAGGCATTCCGACAGGGGCTTGGCCTCCTTGTAGGGGCGGTCCGAGGCGGTGAGGGCCTCGAAGATGTCGGCGATGGCCATGATGCGGGCCTGTACCGACATCTGCGCGCCGTTGAGTCCCTTCGGGTAACCCTTGCCGTCCATGCGCTCGTGGTGGCCACCGGCATACTCGGGCACCCGGCGCAGGTGCCTGGGCCAGGGCAGGGCCTCCAGCATGTGGAGGGTGGAAACGATGTGGTAGTTGATGATCTCCCGTTCCGCGTCGGTGAGGGTGCCCCGGGTTATGCGCAGGCAGGCCTCCTCGTCGGGGCTGAGGAAAGGCTGCTCCACCCCTTTGCTGTCCGTCCAGCGGTAGCCGGCGATACGGCTGACCTTTTCCTGGTCTGATGCCTGCATGGCCTCGCCGCCCACGTTGCAGCGGTGCAGGAAGGACTGGTCCTGATCCAGTTCGGCCAGGCGCTCCCGGT
The DNA here is from genome assembly GCA_024235835.1 of Thiobacillus sp. NCBI lineage: Bacteria > Pseudomonadati > Pseudomonadota > Betaproteobacteria > Nitrosomonadales > Thiobacillaceae > Thiobacillus > Thiobacillus sp. Next base: position 1,171,655 of record JACKLQ010000001.1, on the reverse strand, counting down.
ACTCCGTGTCGATGGACTGCCAGTCCTCCGGGCTGTCCGTGAGTCGTTCCAGCCGCTGGATGGCGGCATCCCGGCGCAGTACCTCGAAGCGGGCGTCCAGCAGGTGGATGCGGTCGAAAAGGGTCTGCAGCTTGGTGGCCTTGTCCATGACGTGGACCGGCGTGGTGATCTTGCCGCAGTCGTGCATGAGGCCGGCGATGCGCAGCTCGTAGCGGTCCGGGTCGCTCATGCGGAATGCCGCCAGGGGGCCGGTTTCCGTACCGTGCACTGCCTCGGCGATCATCATGGTCAGTGCCGGCACCCGTTCGCAGTGCTTGCTGGTATAGGGGGATTTCTCGTCGATGGCGGTGTTGATGAGGCTCACCAGGGATTCGAACAGCTCCGCCAGCTGGTCCATGAGGCGGCGCTTGGTGTAGGCGATGGCCGCCTGGGAGGCCAGGGATTCCGCCAGGCTCTGCTCCTCCTTGGAGAAGGCGCGGATGGCGCCGGTTTCCGGGGCCAGGGCGTTGATGAGCTGAAGCACGCCGATGGTTTCCCGGTGGTGGTCGATCAAGGGCACGGTGAGGAAGGACTGGGAGACGTAGCCGGTGCGCCGGTTGAATTCCCGGGTGCCGGAAAAATCGAAACCCTCGGCGTGCTGGGCGTCGGCGATGTTCACCGTGACCTGGCGGGCGGCTGCGTAGGCCGCCACCATATGGTCGTTGGGCTTGCCTTCGGCATCCAGGATGGGGATGTCCGGCAGGTCGATCTCGCCCCCCTTGCTGCCCCCCAGTTCCATGTCCAGGGTGCGGTTGATGAGGATGCGGAACTCCAGGGTACGGTGGTCTTCGTCGCTGCCGTTGACCCGGTAGATGGTGCCGGCGTCGGCGTGGGTCAGGTCCATGGCGGAACGCAGGATGCGTTCCAGCAGGTGGTCGATGTTTTCTTCCCGGGACAGGGCCACGCCGATGGCGTTGAGCTGGTCCAGTTTGGCGAGCAGGGGTTGGGCGTCCATGGCCATGCACCGGTGGTGATATGTATTTCATGATAAGCAGGGGGCGGGTTCGGCGCCAAAATCCTGGATGAATCTTTCCCGGCCGAAGCAGTCGAACCGTCGCGCCAGACAATCATTGGAGAACACGGATGCTGAAGACGTTGGTTACCTGGGGCCTGGCCCTGTTCGCGGCCTGGTCCCTGGGGGCCCGTGGCGAGGAGGGGGCAGGTCCCGGCAAGGCGGCTAACCAGGAGCCCTCCGCGCCAGTGGTGTCCCAGGCCGTGCCTGTCCTGGCGTTGCCGGATTTCACTGCCCTGGTGCGCGGCCAGGGGCCGGCGGTGGTGAACGTGCGGGTGTTCCGCGCCAAGACCGGCCGTGCCTCGGAGGAGGGACGGCAGGATCGCCCACTCCCCACGCCACCCCGGGAAACCGGCCTGGGCTCCGGCTTCGTGGTCTCCCCCAACGGCGTCATCCTCACCAACGGCCACGTGGTGGCCGGGGCCGAGAAACTGGCGGTGCGTTTCGCCGACAAGCGGGAACTGCCGGCCCGCATCGTGGGCGTGGACCCGCTGACCGACGTTGCCGTGCTGAAGGTGGAGGCCCGGAACCTGCCCGTGGTGACCCTGGGGGATTCCTCCAAACTGGAGGTGGGCCAGTGGGTGCTGGCCATCGGCGCCCCCCTGGGCCTGGAGCGCACCGCCACCCAGGGCATCATCAGCGCCCTGGGCCGCACCTTGCCCAACGACAGCTACGTGCCCTTCATCCAGACCGACGTGCCCATCAACCAGGGCAACTCCGGCGGGCCCCTGTTCGACCTGGCGGGTCGGGTGGTGGGCATCAACGCCCAGATCATCAGCAGCAGCGGCGGCTACATGGGCCTCTCCTTCGCCATTCCCATCAACACTGCCGTGGCCGTGGCCAAGCAGATCGTGGAGAAAGGCAAGGCCACCCATGGCTGGCTGGGGGTCAGCGCCCAGGAACTGACCCTGGAGCTGGCCCAGGCCTATGGCCTGGAGGCCCCCCGGGGCGCCCTGGTGACGGAGGTGCGCCCCAGCGGACCGGCCCAGCAGGCCGGCCTGCAACCCGGCGACATCATCCTGGCCCTGGACGACTTCGCCGTGGTGGACAGCGCCGACCTGCCGCCCCTCATCGGTGCCAGCCGGCCCGGCAGCGAGCACATGCTGGTGGTCTTGCGGGATGGTCGCGTGTCTCCGGTGCGGGTCAAGGTGGGCGAACTGGGATCGGACAGCCAGCAGGTCAAGAACACGGTCCCGGTGGACCCCCTTGACGTGAAGGTCTCGGACCTGGATGCCGCCACCCTGGAGGTGCTGGGCCTCAAGGGCGGCGTGCTGGTGGAGGACATGGGGGCGGGTCCCGCCGCCGAGGCGGGTGTCCGCGCGGGGGACATCCTCCTGCGCCTGGGTGGCCAAGTGGTGGAAAACGCCGCCCAACTGCGGAAGTTGTCCGTTGCCCTGCCTCCGGGCGTCACCGTACCCCTGCTGGTGAAGCGCCAGGACAGCAACACCTTCGTGCCGCTGACCATTCCCAAGCCGGAGTAGGCCTTAAGCCAGACACAAAGCGCGTGTCCGTAGCAGACATGCCCTCTTTGTCGTGATGTGTGGTGCCAGTAGGGGTTAGGGACCAAATCACCCCAAAGTGTCGCGAATGGAGATAATTGGGCGCACCCTCACCAAGGATGAACGATGCTCCTGCCGGTTCAATTCCGAGGCACCTCCGCCAGGGTGTACCTGGCTTTCCTTTCGGCGGCGGTCATTCCGCTCGCCATCGCCGGCCTGGTGGGCATTCACTACTCCATCCAGACCCTGCGGCAGGAGTTGCTCGGACACTTGGCGCAGGAGGTGTCCAGCCGGGCCGAGACCGTGTCCCGCTTCATGGAGCAGTTGTCCAGCGAGGTGTTATACCTCAGCGCATCCACCACCCTCGATGCCTTGGTGGTAAACCCCTCTGAGCAGGCCAGAGCGCAATTGGAAAGCAACTTCGCGGTATTCGCCACCGCCTACCCCTACATCTACCAACTGCGCTACCTGAATGCGGCGGGGCGGGAAGTAGTGCGGGTGGATCGCCTGGAGGACGGTCTGGTCCTGGTTCCGCCCTCCGGCCTCCAGGAAAAGGCCGACCGTTACTATTTCCGTGAGGCCATGGCCCTGGCACCAGGGCAAATCTATGTTTCGCCCCTGGATCTCAACATCGAACACGGTCGGGTGGAAACCCCCGAACGCCCCGTGGTGCGCGTGGCGACGCCCGTGGCCGACGCCCAGGGCAGGATCAGGGGGTTGCTGATCATCAATCTGCACGCGGACTTGTTCCTGGGCCAGGTTCAGCAGCTGGCGGAGGCCCATGGCGGCACCGCCTATCTGTTCGACCGGGCAGGGTATTTCCTTGCCCGCACGGGCGATACGCCCACGCCTTCCGCCTTCGCCATGCAGGCTGTGGATAGGCTGGAGGGTGACTTCCCGCGGGCCGCTCTTGCCAGCCTCCTGGGCGGAGAGGGGGGCGTCTCCGTGGACGAAGAGCGTGTCGCGGCCTACGCCCCCGTGGCGATGCGTACGCCCTCCGGCCATCAGGGCACCTCGCCCCGGGCCTGGGCCCTGGCCCTGGCCTATCCCCAGCAGCGCTTCTTCGGGGCGGTGTTCAATCTTTACCTGCTCTATGGCGTGCTGACCGTGGCCCTGGCCGCCACCGCCCTGGCGGGCTGGCTGGTGTCCCGCCACCTGCTACAAAGGCTCGTGGACGAACGCCGGGAGCAGGATCGTCAGATGTTCCAGCGGGAGAAGATGAACACCCTGGGGGAGTTGGCCATGGGCCTGGCCCATGAAATTGGCAACCCCCTGGCGGGCATGAAGGCCGTGGTCCAGGTGTTGCGCCAGGACGAGCCGGCCTCTCCAGCCATGGGGAAATATCTGCCTCGCCTGGAGAACGAGATCGACCGCCTGTCCGGCTTCCTGCGCACCTTCCATGGCTTCTCGGCGCCCCAGGATTGCCACCCCATGCCTTGCCGCCTGGAGGACGTGCTGGATGACGTGTTGCTGTGGACCCGCAAGGAGGCCAAGGAGAAGGGCATCGCCATTCAACATCGCCAATGCGGGCGCAATATCCCGCCTCTGCTGGCGGACCCCAACCAGCTGAAGCAGTTGCTGCTCAACCTGGTGATCAACGCCATCCACGCCATCGACGGCCCGGGCGTGATCACCCTGTCCATGTGCAATGCCCCCCAGGGAGCGTCCCTGTCCAGGGATGGGCGGCGGCGGGTGCATTTTTGCGTGGAGGATGACGGGCCCGGTATCGGCGACGACATCCGGGCGCGCATGTTCGAGCCCTTCTTCACCACCCGGCCGGACGGCACCGGCCTGGGCCTGGCGGTGGTGAAGAAGATCGCCGAGCAGCATGGCGCGGAGATCCATGTGCATCCGCATCCACCCCACGGTACCCGCTTCGAGTTCGACTGGCCCGCGGCCCTGCCTGGAGCGGAGGGGGTGGAACCCGTACCCTGTGCCGGCCTTGATGATGGGAAGAAAACAGCATGAGCGAGCGCATCCTGGTGGTGGACGACGACGACACCCTGCGGCAGACCCTGGCCGAGGTGCTGGCGCGGCATTACGAGGTGGACCAGGCAGCCGATGCCGCCGCCGCCCTGGTCCTGGCCGGGGCCAACAGCTATGGCCTGGCACTGCTGGACCTGCGTCTGCCGGATGGCAACGGCCTGGACGTGCTGGGCCGTCTACACGAGATCGATGACAGGCTGCTGGTGGTGGTGATGACCGCCTATCCCGAGGTGCGCACTGCCGTGTCCGCCCTCAAGGCAGGTGCCTATGATTACCTGAACAAGCCCTTCGACCTGGACGATTTGCGCGGCCTGGTGGCCCGGGCTTTGGAGACCCAGCGCCTGCGTTCCGAGGTGGAGCGGTTGCGGGTCGTGGTGCCGCCGCCCGCGTCCCTGGAGGGCATGATCGGCCAGAGTCCCGCCTTCCTGGCCACGGCGGAGATGACCCGCCGCATCGCCGCCGCCCCCCGTACCCCGGTGCTGATCCGGGGCGAATCGGGCACCGGCAAGGAGCGCATCGCCCAGGCCATCCACAGCCTGTCCAGCAGGGCGGCGGGGCCCTGGGTGACGTTGAACTGTTCAGCCATCGCCGAGGGGCTGCTGGAATCAGAGATGTTCGGCCACGAGAAGGGCGCCTTCACCGACGCCGTGGCCAGCAAGCGGGGCCTGCTGGAACTGGCCGACGGCGGCACCCTGTTCCTGGACGAGATCGGTGACCTGTCCCCGGCCCTGCAGCCCAAGCTGCTGCGGGCCATCGAGACCCAGTCCTTCCGCCGGGTGGGGGGCGGGCGGGAGCTCAAGGTGGACGTGCGCTTCGTGGCCGCCACCAATCGGGACCTGAACGAGCTCATCCGCCAGGGCCGCTTCCGGGAGGATCTTTACTATCGCCTCAACGTGGCCGGCATCGACGTACCGCCCCTGCGGGAGCGGCGCGAGGACATCCTGCCCCTCGCCCGGCATTTCCTGGCCCAGGCCGCCACGGTCATGGGCCTCAAGGCGCTGGGCGTCACTCCTGCGGCGGAAGGGCGACTCGCGGCCTATGTCTGGCCCGGCAACGTGCGGGAGCTGCGCAACGTACTGGAGCGGGCCCTCATCCTCTCGGGTGGCGAGACCATCCGCCCCGAGCATCTGCCCAAGGAGCTGTGCACCGCATCGAACTGCCAGTCCCGGGATGGCGTCGTTCAGCCCTTCGCCATGGCGGAGATGGAAAAGCTGCACATCGCCCGGGTGCTGCGCCACTGCCACGGCAACAAAACCCATGCCGCCGCTCTGCTGGGCATTACCCGGCTGACCCTGCGCAACAAGATCAGGCTTTACGAACTGGGGGAGTTCCAGGACGAGGGGGAGTAGGGTAAGTGGGGGGAGGTGGCATCTCGCTTGCCCGAGTTCTATCATCCGCCCATCATGAGAATCAGCAGCGAGACCGCCGGGATCATTCGCGACACCGCCGCCGAAATCTTCGGCGCGCCGGTGCGGCTGTTCGGCTCGCGCCTCGATGACAGCGCCCGGGGCGGCGACATCGATCTTTATGTGGAAACCCAGTTGAGCCCCGAGGAAGCGGAGGCGCGCCGCCTGCGGATGCTGGCGCGCCTGGCGCGGCTGCTGGGCGATCGCAAGATCGATCTGGTGGTCAAGACGCCGGGGGGCGACTTGCCTATCCATGAAGTCGCCGGGCGTGAGGGGCGTGTGCTTTGAGCGGGCATGGAGAATCGTCCGGCGTGGCGGTATTGGCCGAGTGTGCACGCCACCTGCGCTATCTCCGTGACGCCCAGGGACGTATTTCCTGGCCTTTGACGGCGGAGGCGATGGCGACGCCGGCGGATGAGCTGGTGGCCGCGCTGGACCAGTTCGCGTTCCGCTTCTCCCGCCTTCAAGACACGCTGGGGCAAAAGGCGTTTCGCGCCATGCTGGTGGGCAGGCTGCGCGAACCCTATGAGGACCGGCCCATGCGGGATGTGCTTGACCGCCTGGAAGGCCTGGGCCTGTTGCCCTCCGCGGAACGTTGGGAGGAAATCCGCGCCACCCGGAACACGCTGGCCCATGATTATCCGGACACCCCCTCCCAGCGGGCTGCCCGGCTCAATCTGGCCCGTCCGATGGTGGATGAAATGGCGGCGATCCTGGCCACCCTGACGGCGCTGGACTGAGCGGTCATTCCTTAACCGCCCCGGTCTGTTTCTGATCGGCTGCGGGGCCCTCCCGGGGCGCATCGCCCCTGTCTAATCAACGGCCTGCCCGCATTCCGGCGGGTGGCACGGTTGCTGCTAATCACCCCTTGATGTCTGACGCCACAAGGGGAAACACCATGAAATTCCGTATCTGGAACCTGCTGCTGGCACTGCTGTGTCTGCCCTTCGCGGCCGCGGCCGCCTGGGACGACGACAAGGGCTGCCTCACCTGCCACGAGGGCATCGAACGCATCGCCGACACCCCCACCATGAAGGAGCTGTCCTGCACCTTCTGCCACCAGGGCAACGGCGCGGAGGCCAAGGATGCGAAGGTGGCCCACAAGGGCATGTACGCCAACCCCGCCGACTTCCGGGTGGCGGACAAGACCTGCGGTACCTGCCACGCCGACCATCTGGCCAACGGCAAGAAATCCCTGCACGCCACCATGGCCGGCATGATCTCCGGCACCCGCTACGGCTTCGGCGCCCAGGACCGCAAGTCCAAGTACGCCACCTATGCAGTGGAAGGCGGCCCCACCGACCGGCCCGGCGCGGTGGCAAGACTTTGGCAGATACCCAAGTACGATCCGAATCAGCCCGATGGCGCCACCAACTCCCCCGGTGACGATTACCTGCGCAACCAGTGCCTGCGTTGCCACCTGTGGAGCGGCGGTGCCCAGCAGCACGGCGACGTCCGCGCCAGTGGCTGCGCGGCCTGCCACGTGGTCTATTCCGATACTGGCAAGTACGAAGGCGGTGACAAGGCGGTGGACAAGAGCAAGGTCGGCCGGCCCAAGATGCACAAGATCACCACCAAGGTGCCCGAATACCAGTGCCTGCACTGCCACAACCGGGGCGGTCGCACCGGCGTGTCCTTCATCGGCACCATGGAAAGCGATGGCTACGGCTCGCCTTACAAGGACGATGGCAAGAAGCAGCAATCCTTGCACGGCAAGCAGTACAACCATCTGACCAAGGACGTGCACTACGAGCGGGGCATGAGTTGTGTGGATTGCCATACCAACCACGACCTGCACGGCGATGGCCGCATCTACGAGAAGAAGGAAAACGCCGTCGAAATCCGCTGCGAAACCTGCCACGGAAACACGAAGAAGGCGGCTACCTTCACCACCATCTGGGGCAACAAGCTGAACAACATCAGCATGAAGAACGGCAAGCCGGTGCTGACCGCCAAGCTCACCGGCAAGGAGCACCCGGTGCCGCAACTGAAGGGTGCCAAGTTGTCCGAGGAAGGCCACACCGCCATGGTCGCCATTCCGAAGCACATGGAGAAACTGGAGTGCTATGCCTGTCACGCCAAGTGGGCGCCCCAGTGCTATGGCTGCCACACCGACCATGACACGGGCAAGCCTTCCCGTGACTGGCTGGCGGACGGCAACAACGAGGATCCGTCCAAGAACGGCACCATGGGCGCGGTGGGCAAGTCCGCCTTCACCTGGAACGAATCCCGCTCCTACCTGCGTTGGGAAACCCCGGTGCTGGGCATCAACGCCAAGGGCAAGGTGTCACCGTTCATCCCCGGTTGCCAGGTGGTCTACACTCAGCGCGACAGCGAGAAGAAGACCAAGACGGTGAGCAACAAGGTCTTCACCACCGTGCACGGCACCAGCGGCTGGATGCAGAACCCGATCCAGCCCCATACCATCAGCAAGTCCGCCCGCACCTGCGCCGACTGCCACATGAGCCGCAAGGCCCTGGGCCTGGGTACCGGTACCTATGACGTGAAACGCAACTTCCCGGACGGCGGTGGGCCTGACTTCGAGCCCGAGCGCATCGTGGACGAGGAAGGCCGGCAGTTGCAGGGCACCACCCACGAAGGCGCGCGGCCCTTCAACAAGGCCGAGCAGCAGCGCATCAGCCGCATCGGTGCCTGCATCGCCTGCCACGGTTCGGGCAAGGTGGCGCTGAAGAACAAGGCCCCCACGGACGAGCTGCACACCAAGGCCATCCGCGCCTATCTGAAGAAGAAGTAATCTCGTCGTAAGCCAGGGGCGGGCCGTGGGCCCGCCCTTTTTATTGGAGATTCAACATGCGCAAATTGAATGCATCGCTCATTGCCCTGCTGCTGGCGGCCACGGCCCTGGTGGCCTGTGGCAAGTCCGACGGCCGGATGGCCAAGGGTGGAGACATCGTGACCATCCACTTCACCGGCAAGACCGCCGACGGCAAGGTGTTCGAGACCACGGAAAAGGACAAACCTCGCCAGGTGCACATCGGCGCCAATCTGATCCTGCCGGCCCTGGAACAGGCCCTGGTGGGCATGAAGGCGGGTGAGAAGAAGACCTTCACGGTGAAGGCCGAGCAGGCCTTCGGTCCCCGGATCGAGGACGAGACCATGATCCAGGTGAACTACAAGGCCAACCAACCCCATCCCATGGACTACAGCATTGGCCAGAAGATGGAAGCCAACATTGAATATCCCGACGGCACCAAGGCTATCCGGGAGGTGGCCATTGTCGCCGTGGACGAGCACACCTTCACCGTGGACGCCAACCACCCTCTGGCAGGCAAGGACCTGGCCTTCGAGGTCGAACTGGTGAAGATTCAGTAACCCGCCGCCGGAGTTTGCCGGCAGCGTGCTGGTCCGTTAACGGTGGCGACCGCCAGAGCGATGGGGTCCGCCGGGACGGTGGTCTGAAAGTTCTCCCCCGGGGCGGGCCTTGGGTTTGCCCGAGGCGCCGCCGGGCTTGCGTGCGCCACCTTCGCCACGGGGCTGGCCGCGGGATTGCCCGCCGCCCCGTTTCTGATGCTCATTGCTGCGCAACTGGATGGGCTGGGGCTTGGCATTGGGGTCCGGTTCGAAGCCGGGCACCACGTCGCTGGGGATTTCCCGCTTGATGAGGCGCTCGATGCCGCGCAGGAAGTCCCGCTCGTCCACGCACACCAGGGAGATGGCCTCGCCCTCGGCGCCGGCCCGGCCGGTGCGGCCGATGCGGTGCACGTAGTCCTCGGGCACGTTGGGCAGCTCGTAGTTCACCACGTGGGGCAACTCGCTGATGTCGATGCCCCGGGCGGCGATGTCGGTGGCCACCAGCACCTGCAGCTTGCCCGTCTTGAACTCGGCCAGGGCCCGGGTGCGGGCCGCCTGGCTCTTGTTGCCGTGAATGGCCATGGCGGTGATGCCGTCCTTGCCCAGTTGCTCCACCAGGCGGTTGGCGCCGTGCTTGGTGCGGGTGAACACCAGCACCTGGAACCATTGATGTTCCTTGATCAGGTGGGAGAGGAGTTCACGCTTGCGGTCCCGGTCCACGTGATAGACCTTCTGGGCGATCTTGTCGGCGGTGGCGTTGCGGCGGGCCACTTCGATGAGGGCCGGCTTGTTCAGCAGGCTGTCCGCCAGGGCCTTGATCTCGTCGGAGAAGGTGGCGGAGAACAGCAGGTTCTGGCGCTGCCTGGGCAGCAGGGCCAGCACTTTCTTGATGTCCTTGACGAAGCCCATGTCCAGCATGCGGTCCGCTTCGTCCAGCACCAGGATCTCGACGCCGGACAGGTCCAGGGTCTTCTGGCCCACGTGGTCCAGCAGGCGGCCTGGGGTGGCCACCAGGATGTCCACCCGACTCTTCAGGCGGGTGATCTGGGGATTGATGCTGACGCCGCCGAACATGACCATGGAGCTGAGCTTGGTGTGCTTGCCGTAGGTCCGCACGGACTCCTCCACCTGGGCGGCCAGTTCACGGGTGGGGGTGAGGATCAAGGCGCGGATGGGGGGGCGGCCGGAGGAGGGGCCCTTGACGGACTTGTCGCCCAGGCGATGCAGGATGGGCAGCACGAAGCCGGCGGTCTTGCCGGTGCCGGTCTGGGCGCCGGCCAGCAGGTCGCCCCCCGCCAGGATGGCGGGGATGGCCTGCTGCTGGATGGGGGTGGGGGTGGTATAGCCGTGCTCGGTGACGGCGCGGACGATTTCTTCGGCCAGGCCGAGATCGGAAAACTGCATGGAAACTCCAAAACCATCGGCCGCGCCTGTAGGTCAGGGCGCCAGTCTGAAGCGGATGGGGAATAGTAGAAACAGAAGCGGCGACCAGACTGAGGTCGCCGCAGGGGTGTGAATGTTAACAGAACCTGGGGTTAATCCCGGTGGTTCTTGTCCCAGCCATGGGCCTTGCCGGGGGGATGGTCCTTGTGGTCCTTATGCTTCTTGTGCTTCTTGTTCTTGCCGTCATAGCGGTCGTCATTCCCCACCCGCACCACCACCGGGGTTTCGGTCCTGGTCGTGGTGCCCGGACGCTTGTCCGCCTCGGTGGCTTCCTTGCCGATGGCCGCTCCTGCCGCGGCGCCCACGCCACTGCCGATGACGGCGCCCGTGGCGCCGCCCACCTTCTGGCCCACCGCGGCCCCGCCGGCCCCGCCGATGGCGCCTCCGACGATGGCGCCGGTCTTGCCGGAGCCTGAGGTGCTGACGGCCGCGCCGGTGGCACCACCCACCGCGCCACCGATGATGGCGCCGGTCTTGCCGCCCACGGACTGGCCGATGGCCGTGCCGGCTGCGGCGCCCACGCCCGTGACCACTGCAGTCTCGGCGGTGTCGCCTGCGTGGGCGTTCAAAGCGCCAAGGGCGAGGAAGATGAACAGCAACCTGGCTTGGTTGGCAGACATGGTGTTCTCCATTATTCGGGGCTGATCAGCACGCGGCGGTTGGGGGCCAGGCAGGCCTTGGTGGCTTCGGTGGGGCCGCCCTTGCATTGCTTTACGGGTTCCAGTTCGCCCATGGCGATGATGCGGATATCCCGGACGTCCTTGCCCTTGGCCACCAGGTAGTCCCGGGCGGCCGTGGCCCGGCGCAGGGACAGTTCCAGGTTGTAAGGCTCGGGGCCCAGGCGGTCGGCGTGGCCACTGATCACCACGGGCATGCCCACCGGCGCGGTTGCCAGCCAGCTATCCAGGGTTTCCTTGCCCAAGGGCGAGAGTTCGGCGCTGTCGAAGGCGAACAGGGCACGGGCCTCGGCCACCACCACGGGCAGCATGGGGGCTTCCGGCAATTCCATCGCGGCCGGTACGGTGGCCGTGGCTGCCGCCTGGGATACGGGCTTGGATACGGGCTGGGCTTGTGATGCCACGGACGGCGTCTGCTGGGGAAGAGGCAGGGCGACCACGACGGGCGCAGGGGATGCGGAGGGGGAGGGCTGGATGGCCGGTGAGGTGGCGCTTGCCTTGGGAGGGAGCAGGTCCGGGGCCGGCGATACCGCCGGCGTGGCGGCGGGAGTGGTCGTCGCGACGGCAGGCTGGACCGCCGGCGCCTGGGGCGGTGTGAAGGCGGAAGGGGGAGCGCTCGTCGGCGCGACCGGCGGCAACGCAAAGGGCGAAACGGGCTGGGCTGCCATGGGCGAGGGCAGGTAAGGCGTGGGATAAGGCATCGGCAGCCCCGGGAACGGGGTGGGCACGGCCATGGGGGCCGCCGGGGTGAATTGCAGCGACGGTGGTGCCAGGGGTACCGGCTTGAACTGGGTGGGCTGGGGGAACTGGCAGGCAGGGGCGGGGCCGGTCAGGGCCACGGGCTGGCAAAGACTCTGGCCATTGGGCAACAGGCTGCAGAACTGTTTCACCGCGTAGACGATGATCTGGGTGCAGGCGTCCTCCGCCTTGGCGGAAAGGGGCATCAGGCTCGTCATCAGGGCAGCCACGGGGGCAAGAAGCTTGAGGGTGTTGCGGGAAGTCATCAATTTCTCTCGGGGACGATCGGACCGGGTCCGTGGTGAGTGCTTTATGGCTTGGCCAGGCCGCTTGGTCAATAGGGGAAGCGGGGCATTTACGGCAACTGGTTCGGGGCGATCCATCGATAGGCCTGATTGACCGCTTCCGCCTTGCACATGTCCGTATACCGTTTGTTGCCTGTCTTCCCTCCAGTCTCATAGACGCCTGACAAGGTGTCTATGACACCGGGGGCGTACCAGACAGCCGACCGAAGGCGAGCGGGCCAGTTGAACAATGTAGTCAGGGAACCGAGGCCTGGAAACGGGTATCGGGCCCGATACCACAGGTACTCACATGAGCTTGTGAGGGTAAACCCGTGCAATCCGGGCAAGACGTTCTGGTGCTGGCCGGCCCGGGTAAGGCGTTACGCAGATTCGTCAGGCGTACTCTACGCGGGGGACAATCTCTAGCGTTTGCCGGGCATTTGCATCCTGGGACAAGCGTCGTTCCGCGAGACTGGCCTGCCTGACGAGTTCCAGGGAGAGCGCGCGGGCTTCTTTGAGAGAGAGGCCGAAAGACTGCCGCGATGAGCCATTGGAAATGCTCATTTCCAGGCATCCATGGCCTGGGGCCAGGTCAATATCGAAGCTGATTTCCGTGTTATGTGTCAGATCGGTCATGCCATCCCCACCGAGATCAATAAGATCAGATGCTGCTAGTTGTTCAGTCACTTGCTGTGCGCTTTTATTCAATGTTTACACGGTTGTGTGACAGTACATTTATCCGTCCGATATCGATATATGACGTTGGGAATAAGCAATCCCGGCTGTCACGGAATACCGAACCGTGCCTCGGCGTGGATGGCACCCCTTATCCCGCCGTACTTGGGAAAGGTTCGAGGCCCCTTTGAGGGAATATTGCTTTGTCCGTCAGGCCAACATGCGCACTTCCCGCTGGGGGAAGGGGATGACGATGCCCCGGCCGCGGAAGGCCTCCAGCACCGCAAGGTTGATCTCGCCCACGGCCTGGGCATAGTCGGCGGCCTTCACCCAGGGTTTCACCGCGAGGTTCACCGAGGAGTCCGCCAGGGCATGCACCTGGAGGAAGGGGGCCGGATCCTTGAGTACCAGGTGGTTGGCTGCCAGCACCTCGTTCAGGATGGCGATGGCCTGGTTCAGGTCCGTGTCGTAGGCCACGCCCACCACCACGTTCAACTGCCGTAGGGCACCATGGTTGTGCAGGATCTCGCCCACTATCTTGCGGTTGGGGATCACCACCCGGGACAGGTCCAGGTGGCTCAGGGTGGTATTGAAGAGGTTGATGGTTTCCACCTGGCCCTCCTCGCCGGCGATGGCGATGTATTCCCCCACCCGGAAAGGACGGGTGAAGATGATGGTCAGCCCCGCCGCCAGGTTGCTCATGACCCCCTGCATGGCCAGGGCGATGCCGGCCCCCGCCACGCCCAGTCCGGCGATGAGGGGCAGCAGTTCCACCCCCAGGTTCTGCAGGGCCACCACCAGGAACAGTCCCATGACCAGCAGGTAGGCAATGCGCACCAGCAACTGCACCACGGGGGGTTCCAGTTCCATCCTGCCGAGCATGCCTTCCACCATCCGGCCCGCCCAGCGGGCCACGAAGACCCCCGCGGCCATGATGACGATGGCCACCAGCAGCCTGGGGCCGAACTGCATGCCCAGTTCAATGGCAGTGGTCTGGACCTGCTCCAGGGCGGAAATGTGTTCGCCCATGATGTTCCCGGTGGTCTCGGTGATCGAAGCCATGTCCGTTCTCCTTCAGTTTTCGTAGGGCCGTTGCTGGCGCATGTCCTGCCGGGCGTCTTTACCCAGTTTGGCGATCGCCTTTTCTCGCAAGGGGGCTAAGGCGACAGGTGGAAAGTGAGCCGCGAGCCGGTCACGCAGGAGGCGGGGCGTGCTTGTCCAGGAAAAATGGGCAGGTGACCTGGTCCCCCTGGCGGACCAGTTCCTCGCTGAAGTCTGCGTAGGTGCGGTGCAGGCTGTGCTGGCCGACGTCGTCCTCGAAGCGCAGGCAGTCCTGGGCCAAGGGGCAGTTGGAGGTCATGCAGTAGGTGATGGTCATGGCGTCGGTGCTTCGGTTACTCGGGGAACAGGCAGTTGTAATGCGCGCCCCGGCGGGGTTCGGCCATCATGTCGGCCACGGTATCCCGCCATTTCAGGTAGTGGGCGGTGGCCTTGTGGGCATCGACGTCCTCGGCCCTGGTGAAGGCCTCGTAGATCATGAAGAGGGTGGGATCGTCAGGGTCCTGGAGCACGTCGAAGCGCAGATTGCCCGGCTCCTTCACGGAATGCTCGTGGTTTTCCCGGATGGCGGCGATGAAGGCCTCCACGGCCTCGGGCTTCACATGGACATGGACGCAGGTGACGTGCACGGGGAACTCCTCAACAATGGCGTTGCCCATTCTGGGCGGGCAAGTTCAATTTTACTCATTACTCCCTGAAGGGATTTGGGCCATGTTCCTGCTGGTGTTCATCCTGGTCTACGGCGGTCTCCAGGCCTATGTCATGCACAAGGCCGTGGTGGCTTTCGGGCTGACGGGCCGCAAGCGCCTGGCAGCCTGGGCCTGGGCGGGGTTCATGACCCTGGCGCCCATGCTGCTCTGGCCCCTGGAGCACTGTGACTGCCGTCTGCTGGTGGGTGCCCTGGCCGCCCTGGTCTATGGCTGGATGGGGGCCAGTTTCATGTTTTTCTGGCTGGCCCTGGCGGTGGATGCCTGGCGCCTGCCGGCCCGCGTATTCCACCTGCCTGTTCCTTCATCCAGGCATGCCTTCGTGTCCGTGGCCTCGGTGGTGGCGGCCTTGTCCGCCTATGGCATACATGAGGCCCTAAACCCCCGGGTTGATCGGCTGGAGATTGTCACCGACCAACTGCCCCCCGATACCGGGCCCATCCGCATCGCTCTGATTTCCGACGTGCACCTGGGGGTAAACATGGGGCCCCGCCGCCTGCCCACGGTGCTGGAGCCCCTCAAGGCCCTGGACCCGGACATTCTCATCTCCACCGGCGACATGGTGGACGGGGGTGCCGTTCATCTTGAGGGTTCTGCGGCGAGCTTCGCCGAAATATATCCCCGCTACGGCAAGTACGCGGTGATGGGCAACCACGAGCAATACCGGGGCCTGGGCATGTCCCTGGCCTTCCACGAGCAGGCGGGCTTCCGGATCCTGCGGGGCGAGGCTGTGGAGGTGCTGCCTGGCCTGGTGATCGCCGGCGTGGACGATCCGGGCCGGGGCGGGCCCGGCGTGGTTTCTGCTCGGGGCATGGACACCACCGACGACGGCGCCCTGCTGCCGGGGCTGTCCGACAACAAGTTCGTGATCTTCCTGAAGCATCAGCCCGTCCCGCCCAAGCTGGGGGCGGAGCGGGTGGACCTGCAACTGTCCGGCCACACCCACGCTGGCCAGATATTTCCCTTCTACTGGCTGACCCGGCTGCGCTATGACTTCGGTCCGGGCCTGCATGAATTGCCGGGAGGCGGCCGCCTGTACCTGAGCCGGGGCACCGGCACCTGGGGCCCGCCCATGCGGGTGCTTGCGCCGGCGGAGATCACCCTCATCGAATTGGTGCCCGGTCGGCGGAACCATGGAATGGCCGGCCCATCCCCGTAAGTACATTCGGCTCAGGCATGGGGCAGGGCCCTGGGTTAAGGTGGGGAACGACACCAATCGGAAACCCATGATCCAGGAGAAACCATGAACGCCGCCCTGAGCCCGTTTTTTGCCTTGCTGGGCCTGCTGCTAGCCCTGGGCACCCTGCCTGCAGCCGCCGCCGAACCTCCGGCCAACGCCCGCTACAAGGTGGTGTTCGCCGTCACCGAGAACGACCAGAAGATATGGAACGAAGTGTTCGGCAACTTCCGCAACATCCAGCGGGAACTGGGGCCCCAGAACGTGGCCATCGAAATGGTGGTATACGCCGACGGCATCGCCATGCTGCGGGACGATTCCCTGGTGTTCAACAAGGTGGAGGACGCCATTAACGAGGGCGTGCGCATCGTGGCCTGCATGAACACCATGAATGCCCAGAACATCACCAAGGACACCATGCTGCCCGATATCGGCTACGTGCAGGCGGGCATCGTGGAGCTCATCAAGCTCCAGGGCCAGGGCTGGGCCTACGTGCGGCCCTGAGCAATCCGGGCGGGGGCACGCCCGGGCCTATCCGGGCTAACATGGCTGGGTTCGCGTTATCAGCCAACCCAAGGAATTGCCATGAACCTGGAAAAAGTGGTCTTCGGCTTCTTCATCATCCTGGCCATGACCCTGAACTTCGGCTTCGTCTTTGGTGACGCGGCCGACCCCAACCATCACCACGTGTATGAGCTGTTCGCCGCCATCGTGGTGAACCTCATTGCCACGGTGCTCAAGTTCGGCGAACGCACCCAGATCGGCGCCATCCACCTGGCCGCCAGCTTCGTGGCGGACCTGCAGCTCATCGCCGCCGCCTGCGTGTGGGCCTACGCCAGCTACATCACCGGTGCCGGCCTGGATGCTTCCAACACCGCCGGTATTGTCTCGCTGGCCGCCGGGGCCCTGGCCGCCAACATCCTGTCGGTGATCCTGCTGGTGATCGAAACGGTGATGTTCCACAGGTAAACGGCCGGCGCGGAGCCATGGTCAACAGTGCCATCTTCCTGATCCTGCGGCGCATGCGGCAGCCGCTGATCATGCTGGTCAGCAGCTATGCCATCTCCATCCTGGGCATGACCCTGGTGCCCGGCGTGGACGCCCAGGGCAGGCCGGCGCCACCCATGGACTTCTTCCACGCCTTCTATTTCGTCAGCTACACCGCCACCACCATCGGTTTCGGCGAACTGCCCGGCGTCTTCAGCGAGGGCCAGCGGGCCTGGGCCACGGTCACCATCTATCTCACCGTCATAGTCTGGCTGTACAGCATCGGCAGCATCCTGGCCATGCTGCAGGACCCGGCCATTCGCCGCACCATCCGCGAGAGCCGCTTCGCCCGATCCGTGCGGCGCCTGCGCCAGCCCTTCTTCATCGTGTGCGGCTTCGGCGAGACCGGTGAACTGCTCATGCGGGCCCTGGATAGCCGCAACCAGCAGGCCGTGGTACTGGACATCGACCCCCGCCGCATCAGCGAACTGGAGCTGGGCCACTTCCACATGGACACCCCGGCCCTGGCCGCTGACGTGCGCCTGCCGGAATACCTCATCGATGCGGGCCTGCGCCGGCCCTGGTGCGCCGGCATCATCGCCCTCACCAACGACGACCAGGCCAACCTGAGCGTGGCGGTGGCCGCCAAGCTGCTGCGGCCAAGGTTACCAGTCTTCTGTCGGGCGGACACGCCGGACACCGCCAGGAACATGGCCTCCTTCGGCACCGACGAGACCGTCAACGCCTTCGAGGTCTTCGCCGAGCACCTGGCCATGGGCCTGAAGAACCCGGGCCATCACCTGCTCTACGAGTGGCTCACCGGCGTGCCGGGCGATCCCCTCACCGACCCGCTGCGCCCGCCTCGGGGCAAGTGGCTGGTGTGCGGCTACGGACGCTTCGGCAAGGCCGTGGTGCGCCACCTGGAAAAGGAAGGCCTGGATGTGGTGGTCATAGAGGCGGAGCCGGAAAAGACCCAGTGCGAGCATTGCATCCACGGCCGGGGCACGGAGGCCTCCACCCTCATCCACGCCGGCATCCGTGAGGCGGTGGGCATCGTCGCCGGCACGGACAACGACATCAACAACCTGTCCATCGTCATGACTGCCCGGGAACTCAATCCCGAGCTGTTCATGGTGGCGCGCCAGAACCGCCAGGCCAACACGCCCCTGTTTCAGCGCTTCGGCGCCCAGATGACCATGCAGCCCTCCCACATCGTCGCCCACGAGTTCCTGTCCCTGCTCACCACCCCCCTGCTGGCGCGTTTTCTCACCCTGGCCAAGCAGCAGAAGGAAGACTGGGCCAACGAACTCCTCTCCCGCATGGCCGCCGTCAGCGATGAAACCATGCCCGAGGTGTGGGACGTGGAACTGAGCCGGGAACAGGCCATCGCCCCCTGGCAGGAACTGAACGATGGCGGCCATATCCTGGTGCAGGACTTGATGCGGGACCCCTACGACCACGCCCGCCCCCTGGCCTGCGTGGCCCTGCTGATCCAGACATCCGCCGGCGAAGGCCTGCTGCCGGTGGACGACCTGCCCCTCACTCCCGGGGACCGCATCCTGTTCTGCGGCACCCGGGGCGCCAAACGCCAGCAAAGCCTGACCCTGCGCAACATCAACGTGCTCACCTACCTGCTGACCGGCAGGGATGCGCCCCAGGGCTGGGCCTGGAGCAAGCTGGGTGCCAGGAAGGCCCGGCCTGGGTCCTAGGGCCTGGACCGTTATCCCAGCAACCTGACCATGCAAGCCTCCTTGGCCCCCGCCAGGCCAGGGCATGGGATCCAGGCCCTTCGCACCGGTGAAGGCGTATCCGCCATGCCCTCCCGGTTATTTGATGCAGCGCAGACCACCGTGGCCATTCGCCCAGGATGACACTGGTACCCTGGCCCACCCCCATGTGCCGGAGAACCGGATGAACCCCGCCCGACGTTTGCTTTTGCGTGGAGCCCTGCCCGGCGCCACCCTCTCCATCGCCCTGGCGGCCGGCCTGTTGCGCCCGGCCACGGTCCTGGCCGGCCCGGCAAACCAGAGCATCCGCCCCCAGATGGGCCTCGCGGCCAACGAACTCCTTCAGGCCCTGCGCACAGCCCAGCCGGCCCAGTCCACGGAGATCAGGATCATCGCTCCGGACATCGCCGAGGACGGCGCCAGCGTCTTCCTGGAATGTTCCACCACCCTGCCCGAGGTGGATGGTTTCGTGATCTTCGCGGAGAGGAACCCGCAACCACTGGTGGCGTCCTTCTGGATCGCTCCCGATGTCCTGCCCGAACTGAAGACCCGCATCAAGCTGTCCAGGACCTCGAATGTCTGGGTGGTGGTGCGCAGCCGGGGCCAGTTCTACAAGGCCAGCAAAATGGTCAAGGTGACGGTGGGGGGGTGTGGGGTGGGGTTGAATTAAGCCTGAACCCGGAATCGGATGTCGGTAGCCCAAATCAAATCGACCTTGCCCCTTTGGTTTTCCGGACAGTCCCGGATAACGCCTTCGGTTCGGCCGCCATCCCAGGTCGGATACATGGGTGAGGACCGATCACAGGAGTTACCGAGGCCCATCTCGTGAACCATGTCACGGTTGATACGATAGGGCTGCTCGGCCATGGTTTTGGGGTCTATTCCAAAGTTCCAGGCTCTGCCGTGGGTACATGGGCACTGTGGCAGGCTTTCCAGGCCTTTTTCCAGATTTCGAAATTCGAATCCCAACAAGCGCGGTATTTCGCCTACCACTCCTGGTCCGGACGCTCGCCATATTCGGCTTCGAACGCACTGCGAAATAATTGAAGCTCACGCTGATCCACACCACATGGGACCTGGCCTCAATGGGCGTCGGCGCGGCCAGCTGCTGTTTTATGGAAGGCTTGCCCAGCAGTTGCTGCCGTTCTTCCAGTGCCTGTAGTTCCTGCTCCGAAAGAGCCGGTGGCTCCAATACATTGCCAGCACCCAGTGGGAATTTCTGGGGTTCCTTCAGGGAAACGTAGGTCACGGCCCCCTTCGCCGTGCGGGCGCTAAGTACGTTGTCACGATAAGCCCCGGGTTTGCACGGGATGTCCTGATAAACCACCTTTTCGCTCCTGCCGCATTTGTACACCACGTCCGCCCCGGCCTGGAGTGCCGTCCCCAGCAAGGAAGCAGACATGACGAGTCAAAACCAAAGGTGTTCTTTCCTTTATTGCCCATTTAGTATCCTTGTCGGGGTCTTGGTGGTGGCACTCATCCAGGTGGGGGTCTGTGGCCGGTTCCACCAGGAAGATGGCTACCACGATGCCTACTGCCAGCAGGATCAGATATTCCATGGCGAAGTACCTCCCCCGTATCCCGAGGCAGCGCGCCTCGGTATCCAGGCTACGGATAGTCCAACTGGCAGGTTGAGGTTCACCTCTGCCGGACGAGTTCATTCCCATAAAGTCGGCCACTCCCTCAAGTTCGGGTGACACTCCCACGAGCAGTTCAATCCTAACAGCCGCCCCATATCCCATTCCCCAGCTCGGCGCGACTGCGAGGATTGAGGCCGTTCCCGACCGTGGGGGCCAGGATGCAGACATTGATAGGCAATCCAGACAATGGGTTGTTTCATCGCCGTTGAGGCTGATGACCGCCATCTCCGGCGCCCCTGATACGCTTTCTCACTCGGGCGAATTCATTTTCGGACGGCTAGTCTGAGAGTGAGTAGACAACCCAGGAAAAAGCCATGTCCAGGTTGATTCGCTTTCCAGGACTTCTGGCCGTCGCTGCGCTCATGTCCGGCTGCGCCGCTCCCCGCTTCGAAACCATCCACCGGTACGAGCCTCCCCTGAGCGTGGAAGCCCAAGCCTGCCTCAAGAACTGCGAAGCCGCGCTGCATGTGTGCCGCGAGGAGTGCCAGGCCGCGTGGAAGGCGTGCGCGGATCGGGTGGAGCCGGAGGTGGAGGAACATCACACCAAGGCCCTTAAGGACTACGCGGCGGACCTGCGGCTTTATCGCCGCGACCTGGATCAGTACCAATGGGATCTGTGGCTGGGCTGGGGGCACGGATACAGTGGCGTCTGGTACTCCCCCTGGCCCTACCACGGCTGGCCCGGCTACTACCCTGGCTATTCTCCACCGCCGCCCGCGCCGGGCGATCCGCCCACCAGGGAGGCAGTCCGCGACAGCTTGCGCAAGAGCCGATGCCAGGACGATTGCAGTTGCCAGCCCAAGTATGACGCCTGCTTCACGGGGTGCGGCGGCAGGGTGGTGACGGAGACCCGTTGCATTGCGAATTGCCCGGCCGGGCAGTAACTGGTCGGCGGGAATGGCAGTAGCCCGGGGGAGTGGAACTAGGCTGGGTGGTGTGTGCTTCTGTCCCGGTCTAGCGTAGCTCCTCCTGGCTACCTGTGAGTGATCCGTAACTGCGGCCTTACTCGATCAGGCCTTCCGCCTTCATGGCGGCCTGCACCGCGGGCCGTGCGGCGATTCGCGCCATGTAGGTTGCCAGGTTGGGCCAGGCGCCCAGGTCGATGTCGAACAATTCGCACCAGCCCAGCACGGTGAACAGGTAGGCGTCGGCGATGCTGTAGTTCTCCCCCATCAGGTAGGGCTGTTCCCCCAGATGCCTGGACAGAAAGGCAGCACGGCGGCCGAAGAGGGCGATCTGGTTGTCCTTCCACTCCGGCGTCATGCGGGGGTTGAAGAGGGCGCCCACGGTCTTGTGGATTTCCGTGGCGATGAAGTTGAGCCATTCCAGCTCCCGGTAGCATTCCAGTCCACCGGCGGCGGGGGCCAGGTGGGCTTCGGGCTTCAGGTCGGCCAGGTACTGCAGGATGACGGCATCCTCGGTGAGGACCTGTCCGTCGTCCAGGCGCAGGGCTGGGACGTAGCCCTTGGGGTTGACCTGGCGGTAGTCCTCGCCGGAGGCCGTGGTCTTTTCGGCCAGGTCCACCTTGTCCAGTTCGAAATCGTGGCCCGCTTCCCGCAGCACGATATGGGCCGCCAGGGAACAGGCACCGGGATAGTAGTAGAGCTTCATGGTGTCTCCTCGATATTTGTCTTCCTGCGGGCCGCCGGATGTGCTCGACTGGGCATGGGGTTTGAATAGCAAATACGCGGCGCTTTGCCTAGATGCATTCACATCCCGGGGGATGTTTGCCAGCTTCTGTTGCGCCGGCGGGACTTCCCGCGTGGTTTTTCTTCTCCTCGCATGCCCGCCTCCAGGGCCTGCCCGGATTCCGGATGGCGCGGGGTTGGACCGCCGCCGTCCTGCAACCGGGTGGGGGGTTGGGGAGCTTTTATTCCTTGCGCCGGTCGACATGAACCAACACTCTTGCAGCACCATCTCCACCCGCCATCTCCAGGGAGCACCCCATGACCTTCATCTTCCCCGCCGTCCGGAGTCTCTTTGGCTCCAGTCCTCCCGCAGGCCTGCTACTGCTGGTCCTGCTGGCCTGCCTGGGGCTCGTCCAGGCTCCCGCCCAGGCGGCGGAGAAGGCAAATCCGGACACCTACGACCAGGGTGACATCCTGAAAGAGGCGAGGGAGTTTTTCGGCGAGGGTGCCGAAGGCCTGGGCAAGGCTGTGGAAAAGGCGTTCAAGGATCATGGCCGTCCCAACGGCTATATCAAGGGCGAGGAGGTTTCCGCCGCCATCACCGTGGGCCTGAGCTACGGCAAGGGTGATCTGACTCTGAAGAATGGCGATAAGGCCTATGTGTACTGGCAGGGGCCGTCCCTGGGCTTCGACCTGGGCGTGAACGCTTCCAAGGTGTTTGTCCTGGTCTACAACCTGCCCAGCAAGGACGCCATCTATCAGCGCTTTCCCGGCGTGGACGGCAGCCTGTATTACGTTGCCGGGGCGGGCATGAATTACCAGCAACGGGGCGACACGGTGTTGGCCCCCATCCGTCTAGGGGTTGGCTGGCGCGCGGGTGCCAGCGTGGGTTACATGCACTACACCCGGGACCGGCGCTACTTCCCGCTGTAACTGGGCTCAACGTAGCCTGGGGGAGCGCGGCGAGCCCGGGAAGGAAGAAATCGCCAGCCTAGCCCCGCGCTACGTTGAGCTTTTCAGGACTAGGGGTGGGGCATCAAAGCCTGACCGGGCGGTTGGAAAGCTCGTTCACGTCTTCCCGGGCGCGAGGATAGAGCCGCGCCAGATGCCGCCCCACGGTAGCGATGGCGTGCAGCATGCCGCTTTCGTAGGCGCCGTCACGGAAGTGGTTTTCCATCTCATTGCAAAGGTCTTCCCAGACCTTGGCGTCCACCTGCCGCGCGATTTCCCGGTCCACCAGGATCTCCACGTCCCTGTCGGCCAGCAGCAGGTAGATCAGCACGCCGTTGTTGGCTTCCGTGTCCCACACCCTCTGCTCGCAGAAAACCTCCAGGGCCCGCTGTCGGGCAGTGCGTCCACGCAGCAGGGGCATCAGGTCCAGGGATGTTTCCACGGCCACACGGATCTCGCCGTGATGGCGGGCCTCGGAATCGGCGATGGCCGACTCGATGCGGGCCAGGCTGGCGGCGGGAAAACGCCGGTGGGAGAGCCAGCCCGGATAGAGCAGGTGCTTGAAGATGCGCAGTATGTTCATGGCTTGCTTGCTCCTCACCACCGGCCCGAGGCGCCGCCGCCGCCGAAGCCGCCACCGCCCCCTGAGAAACCGCCACCGCCGCCGAAGCCACCGCTTCCACCTCCACCACCACCCCGGTAGATGCGGCCGCCGCTGCCCCCTCCCAAGGTGAACACGAAGATGATGGCGCCGATGATGAGGGCGGCCCACAGGTTGCCAATCACCCACCAGACACCCAGGAAGCCCACGCCCCCCAGCACGGTGGCCGCCATGAGCCGCCCCAGCAGGGCCCGCAGCATCCCGGCGGCGATGAACAGGCCGAGGGCGATGAACTGAAAACTGTCCCCTAGCCATGACGGGCCTTCCAGGGTTTCAGGAGCCGACGCTACCGGCAGGGGCTCGCCGGACACCAGTCGGATCAGGCTGTCCACTCCGGCCTCGATGCCGCCGGCGAAATCGCCCTCCTTGAAGCGGGGCACGATGGTCTCGTCGATGACACGATTGGCCACGGCATCGGGGATAACGCCTTCCAGGCCATAGCCCACCTCGATGCGCAACGCCCGGTCGTCCTTGGCCACGAGCAGGAGCAAGCCGTCGTCCAAGCCCTTTCTACCCAGTTTCCAGGCCTCCGCCACGCGCAGGCTGAACTGCTCGACGGTCTCGGGCTGGGTGGTGGGCACCACCAGCACGGCCAGTTGGCTGCCCTTTTCCCGTTCGAAGGTGGCCAGTCTGGATTCCAGGGCCTGGCGTTGGCCGGTGCTGAGGGTGGCGGTGAGGTCGGTGACCCGGGCGCTGAGGCTCGGCACGGGCACCTGGGCCTGGGCGAGGGCAACGGTCAGGAGGAGGGCCAGTAACAGCAGCCAGGCCCACTGTAGTCCCCGGGAGCGCAGCGATCTCGGAAAGGCAATGCCGATCCGCGACCCTGGACTCGCGCGGCTCCCCCTGGCCACGGGCGCTGTATCCGGGCACATGCCCCGGGCCCCCTCGGGAAATGCAGGTAGGGATGCCTCCAGCGTGTGAAGGTTCACCGAATGGCCGTTTTCAGTAGGCCGCCGGCGCCAGGGCGGGTGTCCCGAAGTCCACCTTGGGCGGCGTTGCCAGGGCCTTCTCGTTGTCCACCGTGAAATTGGCCTTGGTTTCCATGCCGAACATCATGGCGGTGAGGTTGCTGGGGAACTGGCGCACCGTGGTGTTGTATTTCCGCACGGCCTGGATGTAGCGGTTGCGGGCCACGGTGATGCGGTTCTCCGTGCCCTCCAACTGGGCCTGGAGGTCGCGGAAGGCGGCATCCGCCTTCAGGTTGGGGTAGTTCTCCGCCACCACCAGCAGGCGGGAGAGGGCGCCGGTGAGTTCCGATTGAGCGGCCTGGAATTTCTCCAGGGCTGTGGGATCGTTGACTGTTTCCGGTGTGACCTGGAGCTGGCCTACCGTGGCCCGGGCCTCGGTGACCCGCACCAGGATGTCCTGCTCGTGGGCGGCATAGCCCTTCACCGTGCTTACCAGGTTGGGCACCAGGTCCGCCCGGCGCTGGTACTGGTTCAGTACCTCTGACCAGCCGGCGTTGATGGCTTCGTCCTGGGCCTGGAGTGTGTTGTAGCCGCAGCCGGAAAGTGTCAGGGCGGCCCAGATGATGGCCAGGGAAGCAAGGATCTTGTGCATGTTTTCTCCGGGCTAAGCGTGGTGGAACGTAGTTCTGGATGGGGCGATGTCTTTCAGTTTCAAGGGCGTCGATGCGGGCTGTTCAGAACGGCCGTCGGTAGCGGAGGCCCAGGTGGTCGATGCCCTCGTTTTCGCCGGCGATGATGCCCCGGTGGGACATGTGGTCCCAGTAGAGGGAGACTGCGTTTTCAGTGGTCAAGTAGTAGCCCCATTCCATGCCCAGACGGGGCATGACGCGCACGCCGAAGCCGCAGTCGCTGTTTGCCTGGCAGCCCACCGGGTCTTTGTGCAGGGGGCCGTTGTGGACCACGCCGCCGATGAAGCCGTTGCCGAACCAGCGTCTTGAATCGTGCAGGGGAAATGTCAGTCCGGCATAGGCGATGCTGGTGTCACCGCTGAAATTGAAGCTGGCGCCCAGATGGGGGCGTGGTGTGCCCGCCATGTTGATGGGCGTGAACAGCACTTCCACGTTCAGGTCGATGCCGCTTTCGTGGTGGTCGCTGGCGAATCCCCGGTCATGGGCCATGAGGCCCAGCGCCAACAGGGTGGATGCTTCCCGGGCAGCGCCGGCCGCCAGGGGTGGGGTGGCCAACAGCAGGCAGGCGAGAGCCCACTGCCATGGACGCGCGGAGGGCGTGGAAGAATAAGTCTCGATGCTCGGCATGATCTGGCTGCTCCATGCATTGGGGGGACGGGCCGAAGTTGCCAAGGTGGCCGCGTCACCCCCAAGCTTATTCCAGCCTGCCCCGGGATGCTAACCAGGGCAGGGCGGATGCAGGGTCTTCAGGCGGTGAGGGGCCAGGGCGGAGCCGGCGACTGCTGCGGCCTGCCTGTGCCCGGGTCCAGGGGCGGCAGGTTGTGGGCCGCCCGGGCCCGGGAGCATTTGTCGGTGGGGTGGCCGTTCTCGCCCCAAGGTTCCAGATCTCGGCAGGCCGAGGAGCGTTTTTCGTAGATGCTGCAGCAGACCGCCTCACCCACCTTGCCTTCCAGGGCCACGCAGCGAACGGGAGCTTGCAGGGTTCCACGCATGGCGCCGAGATGGTGATTCAGGGGTTCGGTCAGTTCGTTCGGTACGCAGCCTCCCAGTAAGGGTTCCGCCTCGCTCCAGTAGAAAGACACTCGGTAATGGGCGCAATATGCGCCACACCGCAGACAGGGGTTGTCCACGGAAACCTCCGGCAGGATGGATGTCATTGAGGGTTTGTGTGGCCGGCCTGGCCGGCGCGACGCGGATTTTATGGGGCGATTCGGCTGAACGGAAGGAGGGCAATCCTTGCCGGTCAATCTGACCGGGAAGGACATCCTGGTGTCGAGATTCGTTACACAGGACGGGGTTGTCACTTGGGTCATGGCCCGTTTGTGCCGGTGCTTGGCCGAAAAACCATGTTGGTAAACCTATGCTTAATAACATTGATGAATATTCAACGGCTTAGTGGCATGGATGTTGCAAAAAGCCAAGCGTGAATACTGCAACGTCGCAATGGAGGCTGTTCATGTCCCAGCCATCTCAACTTCGACTGGAGAACTACCTGGTTGAAGAGGAATTCCACGAAGAGATCAGGTTCGCCCATCCCGAGGACGGGGTCAGCGCCGAGGACGAGGAAGTGCTCAGGGCATTCCTGCTGGATTTCGAGAAGCATCATGAGCCTGTGGAAATCGTGGGCCTGCTACCCGGGAATCCGGAGGAGTAGGGCCGAAAGGTCAATTCGTGCCAGGGGCGTTGTCGCTGCTGGCGATGGCCCCGCGTGGATGCGCCGGCTTACCTCGCCGACCTTGCTGGTCGATGGGGGCCAGCCCTGTCGTGCCCGATTGGCCACGGCCCGGAAACTGCGCTGTCCGGGCCAGGCGCGTTAATGGCGTGGCCTGTCCTGGCCACGTAACCTGCGTGCCAGCAGGAAATAGATCGTTCCGTTGAAAATCAGCACCGCCACGCCCAGCAACACCTGGACCTCCCTGCTCAAACCGGCCGGGTAGATGGCCGCAAGCAGGTGGTGGCCGATGAAATCCCCTGGGTAGCCTGATTCTCCCGCCAGCCGGAGGAAGTGGTTTTCCAGGGGGGTGAGGGGGCAGTACCAGCCCATCAGTTCCACGGCTGCGCCCCAGGCCACTGCCGGGACGTGCAGCCAGGCCAGCCGGGGATGGTTGGCCACGGCCAGGCCTCCCAGCGTCACGAAAAGGATGAAGGCCAGGTGGAGCAGCAGGACCAGGTCGGCCAGGAAGGAATAGGGCATGGGGGCGTAAACCGCGCTGGGGCATGGGGCCTCAAGACTGATAGCCTAAGGGTGTCCCCGTTATCCTGTCATCCCATGCCTGCCGATGCCCTGCTGTTCCTTTCCAGCCATTGTCCCCATTGTCCCGCCGTGCTGGCCGCATTGACGGACTTGCTGAAGCAAGGATCCATCGGCCGCCTGGAAGCGGTGAACCTGGAAGTGCAACCCGAGGCGGCCGCGACACTGGGCGTGCGGTCAGTCCCCTGGTTGCGCCTGGGGCCCTTCGTGCTCACCGGCGCCCGGACCCCCGGCGAACTGGCCGACTGGGCCCGGCGTGCGTCAGGTGAGGAGGGCATGGTCGACGCATTCCACTATCTGCTGAAGACCGGGGAGCTGCAACAGGTGCTGGACCTGGTGGCGGCCAGGCCCGGGCGCCTGGCCGCCCTGCTGCCCATCGTGGGCAATCCGGAGGCCAGCATGAACGTGCGCCTGGGTGCTGGGGCGGTGCTGGAGGAGTACGCGGGCTCACCGCCCCTCATGGCCATTGTCGCCGCCCTGGGCGCCCTCTCCCGGCATGCCGATGCGAGAGTGCGCGCAGATGCCTGCCACTACCTGGGGCTGGCACGGCACGAGGAGGCGCGCCCCTGGCTTGCGGCAAGGCTGGACGACGACGATCCCGATGTGCGCGAGATCGCGCTGGAAGCGCTGGAATCCCTGGAGTGATGCCATGCATGGACTGACCCGCACCGAACTGTTCCGCCAGCAGGCGTTCATCGACGGCGCAAGGGCCGACCTGCGCCGCCGCTGTCATGGACTCATGCTGGATAACGCCGAGGACCTGGCGCGGCTCAGACGCTGGAGCAGGGCAAGCCCCTGGCGGAGGCCCGGGGCGAGGTGGCCTACGCGGCGTATTTCTTCGTTTGCGACCCGGGCCGGGTGTGGCGGGTGTCCGAGGCCCTGGAATATGGCATGGTGGGAGTCAACGCCGGCGTGAACTCCACGGTAGTAGCCCCCTTCGGCGGCATCAAGCAGTCCGGCCTTGGCCGGGAGGGTGGTGCCGAGGGTATCGAGCCTACCTGGATAACAAGTGCGTCCGCATGGCGGCGAGCCTCCGTCGTCTGGCCTGCTGTGGGGTAGATCACCCAGAGGTAAATTAGAATCTGGCAAAGTACTGCTATTGAACTCTGGAGGTACCGCCATGACCCACCCCATTCCCCGTTCCCTGGAAGGCGCCCTGTCGCGCCGGGATTTCCTCTGGCTCGTGGGTGCCGCCGGTTCGGCGGTGGCCCTGCCCGCCCTGCTGGCGGGGTGCGCCGTGGATCCGGTCACCGGCGAGAAGACCCTGGTGGGTATGTCCGAGGAGCAGGAACGGAGCCTGGACAAGAGCCAGTCGCCCCAGCAGTTCTCCGCGGACCTGGGGTCCGTGCAGGACGGCCAGTTAAACCGGTACGTGGAGGACGTGGGCGGCAGTCTGTGGGGCAAGTCCCACCGGCCCAGGATGCCCTATTCCGCCCGGGTGCTGAACGCCAACTACGTCAACGCCTACACTTTCCCCGGCGGCAGCATGGGCGTCACCCGGGGCATCATGCTGGAGATGAAGAGCGAGGACGAACTGGCGGCCCTGATGGGCCACGAGATCGGCCATGTGAATGCCCGCCACGCCGCGGAACGGGCCGGCAAGGAGATGCTGGTCAACGTCGGTCTGTTGGCGGCCAACGTGGCGGCTGCCAGTTCCGAGGCGGGCCAGCAGTACCTGCCCATCCTGCAGCCGCTGAGCCAGGTGGGAGCGTCCGCCCTGCTGGCCAAGTACAGCCGTGACAACGAGCGGGAAGCGGACAGCCTGGGCATGGATTACATGGTGCAGGGCGGCTACAACCCCGAGGGCATGGTGGGCCTGATGGGCCTGTTGCGCAGCGAGGCCCGGCAGAAGCCCAGCCTGCTGGAGACCATGTTCGCCTCACATCCCATGAGTGAGGAGCGCTACCAGACGGCGCATCAGGTGGCGGTGCAGAAATATGCGGGACAGCGGGGCAGGCCCTTGAAGCGGGAGCGCTACATGGACCAAACCGCCGGCCTGCGCCGTATCCAGCCCACGGTGGAGGCCTGCCAGAAGGGCGAGGCCTTCATGGCCAACAAGAAGTTGCCCCAGGCAGAAGATCAGTTCGGCCTGGCCCTGCGCCACACCCGGGACGACTACGCCGCCAACGTGCTCATGGCCAAGGCCCTCATGGCCCAGAAGAAGGTCCGGGAAGCAGACGGCTACCTGGCCGCGGCCAAGTCGATCTATCCGGGCGAGGCCCAGGCCGTGCACCTGGCCGGCCTGAACAAGCTGGCCCTGCGCCAGCCGGATGCGGCCCTGGCGGAATTCCAGGCCTACGATCGGCTGCTGCCCGGCAATCCCTCCACGCTGTTCTTCATGGGGGCAGCCAGCGAGAACCTGGGCAACCGCCGGGACGCGGCCAACTACTACTACCGCTACCTGCAGACCGGCGCCCAGGGCGGCGAGGCCCAGTTCGCCGTCAGCAGGCTGCGCAACTGGAAGGTCATACGCTGAGTCGCGACAGGGCGAGGGCGTCTGCCGCGGCGGGAAAGCTAGGGATGCTCCGGCTGGCGGGAATAGAACGTGGCCAGGTTGGCCACGTCCTGGTCGCTGAGTTCGCCGGTCAGGAAGGCCTGGCGCATGGATTCGTGCATGGCGCCGGTGGCCTTCAGTTCCTTGATGCGGTTGGTGATGTAGTCCGGCTTCCTGCCGGCCAGGCGAGGCACCCGCTGGTCCAGGGGATTGCCGTCATAGCCGTGGCAATAGGCACATAAGAAGGACTTTCTCGCCCCGGCGTCGTAGTCTCCGTTCGCCCGGGCCGACGTGCTCCACAGGGCCAGCAGGGCCAGGAGAAATACCGTCAGCAATTCCTTCCAGATCAGTCGCTTGGTCAACATGAACACACCCTCCCTTGAAAAGCCTGGGTCAATACCACCCACTATCAGGATAGTCTTATATTCTTTTGTCTGAATTCAATCCTTGATTCGGAGCATAGATTCCATGATCGCCAAGCAAGACATTCTGGACGCCTTCAACTTCCGTCACGCCTGCAAGACCTTCAACCCCCAGCGCAGGATTCCCGACGCTGATTTCACCATGCTCCTGGAAACCGGCCGGCTGTCCCCCAGCTCCTTCGGTTTAGAACCCTGGCGTTTCCTGGTTATCCAGGACATTGCCCTGCGGGAGAAACTGCTCTCCGTCACCTGGGGCGCCAAGGGCCAGTTCCCCAGCGCCAGCCACGTCATCGCCATCCTGGTGCGCAAGGACGACATGCGCCCCGGCTCCCAATACACCCAGCATTTCATGCGGGAGATACAGAGGCTGCCGGAGGAGGGCGTGGCGCGAAAATCCGGGATGTACCGGCAGTTCCATGAAACGGACTTCCAGCTCCAGGAACCCCGTGCACTTTTCGACTGGGGCTGTCGCCAGGCCTACATCGCCCTGGGCAACATGATGACCGCCGCCGCCATGCTGGGCATTGACTCCTGCCCCATCGAGGGCTTCAACCAGGCTGGCGCGGACCGGGTGCTGGCGGAGGCCGGCGCGATGGATCCGGACCGGTTCGGTCTGGCGGTGATGGTGGCCTTTGGCTACCGCGTCAATCCCCAGCCTGCCAAGACCAGGCAGGCCCTGGAGCAGGTGGTGCAGTGGGTTTGATCGTCTGAAGGGCCTATCAGAAGGCTCTGTTCGCGTTATCAGTGGATTGGCGATAACCGCTTTTTTGCGTGGTTCTTCCCATTAAAACAGGGGGAAGAAAATCCCGCGGAGCGCTGGTGTTATATCCACATTTGACGCGAACAGAGCCTTTCAGAATCCGCCGATGTGGGCGTAGCCGTCGTTCTGCAGCTTGATGAGCCGGGTATAGCCGTCGTGGACGATGGCCACGTTCGGCAACACGTCCTGGATCTTCCAGCCCTTGCTCTTCATGGCGCTGTGGCAGATTTCCACGCTCACCCCCAGGTCGATGAGATCCTGGACGATCTTGGCGTTGGGGTTCACGGCGAAGGGGTCGTTGACGGCGACCTGGTAGGCCTCGTCCTTCAGCAGCATGCGCGCGGCGTCACCGTGGAGCACCAGGTGGGCGTCCACCTGGCCGGGTTTCACGCCCTGCTTGCGGAAAGCCTCGAACAGGCCCCGGGCGTAGTACAGGCCCTTGGAGATGCCCGCCGCCTGTTCGTCGCTGTGGATGTCGTAGACCACGCGATAGACCCCATTGGCGTCCACCATGACCATCTGGCGGGGGTCGGCTTGTGCAGGCGTGTCCGCCGCCTGGGCGAGTGAAACCAGCGTGGTCGACAAGACCAGGGTCAGCAGGGTGAAAACCGGTTTGCGCATGGGGATTTATATGGACGCCTCCCGTTTGCCAAGGACGATTGGGGTGTTCTGGGACAGATAGGCTGCAGTTTTATATCCGGCCTGTGGTGCAGGCTGGATTGCCTGCTGGCCCTGATGGAATCCGCTGACCCGCGCCTCATTTCCTTGAAGGACTCGAAGTCCTTGACCCCATACAGGCTTGGCGGGTCACGGTCTGACCTGTTTGCCATCACACTTTATCGACCTTGCGCAACCTTTACGGCGTGCCGTTCCTTTCTCTCAAAGTGGTTGAGATACGTTGTGAGCCAGCCCTACGTGGGCTGGCTCACAAACCCTTTCTGGTACGTCCGCTCGTGGGCCAGCAAGGCCCAGATCGTGCGCGCCATCTTGTTGGCCAGCGCCACCACCGCGACATTCAGCGGCCGGCGTCGGCGCAGTTCCGTGATCCACGGCTGCGGCTCCTTGGCGTGCGTGAGCACCGACCTTGCGCCGTGGATCAACAGCGTGCGTAGGTAAGTGTCACCCCGCTTGCTGATGCCCAGGAGTCGTATGCGCCCGCCCGTGCCGGTCTGCCTGGGCACCAGCCCCAGCCAGGCGGCGAATTCGCGCCCCGACTTGAAGGCCTGGGCATCGCCCATCGTGGCCACCGCCGCCGTGGCGGTCAGCAAGCCCACGCCGGGGATGTCGGCAATACGCTGGCAGGCTTTGTCTTCCCTGTGCCAGACCTTCAACCGCCGCTCGATCTCGCCGATCTCATCGTCGAGCTTGCCGATCCGCGCCCACTGCTCGCGCAGGGTGTCGATGACCATCGCCGGCAGACGATCGGACAGCCGTTGCAGGGCTTCGGCGATGCCTTTCTTCACACCCGCCTTGCCTTGGGGCATGACCTCGCCGTACTCGGTCAGGAGACCCCGCAGGCCGTTGATCTGGGCGGTGCGGAACTTGACCAGCTGCTGACGCATGCGGTGCAGGGCCAGGATGGCCTGCTGTTCCTCGGTCTTGACGGCAACCGCCTTGAGGCCCGGTTGCCGCACCGCCGTCCAGATGGCGCGGGCGTCATGCGCGTCGCTCTTGTTGCCGCCGACGAAGGGACGGACGGCCTTGGCCGGCATGAGCTTGACCTGGTGGCCCATGGCCACAAGTTGCCTGGCCCAGTGCTGCGCGCCACCGCAGGCTTCCATGCCGATCAGGCAGGGCGACCGGTTGGCAAAGTGCTCCAGGAACTTCTCGCGCTTGAGCTGCAAACTCACGATCTCTCCGGTCTCCATGTCGATCCAGTGCAACTGGAACACCCGCTTGGCGATGTCAACGCCGACCACAGTCTTGCTATCCTTCATTTCGGACCCTCCGGTTTGCCTGTGAAGATCTTCGTATCTTCCACCTTGGGCACTTCGATGCCGTTGGCCCGTGAGGGTCCACCCCTCACTCACCCCACCACCGCAGAGTTATCCACCGCGCCGGGCGCCGGCGGTCCCTCTATCACCAAAGGTGACCGGCGCGGTGGGTAACTCGTGTTCAGCGCTCACGGGGTGGGAGGCGTCCATACCATTTCCTTTCGTTCTTCGAGTTATCGGACAGCAGGTCCTGGGCGAATTTGGGAACGCACTGAATAAATCCGTTCGCCCTGAGTTTGTCGAAGGGCTCAGTCCTAACGGCAGTTAATATTTCAGCTCGTTCTTAGAGGTTGCGCGCCTGGAAAGAGTTGCACACCTGGGGATCGCCGCTTTCGATGCCCTTGCGGAACCAGCGCACCCGCTGGGCCGAGCTGCCGTGGGTGAAGCTGTCGGGCACCGCGTAGCCCTGGGCCTGTTTCTGCAGCCGGTCGTCGCCGATGGCGGTGGCGGCATTGATCGCCTCCTCCACGTCGCCGGATTCCAGGATCTGGCGGGCCGCCTGGGCATGGTGTGCCCATACGCCGGCAAAGCAATCCGCCTGCAGTTCCATGCGCACGGAAAGGGCATTGGCTTCCTTCTCGCTCACCCGTTGGCGCAGGACATGGATCTTCTCCGCCGTGCCCAGCAGGTTCTGCACGTGGTGGCCCACCTCATGGGCGATGACGTAGGCCTGGGCGAAGTCCCCCGGCGCCTTGAAGCGATGCTTCAGGTCTTCATTGAAGGCCAGGTCGATATAGACCTTGTGGTCCGCCGGGCAGTAGAACGGGCCCATGGCCGCCTGGCCCTGGCCACATGCGGTCTGGGTGCTGCCGGTGAACAGCACCAGCTTGGGGTCCTGGTACTGGCGTCCCGACTGGTCGAAGATCTTGCGCCAGGTGTCCTCGGTGTCCCCCAGCACATGGGCGACGAAGCGGGAGGCCTCGTCGTCGGCTGACGGCTGGGCCGGTGCGCTGGTTTGCTGCTCCATGGCCGGGCCCCCCACCATGTTCAGCACGATGCCCGGGTCCACCCCAAGCAACATGGCCACCAGGGCGATGGCGATGGTGCCCAGGCCGATGCCCTTGCCCCCCAGGCGCAGGCCACCATTCCCCCGACCACGCCGGTCCTCGACGTTCTCGCTGGCTCTGCTGCGTTCCCAACGCATGGCGCTGCTCCTTCCAATTTCCCGGAACGGGCCATCTTAGCGCCCGTCGTGGCAGGTCGGTGTGACACCTCTCACCCGATGATTTCAGTGGAGCGGCAGGACTGTGGCGCGCTCGGGCATTCATGACACCCCGTCTGGTCGACCTTGCGGCCAGCAAGGCGGGTGGCGATCTCCAGGGCCCGCGGCGTATCGGCGCCCATGGCCAGGGCGTGGACCATGCCGGCGTTGAACACGTCGCCGGCCCCCACGGTGTCCACCACCCTGGGGGGCATGAAGGCCGGACAGTGGTGGTGCTGCCCGTCCGCCTCCAAGGCCCAGGCACCCGCCTACCCCCAGGCGCAGATCATCAGCGCCCTGTTGCCGTGGCTGCGCAGGTACGACAGCAGCGCCGGGGCATCGTTGAAACCTCTGGCTTGGGCGTAGGCACGGCACGACAGCACCAGATTGGCCAGGTCCACCAACCCTTCAATGCCCGGACGAGACCTTCTCGACCTCCACCGAGATCCTGCCGGCAAAGGTGATCCCGGCCAGGTGTTCCATCATGGGGGCAACAGCCTCGATGTTGCGGCCCTCGAAGTGCACCCAGCCGCAGCGGCCCAAGGAAGGGCCACGGAGCTCCTCGAAGACCCGTTCCGCCAGTTCCCGGTGATGGGCGATGGTGCGGGAGCCGTTGGTTTCATGGACCAGGAACATGGACATGGGCGTGTCGCCCTAGCTGGTAGTCACCAGGTATCCGCTATCCACGCCGGCTTCTGCCAGCAGCCGGCGCTACTCCGGCCCATGCATGTCCGGCGCCATGGTGGCCAGCAGGGTGACGGGATGCCCCAGGGCGGCCTGCCGGTTCCATGGGCGTGGGGCGGGCTTGGCCGATGGGGCCGCCACTGCCGTTCCGGGTCGAGTCTTCGTGGAATGACCATGTAGAGATCGGCATGGGCTGGCGTACCAGTGGCCGCGTATTGGCAGGGTCGCCACGAATTCAATATGTGCTTGGCCAACAATCCGCCGCTCGACCCCGGCTTCACGGTCACCTCCTGGCCGCACATGTTCGAGGAATGTGACAGCAGGATGACGAGGGCCATCTATGGTGGGACTTGGGGCACAGGCAGGAGCGGCCATGGCACGAAGGGATGCGGAAGGGTCGGCAGAGCATCTTGGCCGTCAGGGATGGCGAACTTGGATGGCTTGTGTCGGCCTGCTTGGCTGTGTGCAGATACATGCCCAGGAGCCGATCCGTGCGGCCTGGTTTCCCGATGCCAGCAACGTCACACGCTTCACCTGGCGAACCGAGGGCTGCGAAGATTGCGTGGACCTTCATCCCCGGCCTGACTGGCAACGCATGGCCGACCTGGCGGGCATCGGGAAGGTCCGCTTCCAGGTTTCGAGCAAAGGGGGGTATGGACCGGCCTGGTCCTCTGCTCCGGATGTGGTGGTCCTCAGCCCCGAGGCCCTGGGGTTGCCCCGCTGCCAGCTGGCCTTCCTGGTGGGCCATGAACTGGTCCACATCGCTCAGCGCCACTTCGACGAGGATGCCCATGCGCTCTTGGTGCTGTCCGGCATGCCGCCAAACTGGACCAAAACGGGCCAGCGGGCCATGGAACTGCTGGAGGGGGATTTCCCCCTGGCACTGCGCATGTCACCCCTCTGGCATCAGCAGGAGATGGAGGCGGACTGGGTGGGGGCACTCTTGGCTGCCCAGGCCAGCGGCTGCAGCCTGGAGCAGGGGGCCTTGCCTTTCCTGGGCGCCGACAGCGGTTCCGGAGGGGGCGTGGTCTCGGCCCATGATCCAGGCCAGGAGCGGGTGAGGTTCCTGGGGGCCTTCGCGGAATCCGCTCGCAGGCTCATGGGTTCCAGGCACTAGGACCCCGGCGCGGCTTGCGCGGCCTGCGTGTCTGTCCTGATCTGGGCGGCTGCCTATAATGCCTCCCATGATCAACATGCGTGGGAGACAGCATGGTCGATAGCGACAAGAAACCCGAAGCGCCCAAGGAACATCCCGCGATGGGGCAGATCGTCGGCTACCTGAAGGACTACCCCTTCCTGCTCATCACCATCGCCGGCCTGCTCATCCTTTCCGGCATCCTCATCTTCGATCTGGAAAAGCTCAAGGAATTCAAGTGGCTCATCTACGCCGTGGTGCTGGTGCCCCTGGGCATCCAGTTCCTCATCGAGTTCAAGAAAATGCAGGGCGTCAGGCCAGCCACCGCCCCCATGCACCCTGAACAGCCCGTTCCCCTGGGGCCCCGGGACGTGGCGGGGCAATATTCACCGCCACCCGGCAAGAAGGCATGGGTCAGCATCGCCATCAGCATGGTGCTGTTTGGCGTGGTGGCCGCCCTGCCCGAAATGGAACTGCGGGACCGGGATTTCGCCCTGGGTTTTCTCGTGGCGACCCTGGTGGCCACGGGCTTCGGCATCGCCGCCATCATGGACGTCAATCACCAGCGAGCCGGCGGCAAGGCTACGGCTGTCACCGCCATCATCATCTCCGCCTTCATGGCCCTGGCCGCCCTGGGCTGGATGACCGAAGAACGTGGGGAGCATGTCCTGCCATCCCAGCCTCCCCTGGCGGGCGAAGTGCCCTTGCCGGTCCTGCCCGAAGCGGAAGCCGTGGTAGCGACACCCGGCCTGCCCGTGGAGCCCTCGCCGGTAACGCCTCCCGTCCAGTCGGGCATTGAAGGACGCTACCAACTCCTGGCCCACCAGGTGGATGGTGAACCGGCCGCAACGGGCGGCACCCTGGCCATCAACCGCCGGGCCCCCGATCGTTACCAGTGGCAGGCCCAACTACTGGTGCCCGGATTCGGCTCCATGCAGGCCCTCCATTACGGCGGCCAGTTCATTCAACGCGGCGGGCGCTGGTTCCTCCGCATCACGGGCAGCAATGACCCCGACTGGGCGGACATGGGCGAAGTGCCCATGGAGGTCGCCTTCGACGGCCGCAACGCCGCCTTTGCCTACGCCTATGACGGCGACCACATCCAGTCGGTCTGGCTCCGGGGCAATTGACCTGGATGTTCCCGGCGTGTGGGAGGTTGGGAAGGATTAACCGACCCATTTCCCGGGCGGGCTATAAAGAAAGCGTCCGATCCAACGCACATGGAGGGCGGGATGAGGCGCAAGGCGATGCTCATGGGCATGGCGGTCATCGCGGGAATGCCCGGCTGGGCCATGGCCAAGGGCAGTGCCAGACCTGCCGCGGAGGCTGCTTCATCAGGCAGCGGCGCCCAGGCCCGGGATGACCTCATCGAGATCGACAGGTTCGGTCCCCAGTCCGACCAGGCGGATGCCACGGCGGACAAGGCGGCCGAAGCCCTGGCCCGGATCAAATCCATGCTGCGGGGAGTGAATTACGGCGCGGTCAGAAAGCCGGGGGACGACGGATGGGCCATGGAATTGCTGGAACGCGGCGCCGTGGACCTGCGTGGCGGAGATGCCCGGCTGGAGGATGCCAAGCCGTTCGGCGTGGCCTTCAGGCGCAAGTTCTGACGGGGTTGGGGCGCTGAATAACCAGGGCGGCTGGGGTGAAATGCCTCGATTCATGGAGTGCTTCCCGATCAAGGTGGTGGCACCCTTGCCTGCAACCGTCAGGGGCTCGGTCGAGATCGTGTCGTTTCACGCTAACGTGGCTATCCGCCGGTCAAACGGCTGGCTACGCTCGATCCGGGCAGTGCGGGATAAAGCGAAGAATTAAAGCCTGGTAAGGGGACTTTTCACGGCGTTTTCCTGTCAATGATCCTGATCCGTGCGTTGCAACGGAGGGTGTGCTGGATATGGAGGTTTGCGCCCTGCCGCTTGCGACGAGAAGCGTTGGACATTGTTGGAGGAGACATGAAGTGATGAAGCCGATGCTGGCCATTTCCAAGCTGGAGCAACTGGCGTGGCTTGCGGCCACGGCGGAGGTGGATATCGACAAGGCGGCGCTGTATGGCGCCACCATCTCGTTGGTCTCGGAATTGAACGGTGCTGAAGACATGATTGCCCTGGGGATGGGCGAGCCCCTGGAACGGGCCCGCTGGAGCATCTGCTCGATGCTGGGCTACGAAGACCCCAACGAGCATGACAAGGACACCCACCTGGTATGGGCTCTTGGGCTGATCGCCATCATGAGGCGCAACCTCAACGGGCATGGGGCCCTGGATCGTTGAGCTGGCTTGAACGGCCTTTCCAGTTGGCCGTCGCTTACTTGCCCAGGGATCCGAATACTTTCTTGAGCAGGTCCGTGGTACGGGCCAGGGGGTCTTGGCGGATGCGTTTCTCCTCGGCGGCGATCATCTTGAACAGGCCATCCACGGCCTTGTTTTCCACGTAGCCGTCCAGGTCCGTGGCGCTCTGACCCAGGTACTGGGCGAAGGGGCCGGCCTTCTGCATGAGCTTCTTGTAGGAGGCTGTGACGCCTGCCTGGCTCGTGGCGTTCTCCACGATGGGGCGAAATCGTTCCTTGAGCTTTGCCTCGCTGGTCTTGCGGAAGTACTGGGTGGCGGCATCGTCAGGGCCCTTGAGGATGGACTTGGCGTCCGCCAGGCTCATCTGGGAGATGGCATCAGCGAACAATGCAGCCGCCTCCGGCACGGCCTTCTCCGCCGCGTGGTTCATGGTGGACACGAACTGGTCCGCGTACTTGTCCTGGCCCAGCTGGCGCATCAGCTTCTCCACCTTCTGCAACTCGTCCGGCATCGGGATCTTCACGTCCAGGTTGTTGAGGAAGCCGCCGTCCTTGCCCAGGTTGGCGATAGCGGACCGGGTCCCCTTGGACAAGGCCTCCTTCAGGCCCTTCACCATGTCTTCATCACTCAGAATCGCCGCCGCGGCGCCGATGCCCGAAGCGGCAGTACCGGAGGACTTGGACGGCTGGGCTTCCTCCCACTTCTTCTTGAGGTCCTCCAGCCAGCCCGCCTGGGTGGACGTGGAAAGCAGGCCGGCGAGGGCAAGGGTCAAAGCCTTGGCGGCTAGGGTGGTACGCATGGCTTGTCTCCATTAATCCCGGGATTTTCAACGGAACAGCTTGCCTGCAAGGGCAGGCAGGGCATTATCCAGCAGGGTATTGAGGTTGGCCTCATCCGGCAGCTTGCCGCCTGGGGTGAGCTGGTTCACGACCTCCGGCAGGTATTGGGCCAGCAGGCCGTTTATCGCATGGGCGTCCACGCCGAATTGCCCGGCCAGCGCCGCCAGTTGGCCGCCGCCAAGGGCCTGTCCGAGCTGGTCGCCGGTGACGGGGGCGTTGTCGCCGCTGCCAACCCAGGAAGCAGCCTGGGAGCCCAGGCCGCTCTTGGCCAGGGTGTCCACCAGGCCGCCGACTCCTCCATGTTGCTTGATCAGGCCAGTGACCAATTGCAGCATCGCATTGCTGCCACCGGCCGGGGTATCGCTGGCGCTTCCCAGGCTGCCGAGAACTCCGCCGAGGGCGTCGTCAAAAAGTCCCATGTTTTCTCTCCTTGCTTATGCTGCCGGGTCTGGAAAAAGTGGCTGGGCGCTTTCTCCTGGCGCCAGCCACTTCCCATGATGAGGCGAAATGCTGTTTCCCGCCTGCGACATGGATCACACGCAGGCCCCTCGAGGGTCGATCGGGGTGGCTGCCCAACGGTGCCGATGGCCCAACGCCCCCACTTCAGTAGGCCAGGTTCTCCACCCGGGCATCCAGCGGCGCACCGCCGCGCATGCGCTGGAGCATGGCGGCTACCGCCTCCACGTCGTTGTCGAAGGAGCCGTGGGCCAGTTTGATCTGGCCTCCGCCGGTGGATACGTACTCCCGGCTCTTGTCATGGAGCCGCAGGCCCATGCCCTTGGACAGTTTCGCCCATTTTTCCAGGGCCTCCCTGGAATACGGGTCGCCGGACCACTGGTCCTGGGGCCGGTCCTTGGCCGGCCAGGACCAGGCCATGCCCAGCAAGGGCGTCTTGTGGCGACCTTCCAGGGCGCGGCTCACCAGGTAAAGCAGGGACTTGCCATAGGGCCCCACGGTGTCGGCCCGTTCCCGCTCGTCGTCCATGAGGTCGGTGTGCATGGTGGCCTGGCTCAGCTTGCCGGCCTGGAGGGCGGAGCCGTAGTGCTCCACGGCGAAGCCCAGGGTGCAGGCTGGCGCGAACAGGGTCAGGGAGCTGGCCTTGATCTCCTGGTCCAGCAGGGACAGGAGATGACCCAGGACGATGGAGCCGGCGGAGTGTCCCGCCAGGTGGATCTCCAGGTTGGGCACGGCCTTCCTCAGGGCGGCCAGGTGGCCGGCCAGCAGGTGCAGGCCGGCCCCGGCCTGGGCAGCGGCCGCGGCGTTCTGCTTCATCTCCGACCACATGGGCTTCACCAGCAGGTTCTCGCAGGCCACCTCGATGGAGCGGTCCCGGGCCTCCCCCAGGGCCTCCTTGATCCTGTCCGCGATGCCCTCGTCCCGCATCTCCGGGCGGGAGCGGAACACTTCCCGCAGGGCGTCGTCCAGGATGCCGCCGATGCTCTCCATGGCGCCGGTTTTCCAGGTGACGAACAGGGGATAGATGCCGTTCTCGCGGAAGTAGGGCGCCATCATGCGGATGCGGGTGAGGGAATCCGCCTCGCTGTTGAGTCCTCCATGCACGTACAAGGCCAGTCGCCGGGGTCGGTTGGTCTTAAGCCCGGTTAACCAGGCCCTGGGCCCGGCGAAGCAGACCTGTTCCACAGCCTTGGCGGCGTTCTCGGCGGTAAGGATGCGGTTGATGGGCATGCCGTTGTTGCCCAGCACCAGGGTGTGCAGATAGGCCTCCCCTTCGCCCAGGGGACGCACCCTGGGGTTCTGGTAGGCGAAGTCCCTGCCCGGGTTCTTGCCGAACAGTCCCGCCTGCTGGGCGGCGGATTGCTGCAGGGGCCGGGAACTGAAGGTGGCCGGAGCGGCGGCCACCCGCATGGGCGCCCCCAGTACGGCCACCCAGGCGTCGGTACCGTTGGCGGCCCAGTCCTCGTAGGCCAGGATGGCGAAGCCGTGGTAGCCCCATTT
The DNA here is from genome assembly GCA_024235835.1 of Thiobacillus sp. Classification (NCBI taxonomy): domain Bacteria; kingdom Pseudomonadati; phylum Pseudomonadota; class Betaproteobacteria; order Nitrosomonadales; family Thiobacillaceae; genus Thiobacillus; species Thiobacillus sp. The sequence goes on along the minus strand of JACKLQ010000001.1, from coordinate 1,130,427 downwards.
GGGTCCCCAGGAGTTCTGCACGATGAAGCCGTCCTCCGTGTAGCCCACGATGGCGAAGGCGTGGCCCCCCACCTTCTTCTTGGTCTGGGGAATGACCACGGGCTGGGTTGTCGCATCCAGGAACCAGCCCTCATGCACGTTGGCCGAGCAGTAGATGGCGCCCACCTCCCGGATGGCGGACTGGAGGTCGCTGATGCTGTCCTTCTCTATGCGGTAGTAGGCACCCAGGGGACGGCTGGCGGCATCCCCGTCCCAACCCTTGGAGGGCTCCACGAAGACGATCTTCCCCTTGGCGTTGCGGTAGGGCCAGAGCTTGTCGGTGCACACGCCGTGGCGGTGCCAGCCCTTCATGGCGCCCCGGCAGCTGGAACCGTCGTAGTCCTCCCCCGGCCATTCGTCGTAGAAGCGGGCCATGTTGTAGAGCATGCGGGGACTCACCGTCTGCAGGCCCTTCATCTTGAAGCCGTTGTTGCGCCAGAGCAGGAAGTTGACCACCGCCGCCAGGCCAAAGCCGGTGCAGGCCCCTTCCTGGCCCTGGTCCAGGACCAGGGTCCGGGCGTAGGCGGGCAGGTACTTGCCGATGTCGATCTCGTCCGGGTAGCGGGGAGGCAGGGACTCCAGCTTGGGCTGGTAGACCCGGTCCCGCAGGTCGATGCGATCCGGACGGGCGTCGAAGGTGCGATTGTGGGACGTCTGGGTGGGCATGGTGAACCTCCTGTCGTTGTGGGCGCTATCCGGGCCGGTGTCCGGGGTGAACGAGTCGTTCGCCGGGCCGCCCAAAGAACGTCTCGTCCCCCACTAGGGGTGGCTCGGGCGATCTCTCCGGGCCTGGCACACGGCTAACCCTGTTTGTAGAGCAGGCGGCAGGGCCGCGCAACAGCGTGGCTGCCGTCACATCCACCCCTGGCCGCGCAGCAGCATGATCCCCAGGCTGGTGATGAGAATGGAGCCCAGGGTGGTGAGGACGATGATGTTGGCCGCCAGGCCGGCGTTGCCGCCCATGGCCCGGGCCATCACGTAGCTCGCCGCAGCCGTGGGGGAGGACGAGAGCAGGAACAGGATGCCCAGGTCCATGCCCCGGAAGCCCAGGAAGAAGCCGCCGCCGGTGAGCAGAGCCGGCACCAGAAGGAGCTTGCCGAGGGTGGCGTAGAGGGCGTTGCGCGGCTCCTGACGCAGATGCGCCAGGCTCAGGGAGGCGCCGGTGCACAGGAGCGCCAGGGGCAGGGTCATCTGGGCGAAGTATTCGCCCGTCTTCAGCAGCACGGCCGGCAGGCTCAGGTGGGTCCAGGCCACGGGCAGGGCCAGAAGTATGGAGATGATGAGGGGATTCCGGACGATGCTCCTTAGCGTGTCGCGCCAGGAACCGTGCCGGTCGAGGGAGCGGTTCAGGGTGATCACCGAGAGGATGTTCAGCAGGATGGTGACGAAACCCAGGTAGAGGGAAGCGGCGGCCAGCCCGGCTTCGCCATAGGCGTTCACGCAATAGGCCAGGCCGACGATGGCCATGTTGGAGCGGAAGGCCCCCTGCACCACCACACCCCGGTCCGTGCCGGGCCGCACCAGGTAGCGGGCCAGCACCTCGAGCAGCAGGTAAACCGCCAGGGTGCCTGCCAGGCCATAGCCGATCAGGGCGATGATTGCCGTCTGTCCGAGGTTGGTCTTGCTGATGCTGATGAACAGCAGGGAGGGGAGGGTGACGTTGAAGACCAGCCTGGTGCCGGCATCGACGAAGGCATCGGTGATCAGGCCCACCCGCGCCAGCGCGATCCCCAGCATCAGCACCACGAAGATGGGCCCCGTGACCGAGAAGGCAAAGGAAAGGATGTTCAGGAAGTCGGACAAGGCGGCCGTCCTGCTGCCACGGGACCTTGAGGGTCGCATGGCGAAAGTTGGAAGGCAACGGCACCGGGCCGGCCTTCAATGGGATGTCGCTAGGCGCCGAGGGACCGGGCTTTCACCAGCATGGCGTCGGCATGGCCCTCCGCCGTCACGCCATACATCACGTCCACCAGCTGGCCGTTCCTGTCGATGAGGAAGGTGGAACGCACGATGCCCATTTTCTTCTCGCCGTTCTTTTCCTTCTCCTGCCACACGCCATAGTCCTGGCAAAGGCTGCCGTCCTCATCCGCCAGCAGGTCCACGCGCAGGCCGTACTTGGTGATGAAGGCCCGGTGGCTGGCGCAGGAATCCCGGCTCACGCCGATGACCGCCGTGCCCAGGGCAGCGAATTCTTCCGCCAGGGCGGTGAACTGGTTGGCCTCGATGGTGCAGCCGGGGGTGTCGTCCTTGGGGTAGAAGTAGAGGATCACGTTCTGCTTGCCACGGAAATCGGCCAGGCTGACGGGATCGCCGAACTGGTTGGGGGCGGTGAACGCAGGGGCGGGGGTATTGGGTGTGAGCATGTATGACCTTTATGGGGCATTTGAATGCAAATGTGATCCGGATGATACCCGACAAGATAGCTACGGTATTTCGTCATGGGCCGGAGGTCGTCCCAGAAGAAAACCGTCGCCAGGCCAGTGACCGGCCCATCGGACGGCAAATGGCCCCGGGGCAGGGACCCCGGGGGCGAACTCCATCAGGACTGCTGGAACCGGGCACCGTGATGGCGGTGGCCGTTACGGAAGATCATGGCCTCGGCATCGAAGACCTTCTGCTGTTCGGGGCTCAGTTGGGTGTAGAACTGCTTCACCGCCTCGGCGCGCTGGACCATCTGGGCTCGGCGCTGGTCTGCCCGGGCCAGCATCATGTCCATGCGCTGGGGCGTGGGCATGTCCCGGATCGAATCCCGCATGGCCTGGCGTTCCTCGCGGCTGCCGGGGCCTTTGCCGGGCAGGCCGTTGGCGAAGGTCTGCCAGGCACCCTCCTGGTGGGGCTGCAATTGCAGTTTGTCCTTGAGGGTCGCCAGGCGCTGGCTGCGCATTTCCTGGAACCTGGCCTGCATTGCCCCCTTGTCCTGCAAGGCCTGGCGCTGGGCGCAGTTTTCCGCCGGTCCCTGGCCGCCAGGTCCGCCGGTCATGGCGAAGGTGGAGGCGGCCAGCACGGCGGAGCCGGCCAGTACGCCGGCGATGAGGGTGCGCTTGCTGAAGAGGTTTGAAAGCTTGTTCATGACGGACTCCTTGAAGGTTGAGGACCTGCCTTCCACCAAGGGAAGGCATGGCCCAATCCTGAAGGTCGCCTGTATCCGAGGGATTTCCGCGAACGGCCAAGTGGTTACAAATTGTGTCGGCGGGGAGTCGGGGAAGCGTTGGCGACTTGCAACCCATCCGGGCCTCGCCTGGGAGATGAAGGCAATGTTCACTCCCTGCCGTGGCGGGACAGATGGAGGTGTGACCAGCCTTGGCCGCTAACGGCAGCTCTTAGATGTGCGGCACAAGGTGTTGCCGTTGAAGCTCAGGCAACCCGGGTCTCCGATCTGGCGGTAGTTCAGTACGAAGGATGCGCCGTTCTCCAACTGTACGGAGATGCTGCCGCTCCGGGCCGTGCCCGTGAGTCGCCAGCGGCCACGCCGGCTGCTCTGGGAGGCGCTGCCCCAGGCCATGTCCTGGTTGCCGTACATGTCCGAGGATCTCCCCGAGTAGCTGGATTCCGAGTAGTCGAAATACACCCCCCCGGGGCACAGGCCGATCTTGCGTTCGGTGGAACCGGAATAGCCCCACCATATGCCGGCGATCTCCTTCGCCAGCCTGGCCTCGTCGCTACCGGGGCCCCCGGCGGCCTGGCCGCTCTCGACTGCATGGCCGCCCCCTCGGCGTTCGCACTGCATCGTCGAGCCATCGGGGAACCGGATCTGCAAACTTCCCTGCTGGAGGCGATAGGGATAGGGCACGATTTCGCCGTCTTCCTCCACGAGCAGCGCTTCAGGTGTCTTCCTGTAACTGAAAGGGTCGCCATCCAGCACGCCCTGGGATGGGGAATGGAACCGCAAGCTGGACCCGCCACTGCAGGTCCACTCTCCCAGCAGGCTGCCACCCGTGGGGGCAGCCCGGCAGGGTGATCCGGGCAACAGCCCAACGCACAGGCCAAGGAACAGGCGGACAAGGAAAACCCATGCAAGCCGCCCCCAGGTATGGGGGTGATTGGAGGCGATATGTGTCATGGTCTTCTCCCCGGCCTGCGCGTGGGGCAAGTGTCCCTCCGCTTGTTTTCAATGTAGCCGGGATGAATGGGAATGGAGAGTTCGTGTGGGGCCGCCTCGACGCTGGGCTCTCCACGGGCCCGATGCCGGGCCTGTCTTACTCCACGGGGAAGTTGTAGTAGCGGCCTGGCCAGGGTTCGCTTTCAAGGGTGAAGTGCCACCACTCCTCCTTGAGCGGACGGAAGCCGTGGCGCTCCATGACCTGGCGCAGCAGCAGGCGGTGGGCCCGCTCGGCCGCCGGGATGCCCGGATGGTCCGGCCAGGATTCGGGTCCGAAGAAATCGAAGGGCGTTCCCATGGGCAGCTCGCCCCCGTCGGCCAGGTTTACCAGGGTCAGGTCCACGGTGCTGCCACGGCTGTGGCCGGATTTTTCGGCGATGTAGCCGTCCCGGAACAGGTGCTCCTTGGCCACGCCCGGATAGTAAAGGTGCTTGGTGGCCTGGTTCGCCAAATCCGCCGCCCAGCGCACGAAGTGGTCCACGGCCATCTGGGGCCGGTAGCCGTCGAACACCTTGATGCCCAGGCCAAAGGGCGCCAGGTCCCGGGCCACCTTGTCCAGTGCCTCCGCCGCCGGCCGGCTCAGCACCACCCGGGCAGTCCGGTATCCGTCCACCGGCCGGCCCACGAAATTGTCCGCCGTGGCGTAGCGCACCTCCTCCCGGGCCAGGGGAACGGCCTCGGACAGATATACGAAGCCCTCGGGCAGGGCCAGGGCGTGACCGCTGAAAAGAAAGGCCAGGAACAGGATGGGGAGCAAACGGGCGGACAAATTCATGGCGGGGCGTGAATGGTTTGGCTAGGAGAATCGTCAACGGGTCAGTTTGCCCGCGATGGCCACCACCTCGGCCGCCAGTTCCGCCACGCGGCGGGCGGAACTCTCGTCGGTCAGGCGGCCTTCCGAATCGAAGGCCACATCCGCACGGGGCACGGCAACCACCCTGGGCAGCACCAGGGCGCCCAGGGTGGTAAGCACGCGCTGAACCGCATCCAACCCCTGCAGGCCACCCAGGCCCCCGGGGGAAGCGGCCATGAGACCCGTGACCTTGCCCGCAAAGGGATTCGCGCCCTTCACCCGGGGGGTGCGGGACACCCAGTCCAGGGTGTTCTTCAGCAGGGCCGGGATGGAATGGTTGTACTCCGGCGAGACCACGACGAGACCGGCGTGGGCGGCGATGACCTCCTGGAGCCGGAAGGCGTGCTCCGGCGGGCCGCTTTCAGCTTCCAGGTCGCCGTTGTAGAGGGGCATGGGGTAGTCGGCCAGTTCCAGCAGGGTGGCCTGTCCGCCGGCGGCATCCACGGCCTGGGCGGCGGCCCGCGCCAGCTTGCGGTTGACGGATTCACGCCGGGTGCTTCCGGCAAAGACGAGGATCTTCATGGGTTAGGACTCCAGGTTCATGCAAAGTCTGCTACCCGGATTATCCATGAGGGGAATCAGCCTGCCTGCAGTCAGGGTTACGCCGTTTCCCCCTACAGCCCAGGCAGGTCCGGCCGTTCCTGCCTGGGGAAGCGTCCGGTCAATCCATCCAGGAAGGCGGCAATGGCCTTCACCTCCCTGTCCTCCAGTTCCTTGTTGAGCTGGGTCCTGGCCATCACCCGCACCGCCTCCTCCAGGTTGGGCACCTTGCCGTTGTGCATGTAGGGCCCGGTCAGGGCGATATTGCGCAGGGTGGGAATGCGGAACATGCGAATGTCCTTGGGATTCCTGGTCACCTCGTACCGGCCCCGGTCCTGGGTCAGCTCGTACTTGGCGTCGTAGATGCTGCCCTTGAAAGTGGGGAATTTCTGCAGGTTCCAGGGATAGAACAGGAAGCCTTCCTTCACGATGTGGCCGGAATAGTTGGGGCCGGAATGGCAGCTCACGCAGCCCATGCGGTCGAACAGCTTCATGCCTTGCTGGGCCTGGGTGGAAAGGGCCTGCCTGTCTCCCTTCAGGAAGCGGTCCACCGGGCTGTCGGGGGTGAGCAGGGTGCGCTCGTAGGCGGCAATGGCGCGGGCGACATTGTCGATGCTGAGGGCGTCCTTGCCGCCGAAGACGGCATTGAACTGGCTGACGTAGCCGGGAATCTGCTTCAGGCGGCCGATGACGGCGGCATGGTTGGGCATGGCCATTTCCACCGGGTTGACCAGGGGGCCCTTGGCCTGCTCCTCCAGGCTGGCGGCGCGCCCGTCCCAGAACAGCACGCTCATGAAGGCGGTGTTCCACACGGTGGGGGCGGAACGGTTGCCCAGCTTGCCGGCCACGCCCACGGAGGTGGCCCGGTCGTCGTCGCCGCCGCCCTCCATCACGTTGTGGCAGGAGAAGCAGGAGACGGTGCCATCCAGGGAAAGGCGGGGGTCGAAGAACAGTTGTTTGCCCAGCGCCACCTTGGCAGCGCTCATGGGGTTGTGGGCGGGCACCGGGGGCTGGGCGGGCAGGGGCACAGGGGCGGACTGGGCGGCGGTTACGGCCAGGGCGAAGGCGACGGTAACGAAGATGCGCATGGCGGGATTTCCTGAGGGCTCCGGATATCGGCCTTATCTTGTATGGAGCCTGACAGGTTCTGCCTTGACTAATGTCGCCCTACCCAGCAGTGTAATCAGCCACCGCGGCAGCGACGGTGACCCGGTCGTCATTTGTGACCAGCCGCCAGCGGTGGCCGCGGGCAGGGGAGTCTGGTCGGATACGGCATCTCTGCCTGCCCTGGGGCGGCGACTATCTCGGATGTTACAAAAGTGACGGTCCCAGGGCGGCGTTCTTGACATGTGGAGTTGCCGGTTCGGGCACTGGTACTACGGCCACGGCAAGGACCGCTACCACCATCTTCCGGAGTTCTGCCAGATCGAGGACGTGCACAACGAAGTGCACGTGCTGGGCAGCCAGATCGTGCATCCGTCAGGAACGGTGACATGGAGGCTGCGCGCAAGCAATGCCCCGGCCTGATCCAATGCAAGGATCGCATCCTGGTCATGCTCACGGCCTCGCATCTGGCGGTGAAAAAAGCCGGCGCGACTGCGCCGACTCGCTTCCAGAGGCATTGAAGACAAGACCAGGCAATTCTTCCATTGCCTGGTTAGGACAGGCCCCCTTCCTTCAGGCTGGTCCCGGAAACCTGGATCCGGAACGCCCGTTGTCGCGGTCCGGGTGGCGGAAGGTATTGCGCCTTCCGCACCAGGTGGCCTATCGATAAAGATCGCCTATTGCTCGCGCATAGAGGCGGTTGCCGGTCAGCAGCAGGTGCCTGGAATAGTCCGCGTAGCTTGCCGGGTCTGCCTGCATGACCCCTTTCTGGTTGGTGCGCACCGGTCCGCCGGAAAGGCCCATGAGGGCCAGGCCGGCCACGAGGGCCCGGTTGCTGTCGGTTTCTCCCATGTTGAGCTGGCCGAACCGGCCGGCGAAAACCACGTTCTCCTTCAGGTTCGCCACCCCGCCCATGACCGCCGAGGAAATGGGGGCGGCACGTCCGCGCACATAGAGCAGGCTCAGGTTCTTGCTCAGGCTCATGCCTGCCTTGGCCTCCACGTCGGTCTCGTTCCGCACGCCGAACAGGCCCTTGTTGCGGCCGGCGGCGGTTTCCGCAAAGTCCACCACATACATGGGGTTGAGGACGAGGGCCTTGTTGTCGAAGGCGAAATCGCCGGCGCGCCGGCCATTGCCCCAGCCGAAGGCGCCCTGGTCGCCCAACTGTTCCGCCTGGTCGAACCAGAGCTTCATGCCGGTGGGGGACAGCACCAAATAGGTGCGGCCTCCGTGCTCCACGGTGTAAGGCCCGCCATCCTTGCCCTTGGCCGCCTCGATCTCCGCGAAGGAGGGATGGGCGGAGAAGTCGGCATAGGGGATGAGGTCCACGCCACTGGCCTTCAACTGGGCCAGGAAATCCTCGTAGGCCCTGTCCACTTCCGCCTGCATGCGCTGCAGGTCCATGCCTTCCAGGGTGAGTTCGACCTTGGAATTGACGCCTGACTTATGGGTGCCACCCACCATGTAGGACGCGCGGATGCTGTCTGACACCACGGCCTTGGTGGCAAAGGCCACGCGGAAGCCGCCCACCACTACCTCCTTCATGGCCGCCAGGTCCTTCTTCGGCCATGCGCGCTTGGCCAGGAAGGTATCCGCATCGAGGTTGACCACCTTGGGTGCCGGGTCAAGGGCTGTGGATATCGGGGCGGATTGGGACGGCGCAGCGTCGGATGCATTGTCTGTGCTGCTCGAATCCGCCCCGGGCTCCGCAGGTTTCTCTTCGGTTTTCTCCGCTCCGACCAGGCCCTTGACCGAACCCCAGAGGTCAAATGCCTGGGCAGGTGCGGCAAGCAAGGTCAGGCAGCAGATCAGCCATGCACGGTTTTTCATAATGGACATGCCTTCACGAACAAATTTGGAAAACTGCGGCAGTGCGCAGAAGCCAGGACTTGGGGCGGGTTGCCACCCTGCATTACTTGGAAACCGGAATATATCGCCAGTGCGGCCAACCAGAAATCAGGTATGCCCTGGTAAGTAACGTGTGGACAACGTGGTGGCGCGCTGGTTTCAGTGGCCTGTCTGCTGGTCCGGGCAAGACGGCAAGGGTTCGATCAAGCCCCCATCGTCTTCCGTCGTACGGCTTACCCGGCGGTCCACCTTCCAGGCCTGCATGGCCTCTGCAGGGGCGGGGGCCAGCAGGGATTCCACCTCGTCGGGCGGTGCCGCCAGCCAATCCTGCCAGTGCTCGGGGGGAATGATGGCCGGCATGCGGTCGTGCACAGGCGCCATGACTTCATTGGGGCCGGTGGTGATGACGGCGCAGGTGCGCAGGATCTCCCCGTCCGGCCTCCGCCAGGACTCCCACAGGCCGCCCATGGCCAGGGGCCTGCCGGACTTCAGGCTGAAATACCAGGGCTGCTTCACCCGCCCCTCGGTCTTCCATTCATAGAACCCGTCGGCGGGGATCAGGCAGCGCCGGCGGCGGAAGGCATCGCGGAAGGAGGGCTTCTCCTTCACCCCCTCGGCCCGGGCGTTGTTCAGCTTGGCCCCCACGGACGGGTCCCTGGACCAGTGGGGCACCAGGCCCCAGCGCAGCAGGTGCAGCACCCGCTTGCCCTCGGGGGACAGGCGAATCACCGGGATGTCGGTGCCCGGCGGGATGTTGTAGCGGGGGCCGAAGTCCGCCCATTCAGCCAGACCAAAGTGGGCGGCAACTTCCGCGGGCGGGGTGGAGAAGGCGTAGCGGCCGCACATGGGATGTCGGGTGAAAGGGTGATGGGTCAAGCGAGACTATAGAGCCTGGCAGCCTGCCTTGCTCACTACGGCCTGGAGGGCGGATGCGACGAAGGCGTTATCCGCCGGGTGCATCTTTTATGCGGCGCAATACCCTTCGGTGATTGCGCCCTACGCCGGGCTCATTCCACCCCCACCAACGCGGCCCGCATCTGGTCCTCGGCGATGGGGGTTTGCAGCACGGCATGGACGGGGAACAAATCCAGCAGCTTGCCGATGTGGGCCGCCTCGCCGGGCTGCATGACGATGATGACCTTCGCCTGGGGCGCCACGGCCTGGAGGGTGCGTAGGGTCACATCCAGATTGGAGACCGTGTTGCCCGCGTAGTCATTGCCCCAGGCATAGATGAATTCACCCACGAAGAAATCCGGCTTCTTCTGCTTCAGGGTGCGGTGCAGGTTGCGGGCGGAGTCGAAACGCTCTGCCACGATGCCCAGTTCCTGGTACAGGTCGGGGAAATGGGCGGCGAAAGGGGAGGCGACCAGGGCGTAGAGGGTTTTCATGGGACTGCGGTTTCATGATGGGATGTAGAAAAAAGTGGTCTGTCCCCTATTACTCTGTCCCCTATTACTCCTCCCTCCTGTCCCCTATTACTCCTGCCACGGATTAAGTAAAGTATTCTTCAAATCATGCAACCTGTTTGAGCAATGGCCAGCGGACATCGATCTCATCCCAAGGAACGTACACCCGGCCGGCATCATCCTTCTCGATTACCGTCCATTCCATCAGTGCGCTGACATCCTTGTACACGTTGCGGTAATGCCGGGACAATCGTTTTGCCAATGCATAAATCGAGAGCGGACCCGCCGCTTTCAGCGACTCGACCAATTCCCAGCGTTTCGGAGTGAACACCTCGCTGAATTGCGCCATGGTGCGAAACCCGATGCCGTGATACGGACTGACCCGCTGACCTTCCATGGCTGCTTGCAAAGCCTCTCCAAACTGGGCCAGGCTGACTTCGATTGGCTGTCCGACTTTCACTTCCAGCACGCTCATGATTCAAGCTCCTTCACATCCCGCAAGAAGTCGCGGATCAAGGTGGGCACATCCTTGAAATCGTAGGGCGTTTCCACTGTGCCCATGTGCTTGTGGTCGCCCTTACCCCTTTCGTTGTCGTAGCCGACCAGGCGTTTGCCATCAACCACATAGACCAGACGGTACTTGATGCGATGTCCCGACGGGGGTACGGGCGCCGGCACTTCCCAGATGACGCCTTCGATGACTCCCCGCCCGTAAGTCTCCTTGATCCGCCTGATCAGCGACGCCTTCATGGTGGCTATTCTCGTCCAAGCCATGGGGCCTATCAAGCCTCATATGCATTGCCCTTATCGACTTGACTCGACTCGACTCGCGTCCGTCCGCTCCTGACCCCGACCTGCTCGCTGCAGGCGGCATCTCCACGGGCAGCAACGAGGCCGCCCTTCGGCATTCAACATTCGCCCCCTTCAGCCTCCATGCCGCGTAGGCTGGAGTTTCTGCTCGAACATCCAGACACAAAAAACCCCGGCCTGGCCGGGGATTCATGGCGGGCCTACTTGGTTCAGTCGTTGAACCGGAACTCCGCAGATCGTCCGTGGGCCTGGAGGCCTTCGCCGTAGGCCAGGGCGGCGGCGATCTCGCCCAGGGTTTTGGCCCCCGTCTCGGATACCTGGATGAGGCTGGAGCGCTTCTGGAAGTCGTACACCCCCAGGGGCGAGGAGAAGCGGGCCGTGCGGGAGGTGGGCAGCGGGTAATTAGGGACCGGGTAATTAGCGCGGGTAATTAGCGCGGGTAATTAGCGCGGGTAATTAGCGCGGGTAATTAGCGCGGGTAATTAGCGCGGGTAATTAGGGACGGACCACGTTTTCACGCAGCCATCCTCTCCAAAGGCTTGATCGCTGGCCGCTTGGCCTGGCTCGCTTGCCACAGATCGTATTGGTTCTGCATCCCCAACCAGAGATCGGGCGAGGTTCCCAGCCACTGGGATAGCCTGAGGGCCATATCCGCACTGATGCCGCCCTTGCTGTTGAGGATTTTCGACAGCGTGACCCGGGAGACCTGCAAAGCCTCGGCGGCCTCCGTCACCGTCAATTCGCTCATCCATTCCCGCAGGACTTCGCCGGGGTGGGGTGGGTTGTGCATGCGGCTCATCTCTTGCCTCTAGTGGTAGTCCTGATAATCAACCAGTTCCCCGTCCTGGCCTTCAAAGCGGAAGGTCATGCGCCAGTTGCCGTTTACCGTTACCGACCAGTGGCCTGCCAAGTCGCCCGTCAATGCATGTAGCCGCCAGCCGCTGACGTTCATGTCCTGGGGGCCTCTGGCAGAGTCCAGCGAGGCCAGTTGCAGGCGGAGCTTATTGGCGTGGCTGGGTTGAATGCCTTTCTTGCTGCCGGTCAGGAAGAAGGTTTCCAGGCACTTCTGCCGGAATGTTTTGATCATACCCCACTGTCAACTGTAAATATATTGTTATCAGTCATGGGGCTGTTGTTTTTGAGTGCCCCTCCCGAAACTACGCACGGCAGAGCTCCTAATTCATGGGGCCGGCCGGTTTTGCAATACGCTCAGACCCGCCGTTCCTGACCGGCCATCCGCTGATACCGGATGGTGGTGACCACCGACTGATCCATGTCCTTGTAGTGCCGGGCTTCCTCTTTGTGGGCCTTGACCTTGGCGATGAAGGCGGTGAACCGGGCTTTGGCTTCGTTGGCTTGCAGGGTACGCATGGGGTGTCTCCTGTTGTTGGTGTTACCTTCGCATTTACCTCTGTATTTCCCTCTCCCTAACCCTCTCCCGCTTGCGGGAGAGGGGACTGGTCAGATCAATCCCAAGCGAGTGCGCCACCCGTTTGGTACTCGGTGACCCTCGTCTCGAAAAAGTTCTTTTCCTTCTTCAGGTCGATCATCTCGGCCATCCAGGGGAAGGGGTTGTTGGCGCCGGGGAAGAGTTCGTCCAGGCCAATTTGGGTGGCGCGGCGGTTGGCGATGAAGCGCAGGTATTCCTTGAACATGGGGGCGTTCAGGCCCAGCACGCCCCGGGGCATGGTGTCTTCGGCGTATTGGTATTCCAGCTCCACGGCCTTCATGAACATGGCCTTGAGCTCGGCCTTGAAGGCGGGGGTCCACAGGTGGGGCTCTTCCAGCTTGATCTGGTTGATCATGTCGATGCCGAAGTTGCAGTGCATGGACTCGTCCCGAAGGATGTACTGGTACTGCTCGGCGGCGCCGGTCATCTTGTTCTGGCGGCCCATGGCCAGGATCTGCACGAAGCCCACGTAGAAGAACAGGCCTTCCATGATGCAGGCGAAGGCGATGAGGGACTTGAGGAAGGTCTGGTCGTCCTCGGGGGTGCCGGTCTTGAAGTCCGGGTTGGAGAGCACGTCGATGAAGGGCAGCAGGAACTCGTCCTTGGCCTTGATGCTGCTCACCTCGTGGTAGGCGTTGAAGATTTCGCCTTCGTCCAGGCCCAGGCTTTCCACGATGTACTGGTAGGCGTGGGTGTGGATGGCTTCCTCGAAGGCCTGGCGCAGCAGGTACTGGCGGCATTCGGGGGCGGTGATCTGGCGGTAGGTGCCCAGGACGATGTTGTTGGCGGCCAGGCTGTCGGCGGTGACGAAGAAGCCCAGGTTGCGCTTGACGATGAGGCGCTCGTCCTCGGTGAGGCCGTTGGGGTCCTTCCAGGTGGCGATGTCCCGGTTCATGTTCACTTCCTGGGGCATCCAGTGGTTTGCGCAGGCGGCGATGTATTTTTCCCAGGCCCACTTGTACTTGAAGGGCACGAGCTGGTTCACGTCGGTGCTGGCGTTGATGATGCGCTTGTCTTCCACCCGCACGCGGCGGTTCTTCTGGGGGGCTTCACCTTCCTTGGGAATGGCAGCGGAAATCCCCCCTGCCCCCCTTTGGGAAAGGGGGGGGGCCTTGGGGGTGTCCCAGTTGGGTTGGGCCACGCCGCCGCCGGCAAAGCCCAGGCCCAGGTTGGCGGGCTGAAGCTGGGGCATGGGCGCGGGTGCGGGGGTGGCGGTGGGGGTGAAGTCGTCTTCGAAGCTGAGCATGGGGGTGGTCTCCTTCGTGTTGTGTGTCTGTTCAGAAAATGATGCTGGTGCCGGGATGGATGATCTCCAGGACCTCCAGGCCGGAGGCCAGGGTTTCCAGGCGGATTTCTTCAAGGGTTGCGCGGCTGAGGCCCAGCAGCTTCATGCTGTTGGCTGCTTGGGCGTCGGGGGTGAAGGGTTCGGGCTCCATGTCGGTCTTCAGGCAGGGGGCCAGCTGGGCGGCCTGGATGGCGGCCAGGTGGATGACGGCGACTTCCCGGACGAAATCGGGTGTGGCATCCGGGGCAAGCTGGTGGCGAACCGACTGGTGCAGCTTTTCAGGCAAGCCCCAGGATTCGAGCAGGGCCGCGCCCACTTCGGCGTGGCTGAAGCCGAACACCCGTCGTTCGCCTTCCACCAGGTCCAGTCCATCCGCCTGGGCCAGGCGCAGCACCTCGCGGTATTCCGCCGGCCGGCGCACGTAGAACACCAGGCGTCCGACGCCGTGCAGCAGGCCGGCGAGGAACAGGCTGTCCCCGTCCTTCATCCGCAGGTAGCTCGCAGCCAGCCGGGCGAAAACGGCACAGGTGGTGCTGTTGTCCCAGAAGGTGTCCATGTCCACGAACTCCGGAGGGATGTCGCGAAACACCTTTACTGCCGACGCCGCCAGCACCAGGTCCCGCAGGGCCCGGTGGCCAATGAGGGCGACGGCCCGGGTCAGGGTGTCCACCCGGCCACGCTGGCCGTACATGGCCGAATTGGCCAGGCGCAGCACGGTGGCCACCAGGTTGGCATCCAGCTGGACCACCTCCACCAGGTCCTGGGCGGTGGCGGTGGAGGTGTCCATCACCTTGCAGGCCCGGAATACCAGGTCGGGCAGGCTGAAGAGGCTGTGCACCTCCTGAGCCAGGGATGCGGGGGTGGTGGCCGGCTTGGCGGTGGGCGACTCGACCAGCGTCATGATGGCTGGTCCCTTACTGGCAGGCCTCGCATTCCTCGAAGCCGGGGTCGCCGGGGCGCAGGGTGCAGGCCTTGCCCACCACTTCCGGCTCGGGCAGGGCCTGCCTGGCCGCCGCGCTGCCGGTCATGTTGGTGGCAAAGCTGCCGCCGCCGCCGTTGGCGGATACGGCATTGAGCTCGCCGCCCTTGCCGGTGGATTTCTCCGCCGAGGTGGCGCCCAGGGCGCGCAGGTAGTAGGTGGTCTTCAGACCCCTCAGCCAGGCCAGCTTGTAGGTCTCGTCCAGCTTCTTGCCGCTGGCGCCGTGGAAGTAGAGGTTCAGGCTCTGGGCCTGGTCGATCCACTTCTGGCGGCGGGCGCCGGCCTCGATGAGCCACACGGGGTCGATCTCGAAGGCGGTGGCGTAGAGGCTGCGCAGCTCGGTGGGGACCCGGTCGATCCTGGCCAGGGAGCCGTCGAAGTACTTGATGTCGCCCAACATGACTTCGTCCCACAGGTTCATGGCCTTCAGGTCCCGCACCAGATACTGGTTGACCACGGTGAACTCGCCAGACAGGTTGGATTTGACGAACAGGTTCTGGTAAGTGGGCTCGATGGAGGCGGACACGCCGACGATGTTGGCGATGGTGGCCGTGGGGGCGATGGCCAGGCAGTTGGAGTTGCGCATGCCCACGCTCATGATGCGCGAGCGCAGGGCGGCCCAGTCCAGGCGCTCGGTGAGGTCCGCTTCCACGTAGCCGCCGCGCTCTTCGGCCAGCAGCTTGAGGGAGTCCTGGGGCAGGATGCCCTTGCTCCACAGGGAGCCGTTGAAGCTGGAGTAGCGACCCCGCTCCTCGGCCAGATCGGTGGAAGCCCAGTAGGCGTTGTAGGCCACGGCTTCCATGGCCCGGTCTGCGAACTCCACGGCGTTGGCACTGGCGTAGGGGATGCGCAGTTTGTGCAGGGCGTCCTGGAAGCCCATGATGCCCATGCCCACGGGGCGGTGCTTGAGGTTGGAGTTGCGGGCCTTGCCCACGTTGTAGAAGTTGATGTCGATGACGTTGTCCAGCATGCGCATGGCGGTGTGCACGGTGCGGGACAGCTTCTCCATGTCCAGGCCGCCATCCTTCAGATGGTTCACCAGGTTGACGGAGCCCAGGTTGCACACGGCGATCTCGTTGTCGTTGGTGTGCAGGGTGATCTCGGTGCAGAGGTTGCTGGAATGGACCACGCCCACGTGCTGGTTGGTGTAGCGCACGTTGCAGGCATCCTTGAAGGTGATCCAGGGGTGCCCGGTTTCGAACAGCATGGACAGCATCTTGCGCCACAGGCCCAGGGCGCTGGTCTTCTTGAACACCTTGATGTCGCCCCGGGCGGCTTTCTCTTCATAGGCCAGGTAGGCGGCCTCGAAGTCCTTGCCGAATTTATCGTGCAGGTCGGGGCAGTCGGAGGGGGAGAACAGGGTCCACTCGGCGTTGTCCGTTGCGGGGTTGGCCATAACCCGCTTCATGAACAGGTCCGGCACCCAGTTGGCGGTGTTCATGTCGTGGGTGCGGCGGCGGTCGTCGCCGGTGTTCTTGCGCAGCTCGAGGAACTCCTCGATGTCCATGTGCCAGGTTTCCAGGAAGGCGCACACGGCGCCCTTGCGCTTGCCGCCCTGGTTCACGGCCACGGCGGTGTCGTTGGCCACCTTCAGGAAGGGGACCACGCCCTGGGACTTGCCGTTGGTGCCCTTGATGTAGGCACCCAGGGAGCGGACGCGGGTCCAGTCGTTGCCGATGCCGCCGGCGTATTTCTGCAGCAGGGCGTTTTCCTTGATGCCCTGGTAGATGCCGTCCAGGTCGTCGGGGATGGTGGTGAGGTAGCAGGAGGACAACTGGCTGTGGCGGGTGCCCGAGTTGAACAGGGTGGGGGTGCTGCTCATGTAGTCGAAGCTGGACAGCACGTTGTAGAACTCGATGGCCCGCTCTTCCCGGTTGATCTCGTTCAGGGACAGGCCCATGGCCACGCGCATGAAGAAGGCCTGGGGCAGCTCGATGCGGCGCTCGGAGATGTGCAGGAAGTAGCGGTCGTACAGGGTCTGCAGGCCCAGGTACTGGAACTGGTTGTCGCGGCTGGCGTCCAGAACGGCGGCCAGGCGGGGCAGGTCGAACTGGAGCAGCTTCTCGTCCAGCAGCTCGGCTTCCACGCCTTCCTTGATGAACTGGGTGAAGTACTCGGCGTAGCGGGTGGTCATGTCCGCCTGGGTCACTTCCTCGCCCAGCACTTCCTTGCGGATGGAGTTGAGCAGCAGGCGGGCGGTGACGTAGGTGTAGTCCGGGTCCTTCTCGATGAGGGAGCGGGCGGAGAGGATGAGGGACTTGCGCACCTCTTCCATGGGCACCCCGTCGTAGATGTCCCGCACGGTGGCCTGGAGGATGGGCTGGGCGCTGGTCTCCGGCAGGCCCTCGCAGGCGGCGGTGATCAGGGCGGCCAGGGCTTCCAGGTCCAGGGGCTTGCGCACGCCGTCCTCGGTGCAGAACAGGGCGTTGTCCTGGGCCTGCTGCTGCTTCAGCTTGGAGCGCTCTTCGGCCCGGCGCTCCCGGTAAAGCACATAGGCCCGGGCAACTTCGTGTTCGCCGGAGCGCATGAGGGCCAGTTCCACCTGGTCCTGGACGTCCTCGATGTGGCAGGTGCCGCCGGCCGGCTTGCGGCGCAGCAGGCTGTCCACCACGTTGCGTGTCAGGGCCTCCACTGTCTCGCGGATGCGGGCGGAGCCTGCGGCCTGGCCGCCATGGACGGCGATGAAGGCCTTGGACAGGGCCACCGCGATCTTGTTGGGCTCGAAGTTGACCACCGCGCCGTTGCGGCGGATAAGCTTGTGGCCGGAGAGGTCGGGAGCGGCGTCAGCCTGGGGAGAAGTGCCCAGTCCGACCATGTTGGAATCGTTGATGTCAGGCATGGAAACAGCGGGGTTTGCGGGCTGAATCTCGGCGGGAATCTGCATCGGTGCGTCTCCTGGATAGTTGAATGCCGGAAAATCCCGGGCATCCGGTGGTTTATTAGCAAACGCTAAATGTAGTGTCTGCCACCCATGTTGTGCGCTAATTCTAGTGTCCGAGACTCAGCCGTCAACCGGTTTTTTTGTGCACAGTTTCCGCACAGGATGTCCACAGGGTTGTCGACAGAACGGGGTTGCTCCGTGCCCTTGATGAATGGGGCATCGTGTCCTGTCAGGCTGACTTATCCACAGGTTTTGAAGTGGGGGCCCCCGGTGGATAACGGGTTGGGTTTGTGGGTGGAAGGCCATTTGCTTCCCGGGCGAAGTGGCCCGGGGTGTGGATGGGGACCTTCCAGGAACAATGCCGCGTCCCATGTCATGCGGAGCGTCTCCGCTTGGGGGATGTCTCGTTCCATGGCTGCTCGACCGAGGGGAACGTGATCCATCATCCTCATCGATCCTGACCCTGCTTTCCCATGCCGTTGGCTGGAGGTGGATCGGCTGGCTGCGCTTCCTGGTTCCGGGGCAAGCATCCATGTCCCAGATAGCGCATGGTGTTAAGGCTGTTTCTCAGCAAAGCGCCTGAATCGATTCTTGCCACAGCGACTTCACGGGTTGTCCACCAGAACTGTGGATAAGTCTGTGCGCAGATCCGCTCGAAGCTGTCAAAAAAGCTTATTAATCGGGGGCTTAGCGCTTCAGCCCAAAAAATATGCACAGAATTTATTCAATTAAAACAATATGTTGCGACGAACGCTGCGGCGCGGATGACTGCTCCCATGTCGTGGGCGTGTCAAGCCCCCAAGTGTGAATAAGTAAATGCTGATTCAGGCCTGGGTTGACTCCTAGGAGAGGGCTTGATGGGTGACCACACCCCATGAATCGGGGAGGGCTGGAAGGGACTTCACCAAGCGTTGGCGCCCCTTGGCGCGATGAGTGTGGTTGTCGCACAACGGTCATCAAGCGATGGCACCAGATACCCTATGCTTTCAACGGCCGTTGTCCAGCTGGATGTCTTGCCACCTCACCCGGAGATCAGCATGACCAAACTGACCATGGACGAGATTTCGCAAGAGTGCGCTGCCTGCCTGTTCTTCAATACAGACATCGAGTTCACGGATGGCCGCTTGCGGCTGGCCCTGACCTGCGACCACCGGGAGAAGAGCTTCCCGAGCGCCAAGGGGTGCTCGGAGCTCCTTCTTCTCCATGGCAGTGACGAGGATTGAGGGCCGCCAAACCCGCAGGCCAGGGCACCGGGCGCGGCAAGCGTCCCATGGTTTGATCGACCCGATGCGAATGAATTGCAGGGGGGGCTCATTACCCTATCTTCCACCCATCAAATGGAAAGTAAGCACGTGACAGGGGGCAGGGCTTTACCGCTGGCCCGGATCGCTAGCCTGGGGCCTCGTCCTCTCCTCCGGGGACTTCCTGAAGGCCACCACGTGGTCCACGTCCAGGCGGATGCCTATTTTTTCGCCAATGGCGTGATCGTGGTGGGAGGGCACCTGGGTCAGTATCCGGGCGCCGCTGGGCAGGCGCAGGGTGTAGAGGAACTCCGCTCCCCGGAAGGCCCGGCGTTCCACCTCGGCCTGGAGGGGGCTGGCGTCATCATGGAGGATGTCGTCGGGGCGGATGAGCACTTCAACGTCGGCGCCGATGCCGAAGCCCAGGCAACTGGCGCCTTCGCATTCCGCCGCGTCCACGCCCTGGAGCAGGCCCAGTTCCACCTTGACCTGGTGGGCGCTCATGACGATGCCTGGAAGCAGCACGCCCTGGCCGATGAAGTCGGCCACGAAGCGGTTGCGCGGCCTGTGGTAAAGGTCGTAGGGCAAGCCCCATTGCTGGATCAAGCCTTCGTTCATGACCCCCACCTTGTCCGCCATGGCGAAGGCCTCGTGCTGGTCGTGGGTCACCAGCAGGGCGGTGATGCCCTCGTGCTTGAGGATGTCCCGCACCTCGATGGAGAGCTTTTCCCGCAGGTCCACGTCCAGGTTGGAGAAGGGCTCGTCCAGCAGCAGGAGACGGGGTTTGGGCGCCAGGGCCCGGGCCAGGGCAACCCGCTGCTGCTGGCCGCCAGAAAGCTGATGGGGGTACTGGCGGGCCTCCCGGGTCAGTCCCACCAGGCGCAGCATCTCTCCCACCCGCTGGTCCCGCTCTGCCCGGGGCAACCTGCCCAGGCCGAAGCCGATGTTGGCCTCCACCGTGAGGTGGGGAAACAGGGCGTAGTCCTGGAACACCAGGCCAAGTTGGCGTTGCTCCGGCGGCCTCGATTTGCCGGGCCCCGCCACTTCCTCGCCGCCCACCAGGATGCGGCCGGATTGCAGGGTCTCGAAGCCCGCCACCAGGCGCAGGGCCGTGGTCTTGCCGCAGCCGGAGGGCCCCAGCAGGCAGCCGATCTCGCCCGGCTTGAGGCGGAGGGCGATGTTCTTCAGGACCTGCTTCTTGCCGTAGGCCTGGGCGACGTTTTCAAGAATGAGCATGTTCGGATTCCGAATCAGTAACTACGTGGGTCAGTGGTTTGCATGTTCGGTATTCCTGATGAGGAACATGACGGGCAGCAGCCCCACCAGGGCGATGGCGGCGGCGGGCAGGGCGGCCCGCTCCCATTCCCCCTCTGAAGTCATCTCGAATACCCGCACCGCAAGGGTGTCCCAGCCGAAGGGCCGGGTCATGAGGGTGATGGGCAGTTCCTTCATGATGTCCACGAAGGTGAGGGCCGCGGCGGTGAGCACCGAAACCCGCAGCATGGGCAGGTGGATGCGCCACAGGCGTTTGGCACCCACCACCCCCAGGGACTGGGCAGCCTCGTCCACGGAGCGGGAGATGCGGCCCAGGCCCGATTCCACGGGGCCGAAGCTCACCGCCAGGAAGCGGGCGCAGTAGGCCAGCAGCACCACCGCCAGGGTGCCCCCCAGCACCTGGCCGTCCAGGCCGAAGGTGTCGATGAACTGGTTGTCCAGCCAGGCCACGGGGATGAAGATGCCCACGGCCAGCACCGCGCCGGGCAGGGCATAGCCCAGGGTGGAGAGACGGGCGGTGATGCGCATGGCACTGGTGGGGTGCAGCCGCTGGGCGTAGCCCAGGGTGAGGGCCAGGGCCCCCACCAGCAGGGCTCCCAGGCCGGCCAGCAGCAGGGAATGCCAGGCGAACTCCAGGTAGCGTTCATCCAGGTCCCGGGCCCAGATGCCGCTGGCCCAGTCCACGATCTGCCATACGGGCAGGGCAAAGGCCAGGCCGAACACCAGGGATGACCAGGCCGTGGCCAGGGCGGCGTGCCAGCCCTTCAGCCGGATGCGGCTGGGGGTGGCGGAGGCCCGGGTGGAGGCGGCGTAGCTCCTATTCGCCCGCAGCTGGTATTCCAGCAGGGCCACCACGAACACGAAGAAGATGAGGATGGAGGCAAGCTGGGAGGCGGCGGGCAGGGAGAAGAGGGAAAACCAGGCCTTGTAGATGGCGGTGGTGAAGGTGTTGTAGTTGAACACCGACACGGTGCCGAAATCCGCCAGGGTCTCCATGATGGCAAGGAGCAGCCCGGCCATGATACCTGGCCGGGCCATGGGCAGGGCCACCCGCCAGAAGGCCTGGAAGCGGGAAAGGCCCAGGGACTGGGCGGCCTCCATGAGGCGCCGGCCCTGGCCCTGGAAGGCGGCCCGGGCGGTGAGGTACACGTAGGGGTAGAGGGCCAGGGTCATGACCAGGATGACCCCGCCCCGTGAACGGATGGGAGGCGGCCTCATGATGCCGAACTCGTCCCGCAGCCAGGTGGCCAGGGGGCCGCTGAAGTCGAACAGTCCCAGCCAGACGAAGGCGGTGACGTAGGCGGGCAGGGCCATGGGCAGCAGCAGGGCCCAGCTGAAGAACCTGCGTCCGGGGTAGTGACAGGCGGCGGTGAGCCAGGCCAGGGAGACCCCCAGCAGGGTGACGCCCAGACCCACGCCCAGTACCAGCCAGAAGGTGTTCCCCAGCAGTTCCGGCAGCACGAATTGCCACAGGTGGTTCCAGATTTCCTGGTCCGGGTCCGCCAGGGCCGACAGCACCACCAGTACGGGTATGGCGGTGATGAGGGCAATGGGCAGCACCACCAGCCAGGGGCCGGTACGGAGGCCAGCAAGCGATGCGCCCGCTACTGGCGCGACAGGGATGCCTTCGGACATGGAAACTGTCGGCGGTGGTGTTTCCACCATCGCCGACCTTGTTGTGGACATGGCTATGTTACTTGTAGCCGGCCCGGTCCATGAGCATGACCGCCTTGGCCTGTAGCTTGCCGGCCTCGGCCACGTTGATGAGGTTGGGTTTGAAGCTGCCCCAGGCGGCCACCTTGGGGTCGGGCTTCACCTTGGCATTGGCGGGGTATTCCATGTTCACGTCGGCATACAGGTTCTGGGCCTTGTCGGAGGACAGCCATTCCAGCAGCCTGACGGCATCGGCGGGATGCTTGGCGTATTTGGTGACGCCGGCACCGGAGACGTTCACGTGCACGCCGGCATTGGCGGCCTTCAACTGCTGGTTGGGCCAGAAGATGGCCAGGGGCAGGGCGGGTTTCTTCTCCATGAGGCGCCCAAAGTAATAGGTGTTCACCACGGTCACGTCACACAGGCCGGCTGCCACGGCCTCCATGGCCTTGGTGTCGTCGGGGAAGGGGTCGGCGGCCAGGTTCTTCACCCACCCCTTGACCATGTTCTCGGATTTTTCCTCGCCGTATTCCCAGATCATCATGGCCACTAGGGACTGGTTGTAGACCTTCTTGGAAGTGCGCAGGCACAGACGTCCTTTCCACTGGGGCTTGGCCAGGTCCTCGTAGGAGGTCAGCTCGCCCGGCTTCACCCTGTTGGTGTTGTACACCAGGGTGCGGGCCCGCACGGACAGGCCGAACCATTCATTGTCCGGGTCCCGCAGGTGGGCGGGGATGTTGGCGCCCAGCACCTTGGAGTTCACCGGCCGCAGCAGGCCTTCCTCCGATGCCTGCCACAGGTTGCCGGCGTCCACGGTGAGGAACACGTCTGCGGGGGTGTTCCTGCCCTCGGCCTTCAGGCGGGCCATGAGAGGGCCTTCCTTGTCGGTGATGAACTTCACCTTCACCCCGGTTTCCCTGGTGTAGGCATCGAAGAGGGGCTTGATGAGCTGCTCGTTGCGGGCGGAATAGACCACCACCTCGGTGGCAGAGACGCCGGTGGCGGCGGCCAGCATGGCCAGGGCGGCCAACAGGAACTTGCGCATATCGAACTCCAGGGTTGTGTTGAAGAAGATGCGGTGACATTACACCAAAGATGAGAATAATTCGCAATAGCTATTGCATACGAGAATTGTTCTCATTATGATGGTTTCCCATGAACACGACCGAAGCCAGGAAGAGCCCAGACCAGACCGATGCGCCGCCACGAGCCCCCGCGGCCATCTGCGCCCTGGAACTGTTGGGTGAAGCCAGGTCTGTCGTGATCGAACACCGGGGCGAGCGTTACGAACTGCGTCTCACCCGGAACGGAAAGCTGATCCTGACCAAATAGGCCGGGACGAATCACCCCACAGCCAGCCAACGGGCTTTTCCGCCCCAGTAGCCAGCCAGCAATGACTGATGAGTTACTGATAGGAGAAGTCCATGTGTCGTACCCCCGCGTCTTGTCTGCGCGCCCTGCTCCTGGTCGCGGCGCTGGCCGCCATGCCGGCAATGGCCGAGCCGGTTTCCGCCGATATTGCCCAACTCCTGCAAGACATGCAGGAACGTCTGGGCAAGCTGGAGGCCCGCAACGCCGAACTGGAGCTTCGTCTGGTCGAAGCCGCGCCAGGCGCCAGTGAGGGGACCCTGAAGGCCCGGGTGGAGGACCTGGAGAACGAAGTTGTGGCCCTGAGCAAGAAACCGGATTCCCTGCATCGATTCGAAGGCCTTAGCGCCGGAGCCAGCCTCACCATGGTCGCCCAGCGGGCCAGGGGGGGCGGGGTGAGCGCGGAGGAGTTGAACGCCCGTGCCGATATCGAGGTGGAACTGCCCATGGGGTCCATCGGCGAAGCCGAGGGCCGTTTGTTCGCACACTTTCGCGCCGGCGATGGCGACGGCGTGGACGTACCTTTGGGAGCCCTGGCCCCTGCTCCTTTCGCGCCGGCCAACTCCATTGCCTTTGGCAACACTCCCCAGCCGGTGCTGATGCAGGCCTGGTACCAGCTGGATGTTCCCGTGGGTGGAACAAGCGGTGAATTGGGCCAGTTGGAGTTAACCATCGGCAAGATCGATCCCTTCGGCTTCTTCGACGGCAACAACATCGCCGATGACGAGTCCGAGCAGTTCCTCAACCTGGCCTTCATCCACAACCCCCTGCTGGACGCAGGCGGCGATGTCACGCCCGGCGACCACGGTGCCAGCCCCGGCTTTCGCGTCGGCTACGTTAGCGACATCAATGGTGGCAACAACGTCACGGCGGCCCTGGGGGTGTTCGCCGCCGGCGGCGATGGCGCTGGCCTGGGCGGTTCCAACTACACCGACAGCTTCAAGAACCCCCTGGTCATCGGCCAGGTGGAGTATGCGGGCAAGACCTTCGGCGGCATGGAAGGCGCCTACCGCCTGTATGGCTGGACCAATGGTCGCGCCTATGACGTGGCCCTGACCGGCACGACGCTGGAACGGCATACCGGCTGGGGCATCTCCCTGGATCAGCAGGTGGCGGAGCACGTCACCCTGTTCAGCCGGCTTGGCTTCTCCACCCAGGGCAATGTGCTGTTCGATCGCGCCTATACCCTGGGCGCCCAGTTCGACGGTGGACTTTGGGGACGGGAGAACGATCGCATCGGCGTGGCAGCCGGCTGGCTCGAGGCCAGCAACGTTTCCGGTCAGACCGGGGCGGAGAAACCCATCGAGCTGTATTACGCCCTGCAGGTCAACGACCAGATCCAGGTCTCGCCGAGCCTGCAGTGGATCCGGGAGCCCGGTGGCGCGACGGGCGCCAGCAACGTGACCGTCTGGGGTCTGCGCGCCAAGGCTTCCTACTGAAATTTTTCCCGTCCTTTCAACTTATACACCGGAGGTCATCATGGACAGCAACAACGCTCTCTTGGCCGGCGCCCTGGACCATCTCATGCGCCATGCCCTCACCGGCTGCGCAAAGGCTGCCCACCAGGCATCCCGTCTTCTGGACGTGCTCTCGGAGCGATCCGACGTGGATAGCGGCACCCGTGTGCTGTGCGGCCGGATGAGCGAGAAGCTGGAAGCCGGCCTGGGAGGCAGGCATGTGTGACCGTTGCGAAAACAGTGGTGTCCTGGCGGGGTTGATGGCCCGGGCCGGGGTGATTTCCCTGCCGGAAGTCTCCATGAAAGATGGCGGGGATGATGCACACCCCCTGGAAACTGATCCCGGCGGGAACAAGGGCGCGACCATGCAGCGGCGTCCAAGGCTCTGGGAACTGGAGGAAAAACACCATTGCCCCGTGATCGGCACCTGCCTGGCCCTGGAGGAACTGAAGAAGATCGCCCGCAGGGGGGGCTTCGCGGGCAAGGGCTTCGAACCCTATCGCCTGCACGTGGAGGCGGTGTCCATCTCCTGTTCCCGAAACGACACTTCCGAGGCCATGCACAAGTTGCTGGAGCGCAAGTTCAGCCTGGACGTGGCCCGCTTCAACCGCCTGCGTGGCGACGCCGATGTCCTTTCCCTGTGGAAGTTGCATCTGGAACGGGGCGAGGTGGCCGGCCCCATGTGGGCGGCGCTCACCCACAAGGCCGCCAGCAAGGAGACCCGCAACACGGTCTATTCCGACGTGCACATGCTGTCCCATCAGGTGGGGGCGGGCCAGGCGGCAGACCTGAGGCGCCTGGATAGCCTGCAAATGGAACATGCCGTGCTCCAGGCTGCCCATGCCGCATTGAAGGAATCCGAGGCGGAAGTTGCCTGTGTCAACCAGGGGCTGAACAGGGAATTGAGGGACTTGCGCGGCGAGTTGCAGGTGCGGAGCGAAGAGGCCCAGTCCTTGCGCCAGCGCCTGGATGTCCTCGAGTCCGGCGAGGCCATGGTGGCCATGGGACGTCGCCTGGTCCTGGCGGAGTCCCAGGCGGCCCGTGCCACGGAACTGGAGGTTCGGCTCAAGGTCCTGGAACAGAAGGTGGGCCAGTTGCGGGCGGAAAAGGTGCGGCTTGCCCGGGAACTGGAGGAAGCCACTGCCGAGCGGGACGCCCTGGAGCGGCTATGGGGGGGAGAGGACAAGTCCGAGGATGTGTCCTGCTCCGGCGCCTGCGAGCAGTGCGACCGGCGACTCCAGGGCCGCTGCGTGCTCTGCGTGGGCGGCCGCACCCCTCTGCTGCCCCAGTATCGCCTCCTGGCTGAGCGCCTGGGGATTCGCCTGATCCATCACGACGGCGGCAGGGAACAAGCCCTGGCCCGGCTGCCCGAGTTGCTCAACGCCTCCGACGCGGTGATCTGTCCCACGGACTGCGTGGGACACCTGGCCTATTACCAGTTGAAGAAGCATTGCAAGCAATCCGGAAAACCCTGCGTGCTGGCCAGGAGCTCCGGGGTGGCGGGTTTCGCCGCCGCCCTGGCCCGCCTGGCCGAGGGCCGTGCAGACATAAAGACTCAATCATGAACGCCCAGAAGAAATCCCCGGAAAAAGACAAGCCGACGCCGGTTTACCAGAGCCGCGACCTGTTCCAGGGCGGCAAGGTGGTGCTCATCGTCCACGAGGGGCGGGAGTACTGGCTGCGCATCACCAGCGCCGGCAAGTTGATCCTCACAGCCTGATATCCATTCATTTCCAACAAGGTATAACCATGCAGAAGCTCATCATCGCCCTTGCCGTTTCCGCCACGCTATCCCTCCAGCCTGCTGTCGCCGCCGAAATGAACGTGGCCCCCGTGCTGGACCACTACGCCAGCATGGTGCACGCCAACTACGAGGATGCCCTGAACAGCGCCCGGGCCCTGCAACAGGCCATTGACGCGTTCCTGTCCAACCCCTCCGCCGGGACCCAGCAGGCGGCCCGGCAGGCCTGGCGGTCGGCCCGGGAGTTCTATGGCCAGACCGAGGCCTTTCGTTTCTACGGCGGCCCCATCGACGACGAAAGTGGTCCGGAAGGCCGCATCAACGCCTGGCCCATGGACGAATCCTTCGTGGACGGCGTGGAGGGCAATCCCAATGCGGGCCTCATCAACGACCGGAGCTTCGCCATCACCAGGGAGTCCCTGTCCGGCCAGAACGAGCGGGGCGGCGAGGAAAACGTGGCCACCGGTTACCACGCCATCGAGTTCCTGCTGTGGGGCCAGGATTTGAACGACAACGGTCCCGGAAACCGCTCCTATACCGACTTCGTGGATGGCAAGGCCCCCAACGCCGACCGCCGCCGCCAATACCTGAAGGTGGTCACCGAGTTGCTTATCGACGATCTGACCACGCTCACCAAGGCCTGGCGTGCCGGCAGCAAGCTCAATTACCGCGCCCGCTTTGTGGAGGGGGGGCAGGAATCCCTGCGCAAGATGTTCGTGTCCCTGGGTTCCTTGTCCAGGGGTGAGCTGGCGGGAGAGCGCCTGGAAGTGGCCCTGAACAGCCAGGACCAGGAGGACGAGCATTCCTGCTTCTCCGACAACACCCATCGCGACGCCGTGCTCAACGCCACCGGCATCGAGAACGTCTGGCTGGGCCGCTACAAGCGCGCCGACGGCAGCGTTCTGCGGGGACCGTCATTGAAGGACCTGGTGGCGGCCAAGGACGCGGCGCTGGCGGAGAGGACCAGCAGGCAGATCGCCCAGTCCGTGGCCAGTGCCCGGGCCATCCAGGCCCCCTTCGACCGGGAGATCGTGGGCGGCAAGGATGCCCCCGGCCGCCTGCGGGTCCAGGCCACCGTCAACAGCCTGGTGCAGCAGAGCAAGGACCTGGTGGCCGCCGCCAACGCGGTGGGCATCACCAAACTCACCCTGGTGCAGCCCTGACCGTGAAATCCATCCCCCCTGGAGGGTGTAGGGCAGGGTGGGGGTGAGGTGTGAATCAAATTCAGGTGTGGCCCCACCCTCTCCCCCTGCCCCTCTCCCCCCGAGGGAGAGGGGTGACAACCCCCAGCCACATGCAAGCCAACCGGAAGCAAGCCTCATGAAAACCCGCATTCCCCCAGCCTTCGCCCTGCTGCTCGCCGCCAGCGGCCTTGCCGCCGCCCCCGTGGCCGACCCCGAGGGCGAGGAGGCCGGCGGCGACACCACCGTCTACGCCACCGGACGCAACGCCTTTTCCTTTCCCGCCGCCAACCTGACGGACGAGGAGCGCACCCGCTTCGTCATCGGCAACTCCTTCTTCAAGCGCAACTGGGTGGAAGCCCCGTCCTCCACCCGGGCCCGGGACGGACTGGGACCCCACTTCATCGCCCGCTCCTGCGGTGGCTGCCACGTGAACGACGGACGGGGCGAGCCACCCAAGCCGGGGGAGCAGCCCGTCTCCCTGCTGCTGCGCCTGTCCATTCCCGGGGTGGGTGTCCACGGCGGCATCGTCCCCGAACCCACCTACGGTGACCAGTTCAACAACGCCGCCGTGCAGCGGGTGAAGCCGGAGGGCAAGGTGGTCATCTCCCACGCCGAGGTGCGGGGCCGCTTCGCCGACGGCACGCCCTACACCCTGAAGCAACCCCGCTATGCCTTCACCGGCCTGGGCTACGGTCCCATGGCCAAGGGGGTCATGGTGAGCCCCCGGGTGGCCCCCCAGATCATCGGCGTGGGCTTGCTGGAGGCCATCGCCGAAGACGACATCCTGGCCAACGCCCGGGAGCAGACCGCCACTCAGGGACCCGTCAAGGGTATGCCCAACCGGGTGTGGGACGCCCCCGCAGGCCGGATGATGCTGGGCCGCTTCGGCTGGAAGGCCAACGTGGCCACCATCGCCCACCAGACCGCCGGCGCCTTCAACGGCGACATCGGTATCACTTCCAGTGTGTTTCCGGACGAGGCCTGCACCGTTGCCCAGCAGGACTGCCTGGCCGCACCCCGGGGCAGCCAGGGGAAAACGCCCGAGATAGATGACAAGACCCTGGGGGACGTGGTGTTCTATCAGGCCACCCTGGCCCCGGCCGCCCGGCGCAAGCCCAATGACCCTCAGGTGCGTCAGGGCCAGAACCTGTTCACCCAGGCCCAGTGCGGCACCTGTCACCGTCCAAGCTACGTGACCACGGCTTCCCCTACGCCCCAGTTCAGCAGCCCGGCCCTGAATGGCCAGCGCATCTGGCCCTACACGGACCTGCTGCTGCACGACATGGGCGAGAATCTGGCGGATGGCCGCCCCGACGGCCAGGCCACGGGCCGCCAATGGAAAACGCCTCCTTTGTGGGGCGTTGGCCTCATCAAGGACGTCAATGGCCATGCCCGGCTGCTCCATGACGGCCGGGCCGACGGCGTGCTGGAGGCTATCCTGTGGCATGGGGGCGAGGCGGAGGATAGCCGTGCGCGGGTGCTGCGGATGAGCAGGCCCGAGCGGGATGCCCTGGTGAAATTCGTGGAGTCCCTATGATGCTGCGTACTGCCCTGTATTTGTCGCTGGCCCTTTTCTCGACCGGAGCCCTTGCGGATGTCGCCGGCACACTCCAGGCCATGTACCGGGATGCCATGGTGCAGCGGGCCACGGCCCTGGCCACCAACGGCGATCAATTGGCGGCGTCCCTGGAGGCCTATTGCGCCGGGTCCGCCGGCGATGCGGGCCTGGCTGGACCCCGCTCCATCTGGCACAAGGCAGTGATCCGCTGGGAACGCCTTTCCGCCGTGGCCATCGGCCCCGTGCTGGAGCAGCGCGTGGCGCGGCGCATCGACTTCCACCCCACCCGTCCCCGCCTGATCCTAAAAGCCATCCAGTCCGCGCCCGCCAGCGCGCGGGACATGGAACTCATCGGCACCCCGGCCAAGGGCTTCCCTGCCCTGGAGTGGCTGCTGTGGACCCAGCCTGTCCAGCCCGCCACGCCGGCCTGTGCCTACGCCGTGCGGGTGGCGAAGGAGATAGGCGTGGAGGCCCACATGCTCGAGCAGGCATACAAACTGGCCGCCAGCCGCACCCTGAAGGACCAGGCAGCCCAGGTCGCCCTGGGCGAGCTGGTGAACCAGTGGGTGGGCGGACTGGAGCGCCTGCGCTGGACCCACATGGAAATGCCTGTGCGGGTGGCGGGCACGGCCGGCCCCGACGCGGTGCCGGTATACCCGCGCGGGGCCAGCGGCGTGGTCGCCACCACCTGGGCGGCCCAGTGGGACCTGCTGCATACCCTGGCCGTGGGTGGGGGCGCCGGCTCCCTGGCCGCGCTGCTGCGGGACCTAGGCCAGGGCCGGCTGGCCGAAAACCTGGCCGGGGCCGTGGCCAGGGCGGATGCCGGCATGGCTGGCCTGGATCCCGCCGACAAGACCCGCATCCTGGCCACGGCCAAGGACCTGGCTGCTCTCAAGGGGCTGGTGGAGAACGAGGTGGCTCCCGCCCTGGGGGTCAGCATCGGCTTTTCCGACTCCGACGGAGACTGAACATGGACCCCACGAAGCTGGCCATCGCCCAGTCCCCTTTGCAAAAGGAGGGCAAAGGGGATTCGAGTGGCCTCGCCAAACGGGATGAGACCGGCAATACCTCCCAACCCCACTCACCGGGAGAGAGGCGTTTCGACCGCCGCGCTTTCCTGGCCACCATGGCGGCCCTGGTGGGTGCCCCCGCCTGGGCCGCCGCCGCAAGCCGGGAATCCGGTGCTGCCGTCCGGCTGGCGGCCACCTGGCAGGCAGGAAATGGCTATCAGCTTGGTGTGTTGGAGTATGCGGAGGGCCTGGCCATCCGTTCCGTCCTGGACATTCCCACCCGGGCCCATGGCCTGCTGGCGGAACCCGCCGGCACCCTGCTGGCCGTGGCCCGCCGGCCGGGGGACTGGCTGCTGCGCTGGAACCGGGAGGGTCGGGCGCTGGCCTGGCGCTGGATCGAGCCGCGCCGCGCCTTTGCCGGCCACCTGCAGGCCAGTGGCGACGGCCGCACGGTCCTGACCACCGAGCTGGACCTGGACACCGGCATGGGCCTCATCGGCGTGCGAGATGCCGCCACCCTGGAGAAGCGCGACGAATGGCCCACCCACGGCATGGACCCCCACATGCTGGTCTGGGACGCCACCAGGCCCGGCAGCTTGATCGTGGCCAACGGCGGCGTGCCCACCCTGCCGGAAACGGGCAGGTTGAAGCGGGACCTGCACCGCATGGATTCCTTCATCGCCCGCATGGATGCCGCCACGGGGGAACTGCTGGGCCAATGGCGCCTGGATGACCCCCGGCTTTCGCTGCGGCATATGGCCTGGAACGGCCGCCGTGGGAAACCCCTGCTGGGCATTGCCCTCCAGGCGGAGCACGACGACGCGGTGGCTAAGTCCCAGGCCCCCGTCCTGGCCCTGTTCGACGGGCAGGTCCTGGGTGCCTTGGAGGCCCCCGTTCCTCTCGCTGGCTATGGGGGTTCCATCGCGCCTTTGGGCGATGGCTTCGCCGTGGGCTGCCCCCGCAGCCAGGGCGTGGCGGTGTTTGGGGCAAGCGGCTTCCGTACCCTGGTGAGCCTGGAAGAAGCCTGTCCCATTGTCAGCGCCCACGGCCAGCTCTGGGCCGGAGGCCGGGGCCGGCTGCTGTCCCTGGCCCCGGATGCGACACCTGCCGGTACCGGCGAGTTGAATGGCATCCGCCTGGACAACCACTGGATCGCCATTTGAGGCGCCCTGTTCCTTAAATAGGGGGCGGGATGGCTTGGCTTATTCATTCGATAGTCAATAGCTATCTACCGAATAGCATCATTCAATTAGATAAAACAATGTGACGTCGATAGGATTCATCCCATCGCATGCCTTCCAACCCCTTGCAACAACCAACTTCTTAGGAGAAACCTGATGCAATCCCTGATCAATACCCAAGTTCAACCCTTCACCGCCCAGGCCTTCCACAACGGCAAGTTCGTGGAAGTCACCGAGAAGAGCCTGCATGGCAAGTGGTCTGTCCTGATCTTCATGCCGGCCGCCTTTACCTTCAACTGCCCCACCGAAATCGAGGATGCCGCAGACAACTACGCCGAGTTCGAGAAGGCCGGCGCCGAGGTGTACATCGTCACCACCGATACCCACTTCTCCCACAAGGTGTGGCACGAGACCTCCCCCGCCGTGGGCAAGGCCCGCTTCCCCTTGGTGGGCGACCCCACCCACGCCCTGACCAATGCCTTCGGCGTGCATATCCCCGAGGAGGGCCTGGCCCTGCGCGGCACCTTCATCATCAACCCCGAGGGCATCATCAAGACCATGGAAGTGCATTCCAACGAGATCGCCCGTGATGTGTCGGAGACCCTGCGCAAGCTGAAGGCCGCCCAGTACACCGCCGCCCACCCGAACGAGGTCTGCCCGGCCAAGTGGAAGGAAGGCTCCGCCACCCTGGCCCCGTCCCTGGACCTGGTGGGCAAGATCTGACGCCCTGATCGTCGCTCCCGCGCAGGCGGGAGCCCAGGATAGGCCTGGATCCCCGCC
Organism: Thiobacillus sp.; assembly: GCA_024235835.1. Classification (NCBI taxonomy): domain Bacteria; kingdom Pseudomonadati; phylum Pseudomonadota; class Betaproteobacteria; order Nitrosomonadales; family Thiobacillaceae; genus Thiobacillus; species Thiobacillus sp. The sequence goes on along the minus strand of JACKLQ010000001.1, from coordinate 1,098,685 downwards.
TGCGCGGGGATGACGAACACCCCCCAGCGCGCAACACAAAGCCTTCATCACCAGGCGACGGCTTCGTATTGCCCACTGAATCAGGAGAAACACCATGCTGGACGCCAACATCAAGGCCCAACTCAAGGCCTATCTTGAAAAGCTCGTGGCCCCCATCGAACTGGTGGCTTCCCTGGACGACAGCCCCAAGTCCGCGGAGATGCGCGGCTTGCTGGAAGACGTGACCAGCCTGTCCGACAAGGTGTTCCTGCTGGAAAACGGCAACGACGCCCGCCGGCCTTCCTTCGCCATCGGCAAGGTGGGAGAGCCTGGCCGCATCCGCTTCGCCGGCCTGCCCATGGGCCATGAGTTCACGTCCCTGATCCTTGCCCTGCTGCAAGCCAGCGGCTATGCGCCCAAGATCGACGCCGCCACGACGGAGGCCATCCGTTCCCTGAAGGGCCCGTTGCGCTTCGAGACCTATATCTCCCTGTCCTGCCACAACTGCCCGGACGTGGTGCAGGCCCTCAACGCCATGGCGGCCCTGAACCCCAATATCCAGAACGTCATGATCGACGGCGCCCTGTTCCAGGACGAGGTGAACGCGCGCCAGATCATGGCCGTGCCCAGCGTCTACCTGAACGGCGAACTGTTCGACAACGGCCGCATGACCGTGGAGGAGATCGTCGCCCGCCTCGATACCGGCGCCGCCGAGCGGGATGCCGCCAGGCTGGCGGAGCAGGCCCCCTTCGACGTGCTGGTGGTGGGCGGCGGCCCGGCCGGCGCGGCGGCGGCGGTGTATGCGGCCCGCAAGGGCATCCGCACCGGGGTGGTGGCGGAACGCTTCGGCGGCCAGGTGATGGACACCCTGGCCATCGAGAACCTCATCTCCGTGCCCCACACCGACGGCCCCCATCTGGGCCGCGCCCTGGAGGAGCACGTGAAGGAATACGACGTGGACATCATGAACCTGCAAAAGGCCGAGGCATTGATACCCGGGGAGGCGGGCGGCTTCCATGAAATCCGCCTGGCCAACGGCGCGGTGCTCAAGGCCAAGGCCCTGATCCTGTCCACGGGTGCCCGCTGGCGCGAGCTGAACGTGCCCGGGGAGCAGGAATATCGCGGCAAGGGTGTGGCCTACTGTCCCCACTGCGACGGCCCCCTGTTCAAGGGCAAGCACGTGGCGGTGGTGGGCGGCGGCAATTCCGGCGTGGAAGCGGCCATCGACCTGGCGGGCATCGTCGGCCACGTTACTCTGCTGGAATTCGGCGACACCCTGCGGGCTGACGCGGTGCTCCAGGACAAGCTCCACAGCCTGCCCAATGCCACGGTGATCAAGAGCGCCCAGACCACGGAAGTGACGGGCGCCGACGGCAAGGTAAACGGTTTGACCTACACGGACCGCACCACCGGCCAGAGCCAGCACATCGCCCTGGAAGGGGTGTTCGTGCAGATCGGTCTGCTGCCCAATACGGACTGGCTGAAGGGCACCGTGAATCTCTCCCGCTTCGGCGAGATCGAGGTGGATGCGAAGGGCCAGACCAGCGTGCCTGGCGTGTTCGCCGCCGGCGACTGCACCACTGTGCCCTACAAGCAGATCATCATCGCCATGGGGGAGGGTGCCAAGGCCAGCCTGTCGGCCTTCGATCATCTGATCCGCAGTTCAGCTCCGGCCATGTAAGCCAACTTCGCCTGTTACTCAGCCCCTCCATGGCATGGAGGGGCTTTTTATTTGGGCCAGTCCATCTCCTCATGCCGCTGGAAGTGCGTAACTTTGTCGATCTGCAAATCCGCAATTGACAGATGCGTTCATGGTGTTGATAATTATTCTCAACAAGTCGCCCGGGCCTATCGGGTGACTTGCTGATTTCGCTGAAGGCCCGGTGCCTTGGCGAAACATGGAGCCAGCCAGCCACGCCCGCCGGGCGAGCCAGCAAGCCAGACGGATACCGTTGATTACTGGATTTGTTGATGTTGGCTGGCCATTCCTTCCCTTATCGCCTTTCTTCCCGGCACCGCCCTATCGACGCGGGCTGTCCGGGCCTTGTCCGAGGGGCCGGCCAATGACCGACGCCTTCGATCTGGATGTGGCCTCCCTGCTGGGCATGCGCCGCCACCTTTCCATCGTGCACCACCTGCCAGGCCGCATCCGGCTGCGTATAGGCCCGGCCCTCTGGGGTATCGCCAAGAAGGTGGAGGACAGCCTGTTCAGGCAAGCGCTCAACCACCTGGAAGGTATCAGCGACGTGCGCGTCAACATGGCCGTGGCCTCGGTGGTGATCGAGTACGACGCCAAACAAATCCATCCGGACAGCTGGGAAACCCTGGTGCGCGGCGATACCGAGGCGGCGGGAGACCTATTGAATCAGTGGCTGGCGCGCAATGGCCAGTTGTTGCGATACACCCTCGATGAAAAGGAGTAAGCGATGAGCGAACAAGGGATGTCCGGACACGGAAGCCAAGGCATGGGTGGCGCGGGCCAGGGTGAGATGGGCCAAGGCGGCATGGGCCAAGGCGGCATGGGCCAGAGCGGCATGGGCCAAGGTGGCATGGAACAACAGGGCATGCACCAGGCCCAGTTTCCGCCCCAGGGGGGCATGCCTTACTGGATGCCTTACGGCTACGCACCCCACCCCATGATGGGCTACCCACCCGGCATGGGCCAGATGGCGGGCCCCCAAGCAGGCCAGGGCCAGGGCATGGCCCAGGTGATGCAGGAGATTGCCAACGGCGGCAACGGCCTGTCCAGCCTGACCAAGATGCTGGATTTCGACGACAAAGACTTCTGGAAGGGCGCCCTGGTGGGCGCGGCGGCGGTATTGCTGCTGACCAACGAAAGTGTGCAGAAGGCCCTGTTTCGGGGTGCGGTGAAGGGCCGCGACGCGGTGGAAGAGGGCGTCGAGAAGGTCAAGGAAGGCGTGGACAAGGTGAAGCAGAAGGTGCACGAGGCAAAGGAGAAGGGCGATGAGTGACCACTACCTGGTACCCCATGTGTACACCGGCGCCTATCTGCCCGCCTCGGGTGAGGCCGAGTCTTGCACCTGCGAGACCTTGGTGAACATGGCCCTGGTGGGGGCGGTGGTGGGTGGTTCCGCCGCCGCCGCCCACAACGCGGCGCGCATGAAGCGGGACGAGATCAAGCTGGGCGAGGCCCTGGTTTCCACCGGCCGCACGGCCATCGCCAGCGCGGCGGCCACGGCCGTGGCGGGGGCGGCGGCCAACGCGGTGGCCAAGGAGGGCGTGCTGCGCCTGTCCCTCATGTTTGGCGTGGGCGCGGCCATGCTCTACGGCCTCAGCCGCTGGACGGAAGGCAAGGGAGGCGGCGATGTATGACTCCGGACATCAACATCATCACGGCGTGAGGAAGAACATCATGGAAGGCATCGGCGGTTTGATCATCGGCGCGGCGGCGGTGCTGCTGGCCGTCAGGTTCTTCAAGGGCAGGAAGGCGGAAGCCCAGGCCGGCGCCCCGGCCCTGACGGCGCCGGCCAAGGCCGAAGTGGCCAAGGCAACGTCCAAGCCGGCGGTGGCGAAGCGTGCCCCGGCCCGCCGGGCCCAGCCGGCCAAGGCGAAGGCCACCCCGGCGGCGGCCGTCAAGGCCGCGGCAAAGGCCAGGGCCGCCAAGCGTCCCAGCCGCGCCCGCGCGAAACCGGCCGCCAAGACCGCCACCCCCTCCGAAACCACCGAATCCTGATTGGAGCGAAAAATGGATCAACACAATATGCACGCCTATCCCCAGTATCCCCAGCAGGCCGCCATGCTGAACACCACCAACGCCATGCAGCAGGGCGCCGGCATGGGCCAGGGCGCCTATCACCAGGGCATGCAAGTCCAGGGTGGATATGCCCAGGGCATGGGCTATCCCATGTACGCGACCCACTACCCGCGGCAGAGCAGCAGCCTGCTGGGCTTCGCCAACGACCGCTTCCTCAAGGGCCTGCTCATCGGCGCCGCCGCTGCCTATCTGCTCACCAACGAGAATGTGCAGCGCACCGCCATCAAGGGCGCGGTGAAGGCCTGGAGCCTGCTGCAGGGCGGCGTGGAGGAAATGAAGGAGCGCTTCCATGACGCCGAGGCGGAGATCCGTGCGGAGTCCGCCGAGTGATCAGCCCGGGATCGCACCACCACCACGACGACGACCACGAGCAGCATGCGGCCAAGCCGGACCGCTGGCTGGTGGGGCTGTTGGCCGGGGCCGCGCTGATATATCTGGCGGGGAGGGTGCTGGGTCTGGGCAAGGCACACCGGCCTAACTCCCCCCGTAACCAGACTGACTGAATCATGAACGACACCGCCCGCACGCCCGTCGTCCTGCATGAAACCCCTTCGCGTCTGCGGGTGCGCCTGCCTGCCCTGGCTCAGCGGGGGTGCAAGCCGGCCTGGCTGGAGTCCTGGCTGGAATCCCAGCCGGGGGTGAAGGATGTGCGCATCAACCCCAAGGCGGCCTCCGTGGTGGTGGCCTTCGATCCCCAGCGCCTGGGCCGGGACGACGTGCTCGCGCGCCTGGCCACTTATCGCCCCGACCAGGCCCCTGCCACCGGGGCGGAGCCCAGCATCGCCGCCGAGGTGGCGCCCATGGTCACCAGCGCCGCCACCCTGGCGGCCGTGCCCTTCCTGCAACCCTCCCTGGCCCGGCTGCTGACCCTGGCCAACGTCTCCCCCATCCTGCTGGAAGGGGCCGGCACCCTGGCCACCCATGGCATCAAGATGGAAGTGCTGGACGCCCTGGCAGTGGGCCTGTCCACCCTCAAGGGCGAGGTCTACACCGCCAACATCACCGCCTTCCTGCTGGCCCTGGGGGAGTTCCTGGAGCACCAGACCCAGCGCAAGTCGGACAAGCTGCTGCGTAGGTTGCTGAATCCCGAGCCGGCCCCGGCCTGGGTGGAGAGGGACGGCGAACTGGTACAGGTGCCCGGCGATGAGGTGCAAGTAGGCGAGATCGTCGTGGTGGGCGTGGGCGAGACCGTGCCCGTGGACGGCCGCGTGGTGGAGGGCGTGGCCCTGATCAACCAGGCCGCGGTCACCGGCGAGGACGTGCCCGTGCGCCGGGAGCAGCGGCAGCGGGTGGTGGCCGGCAGCACGGTGGAGGAGGGCCGTATCCGCGTGGAGGCCCAGCGGGTGGGGTCCGAGACCACCACCGCCCGGGTGGCCACCTTCATCCAGTCCTCCCTGGCTAGCCGTTCAGACACCCAGCGCATGGCCGAGGAACTGGCGGACAAACGGGTGTGGTTCACCCTGGTCACCGGCGGCCTGGTCTACGCCCTGACCCGGGACCTGACCCGGCTGGAATCCGTGTTCCTGGTGGACTATTCCTGCGCCCTCAAGCTGGGCACGCCCATGGCCTTCAAGTCCGGCATGTACCGGGCCGCCACCCACGGCGTGCTCATGCGCGGCGGCGGCGCCATCGAGCATCTGGCCGAGGTGGATACGGTGGTGTTCGACAAGACCGGCACCCTGACCCATAGCGAGCTGGTGGTCACCGACGTGGTGGCCCTGGGCACTAAACATCTGTCGGAGGACGCCCTGCTGGCCCTGGTGGCCTCCGTGGAGGAACACGCCAGCCACCCCCTGGCCCAGGCCATCGTCGAGGCGGCCAAGGAGCGGGACCTGAAGCACATCACCCATGGCGAGGTGGACTATCTGGTGGCCCACGGCCTCTCCACCGATGTGGAGGGCAAGAAAGTCATCATCGGCAGCCGCCATTTCCTGGAGGAGCACCACGGTATCTCCTTCGCCAGGCACGAGACCGTCATCGACCGGCTCCAGGAGGAGGGCAAGACCCTGCTCTATGTGGGCGCATCCGCCCAAGGCCGGAAGAAAGGCGGACCGATTGGGGTTGTCGCATTGCGGGATACCCAGCGGGCCGACGCCGCCTACGCCCTCAAGCGGCTGCGTGCCCAGGGCATCACCCGTCTGGTGATGATCACCGGCGACAAGCGGGCCAAGGCTGAAGCCCTGGCAGCGGAGCTGGGCCTGGACGCGGTCCACGCCGAGGTGGCGCCGGAGGAGAAGGCGGAAATCATCAAAGCCCTCCAGGCCCAGGGCCGCAAGGTGGCCTTCGTGGGGGACGGCATCAACGATGGTCCGGCCCTGTCCGTGGCGGAGGTGGGCATCGCCATGCCCCGGGGCGCGGACATCGCCCGCGCCACCGCCGACATCGTGCTCATGGACGACCGCCTCACCGCCGTGGCCGATGCCCGGGAGATTGCCGCCAGCACCATGGCCCTCATCAAGAGCAATTTCAACGTGGCGGTGGGCGTGAACACCGCCGTACTGGCCGGCGCCGTCATGGGCTGGCTCTCCCCCGTCATGAGCGCCGTGCTGCACAACGGCACCACCATCGGTGTGTTGCTGCGGGCACTGGCGGGCGCGGGGCCCAAGACGGTGCCCGAACCACGGATTCCAACAGGGGAGGCCAAGCCCGCCCCATCCCAGCGTTTGAACTGAGAGGAGTGACACCATGACAGCCATCAAATACATCCATCACACCCCTGGCCGCCTGCGCATCAAGGGCCACCACTTCAAGTGCCATGGCGAACGAGCCCGCAAGGCGGTGGCCGCCCTCCAGGCCATGAAAGGCGTTGAGCTGGTGCAGCTCAACGGCCACGCCGGCAGCCTCACCGTGCATTACGACACGGACCTGCATACCCAGGCCGACCTGCTGTCCACTCTGGAAAAGGCGGGCTGCCTTCATGTCGCCGATGTCCACGCCGCCAGCGCGGCCCATGGAGCTTCCCGTTCCACGGTGGCCAAGGAAAGCGTGGCCGGTGTGTTCGGCAAGGCCCTGGTGGGGGTTCTGGCCCAGCGCACCGCCACCCGCCTCATCGGCGCCCTGATCTGAGACCGCCATGTCCGGCCCGTCCCACTTTCCCCTCAGCATGGCCGACGAGGGCGACCGCGTGCGCGTGGTGGCCCTGCGGGGCGGGGCGGGGCTGGACATGCGCATGACCGAAATGGGCCTCAACGTGGGCAGTGAACTCACCGTACGCCAGCGCCAGGGCGGCGGCGTGGTGGTGTCCCGGGGCGAGACCCGCTTCGCCCTGGGCGGCGGCATGGCCCACAAGATCATGGTGGAGAAAGCGGATACATGAATGCCTCGGGCGAACGATTTCCCGTAGCCCGGAGAAGCACAGCGAGTCCGGGGATGCACAGTCCGCTATCCCGGACTCGGCTTCGCCTCCTCCGGGCTACTCCTCAAGACCACTTTTTCCGTGGAGCAAGGACATGACCCTCAAGGACCTGCAAGTGGGTGACCGTGCCAAGGTGGCCGGTTTTCTGGAAGGCAGCGGCAGCGGCACCAATCCCTATCGCCGCAAGCTGCTGTCCATGGGCCTGACCCCCGGCGCCGAGCTTTCCGTGACCCGGGTGGCCCCCATGGGCGATCCCGTGGAGATCCGGGTGCGGGGCTTCGCCCTGTCCGTGCGCCGCGACGAGGCGGCATCTCTCTCAGTGGAGAAACTGTGATGAAAACGAAGTTTCGGCGGAGGCTAATATGAGCGAAGCGAATGTTAAGCCCGCGCAGCGGGCGGCCGGAGGCAAAACGGGTTTTACCATCGGCCTGGTGGGCAACCCCAACTGCGGCAAGACCACCCTGTTCAACGGCCTCACCGGCTCCAAGCAGCGGGTGGGCAACTGGCCCGGCGTGACGGTGGAGAAGAAGGTGGGCGAATACCGTTTGGTCCATGGCACAAACCAAATTCGTTTCGAGGTGGTGGACCTGCCCGGCACCTACTCCCTGGACGTGGTGGACCGGGAGGTGTCCCTGGACGAGAAGGTGGCCCGGGACTATGTGCACGCCAACGAGGCGGACCTCATCATCAACATCGTCGACGCCTCCAACCTGGAGCGCAACCTGTACCTCACCACCCAGTTGGCGGAGATGCGCGTGCCCCTGTTGGTGGTGCTGAACATGGTGGACGTGGCGGAAAGCAAGGGCATGACCGTGGACGCCGACGCGCTCAGCCGCCAGTTGGGCTGCCCCGTGGTGCCCGTGGTGGCCTCGGAAGGCAAGGGGATCGCCGAACTGAAGGAGGCCATCCGCGCGGCCGTGGCCAGCCAGCCCCGGGCTTCGGCCCTGGTGGAGTATGAGGCCGCCCTGGACCACGCCGTGGCGGGCCTGGCCTTGCGTCTGAATGAAGCCGCCCAGGCTACCGGCACATCTCAACGCTGGCTGGCGGTGCGCCTGCTGGAGGGGGACGACCTGGCGCGTAAGGCCGCCGGGCCGGAGCTGGCGGCGGAAGCCAAGCAGCGGGCCGAATCCCTGGGGGACGACCTGGATATATTGGTGGCGGATGCCCGCTACAGCCTGGCCAACCACATGTCGAAACAGGCCGTCACCGTGGCCGGCCTGGTGGGCCGGGACCTCACCGACCGCATCGACCGGGTGGTGCTGAACCGGGCACTGGGCATCCCCGTCTTCCTGCTCATGATGTACCTGATGTTCATGTTCACCATCAACATCGGCGGCGCCTTCATCGACTTCTTCGACCAGCTTGCCGGGGCCATATTCGTGGACGGCTTCGGCGCCCTACTGGGTGGCATGGGGGCCTCGGAGTGGGTCACCGTGGCCCTGGCCAACGGCATCGGCGGCGGCCTCCAGACCGTGGCCACCTTCATCCCGGTCATCGGCTTCCTCTACCTGTTCCTCTCCATCCTGGAGGACTCGGGCTACATGGCCCGGGCCGCCTTCGTCATGGACCGCTTCATGCGCTGGGTGGGCCTGCCGGGCAAGTCCTTCGTGCCGCTCATCGTGGGCTTCGGCTGCAACGTGCCGGCCATCATGGCCACCCGCACCCTGGAGCACCGCCGGGACCGGCTCATCACCATCGCCATGGCGCCCTTCATGTCCTGCGGCGCGCGGCTGCCGGTGTATGTGCTGTTCGCCGCCGCTTTCTTCCCCCAGGGGGCCCAGAACGTGGTGTTCGGCCTGTACCTCATCGGCATCGTGGTGGCCGTGCTCACCGGCCTGGTGCTGAAGAACACCGTGCTCAAGGGCGAGGCCACGCCCTTCATCATGGAGCTGCCCCCCTACCACCTGCCCACCGTGAAAGGCATCCTGATCCACACGTGGGACCGGCTGAAGAGCTTCATCTTCCGGGCCGGCCGGATCATCGTGCCCATGGTGCTGGTGCTCAACTTCCTCAATGCCGTGGGCACGGACGGCAGCTTCGGCAACGAGGACAGCGACCAGTCCATGCTGGCCGAGGTGGGCCGCGGCATCGCCCCGGCCTTCTCGCCCCTGGGGTTGAACGAGGACAACTGGCCCGCCGCCGTGGGCATCTTCACCGGCGTGCTGGCCAAGGAGGCAGTGGTGGGTACCCTGGACGCGGCCTACACGGCCCTGGCGGCCCAGGACGCGGGCAAGGAAGCCGCCGAGGAGCCGTTCAGCCTGGCCGACGCGGTGGGCGGCGCCTTCGCCACCATCCCCGCCAATCTGTCCGACGCCCTGGGCGCCTGGGCCGACCCCCTGGGCATCCAGGTGGGCGACGTCAGCGACCAGGCCGTCGTGGCCGAGGAGCAGGAGGTGTCCACCGGCACCTTCGGCGCCATGGCCGCCCGCTTCGACGGCGCCGCCGGGGCTTTCGCCTACCTGCTGTTCATCCTGCTCTACTTCCCCTGCACCGCCGCCATCGCCGCCGTGTACCAGGAATCCGGCCCGCGCTGGACCGTCTTCGTGGCCTGGTGGACCTCCGGCCTGGCCTATGGCCTTTCCACCCTGTATTACCAGGTGGCCACCTATGCCCAGCATCCGGCCACATCAGCAGGGTGGATCGCGGCCATGGCGGGCTGCTTCGTCGCGGCCTTCCTGACCCTGCGCTGGATGGGCCGGCGGGAGGCGGACGGGCCCATGCCCGCGCCCCAGAAGGCGTGAGGAGGGATCGATATGATTCTGTCCCAGGTCAACGACTATCTGCGCCAGCATCGGCGCGCCAGCGTGACGGACATGGCCCTGGGCCTGGACGCCGCGCCGGAGGCCCTGAAGGGCATGCTGGCCACCCTGGAACGCAAGGGGCGGGTGCGGCGCCTGCCTGCCGGCACATCCTGCTCCGGGTGTTGCAAATGCGATCCGAACGCGGTGGAGTTATACGAATGGACCGGCGATTGAAACATCCAGCCGTAGCCCGGAGGAGGCCCAAGGCCGAGCCCGGGGTGCTGCTCTCCCCTTTGTCCCCGGACTCGCCATGCTCCTCCGGGCTACATTCCCAGGAGGATTGACATGCATACCCACGACCTCAGCCCCTGGCAGCACAGCCACGATTTCGGCACCCAGGCGCAGCAAAGCGCGGAGCGGCGCACCCGCTGGGTGGTGGGCCTCACCTTCGCCGCCATGCTGGTGGAACTCGCGGCGGGTTGGCTCACCGGTTCCATGGCCCTGCTGGCGGACGGTTGGCACATGGCCAGCCACGTGGGCGCCCTGGGCATGGCCGCCTTCGCCTACCGCTTCGCCCGCCAGCATGCCGGGGATGCCCGCTTCACCTTCGGCACCGGCAAGGTCACGGCCCTGGCGGGCTACACCAGCGCCCTGTTCCTGGGGGCCGTGGCCCTGTGGATGATCGTGGAATCCGTGCAGCGCCTATACCAGCCCGTGGCCATCCACTACGCCGAGGCCATGGCCGTGGCGTTGCTGGGCCTGGCGGTCAACCTGGCCAGCGCCTGGCTGCTGGACCACGACCATCATGGTCACGATCATCCTCCTGGGCACGCCCATGATCATGACCACCACGATCACGACCACGACCTTGATCACCACCATGAGCACGTGGACCACAACCTGAAGGCGGCCTACCTGCACGTGCTGGCCGATGCCCTCACCTCGGTGCTGGCCATCGTGGCCCTGGCCGGCGGCATGGTCTTTGGCTGGGGTTTCCTGGATCCGGTCATGGGCATGGTGGGCGCGGCCGTGGTGGGCCGCTGGGCCTGGGGCCTGGCCCGGGACAGCGCCCGGGTGCTGCTGGATGCGGAAGACCATGGCCGCGTCGCGACGGAGATTAGGCGCATCATCGCCGCCCAGCCGGACCACGAAATCGCCGACCTGCACCTGTGGCGGGTGGGCCCCGCCAGCCGGGCCTGCATCCTCTCCCTGGTCACCCACTCGCCCCGCTCCGTGGATGAATACCGGGACCTCCTGGCCGAGGTGGAGGGCCTGGACCACCTCACCGTGGAGATCAACCACTGCCGGGATGCCGTCTGCCGGCCCGCCCCCACCGCCTGAGATGCAAGGTCCGCCCACCCTCCTGGTCATCGGCGTACATCGGGAGGAACTGGCCTTCGGCGAACAGGTGGCTGCGGGCCTGGATCCGGGGGAGACGGCAGTGTTGCGCATCGGCGAAGGCCTTTCCGGGCGGCGGCCGCGACCCGATGAACTCTTTCACTACGACACCCTGCACCGGGAGCTTTATCACCAGTTGCTCGCCCACGTGCGCAAGCGCGCTTACCGCCTGGTGATCGACCTGCATACGGGCATCGACCGGGACGGCCCCTGCGCCGATATCTATTGCAAGGATGCGGCCCTGAGCGGCTGCGTGGAAATGGCCTTGCGCTACGCAGACCCGGCATGGGGGCGAAGGAGCCGGGTCGTGCCTTTCGCGCCCACCTCGGGGCAAACCCCTTTCGCCACCTGCGTCATTCCCGAACAGGTTTGCAACAGCCCCCAATTCCTGTACGTGGGGCTGGAAATCTTCCTGCCGGAGCATCGGGCCGCCCAGGCGGAGGATTGGAACTATGCGCGGGGGTTGGTCAGGCTGCTGGCCGGCTGCGTGGGTTGACCCGAGCGGCACGCCGCCGGTTCGTCCAGTGCTTGTGGGAATCCAGACAAGCAGCCTTGTCATAGTCCGCCCAAACCTAACGCCGCCACCGGGCAGCCTCATGGCGCCCAATAACCATGCCTGCCGCTATTCCCCGGTCCTGCCAAGGGGCATGGCATGGGGACATCCCTTTTGCCCAAGCCATTCCAACTCGGGCATGGAATTTGCCACTTGGATATCGAAGCAACGGGGCAAAAAAATTGTTTCGTGTTGTTGACAATCATTCTCATCACTGTAGACTGGGTTCATCAAGCTGTTGGAGTGTCTAGTCATGTACGTCTGTGTTTGCCAGGCAGTGACTGAAAGTCAGGTGCGCGAGGCCGTGCAATGCGGCGTGCAGTCCATGCGTGGACTGCGGGAGCATCTGGGGGTGGCCTCGGAATGCGGCCGTTGCGCCAAGTGCGCCCACGGCATCCTGAAAGAGTGCCGGGACTGCCCCAACCAGGGTGAAGGCAACGCCTGCGCCGCCTAGCCCTGTTGCGGGCTTCTGGCTCCCATCCCCAACACCTATCTATAATCCAGTCAGCTGCCCCCGGGGCAGCCGGCGATCGCCCAATAGCCAAGCAGCACCAGCCAACGGCCAGCCGGAACGAGCAGGGCCCCTTTGGGCGCCCACACAAACATTTCTCCAGGAGCGCGTTCCATGAAAGGCGACAAGAAAGTCATCCAGTATCTGAACAAGGCTCTCACCGTCGAACTGACGGCCATCAACCAGTATTTCCTCCATGCCCGCATGTACAAGAACTGGGGTCTGCTGGCCCTGGGCAAACATGAGTACGAGGAATCCATCGAGGAGATGCACCACGCCGACAAGCTCATCGAGCGCATCCTCTTCCTGGAAGGCCTGCCCAACCTGCAGGACCTGGGCAAACTCATGATCGGCGAGAACGTGCCCGAATGCCTGGCCTGCGACCTCAAGCTGGAACACAACGGCCACGCCCTCTATACCGAGGCCATCCACTATTGCGAATCGGTGAAAGACTACGTCTCCAGGGAAATCCTGGAAGGAATCCAGAAGGACACCGAGGAGCACATCGACTACCTGGAAACCCAGATCGAGCTGGTGGAAAAGGTGGGCTTGCAGAACTATCTGCAAACCGCCATGGGCGGCATCGAGAGCTGAGGTCCCGCGCGCCGAAACGTACAACGGGGCCCTGGGCCCCGTTGTACTTTGTATGGGCGGCAAACCACTGATTGATCCGTCACCCCGGCGAACGCCGGGGTCCAGGGTTTTGATGGCTCTGGATTCCGGCTTTCGCCGGAATGACGCAAGCGCGGAGATTCAGCGCTTACCCAAGTGGCCGGGCCGCCACGCCATTCAGCGCTCGATGGCCAGCAGTTCCACATCGAAGGTCAGCACGGACTTGGGCGGAATCACCCCCGGCACGCCTCTGTCGCCATAAGCGGTGTCCGCCGGACAGGTCAGTCTGGCCTTGCCGCCCACCTTCATCTTCTGCACACCCTGGGTCCAGCAGGGGATGACGCCCCGTAGCGGAAAGCTGATGGGTTCGCGGCGCTTGTAGGAGCTGTCGAACTCGGTGCCGTTGGCCAGCGTGCCCCGGTAATGCACGCGCACCGTGCTGGCAGCGCTAGGGGACGCGCCCTGGCCTGGCTTGAGATGGGACACCACCACACCTGATTGCATGGTTTCGGAGTCGCCCGCAAAGGTGAAAGTACAGGTCAGGGCGGCCAAGGTTGCCGCGAGCAATTTCAGTGTGCGCATGAGTAGGTCTTGAAGAAAGGGGAGGGGAGAGTGTATCGAAGCGCGCAAGGCTTTCACGCCTTGCCAATAAAAGCTGAATCTTCGTCGATGCTGCCGTCGGCTGGCTTTACAGATGTGTCCTCCTCCATGGGTGGTCCTGTCATAACCAATTGATGCAAAAGGGATGTTTCTTCTGGCACGAACCCTGCTCGACCTGTTCAAATAACTGCCTGGAAAACAGGGCATTCACAAAAAGGGAATCAGGACATTGCCATTTATCCACAACACCGCAAGCAAGAACGAATTGCCCCTGTCCAGCTCTCGCCTCATCGCCCGCTTCCTGCTGGTAGCCTGCCTGGCCATGGGCGGTGCAGGGGGCGTGACAGCGGCGGATACAGCCGTCCCCAGACTGAAAGTCAGCCATGCGCTGTCGACCTCGGCCCTGGCTGGGCATGAAGCCCAGGCGGGACTTTGGCAACGCATCCGTGCCGGGTTTTCGCTCCCCGAGTCCGACCCCGTGCTCACCCGTCGGCATGAAGCCTGGTTCTCCGACCATTCCGCCTATCTCTCCCGGGGCGTGGAGCGCAGCCGTCCCTATCTCTACTACATCGCCGAGGAAGTGGAAAAGCGCGGCATGCCCATGGAGATCGCCCTGCTGCCCATGATCGAGTCCGCCTACAACCCCCAGGCCCTGTCACCCATGAAGGCCATGGGTCTCTGGCAGTTCATCCCCTCCACCGGCAGCCTCTACGGGCTCAAGCGGAATGCCTGGTTCGACGGCCGTCGCGACGTCGTCAGCGCCACCCGGGCCGCCCTCGATTACCTGCAGACGCTCCACGCCATGTTCGGCGACTGGGAACTGGCCCTGGCCGCTTACAACTGCGGCGAAGGCTGCGTGGCCCGGGCCCAGTCCCGCCGCCAAGGCAAGACCACGGACTACGCCAGTCTCAGGTTGCCCACGGAAACCCGCCATTACGTGCCGAAACTGGTGGCCCTGCGCAACATCGTCCTTGACCCCCGGCGCTTCGGCATCAGCCTGGAAATGGTGGCCAACGAACCTTATTTCATGCAGGTCGCCTTGCAGCACCCCATGGAAGCCCGGCAGGCCGCGCGCCTGGCAGACATGAAGCTGGATGACTTCCTCGCCCTCAATCCCGGCTTCCAGCGCCGCGTGATCCACACGGACAGCCACAACGTCCTGTTGCTGCCCACCGAACGGTTGGAGGTGTTCCAGTTCAACCTGCACCGCCAGGGGGTGGACGCCCACAGCCTGCAGGCCTACCAGGCCCGCCGGGGAGAAAGCGTGATAAAGATCGCCGAAAAGTTCGGGGTGACCCTGGCATGGTTGAAGGAACACAACCCTCTCAGGCTCCACAAGGGCAACGTTGCCCAGGCCCAGACCCTGCTGGTGCCCGCCAAAACCGGGGTTTCCTCCAAGCCTGAAACCAGAGTCCTGGCCCTAGCCAGGCGTCCGGCCATGCGGATCCATACCGTGCGCAAGGGCGACACCCTGGAGCGGGTCGCCAAACACTACAAGGTACAGGTAACCGAACTTCGCCGCTGGAACGAGTCCTCCGAGCCCCTCAGGCCCGGGGACACCCTGGAGGTTCCTATTTCCGGCTGAAGTGCGAAGTCGCCGGTGGGCGATGCCTGGAGCGTGGCGAGCTGATAACGGATAACCCGCATGGGGACGCTCCGCGGCCGATACAAATATACGGCTACCAAACAGCCAAATCCCGGTGATACGCTTTTCCTGTTGTAGAAAAGCCTCGAGACCCGGGGGAAAACATGTACTTCGTCACACGCTTGGTCCGGCTTCGAGCCGGGCTGCGTCGATGCCGCCTATTCGCCTATGTCTTTCTCGCGCTGATATTCGTCCCGACGGGTTTTTCCCATGGGGCGGAAAAGCAGATTGCCTATCTGGTTTCCGATTTGCGCATTCCCTTCTGGAACATCATGAAGCAGGGCATCGAGGCCCGTGCCAAGGGGCTGGGCTACCGGTTGGACGTGCATAGTGCCGAGAACGACGCCAAGCGGGAACTGGAGCTCGCAGTCCGGGCCATCAGTAACAAGGTGGATGGCATGATCCTGTCCCCCACGAACTCCTCCGCCGCGGTCACGATCCTGAAGCTGGCCCGGCAGGCGGACATACCGGTGGTCATCGCGGACATCGGCACGGATGTCGGGACCTACGTGAGCTATATCGCCTCCGACAACCAGGACGGGGCCTACCAGATTGGCAGAATCCTGGTGCAGGCCATGCAGGAACGGAAATGGTCCCAAGGCAGCGTTGGCATCATCGCGATTCCACAAAAGCGCGCCAACGGAAGAGACCGGACCGCGGGATTTCTGAAGGCCCTGGAAGATGCCGGCATCAGGGGCGCGAACATCCGACAGCAGGTGGATTTCACCTACCGGGAAACCTATGACTTCGCCAGGGAATTGCTCGTCGGTCACCCTGACATGCGCGCATTGTGGCTGCAGGGGTCAGACCGCTACCAGGCAGCCCTGGACGCCATCAGGCAAGCCGGAAGAGGGGGCCAGGTGCTGCTGATATGTTTTGACGCGGAGCCCGAGTTCATCGAACTGATCCAGAACGGCACCCTGGTGGGAGCCGGCATGCAGCAGCCTTACCTGATGGGCGAGGAATCGGTCAACGCGGTGCATGCCCATCTCGCCGGCAAGTCCGTTCCGAGGAGTATCCAGCTTCCCGTTCTGGCCGTATCACAAGGCAATATCCGCCAACTGCTGCCGACGATCCGCCGCAACGTGCTGGGTTTGGAAGGCCAATAGGCGATGGCGGCGATGACCGGGGGCGCCAGGCGCCGTTCCCTGCTTGTCCTGATCAGCGGCATCGTGGCCATCACGGTGGCAACGGTATTCGCAGTGCAGGCCCTGTCCAGTTACCGGGCCCAGCGTGAAACGATCCTGGCCCAGATGCAGCAGAGCTCGTCCAGCAGCCTGGCGACCTTGCAGAAGAACCTGGCCACGTACATCGAAGCCTACGCCGTCAACGACTATGAAAACCTGGTCAAGGCGGAAATTCTCCCCCGCCAGCACTTCGCCATCGTCGTGCGCGATTACAAGCTGGGCACGCTGCTGGGCAAGGAAGCCTACGTAAGCGGCAAGATCAGGGATGCCAAAGGTGTGGTCCGGGAGTTTGACCCCGAAGATCCTGCGCAAAACCAGTTGCTGAAGGACACTTTCCACCGGGACTCGGCACCCATACTGGCTGACTCAGGGGAGGAGATAGGCAGCGTCGCCATCTACAACACCGACGCAACGATCAACCAGGCCCTGAGGACCTCGCTGAAGGACAGCCTGAAGAGCTCCCTGGTACTGGGCCTGGTCCTCACAGGGCTGTTGATCTTCTTCGCGAGTCGTTTTCTGGTGCGGCCCCTGGCCCGGATCGGTTCTGCCATGAAGCAGCAGGACCAGGACGGCATTCCGGTCGGGCCGGTTCCCAGCTTCTACCTGGGCGAAATTGCCGCCCTATCTGACGCCATGAATGCCATGGTGTCCGTGATGAGGACCTCCCGCGATGACCTTCAGCAAAGCCGGGAACGGTTGCAGAACGTGATTGACGGAACCCTGGCGGGTACCTGGGAGTGGGACGTCCAGACGGGGCAGGTGGTATTCAACGAGCGCTGGGCCGAGATCATCGGCTACACACTGGAGGAGCTGGCGCCGGTGTCCATCGAAACCTGGCTGCGCCACGCCCACCCGGATGACCTCAAACTCTCGGGGGAATTGCTGGAAAAGCACTTCTCCGGCCAGGTGCCCTATTACGAGTGTGAAGCCCGCATGCGGCACAAGGCCGGCCACTGGGTATGGGTGCTTGACCGGGGCAGGGTCATCAGCCGGACAGCGGACGGCCAGCCAAAGCTCATGGCAGGGACCCATCAGGACATCAACGTCAGAAAGAAGGCAGAGGAAGCGCTGGGTCGCAGCGAGGAACGCCTGAAACTGGCCCTGGAGGGTGCCGATGACGGCCTTTGGGACTGGGATCTGAGGACGGACGTCGTCTATTACTCACCACGCTGGAAGGCCATGCTCGGCTATGCCGATGAGGAACTGGAAAACAACCTGGGGACCTGGTCGAACCTGGTTCATCCCGAGGACAGGCAGTCCACCCTGTCCCTGGTGAGGGACCTGATCGAGGGGCGTGCCGAGAAGTTCGAGGTGGAATTCCGGATGCTGCACAAGGACGGCCGGTGGGTCAACGTCCTGTCCCGGGCCACATTGCGCAAGGATGCTCAGGACCACCCTACCCGCCTGGTGGGCACCCACATGGATATCACCGAGCGCAAGCGCCTGGAAGGGCTTCTGGTCGAGGAGCGTAACAAGGCCGAGGTGGCCAATCGCTCCAAGTCGGATTTCCTGGCCAACATGAGCCATGAGATCCGGACGCCTCTCAATGCCATCATCGGTGTCACCTACCTGTTGAGCCATTCTTCCCTGGACAGGGCCCAGCGCCGGGACCTGCTCACCATCGAAGCTTCAAGCAAGACCCTGCTGGCCCTCATCAACGACATCCTGGACTTGTCCAAGATCGAAGCCGGCGAACTCACTCTGGAGGCTTATCCCTTCTCACTCCCGGAACTGCTGCATGACCTGCGCGCCATGTTTTCCGCCACCGCGGCGAGCAAGGGCGTTGCGCTAGATATGCCTGCCTTGCCAGATGCAATGCCGCCCGTGCTGATCGGCGATGGCAACCGCCTGCGGCAGATGCTGACCAACCTGCTCGGCAACGCCCTCAAGTTCACCGATGCGGGCAGCGTCACTCTCCGCATGGACCCCGTCGGACACCCATCGGCGGGGCAGCCTCTGCGCCTGCGGTTCACGGTTACGGATACCGGCATCGGCATTGCTCAAGAAGCACAGGCCAGGCTTTTCAAGCCGTTCATGCAGGCGGATGGGTCCACCACACGTCGCTACGGGGGCACCGGCCTGGGACTTTCCATCATCAGGCGACTGGCCAGTTTGATGGGGGGGGATGTGGGCTTTGAAACCCGGCCCGGCGAAGGCTCCGCATTCTGGCTGGAGTTGCCTTTCGAGCCTTCAGCCCAGGCGCCGGAATCGTTGCCCAGCACGGCGACGGGCAAGGAAAGCCCGTGGTTTCCAGGTCTGCAAGGCGTGCGCGTGCTGGTGGTGGACGACAGTCCTTTCAACCTGGACGTCATGCAGCGCATCCTGGCCAAGGAAGGGGCGATCCCGACTACTTGCGATTCCGGAGAGCAGGCGCTGGATGCCATCAGAAATGCCCGGGAGGGCTTTGATCTGGTGCTCATGGATCTGCAGATGCCGGGCATGGACGGATGCGAAGCCACCATGCGGATACGCGCTGATCTCAAGCTGCCCCGGCTTCCGGTCATTGCCCTGACGGCGGGGGCCACGACCACCGAGCAGCAGCGAGCCTTTGATGCGGGCATGGATGATTTCTTTATCAAGCCCGTGGACCCGGCCCGACTGGTGCAGGTGCTGCGCCAGCAGGTCGAACGGAGCCGTGGGCAGCCATTGCCACCGTCCCCATCCCCCGCCCAGGTCCTTGCCGGTCAGGAAGGCAATGCATCCATGGTGGCCCAGGAGGCATGGCCCGTGATCAGCGGAATCGACATGGGCGTGGCTTTGAGGATGCTTGGGGAGGACGTAAGCTTCTTCATGGATATTTTGGCCGACTTCCTGGCGGCCAATGGCGCTGTCGTGGAACAGGCCCGAGCCCTGCTGGATGCCGGCAAGCCGGAAATTGTGGCCAGGATGGTGCATAAGCTGCGCAGCCAGGCGGGTACCATCGGTGCAACGGGCCTGCGGGATGCCGCCAAGGCCCTGGATGAAGCGATAACCGCCAATTCCCCGGAAATCGAGGACAAGTTCGCCTCCTTTGCCAAGGCCCATGCCGAACTCTTTCGCGCAGCCGGGGCCTGGCGTGAGAATCAACAAGTCCGGAAGAATTGAAGTGTTGGATGAACGATGAAAACGGTACTCGTGGTGGATGACGACCCGATCTTCCGCATGGTGATGAAGCGCCATCTGCGGGAGATGGGCTTCGCGGTGGTGGAGAACGACTCCGGTGAAGGCGTCGTGGAGCAGGTCGCCCAGTTCAGGCCCCTGGCCTGCCTGATAGACATCTTCATGGACAAGAAAGAAGGTCTTTCGACCATACGGGACATCTACAGGCTCGCGGACAAGCCCAAGGTCATTGCGGTTTCCGCAGACCCCATGTACTTGGACATGAGCAGGGACCTGGGGGCCGACGCCTCTCTGCGCAAGCCTATTCCGTTTGATGTCCTGCAGAGCGTCCTCACCCAGCTTGAAGTTCGGCCAGGTTGACGGCCCCCTGCACAGGCCCCATGGACTCCCTCTCCAGACCTCAAGCCCGCATCCTGCTGGTGGACGACGATCCCCTGATATTGCGGGTGCTTCAAACCCACCTGAAGGCATTCGGCGAGATCACAACCGCCTCCTGCGGCGAGGAGGCCTTGCTGAAAATCGCCAAGGAAATGCCGGATCTGGTCATTCTGGATGTGGACATGCCCGGAATGGATGGCTACGCCACGTGCAGGGCGGTGAAAGGGAATCCGGAGACGACGGACCTGCCCGTGGTGTTCATCACCACGTTCGATGATGTGGAATCGGAGACCCGGGCCCTCAACATGGGGGGCGCAGACTTCATCCGCAAACCGGTCAACCCCGCCGTGCTGCAAGCCAGGGTCAAGACCCAATTGGCCTTGAGGCACAAGACGGAAGAGTTGCGCCGTCTCAACAATCTCGACGGCCTGACCCAGATCTCCAACCGTCGCGCATTCGATGAGGTACTGGTCCTGGAGTGGCGGCGGGCTCTGCGCAACCAGTCGCCGTTGTCCCTGTTGATGGTGGATATCGACCACTTCAAGCAGTTCAACGACACCTATGGCCACCTGATCGGCGATGACTGTCTGCGCCAGGTCGCCCAGGCACTGCACCATTGCCTCAAACGGGCAGGCGATTTCGTGGCCCGGTACGGGGGCGAGGAATTCGCTGCCATCCTGGCGAACACGGGGTCCGGCGATGCGCAGGACCTGGCCGAACAGCTTTGCCAGCAAGTGAGAAAACTGGCTATTCCCCACGGCTCATCGCCGACGGCATCGGTGGTTACCCTGAGCGTCGGGCTCGCAAGCTATTGCCCGAAGCAGTATGAGGGCATCTGTGCCAGCGCCCGGGAGCTGGCATACCCCGCGGAGCCCAGTATCTTGCTGAGGGGCGCCGACCAAGCCCTGTATCTCGCGAAGCAGCAGGGACGAAACCGGGTGGTGCATGGTGAATGAAAGCGGCGAAGTGGCTTGAGGGGGCCAGCTCGTCGAGTTGGATAGGGTATTTTCCGTTGCAGCCCGTTCCGGTTTGCAACCCGGCTTGAGCGGTCGTGATTCACCCCGGTCGGCTAGCGCCTGTAGCCCAGGTCCGCGCACAGCTTCGCCACCAGGGCCTTCAGCTCATCCACCTCGGCTTCCAGACGAGTCATGTTGGCCTTGAGGGCGGTGATTTCTCCCAGGGTCACATCGGCAGCCAGGTCAGCCTGAACATGGGTTGCGGGTGAACCTTCCTCCACGGCTGGTGTCCCGCCGAGCAGTTGGGCCCAGCGGTTCTCCCGGGCGCCGGGCTGGCGCGGGAGTTCCATGACAAGTGCGCCATCCGGGCGCTCGGCCAGTTCTTCCAGGAAACCTTCCACCGCCGAAATGTCCGCGAACCTGTGCAGCCGCTCGCAGTTGATGCGCAGCTCGCCCGCCGTCTGGGGACCGCGCAGCATGAGCAGGGTGAGCAGGGCCATGGCCTGGGAGGGCTGGCGCAGGACCTTCTCCAGGTTGTGGGCGTAGCGGGTCACGCGCCCGCCGCTGGATTCCATGATCAGGGTGGGCCCCTTGAGGCTGTCCAGGGCGGCCTGGACCTCGGCCTCGGTGACCTCCATGACGGGGTTGCGGCTGGTCTTCTGGTTGCAGCCGGCCACCAGGGCGTTCAGCGACAGGGGGTAGGTGTCGGGCACCGTGTGCTGCTTTTCGTAGAGCACGCCGAGGATGCGGGTTTCCAGCAGGGAGAGGATGGGCAGGTGGGGGGCGGTCATGGTGTGGCTTGTCCTGGGGGTGCGGCCATTATGCCCCCGGGACGGGTGGACATCTGCCCGCTCAGGGCTCCAGCACCAATTGCCCCGGTTCGAGCAGCAGGTAGCGGGCACATCGTCCTTCCGCCCTGCTGCCGTCGTCGCTCACCAGGACGATGTGGGGGCGGCCTTCCAGGAGGGCGGGGGTGATGCCTTCGGCGTGTTCGAAGCCGGCCAGGCCAGGCACGCGGATCCTACGCACCTGTGCATCGGCCTGGCCGTTCCAGAACCAGACCCGGAATTGCACCTGTTCCCTGGCCACGGGGCCGCTGATGACGAGGTAGCCGTCCAGGGCGGGCAGCCAGGACATGCCGCGGATGCCGTGGCCGCCCAGGTCCAGGGTGATCAGATCGGGGGAGACCCGGGGCGGTTCGCTCCCATCGAACATCGCGTCGGCGTTTTCGATGGCGGCGATGAGGGCCCGGCCTGCCAGCAGGGGACTGCGGAATCCCAGCAGCAGGCGCCGGGGGTCGGGTGTGATTTCCAGGGCCTCGATGTTGAGGCCGCCCTCGGCTTTCACGTCGAGGATTGCCGCCGCCGTGGCCAGCACCGGGTGGACAGCCGCCAGGGCGGGTTTCAGGCCCAGGGCCACGCATGGTTCCACGATTTGGTCGCCCTGGACCATGAAGCGGGCAAGCTTGTGGCGGGACTTCTTCTCGTCGCCGTCGCCATCCCGGGAATGGGAGGTGATGGCGTACAAGTGGCCGGAGGGGCCCCGGGCCAGGCCTTCCAGGTCGTCCAGCTTGCCGGTGCCAGCGCCGTCCGCCTGGGGTTCCGGGCTCAGGGGCATGCTGGTGACGCCGCCGTCCGGGTGGAGGGTGACCAGGCAGAAGGGGTGGTCCTTCTCATCCTCCACCACCAGGAAGCGCCCGTCCGCCAGTTGCTGGATGGCGGAAGGCTCGTAGACCCCCGTCAGGGGCAGGAATGTGGGCGGGTTCAGGTGGGGCATGCCGAATGATCAGCCCAGGGTGGTGTCCAGCACCATCATCACCGCGAAGCCGGCCATGAGTCCCAGGGTGGCCGGGGTCTGGTGGCCGTTGCGGTGGGTCTCCGGGATCACCTCGTGGGACACCACGAAGATCATGGCGCCGGCCGCCAACCCCAGGCCCATGGGGTAGGCCATGGCCAGGCCGCTGGAGAGGCCGATGCCCAGCAGGGCGCCCAGGGGTTCCATGAGGCCGGTGGCGCCGGCGATGAGCACTGCCCGCAGGGGGCCCAGGCCGATGGCCCGCAGGGACATGGCCACCGCCAGGCCTTCCGGGATGTCCTGCAAGGCGATGGCGGTGGTGAGGGGCAGGCCCACGCTCATGTCCCCCTGGGCGAAGCTGACGCCGATGGCCATGCCTTCCGGCAGGTTATGCAGGGCGATGGCCAGCACGAACAGCCACACCCGGTTGACCCGTTCGCAGCCGGCGCCGCAGGGGCCGCCGTGCTCGTGTTCGTGGGGCGTGAACTGGTCCAGGCCCAGCATCAGCATAACCCCCAGGGCCATGCCCGCCACCACCGTGGCGGCGCCCAGGCCGGCGCTGCCGGTGAGGGCCTCGCCGGCTTCCAGGCCGGGCAGGATGAGGGAGAAGGAGCTGGCGGCCAGCATCATGCCCGCCGCCAGGCCCAGCATGGTGTCCTCCACCCGTTGGCTGATGCCCTTCAGGGCGATGCCCGGCAGAGCCCCCAGGGCCGTGGCGGCAAAGCCCGCCAGTCCCCCCAGCATGCCCAGTCGCAGGGCGGCATCCGCCCGGCCGGAATAGACCTGCCAGCTGCTCACGCTGACCAGCCACGCCACGGCCAGGCCGGCAGCCAGCAGGCCCAGGGCCGTCCACGGATGCTGCTGGGCCTGCTGCACCCAGGCTTCGCGCTGGGTCAGGGGTGCGTGGGTGGCGATCTCCATGGTCGCTCCGGCTAGGGCTTGTGGGCTTCCATGGTATCTGCGCAGGCCATGCCGCCCAAGCCGCAACCCATGGCCGCAATGGCGGCATACAAGGCGGATGCCTCCTGCCGCATGGCTTCATGGGGGCGAGGGGGGGTCTCCTGGCGCTGGGCGAGTTCACGCGCGTTTTCCCGTTTCCAGGCCCTGATGGTGCTGTAGAGGCTCAAGGTCATGATGATTCACCTTTCAGATCGTCAATCTCCGCTGCCATGGGGCATCGCGGGCTTGGGTGTATTACAGGCCAAACCAGAAAATAGTTGAAATTGAATAATGCAAAAATATTGATAGCTATTGATGATCGAAACAAAGAGCCGGCCTGTTCTGGCGACCAGGGGCTGGCGGTCGACGACGCACTTCCCCGCGGGGGGACGAAGAGGTTCGGGCGCAACGGCCCCATATCTGCCGATCGCCCCGGACGGAGCGATCGGCAAGGCCAAGGCCAGTGTCCAGGCCAGAAATGACGTGCCGTATCAACCGGCAAGATCGAAGCGGTCCAGGTTCATCACCTTGGCCCAGGCCGCCACGAAGTCCTGAACGAACTTCTCCTTGTTGTCGTCCTGGGCATAGACCTCGGCGTAGGCCCGCAGGATGGAGTTGGAGCCGAACACCAGATCCACGCGCGTCGCCGTCCATTTGACCTGGCCTGTCCTGCGGTCGCGGACTTCATACAGGTTGTTGCCGGCCGGTTTCCACACGTTGGACATGTCGGTCAGGTTGACGAAGAAGTCGTTAGTCAAGGCGCCTTCCCGCGCGGTGAACACGCCATGCTTCGTGCCGCCATGGTTCGTGGCCAGCACCCGCATGCCGCCAACCAGTACCGTCATTTCAGGGGCGGTCAGGCCCAGGAGCTGGGTGCGGTCCAGCATCAATTCCTCGGCGCTGACGACGTAGTCCTTCTTCAGCCAGTTGCGGTAGCCGTCGGCCACCGGTTCCAGCACGGCGAAGGAGGCGGCGTCCGTCATGGCATCGGTGGCGTCGCCGCGGCCGGGGGCAAAGGGCACGGTGACATCGAAGCCCGCCGCCTTGACGGCCTGCTCGATGCCCACATTGCCCGCCAGGACGATGACGTCCGCCACGCTGGCCCCCGTCTGGGCGGCTATGCCCTCCAGTGCCGCCAGCACCTTGGCCAGGCGGGCGGGTTCGTTGCCTTCCCATGCCTTCTGGGGCGCCAGGCGGATGCGGGCGCCGTTGGCGCCACCGCGCTTGTCCGAGCCGCGGAAGGTGCGGGCGCTGTCCCAGGCCGTGGACACCATTTCACCGATGGAGAGGCCGCTGGCCGCTATCTTCGCCTTGACGGCATCTACGTCGTAGTCGGTGCGGCCGGCAGGCACCGGATCCTGCCAGATCAGGTCTTCCTTGGGCACGTCCGGGCCGATGTAGCGGGCCCTGGGCCCCATGTCCCGGTGGGTGAGCTTGAACCAGGCCCGGGCGAAGACTTCCGAGAAGTAGGCCGGGTCCTTGTGGAAGCGTTCCGCGATCCTGCGGTATTCGGGGTCGAATCTCATGGCCATGTCCGCATCGGTCATGATGGGCTTGCAGCGAATCGAGGGGTCCTCCACATCCACGGGCATGTCCTCTTCCCGGATGTTGACCGGCTCCCACTGCCAGGCGCCGGCCGGGGACTTCTGCAGCCACCAGTCGTAGCCCAGGAGCAGGTCGAAGTAACCGTTGTCCCATTGCGTCGGATGGGTGGTCCAGGCGCCTTCGATGCCGCTGGTGACGGTGTCGCGGCCGATGCCCCGGGTGGTGTGGTTCTGCCAGCCCAGGCCCTGCTCCTCGATGGGGGCGCCTTCAGGCGCCGGGCCCAGGTTGGCGGCGCTGCCGTTGCCGTGGGTCTTGCCCACGGTGTGGCCGCCCGCCGTCAGGGCCACGGTTTCCTCGTCGTTCATGGCCATGCGGGCGAAGGTCTCCCGCACCTGGGCGGCGGTCTTCAGCGGGTCGGGCTTGCCGTTCACGCCCTCGGGGTTCACGTAGATCAGGCCCATCTGCACCGCGGCCAGCGGATTTTCCATGGTCGAAGGGTCGTCGAGGTTTTCGTAGCGACTGTCGCTGGGTGCCAGCCATTCCTTCTCCGCCCCCCAGTAGGTGTCCTTCTCGGGGTGCCAGATATCCTCGCGGCCAAAGCCGAAGCCAAAGGTCTTCAGGCCCATGGACTCGTAGGCAATGGTGCCGGCCAGGGCGATGAGGTCCGCCCAGCTGAGCTTGTTGCCGTACTTCTTTTTGATGGGCCACAGCAGGCGGCGGGCCTTGTCCAGGTTGGCGTTGTCCGGCCAGGAGTTGATGGGCGCGAAGCGCTGATTGCCGGTGCCGGCGCCGCCACGGCCGTCGGCGATGCGGTAGGTGCCCGCCGCATGCCAGGACATGCGGATCATCAGGCCACCGTAGTGGCCCCAGTCGGCAGGCCACCAGTCCTGGCTGTCGGTCATCAGGGCCTTGAGATCCTTCTTGAGCGCCTCGAAGTCGAGTTTCATGACCTCTTCCCGATAGTTGAAATCCTTGCCCATCGGGTTGGTCTTCGTGTCGTGCTGGTGCAGGATGTCCAGATTCAGCGCCTTCGGCCACCATTCCATGTTCGATGTGGCGGTCGTGGTGGCGCCCCCGTGCATGACTGGGCATTTGCCAGCGGATTTGGTGTTGTTTCCATCCATGGTCATCTCCGATCAATGTCATTACAGCCATTGGTGGAGCGAGAACACCGTCCGTGATTCGCTCCTTCTGTGTGTAGCCGGGCCCTTGGCGAGGCTTGATGTCATTGAAGACTTCAGGGAGCGGAATGGCTAATTGATTCCTTCAAACAGCACGATAGCTAATTGCGATGGATGGCGATGCAGGGCAAGCCTGCTCTCTTACGTAGACTGCCCGAGTCCCAATTCGAGCTGCCACCAAAGGGAGACCTTCGCTGGCAGCCTTCCAGAGCCGGTCAGCCGTGGAGCTTGGGCTTGGGCTTGGGTGTGTCGTTGGAGGAAGGCGGCAGGATGGGAAGTTTGAACTTAAGGCGGTCGTCGCCCTTGACGGTGAACCCGTCCAGGCCTTCCGCCCTGCTCCTGGTTTCATGCCAGGCCACCTGTTCCATCTTCAAGGGACTGTTCGCCCA
Source organism: Thiobacillus sp. (assembly GCA_024235835.1). Classification (NCBI taxonomy): domain Bacteria; kingdom Pseudomonadati; phylum Pseudomonadota; class Betaproteobacteria; order Nitrosomonadales; family Thiobacillaceae; genus Thiobacillus; species Thiobacillus sp. The sequence continues at coordinate 1,072,048 of JACKLQ010000001.1, read as the reverse complement.
TGGGCGGGTAACGGCGGGAATTTCAGAAATTGAGGACTGAAACGGAAAGACCAGGAACGAGACATGAAACTTCTTTCCGCTTAACCCTGGTTGGGGTCTTGGGTTTTGACGGGGATGGGGTCTGTGGCTAACACGCCTGATCCTGTTGAAGTGGCTGCCAGAGCGACAAGCGCTGAGACCAGGGTGTGCGATCTTCAGGGTGCCTGCTGTGAATGAAGATCACATGAGGTTGGATATTTTGCTTTTAAGAACAGGGCCACCAATTAGAATTAATATAAATAACTGAATATGACCTGGCTTTCGTTCAGGAATGTTTCCCAATCCATGGAATGTAATGGATAGACTGCTTCCGCCGTTCTTTTTCAAGCCTGGGAATCCCGCTTTCCTCGTTGCCGGCCATTCCATCCACCTCCGACTGACATGACCCTCACCGAACTTCGTTACGTGCTCGCCGTCGTCCGCCAGCGCCATTTCGGCCGTGCCGCGGAGGCTTGCCACGTGGCCCAGCCAACCCTGTCCGTCGCCATCAAGAAGCTGGAGGAGGAACTGGGGGTAATGCTGTTCGAGCGGGGCGGCGGTGGTGACGTGACGGTGACCCCGGCTGGGGAGCGGGTGGCGGAGCAGGCTTCCCGCATCTTCGAACTGGTGGACGGCATCAAGGATCTGGCCGCCGGGGCCCGGGACGACCTGGCGGGTCCGCTGCGCCTGGGGGCCATCTACACCATTGCCCCCTACCTGCTGCCCAGCCTTATCCCGGTGCTGCACGCCATGGCGCCGGAGATGCCCCTGCTGCTGGAGGAGAACTACACCCGGGTGCTGACGGAGAAGATGCGCAAGGGCGAACTGGACGCCATGATCATCGCCACGCCGGTGGAGGAGCCGGGCATCCTGTCCCTGCCCCTGTACGACGAGCCCTTTCTGGTGGCCCTGCCCGCCGAGCACCCCTGGCGCAAGAAGAAGCAGATCGGCAGCGACGAACTGGAACAGGAAAACCTGCTGCTGCTGGGCAGCGGTCACTGCTTCCGGGACCAGGTGCTGCAGGCCTGCCCCGCCCTGAACCGCTCCGCCAGTGGCCTGGCCAAGACCCTGGAAAGCAGTTCCCTGGAGACCATCCGCCAGATGGTGGCCAGCGGCGTGGGGGTGACGGTGCTGCCTTGCACCGCTGCCCGTTCCCACACAGCCAGCGACGACATGATCACCATGCGCCCCTTCAAGAGCACCGCTCCCAGCCGGCAGGTGGCCATCGCCTGGCGCAAGAGCTTTCCCCGGCCCCGGGCCATCGAGGCCATCCGCCAGGCCATCATGGCCTGCGAACTGACATGCGTGCAAAAACTCAAGCCTCGGCCAGGCGGGGCCTGACGCAGGCATAAAAAAACCGGCCAGAGGCCGGCAAGGGGCGGCATGGCGCCGCGCCCGGAGGATGGTGTGTCAGGGCTTGAGGTAAACGTAGCCCGACTTGGACTGCAGCTTGCCGATCTCGGCCACGCCGGAGGGCACCACCTGGGCTTCCATGATGACGGCGCTGTCGTCCAGTTTGCGGCCCTTGAGGGTGTTGCGGCAGACCTTGAATTCCACACCCTTTTCCCTGAGGCCGGCTACCTGGGGGGCATAGGCGCCCTTGGCGTCCTGGGCGTCGTTGAGCAGGAAATCGATGCCCTTGCCGTGGGTGACCACCACGATCTTGGCCTTGGGCGCGGCGTTGACGTGGTTCTCGACATTGCGCATGGCCACGCGGGCAACGCTGGCATCGTTGATGTGATAGACGACCTTTTCCTCGGCGTCGGCATTGCCGTCGTTGGCGAAGGCCGCCGGGGTGGTGAGTACGAAAGCCGCGGCGGCTAGCATCAGGGTGTTTTTCATGTGGCTCCTCCAGAAATAAAGAAAATGTCGTCGGTGGGCCCGTCCATATCGTGAGCACCGCTCTTAAGACGCGCCGGGATGTGGATTTATTCCATAAGTTTGTGTCGCGGCCGATGGAATAATCGGACCAGAAGCAACGTCTTACACAAAACCCCGGAGACATTTCCGTGCCGCGATTGTTGCCACTCCTGAACTTGACCCTCGGTCAAAGGCTGGAAGCCATGCGTCCCCGCCTTTACAGGCTGGCGTTCGCCTGGTGTCATGACGCCAGCCTGGCCGACGACCTCGCCCAGGAGACCTTGGCCAAGGCCCTGGGGCGAGGTGAGCAGTTGCGGGAATCCGCTTCCCTGGAGAGCTGGCTGTTCGCCATCCTGAACAACTGTTGGCGGGATCACCTGAGGCGCCGGAAGGAGTTCGTGGACGTGGAGGAACTGGACGAACTGATCCTGGCCCACGATGACGGACCAGAGCGCCGCTATGTCCGGCGCCAGGCCACCCTGCGAGTGCGGGATGCCATCGCCAGCCTGCCCCTGGCCCAGCGCCAGGTGATCACCCTGGTGGATGTCGAGGAGTGCAGTTATGCCCAGGTGGCCCAGGTGCTGGCCGTGCCGGTGGGCACGGTGATGAGCCGCCTGGCCCGGGCCCGCCAGGCCATCAGGCAGACGTTGTCCCGGGAGTTCGGGCAATTGGAGCCGGGCCAGGACCGGCCCATGTTGAGGAGGATCAAATGAGCGGTTCCACTTATCACACAGACGATCCGGTCTCGGACGAATACCTGCATGCCTACCTCGACGGCGAACTGGCCGCGGACGAGCGGGAGCGGGCCCTGCTGCGGCTGGAGCAGGATGGCGATTTCAAGCACCGGCTTTGCGAGGCTCGCGGCCTCAAGGAACGGGTAAAGGGGGCCTATGCCGACCCGCCGCCCGCTTCCGGGCGACGGGGTTTCCGCGCCTTCGCCGGATACTCTATCGCCTCGGCGGGGCGCCAGGCCCTGGCGGCGGGGATTCTGCTGGCTATGGGGGCGGGGATTCTGCTGGCTATGGGGGCGGGCGGCGGCTGGCTGGCCCATGATGGCGCTGCGAAGGCTCCTGCCTTCGACCGCCTGGCAGGTTTGCCCGATGGCTACCGGCCCGTGGCCCTGGCCGGTCAGGTGGACCCGGACAAGATCGTGCTGCATCTGGATACCAGTGATCCGGGCCGCCTGGCCGCCGTGCTCGATCTGGCGGAAAGACTCCTGGATCAGCGCGGAGAGCGGGGCCAGGTGAAGATCGTGGTCAACAGCCATGGCCTCAATCTGCTGCGCCAGGAGACCAGCCCCTTCGGGACCCGCATAGGCGGCATGGCTGCCCGGCACCCCAACCTGGAATTCATCGCCTGTGGACAAACCGTCGCCCGCCTGAGCCGGGAAGGGGTGGTGGTGGACCTGTTGCCCCAGGCCCGTGTGGCCAACTCCGCCATCGGCGAGATCCTGGAACGCATGCAGCAGGGCTGGGTGTATGTGAAGGTGTAGGCAGGGCGTCACCCCAGGCCCAGGGGAGGGGAGCCGTCCCACCAGGCCTGGAGGCCGTTTGCGACTTCAGGCCGATGCAGGCCCTGATGCGGCAGGACGGTACTGGACGCACTGGTTCCGCCCCTGCTGCTTGGCCTGATACATGGCCTTGTCGGCATGCTGGATCAAGGCCTCCGCATTGCCCTGGTCCAGGGGGTAAATGGTGTAGCCGATGCTGGCGGACATCAGCATTTCCCGGTCGGAAACCCGGTAGGGGATGGAGAGGCTCTCCCGCGCCCGTTCCATGGCGTTGACGTAGTCGCCGGCGCGGTCCTCCATGATCAGGAGGACGAATTCGTCGCCGCCCAGGCGGGCCACGGTGTCGCCGGCACGGATGCAGGCACGCAGTCGCTGGGCAACGCTGATCAGGGCTTGGTCTCCGGCCTCGTGGCCCAGTTGATCGTTGATGGGTTTGAATCCGTCCAGGTCCACATAGGCCACGACCAGGTGCTTGCCTGAACGGCTGGCCAGTGACATGGCCACCTGCAGCCGGTCCATCAGCAGGGTCCGGTTGGGCAGCCGCGTCAGGACATCGTGCTGGGCCATGAATTCCAGATGCATCTGGTAATCCTTCTGGGGCGTGATGTCCGAAAACAGACCCACGTAGTGGGTGGTCCTGCCCGCGGTGTCCTTCACCGACGAAATGTTCATGGCGGCGACGAACTCCGAGCCGCTCTTGCGCCGGTCCCAGACCTCGCCGCTCCAATGGCCTTTCGACAGCAGTTCCTCCCACATTTCCTCGAAGAAGACATGGTCGTGACGACCCGCGCTCAGCATGCTGGGATTTCGGCCCAGCACGTCCATCCGGGAGTAGCCGGTGATCTCCATGAACATCTGGTTGACCGCGATGATCCGGGCATCCGATCCCGTGACGAGAATGCCTTCCCGGGCGTTGTTGAACACGTTGGCCGCCAGGCGTTGCTCGTTCACCAGCGCGGCCATGGTCTGGACCAGACGGGTGGCCCGCTTGCGGCTCTGGGAAAGGGACCAGATGATGAGGAACAGGAGGACATCCACCCCCAGGCCGCCAATGCCGATGATGAGCGGTTGCGCGCTCTCCAGTTCCCGCTCGAGGATCCTGCTGCTATCGAACCGGACCGTCCATGTCCGGCCTGGCAACCCGATCTGCTCCACCCGGGTGTAAAGGGGAGGGGGCATGTCCCCGATATGGGGCACTGAGGTGGCATGCAGCATCGCATCCTCCCGGATTGCCTCGCCGTCATAGAGGCTGAAATCCAGGTGCGGCGTGTCTGCGCCCAGGATGCCACGCATCAGGTCCTTGATCCTGAAGGGGCTGTAGACATAGCCATAATGGGCTGCCCGGCGCTGGGCCTCCGTGGCAAGCGGCATGTCCTTGCGGTAGAGGGGGAGATACATGAGGAAACCGGCCTGCATGTCCTGGCCGGTCTCCTGCACCAGCACCACCTTTCCCGACATGGCGGGATTGCCGCTGTCCCGGGCCTTCACCATGGCGGCCTGGCGCGTGGGTTCGCTAAACATGTCATAGCCGAAGGCCCGCAGATTGCGGCCGGAGAAAGGCTCCAGGTAGACGATGCTGCTGTACTGAGGCCGCAGACCCTCGGGATGCACCGAGTAGTCGGGATAGCCTGACTGGCGCACGGCCTGCACATGGGACTCCAGCGCTTCGGGCGTGAGCATGAGGGCCAGGCCAATGCCCTGGATGCCCGGCCAGTACGTGTCGATGCGCAGGTTCTCAACGTAATCGTGCCAGTCCCTGCGGGATACCTCATCGCTGGCGATGAACAGGCCCTGGCCGCCACGGAGCACCTGCTCGTATTCCTGCATGCGCTTGACTACGGCCTGGCTCGCCTTCTGCACCTCGAAATTGAAGCGGTCCTGGGCCCGTTTGGATACGTACTCGCTGGAAAGCCACCAACTGAAGACGGTGATGCACAACGAGATGGCCAGCACAACCCAGGCGGTGGTCACATTGTGATAGCGATCGGCCAGGGTGCGCTTGCCGATGTTCACGGAGGTCAGGGCCGCGGCATCCGTGGCCCTGGATTCCAGAACGGTCTCAGGCACCATGTGGTTTAAGGACATTCCATGCCTTGGCTCATGAACCGGGGAAGAAGCATTACTGAAATAGCAGTAATTCCGGCAGTTTGATAGGAGTAGCCGGTCCGGCGGCTCCTGGCAGTTCACGTCCAGCGCCGTGCTGGCAGGCGCGGCTTCAGCGGTGCGGTGGAAGCCTCCGGGGCGGTGGACTGCCCCGTCAATGCCTGCCTGGAAACCCCCTTCCGGTCAGGTGGGCGGATGCCGCCGGGCTGGCGTCCCTGGCAGGGGACGCCGTGAACTTAGGGACTGCCGACGGCTTCGGCCGGGGCGCTGGAGGGTCCCAGCAGGAGGGGGGGCAGGACCCTGGTTCTTTCCGTGGCTGCCGGCCAGACGCCTTTGTCCACGGCCTTCGCGCCTTCGAACACCAGCCAGCTCTGGCGGCCGTAATGGGGCAGGGGACGCTGCAGGGCCTCCAGGGCCTGGGCATCCGCTGCCGCCACGACGGCGTAGACCCGGCCGCCGGGGTCCCGATCCGTCCAGACCCGGGCCGTGCCCTTGCCCGCCACGGGCGAAGGGGGCTGCAGTCCGAGCCGGGACAGAAGCGCGTCCAGAGGTCCATCCTGGCCGATGATGAGCACAGGCCCCTGCCCGGGCGGTGCGGTGCCCAGGGCCACGGGTCCCGGGCGGGCATCCAGCAGACGTCGCGCCAAGGCCTCCCCGGCCCTGGCCATGTCCCCTTCCGGGGTCGCCAGCACCAGGCCCGTGCTGGGCGCCACGAATATCTCCCGCAGGGTGGGGGGGAAGAGTTGGGGGTCCAGGCGGCGCCAGAGGCGGTAGTCCGGGTCAAGGTCCACGGCCTGGACCAGCTTTGGGGCGGGCAGGTGGATGCGCTTGCTGGCTTCCTTGATCTCCACCGGCCGAAGTTCCATCTGGTTTGGGTAGACCAGCAAGCGCAGGGGAACCCGCAGTTGATAGGGGGGGGAGGACTGCTCCAGGCCCACTTCAAGGACGCCCGGGTTCCAACGGGCCTGGGACATCGCCAGGCGGGGTGCGCCGGCCCGTTCCACCCACTGGTGGAAGAATCCGCGCAGGTCCCGTCCAGAGGCCTCGGCGAAGGCCTTTTCCAGGTCCTGCCAGCCCGCCCGCTGGAAGCGGTGGCGCTGCCAGAACAGGCGCAGGCCCCGGTGAAAGGTGTCAGCACCGATTTCGTCCCTGAGCATGAAGAACACCATGGCGGCCTTGTCGTAGCCGATGATGGAGGAGATGCCGTGGTGTCGGGCGGTGAAACCCGTGAGAGGCGATTCCTCTGCTTCCGGTACGGCCGCCAGGTTGCGCAGCCAGGCCAGGCGGGCATCCCGGGCCGCGTCTTGCGACTGGTCTTCCTTGTAGGCGTAGTCGGCCATGAAACTGGTGAGGCCTTCCGACCAGTTGCCCGTGGCCCAGTCCGGCATCACGCCACTGCCCCACCAGTTGTGCAGCACCTCGTGGCCCAGGGACGTGGCGCGTATGAAGGGCAGGCGCAGCACGTCCCGGCCCAGGTAGGTGAGGCTGGGCATGCCGAAGCCGGTTGGGATGGGGGCGGCCACCACGCTGAAGGCGTCGAAGGGATAGGGGCCGATGAGGCTGCTGTAGCGCTCGATGTAGCGGGCCGAGTCGTCCAGGTAGCCGGTCGCCAGGTCCGCCATGTCGCGGTAGAACCAGGTGCGTAACCGCAGGGGGGGCTGGCCCGGGCGGGGGACGAGGCGCTCGTTCACCTGGTAGGGGCCCGCCATCAGGTCGATGCCTTCCGCGGCCAGGGCAAACAGATACTCGGCACGATAGCCGCCGGTCACGCCAGGCGCCTTGCGCTTGCCCTTGGCGGCAGCCGGCGCGGTTTCGGCTTCCCGCACCAGGGTGCCTGGCACCAGGCCCTTCTGGCCGGGGGGCAGGGCCAGCCGCAGGCGGTAGCTGAAGGGCATCCCCGGGTCCGGATACCAGCCGCTTCCAGAGGGCAGGAAGCTGCCCCCTTCATCGGCCATGGGCGCCAGGTGGGCCAGTACCTGGCGATGGTCAAGAGCCGGCGGTGGGGCGAGGCTGCCCTGGTAGGCGAGGCGCAGGCGGTGGGGACCGGCATCCGCCATGGCCAGCCGGATCTCTCCCGCCGGGCCTTCGGGCAGTGGCCGGGTTCGGCCGTCCAGTTCCAGCCGGATTGCCTTCAGGCCGGGGGCCAGGCGGAACGCAAGCCCGGGGCCCTGGAAATCCAGGGTGGCATAGGCGGCCAGGGTGCGCCGGCCCGGATCCAGGTTCACGTCCAGTTCCAGGTGGGGCGTGAAGTCCGCTGCCCGGGCCGGTGCGGCCACCAGATGGCTCAGTCCCGGCAGGAGCAGCAGGAGAAGCAGGTTATGCAGGCAACGCATTGCCGGGGTGGCGGAAAGAGGCATCAGGGCTTGGCCGCCTCCGTTGCGGCGGGCAGGGGCGGGAACTTCACCACGATTTCCAGGTTTTCCGTGCCTCGCCGGACGAGCAGGGGCAGCCAGGTGCCCGGCGGCTGACGCTGCACGTGCCCGCGCACGTCCTCGATGACCGCCACCCGGGCACCGGCGGCCTGGAGGATCACATCCCCATCCTTCAGGCCGGTGGCGTGGGCCAGGCTGTCGGGCACCACCTTGTCGATGGTCACGCCCGCCGTCCCTTCCTTCATGGCGATGCCCAGCCGGGGCGGCGGGAAATGGTCGGGCTGGGGGGGGATGATGAACACGGCATCCGCCACGCCGGCGGGAATCCCGGTACAGGCCTGGTCGCTGGGCAGGGTGATGAGGTTCGCCGCGCCGTCCTGGCCCAGGTCCCGGAGCTGGTGTGGTACGCCATGGCCGTGGCGGATGTGGCCGGCCCCCAGGATGCCCACCACCCGGGTGCCCGGATGGGCCTGGCGGTAGCGGGCGATGGCCTCGGCCATGGCCCGGTCCCACAGGAGCTGGGCCTCCACGAAGCGGGAGAAATGGGTCTCTGCGTCCTGCTTGCCGTGCTTGGAGGCGGGATGCTGGTCGAAGATGTCCCGCAGGGACTGGCGATAGGCCGGCAGGGGCGCGGCGGGCTGGCCCACCCCTTCCCGCCGGGCGTCGGGCACGGCGGCCCAGCCGGCGCTGCTCACCTCTTTCACCAGTTCCCGGTCCACGTTGAGGGCCAGCATGGGCAGCTTGTGCTCCCTGGCGAAGCGGAAGATGGGCAGGTAGTGCCGGGCGTCGAAAGCCCATACCTTGTCCCACTCCGATTGCTTGAGGAATTCCGCTTCCCCGAGTTCCCCGGCCACCCAGCGGTCCAGCACGGGCTGCAGGCGGCGGGGGAACATCTCGAAGGCCAGGGCCATGTCCGGATGATGCCGGTGCAGGGCCTGGAGCATGTCCATTTGCCAGCGATGGTCGTCGGCCCGGTCATGGATTTCCCCCAGCAGGATCACGGGCTTGCCGGCCAGACCCTTGAGCACATCCGCCAGGGGCAACCCCGAGGCGTCGGCTGGCTTCTCTACAGGGGGAACCAGCCACTGCCCTGGCTGGCCACAGCCGGGGGGAGTGGCCAGGGCCGCCAGAGGCAGGCAGGCCATCAACAGGAAGGCGGGGAATGATCTGGCGGGCATGGCTCTGTTTCGTTGTGGGCGCATTGCATTGTGCCTTTGTGCCCCCTGGTCTGGAATGGTTCGGGGAATTCCGGTGGCGCAATGGGAATGTTAATTAACCCTGGCTATCGAAAGCATTTAGTAAATCAAATTTAACAATTCATGTTGGCCCCGTAGCATGGGCCCATCGCTTTCCGCTTGGACAAGGAGCACGACATGAACGCAATGCAAACGCCCGTCGAGATCGCCATGCAGCCCCGCCAGGGACATTCCATGGGCCAGGCTGTCCCCGGCCAGCAGGCGGCGGCGGAGGCACGCCGTCCCAGCCCGGACTGGGCCTGGCTCAAGCAGATGGCGGCCTGATCCTGGGCCTGGCCGTTTCAGCTTCCTGTGGCATGGGAGAGCTGTCAGCCGAGCAAACCCATGCCCAGGCCCGCCAGCACGGGCACCGCCAGCAGGGCGACGGCAATGGACAGCCAGCGCAGGCGTACCCGAAAGGCCTCCACGCGCTTGATGAGGGCAGCGTTCTGATCAGCCAGTTCCCGGATCAGTTCGGATGAGGTGAGCATCTGCTGGTGCAACTCCGCGGCGGTGATCCTGAGGCTGCGCAGTTCTCCCTGCATGATCTTCAATGCTTCGTCGGGTGGGGTATTGCTCCCATCCGTGGCAGGGATTTCCACCCTGGGCGGTTTGCCGGAGACGGTGTTCCACAGCTTCTTAGCGCCGTTTGCCACGGTGGGGGCGTTGGCGATGACATCCGTCCAGGGGACGGTCTTCAGCAGGGTCAACCAGGGGATGGCCATGAACGAGTCTCCAGATGCCAGTTATGCACAGGTTAGCAAACTGCCATTTAGCGGTCGCACCTCCGGCCGGTGGCGGGAAAACCGGCTACCCTGAAGGCATGAAATTGCCACGACCTCCTGCCATGGATAACCCTGCCAGACGTCATTTCCTGGTGACAGGGACCGCCCTGGTGGCCGCCGCCTGGGCAGGGCCGGGAATGGCCCTGGAGCCCTCGCCATTGACACGTCCCCTGCCGGGGGGAGGCCGTATCCCCGTCATCGGCCTGGGCTCCTGGATCACCCTGGACGTGGGGAACGATGCCCTGCGCCGGGCCCAGCGGCTGGCGGTGCTGCGGGCCTTCTTCGGGATGGGCGGCGGCATGATCGATTCCTCGCCCATGTACGGCAGCGCCGAGGAGGTCATCGGTTGGGGTCTGGGGCAGTTGGGTAGGCCCTCCGGCCTTTTCGCCGCCACCAAGGTCTGGACCGTGGGGAGGGGCGAGGGCCAGCGGCAGATGGAGGTCTCCCGCCGTCTCTGGGGCGTTGACCGCTTCGACCTGATCCACGTGCACAACCTGCTGGACTGGCAGACCCAGCTGGTGACCCTGAAGGCCATGAAGGGGGCAGGGCGGCTGCGCGGCATCGGCGTCACCACCTCCCATGGCCGGCGCCATGACGAACTCGAGCGGATCATGGCCCGGGAACCCCTGGATTTCGTGCAGTTCACCTACAACCTGGCGGACCGGGAGGCGGAGGCGCGCCTGCTGCCCCTGGCCGCCGAGCGGGGCCTGGCGGTGGTGGTCAACCGGCCTTTCCGGGGCGGCAGCCTGTTCAGCGCGGTGTGGAACAGGCCCCTGCCTGCCTGGGCGGCGGAGCTGGATTGCCGCAACTGGGCCCAGTTCTTCCTCAAGTTCGTCATCTCCCACCCCGCCGTGACCTGCGCCATCCCCGCCACGTCCCGGGCGGACCATCTGCTGGAGAACATGGGCGCAGGCCTGGGCCGGTTGCCGGACATGGCCGAGCGGCGGCGCATGGCATCCCATTTCGCCGCGCTCTGAGGGGCGAGCGCACCCGAGGGGGGAAGCAGCGGGGCGGTACACGCTATCATTGCGCGGTTTCCATCCAACCCGCCCGCATCATGCGAAATTCCGCTGTCCTGCTCATCGCCTGCCCCGACAAGAAGGGCCTGGTGGCCGCCATCGCCAATTTCCTGCTGCGGCACAACGCCAACATCCTGCACGCGGACCAGCACCAGGACAGCGAGGCGGGCCTGTTCCTCATGCGGGTGGAATGGGCCCTGGAAGGCTTCGAACTGGGCCTGCACAAGTTCGAGGAGTCCTTCGCCCCCATCGCCGCCGAGCATGGCATGAAATGGAACCTGTCCCTGTCCAGCGTGAAGCCCCGCCTGGCCATCTTCGTGTCCAAGTTCGACCATTGCCTGGCGGACCTGCTCTACCGCCACCACGCCGGCGAACTCTACTGCGACATCCCCCTGATCATCAGCAACCACCCGGACACCCACTGGCTGGCGGAGGCCTACAAGGTGCCGTTCCAGCACATTCAGGTGGGCAAGGACAACAAGCCCGAGGCGGAAGCCCAGCAACGGGCCCTGCTGGCGGCCCACCACGTGGATTTCATCGTCCTGGCCCGCTACATGCAGGTGCTCTCGCCGGACTTCATCGGCCATTTCCCCAACCGCATCATCAACATCCACCACTCCTTCCTGCCCGCCTTCCACGGCGCCAAGCCCTACCAGCGAGCCTTCGAGCGGGGGGTGAAGCTCATCGGCGCCACCAGTCATTACGTCACGGAAGTGCTGGATGATGGCCCCATCATCGAGCAGGACGTGACCCGCATCAGCCACCGGGACGACCTGGAAGACCTGGTGCAGAAGGGGGCGGACCTGGAGAAGGTGGTGCTGTCCCGGGCGGTGAAGTGGCATATCGACAACCGCATCCTGGTGTACGGCAACAAGACGGTCGTGTTTGATTAGAGGGAGCGCGCATGAAAACCATCCTGGTCACCGGCGGCGCCGGCTATATCGGGTCCCACGCCTGTCTGGAGTTCTTGCAGGCGGGCTACGACGTGGTGGTGCTGGACAACCTGTGCAACAGCAGCCCAGAGGCCTTGAAGCGGGTACAGAAATTCACGGGGCGTGAACTGGCCTTTATCGAAGGCGACATCCGCGACCGTTCTGCCCTGGATGCCCTGTTCCGCCGTCATGACATCGACGCGGTGATCCACTTCGCCGGTCTCAAGGCGGTGGGTGAGTCGGTGGAGAAACCTTTGCTCTACTACGACAACAACATCGCCGGCAGCGTCACCCTTCTCGAAGCCATGCAGGCGGCCGGGGTCAAGACCATCGTCTTCAGTTCCTCCGCCACGGTCTATGGCGATCCGGCCAGCGTGCCCATCCGGGAGGATTTCCCCGTGGGCGGCACCACCAACCCCTACGGCACCAGCAAGCTGTTCATCGAGAAGATCCTGCAGGACCTGGCCATCTCCGACCCCGCCTGGTCCATCGCCCTGCTGCGCTACTTCAACCCGGTGGGGGCCCACGAGAGCGGCCGGATCGGCGAAGACCCCCAGGGTATTCCCAACAACCTCATGCCCTACATCACCCAGGTGGCCGTGGGACGGCGGGAATACCTCAGCGTCTTCGGCGACGACTATCCCACCCAGGATGGCACCGGCGTGCGGGACTACATCCACGTGGTGGACCTGGCCAAGGGGCACGTGAAGGCGGTGGAAAAGCTGGCAGAGGGCCCCGGGGTGCGGATCTGGAACCTGGGCACCGGCCAGGGCTACAGCGTGCTGGACATGGTCCGGGCCATGGAGAAGGCCTCCGGCCGGCCGATTGCCCATCGCATCGCCCCCCGGCGGGCGGGGGATGTGGCCCAATGCTGGGCCGATCCGGCCAAGGCCCTTCAGGAACTGGGCTGGCGTGCCGAAAAAGGGCTGGATGCCATGTGTGCCGATGCCTGGCGCTGGCAATCCATGAATCCCAACGGATACAAATAAAGGGGAAGCAAGATGATTTTGGTTACCGGCGGCGCCGGCTTCATCGGCGCCAACTTCGTCCTGGACTGGCTGCGGCAATCCGCTGAACCCGTCATCAACCTGGACAAGCTTACCTACGCGGGCAATCCGGAGAACCTCTCCGCCCTGAAGGACGATGCCCGGCACATCTTCATCCACGGCGACATCGGCGACCGGGAACTGGTGGGCAAGCTGCTGGCCCTGCACAAGCCCCGGGCCATCATCAACTTCGCCGCCGAATCCCACGTGGACCGTTCCATCCACGGTCCCGAGGACTTCATCCAGACCAACGTGGTGGGCACCTTCCACCTGCTGGAAGAAGCCCGGGGCCATTGGAGCAGTCTGCCAGCGGATGAGAAGAACGCGTTCCGCTTCCTGCACGTCTCCACCGACGAGGTCTACGGTTCCCTGGGGCCTGACGACGCCCCCTTCACCGAGGAAACCCCCTTCGCTCCCAACAGCCCCTATTCCGCCAGCAAGGCCAGTTCCGACCACCTGGTGCGGGCCTACCACCACACCTACGGCCTGCCCACCCTCACCACCAACTGCTCCAACAACTACGGCCCCTACCAGTTCCCGGAGAAGCTCATCCCCCTCATGATCCTCAACGCCACCCGGGGCAAGAACCTGCCCATCTACGGCGACGGCATGAACGTGCGGGACTGGCTCTATGTCACCGACCATTGCGCCGCCATCCGGGAAGTCCTGGACAAGGGCCAGGTGGGGGAGACCTACAACGTGGGCGGCTGGAACGAGATGCCCAATCTGGACATCGTTCATACCGTCTGTGCCCTGCTGGATGAAATGCGTCCCAGCCCCGAGGGCCCCTACACCCGCCTGATCACCTACGTGAAGGACCGTCCCGGCCACGATCGCCGCTACGCCATCGACGCCACCAGGATCCACCGGGAGCTGGGCTGGAAACCGGCGGAGACCTTCGAGACCGGTATTCGCAAGACGGTGCGCTGGTACCTGGACAATATGCGGTGGGTGGAAAACGTGGCCAGCGGCGAGTACCGCAAGTGGCTTGATACCAACTACGCCGCACGGTGAAAGGAGAGAGCGCGATGCGAAAGGGAATCATCCTGGCCGGTGGCAGCGGCACCCGCCTGTATCCGGCCACCCTGGCGGTGTCCAAGCAGCTGCTGCCCATCTACGACAAGCCCATGATCTACCACCCCCTCACCACGCTGATGCTGGCGGGTATCCGGGACATCCTCATCATCTCCACCCCCCAGGACACGCCCCGTTTCGAGCAACTCCTGGGGGACGGCAGCCAGTGGGGCATCAATCTGCAATATGCCGTGCAGCCCAGCCCGGACGGCCTGGCCCAGGCCTTCGTCATCGGCGCGGATTTTGTCGGCGACCATCCCAGCGCGCTGGTGCTGGGGGACAACATCTTCTACGGACACGAGATGGCCCAGGACCTGCAAACGGCCAGTGCCCGGAACCAGGGTGCCACGGTGTTCGCCTATCGGGTCCATGACCCGGAGCGCTACGGCGTGGTGGAGTTCGACGCCCAGGGCCGGGCCGTCAGCCTGGAAGAGAAGCCCATGCAACCCAAGTCCCATTACGCGGTCACGGGCCTGTACTTCTACGACGCCCGCGTGGTGGACATCGCCCGCAACCTCAAGCCATCCCCCCGGGGCGAACTGGAGATCACCGACGTGAACCGGCAATACCTGGAGTGGGGCGAGCTCGATGTCTCCATCATGGGCCGGGGTCATGCCTGGCTGGATACGGGCACCCACGAATCACTGCTTGAAGCCGGGTTGTTCATCGAGACCATCGAGAAACGCCAGGGCCTGAAGATCGCCTGCCCGGAGGAGATCGCCTACCGCCAGGGTTATATCAGCGTGGAACAGGTCAGACGGCTCGCCGAGCCCCTGAAGAAGAATGGCTACGGCCAGTACCTGCTGGCCATGCTGGACGAGAAAGTGTTCTGATTTGGGAGTCGGAAATCGGGAGTGGGAAGTAGGAACACCCACTCCCCTCTCCCTACTACCCACTATCTACTACCAATCATGAAGATTATCGAGACCACCCTCCCAGGCGTGCTGCTTATCGAACCCAAGGTCTTCGGCGACGCACGGGGCTTCTTCCTGGAAAGCTGGAACAGGAAGACCTTCGCGGAGATAGGCAAGGACGTGGGCCTGGACGTGGATTTCGTGCAGGACAACCACTCCCGCTCCGCCAGGGGCGTCCTTCGGGGGCTGCACTACCAGCTCAACGGCCCCCAGGGAAAACTGGTGCGGGTGGTGAGCGGCGGGGTGTTCGACGTGGCCGTGGACCTGCGCCGCTCTTCGCCAAATTTCGGCAAGTGGGCTGGGTTTGAACTCAGCGCCGAGAACCACCGCATGCTGTGGATTCCCCCGGGCTTCGGCCATGGTTTCCTCGTTCTCTCAGACACCGCGGACTTTCTCTACAAGACCACGGCCTATTACGCGCCCCAGTGGGATCGGGGCGTGCGCTGGGACGACCCGGACATAGGTATCCAGTGGCCCCTGGAGGGCATGCCCCCGGGGTTGCCAACACTTTCGGCCAAGGACCAGGACCAGCCCCTGCTGAAGGACGCCGAGGTTTACCCATGAGCTCCCATTCCCCATTCCCCATCCCCCATCCCCGCATTCTCCTCACCGGCGCCCAGGGCCAGGTGGGCTGGGAGTTGTGCCGAACCCTGTCCAGCCTGGGGCAGGTCGTTGCCATGGACCAGAAGTCCATGGACCTGGCGGACCCGGATGCCATTCGCCGCGTGGTGGCGGAGGTGCGGCCCCGGGCCATCGTCAATCCCGCTGCCTACACCGCCGTGGACAAGGCGGAAAGCGAGCCGGAGCTGGCCCGCAGGGTGAATGCGGAGGCCCCCGGCATCCTGGCGGAGGAAGCCGCGAAATCCGGTGCCCTGCTGGTGCATTACTCCACGGACTACGTATTCGACGGCAGCGGCGAGAGGCCCTGGCAGGAAGGCGATGCGCCAGGCCCCATCAACGTCTATGGCGCCACCAAGCTGGCCGGCGAGCAGGCCATTGCCGCCAGCGGATGCCGCCATCTCATCTTCCGCACCTCCTGGGTCTATGGTGCCCGGGGCGCCAATTTCCTTCTCACCATGCGGCGCCTGATGCGGGAAAGGCCGGAGTTGAAGATCGTGGATGACCAGATCGGCGCCCCCACCTGGTGCCGCAGCCTGGCGGAGGCCACGGCCCAGGTGCTGGCCCAGTTGGCGTCCCCCCTGGGGGGCGCGGACAAGCCCGAACCCTGGGGCGTGTACAACATGACCAACGACGGCGAGACCGGCGGGTACACATCATGGCACGGCTTCGCCCAGGCCATACTGGACCTGGAAGGCCTGGAGACCCCGCCCCGCCTGGTTTCCATTCCCAGCTGCGACTACCCCATGCCCGCGCCCCGGCCTTTGAATTCCCGTCTGGACAACGGCAAGCTGGAGCGGGTGTTCGGCATTCGCCTGCCGGCTTGGCACCAGGCCCTCAAGCTTTGCCTGGACAAGGCCGATTAGCAGCTTATCTCAACCAAGAGAGAGACCTTCATGAGCCTCTACCCCGTCATCCTATCCGGCGGTTCCGGTACCCGCCTGTGGCCCATGTCCCGCGCGGCCCTGCCCAAGCAGCTCCTTCCCCTGGCCGGCGACAACACCATGGTGCAGGAAACCGTGCTGCGTCTGGCGGGGGTGCCGGACATGGGCGCGCCCCTGGTGGTGTGCAACAACGATCACCGCTTCCTCATCGCCGAGCAATTGCGGGAGATCGGCGTGAATGCCCTGGGCATCTTCCTGGAACCCGTGGGGCGCAACACCGCGCCCGCGGCCGCCGTCGCCGCCATGCACCTGATGAAGCGGGACCCGGACGCGGTCATGCTGCTGCTGCCCGCGGACCACCTCATCCGGGACGTGGCTTCTTTCCATGCAACCATCGCCGAGGGAATGAAGGCCGTGGATGCGGGCTATCTGGTCACCTTCGGCATCGTCCCCGATTCCCCGGAAACCGGTTACGGCTACATCCAGCAGGGCGAACCCTTGGGCACCTGTACAGCCAGGCGGGTGGCCCGCTTCGTGGAAAAACCTTCCCGCGACAAGGCAGAGGCATTCCTGGCCAGCGGCGACTATTACTGGAACAGCGGCATGTTCCTGTTCCGCTGTGCCCACTTCCTGGACGAGCTGGCCAGGCATCGTCCCGATGTTCTCGTTGCCTGCGAGTCGGCCCTGGAGGCCGGCGCCCATGACCTGGACTTCTGCCGCCTGGGCAAGGCCGAATTCGAAGGCTGCCCGTCGGACTCCATCGACTACGCCGTCATGGAACGCACCGACCGGGCCGCCGTGGTGCCCGCCGACATCGGCTGGAACGACATCGGCGCCTGGTCCGCCCTGTGGGACGTGGGGGGCAAAGACGCCGCCGGCAACGTGAGCCGGGGCGACGTCTACCTGGACGGCGTGAAGAACAGCCTGGTACGGGCCGAATCCCGCATGGTGGCTGCCATCGGCGTGGACGACCTGGTCATCGTCGAAACCCCGGATGCCGTGCTGGTGGCCCACCGGGACCGTTCCCAGGACGTGAAGAAGGTAGTGGAGCACCTGAAGGCCAACGGCCGCAGCGAGCACGAGTTCCACACCCGGGTCTACCGCCCCTGGGGCTGGTACGAGGGCATCGACGCCGGTGACCGCTTCCAGGTGAAGCGCATCATGGTCAAGCCCGGCGAGAAGCTCTCCCTGCAGATGCATCACCACCGGGCCGAGCACTGGATCGTGGTTTCGGGCACCGCCCGGGTCACCTGCGACGACAAGGTCATGGTCCTGTCGGAGAACCAGTCCACCTACATTCCCCTGGGTTCCACCCATCGTCTGGACAACCCGGGCAAGCTGCCCCTGCACCTCATCGAGGTCCAGTCCGGCAGCTATCTGGGGGAGGACGACATCGTCCGCTTCGAGGACATCTACAAGCGGGACTGAGATGGGTATTGGCAAACGCGGTTCAGGCCCGCCCCGCCGGCCCCGGAACCCGGTGGCCAAGAACGTGCGCACGCCGCTTTACAAGCCGAGGGTGGAACAGGACAAGCGTTGGCGGGAAAGGCTGAAGGACCTGGGGCAGGAGGAGAATCCGGAAGTGCCGGCTCAGGACGAAGACGGTCGTGGCGTGAACGGGGTGGACGGGAAGGACCGGGGCGGGTAGCCCGCTACAAAAACCGCATCGAGAGATCCACCGCCCTCACGTGCTTGGTGAGGCTGCCGATGGAGATGCGGTCCACGCCGGTTTCGGCGATCTCCCGCAGGTTTTCGAAGCCAATGCCGCCGGAGGCCTCCATCTGGGCCCGGCCGGCGGAGAGGGCCACGGCCTGGCGCATGCGCTCGGGCGTGAAGTTGTCCAGCAGGATCAGCTTCACCCCGGCTGAAAGGGCCTCTTCCAACTGGTCCAGGGTTTCCACCTCGATCTGTATCGACATGCCATCTCCGGCCAGCTTGTAAGCGGCCTCCAGGGCGGGGCGGATGCCGCCGGCGGAGGCGATGTGGTTTTCCTTGATGAGAATGCCGTCGTACAGGCCGATGCGCTGGTTCTCGCCGCCGCCGCACTTCACGGCATATTTCAGGGCCAGGCGCAGGCCCGGCAGGGTCTTGCGGGTGTCGTAGATCTTCGCCCGGGTGCCGGCGATGGCGTCCACGTGGCGGCGGGTTTCCGTGGCCACGCCGGACAGGGTCTGCAGGAAGTTGAGGGCGGGGCGCTCGGCGGTGAGCAGGGCCCTGGCCGGGCCTTCGATTTCGCACAGGGCCTGGCCGGCTTTGATCCGGTCGCCGTCGGCGGTCTGCCAGGTGATGCGGGTGCTGGCGTCCACCATGTGAAAGCAGGCCTCGAACCAGGCGGTGCCGCACAACACGGCGTCCTCCCGGGTGATGACCCGGGCCCGGGCCTGGGTGCCGGCAGGGATGAGCTGAGCGGTGAGGTCACCCGGGGTGCCAGGTCCTCCCACGTCCTCTTCCAGGGCGGCGCGGACGTTGGCTTGGATGACGGAGTCAGGAGGCGGGTTCATGCAGGGCATTGTAATTGCCCATGACGTTGGCGGTTGAGCCCGGATTGTCCATTGGGCATCCTCGCGGTCCCGGTAGCACCGCTTGCGGCGCGAAACGTGGGTTCGGCCCGCGAGCGGGCCTCCTACCGTCTATTGGACAACCTGGGTTGAAATTGCGCCCGATCTCCCCATTTGGGAGTCAATCATCCGAATTGGGAGCAAGCCATGCGTTTCGACAAACTGACCACGCCGTTCCAGAGCGCAATCCAGGACGCCCAGAGCCTGGCCCTGGGCAACGACAACCCCTACATCGAGCCGGTGCACATGCTGGCCGCCCTCATCAACCAGGAAGGCGGTTCCGCCCGGCCCATCCTGCAGAAGGCGGGGGTGCGCCTGCCGTCCCTGGTGGCCGCGTTGCAGGCCGCCATGAACCGCTTGCCCAAGGTGGAAGGCGCCGGAGGCGAGATCCAGCCCTCCAAGGAGCTTATCAACCTGTTTAACCTGACGGACAAGGAGGCCAGCAAGCGGGGCGACCAGTACATCGCCAGCGAGTTGTTCCTGCTGGCGGCAGTGGACGACAAGGGCGAGGCGGGCCGCCTGCTGAAGGAGAACGGCGGCAACCGCAAGGCCCTGGAGGCGGCCATCAGCGAGGTGCGCGGCGGCGAGGGCGTGGACACCCAGGAATCCGAAGGCCAGCGTCAGGCCCTGGCCAAGTACACCCTGGACCTCACCGACCGGGCCCGCCAGGGCAAGCTGGACCCGGTCATCGGCCGGGACGACGAGATCCGCCGGGCCATCCAGGTGCTGCAACGGCGCACCAAGAACAACCCGGTGCTCATCGGCGAACCCGGCGTGGGCAAGACCGCCATCGTCGAGGGTCTGGCCCAGCGCATCGTCAACGGCGAGGTGCCGGAGACCCTGAAGGGCAAGCGCGTGCTGGTGCTGGACATGGCGGGCCTGCTGGCGGGCGCCAAGTACCGGGGCGAGTTCGAGGAGCGCCTGAAGGCCGTGCTGAAGGAAGTCAGCCAGGACGAAGGCCGCATCATCCTGTTCATCGACGAGCTGCACACCATGGTGGGGGCGGGCAAGGCGGAAGGCGCCATCGACGCCGGCAACATGCTGAAGCCCGCCCTGGCCCGGGGCGAGTTGCACTGCATCGGCGCCACCACCCTGGACGAATACCGCAAGTACATCGAGAAGGACGCCGCCCTGGAGCGCCGCTTCCAGAAGGTGCTGGTGGACGAGCCCAGCGTGGAGGCCACCATCGCCATCCTGCGGGGCCTGCAGGAGAAGTACGAGCTGCACCACGGCGTGGACATCACCGACCCGGCCATCGTCGCCGCCGCCGAGCTGTCCCACCGCTACATCACCGACCGCTTCCTGCCGGACAAGGCCATCGACCTCATCGACGAGGCCGCCAGCCGCATCAAGATGGAGATCGATTCCAAGCCCGAGGTGATGGACAAGCTGGACCGGCGCCTCATCCAGCTCAAGATCGAGCGGGAGGCGGTGAAGCGGGAGAAGGACGAGGCCAGCCGCAAGCGCCTGTCCCTCATCGAGGACGAGATCCGCAAGCTGGAGAAGGAATACGCCGACCTGGAGGAAGTGTGGAAGGCGGAGAAGGCCACGGTCCAGGGCAGCGCCCACGTGAAGGAGGAGATCGACCACCTGCGCGCCCAGATGGCCGACCTGCAGCGCAAGGGCCAGTTCGACAAGGTGGCCGAGATCCAGTACGGCAAGCTGCCGGCTCTGGAAGCCCGCCTGAAGCAGGCCGAGGCGGGGGAGGGCAAGACCGAATTCAAGCTGTTGCGTACCCAGGTAGGCGCCGAGGAGATCGCCGAGGTGGTGAGCCGCGCCACGGGCATCCCCGTGTCCAAACTGGTCCAGGGCGAGCGGGACAAGCTGCTGGCCATGGAGGAGCGCATCCACCAGCGCGTGGTGGGCCAGGACGAGGCCGTGCGCCTGGTGTCCGACGCCATCCGCCGCTCCAGGGCCGGCCTGTCCGACCCCAACCGGCCCTACGGCAGCTTCCTCTTCCTGGGCCCCACCGGCGTGGGCAAGACCGAGCTATGCAAGGCCCTGGCCGAGTTCCTGTTCGACAGCCAGGACCACCTCATCCGCGTGGACATGAGCGAGTTCATGGAGAAGCACTCCGTGGCCCGCCTCATCGGCGCGCCTCCCGGCTACGTGGGCTACGAGGAGGGCGGCTACCTGACGGAAGCCGTGCGCCGCAAGCCCTACTCGGTGATCCTGCTGGACGAGGTGGAGAAAGCCCACCCGGACGTGTTCAACGTGCTGCTGCAAGTGCTGGACGACGGCCGCATGACCGACGGCCAGGGCCGCACCGTGGACTTCAAGAACACGGTCATCGTCATGACCAGCAACCTGGGCAGCCAGATGATCCAGGGCATGGCCGGGGACGACTACCAGGTCATCAAGCTGGCCGTGATGGGGGAGGTGAAGACCTACTTCCGCCCCGAGTTCATCAACCGCATCGACGAGGTGGTGGTGTTCCACAGCCTGAGCGAGGAACACATCGCCAACATCGCCCGCATCCAGCTCCACTATCTTGAGAAGCGGGTCGCCCAGATGGAGATGAAGCTGGAAGTGTCCGACGCCGCCCTGCTGGAACTGGCCAAGGAAGGCTTCGACCCGGTGTTCGGCGCCCGGCCCTTGAAGCGCGCCATCCAGCAGCGCATCGAGAACCCGCTGGCCAAGGAAATCCTTTCCGGCCGCTTCGCGCCCAAGGACATCATCCGCGTGGATGTGGAAGATGGGCGGATCGTCTTCGAGCAGGTGATCGAGGCGGAGTCCGTTTAAACCGCCGCAATAACAAAAACGCCCGCACTGCGCGGGCGTTTTTGATTGGCAGGGCAGATCAGTACTGCAGGGTGGCCTCGGTTTCCACCACCGGACGCTCGAACTGGTCGGCCCGCAGTTCCACCTTGAAGCGTACGTCAGCGGCCTTCTCGGCCCTGACGGTCACGCGCCAGCGGGCTTCCTGGCCAGGCTCCAGGCTTTCCAGGATGCGGGGGTTGAACAAGGTCTCCGCCCCCAGGATTTCCGTGGTGCCGCCGCCGGAAAGGTAACGTTGGCTGTTTTCCAGCGTGCCATTGAGCTGGATGCGGGTGAGGGGTTCGGTGCCCTGGTTGAGCACACGGATTTCGTAAGTCACTTCACCGCCCACCAGGACAGGGTCTTTCAGGTCGATGACCTCCAGCAGCACGGCGGGAATGCCGTGCACGTGGGTTTCGCACTTGCGCTCCAGGGGCGGCGTGAGTTCGCCTTCCAGGCTGGAAGTGAAGGTGTAGAGGCCCCGCTGACGGGGTGTGAAGGTGGCGCAGAGTTCCTGGGCTGCGCCGGGCGCCACGTTGGCCAGCACCCAGTTCACCCGTTCCATCTTGGGATTGGCGCCCTCCGAGGCAGTCATGAAGACCGTCTCCTGGGGGAAGGCCAGGCTCAGCACGGCGGCGGGCTCAAGGCCCGTGCCAGTGTTTGCTACCGTGTTGCAGACCTGGAAGGGACGGCCAAGCACGACCTCTTCCGGCGACTGGCATGCCACGCCCAGAGTGGGCAAGGGCTGCTCCTCCACCCAGAAGTTGCTGCATGGCTTGGGCACCACCACCCGGTAGCGGCGGCCCAGGGAATTGAAATGGAACTCGTAGGCCTGGATGGGTGCCTTGCCGGCCCAGAGCACATCGAAAAGCAGTACGGGCTTGCCTTTCTTGCGGGTGGACATGGCGGGCAGACGGGTGCCCACGGGAATCTCGATCACGGTGAGCGGGGCGTCCCTCACGGCCCTGCGGAAATCCTCCATGTCCCCCAGGAAGCCACTGGCCCGGGCGATGGTGGCGATGTCCGCCTGCAAGGCCTCCTGCAGGAAGACCCGGCGCAGGTCCGCCTCGATCTTCAAGGGTTCGGCGAAGCGGGTTTGGGGATGGCCCAGGTGGACGGCCCGGTGCTGCTGGGCCTGGGCCATGGGCAAGGCCAGGATCCAGAAAAACAACGACAAAAGAATGGATCGTCGAGCAAGCATGGTGGGCACCCCCCGTCATGTGGTAACCCATCATACCCACCCTCGCCAGGAGAGTGGGTTGATGCAGTTCACACCTTGGTGCGCGAGAAGCTCAAAGCTTGAAAACGTTTCCCTTGTGGAACTTCTTCATGGTGTTGGTGGCCATGCCGTCGTCCTTCACGCGCTGGTATTTGCCATTGTCCCGTTGAAAGATGACCGTGCACTTAGCCTTTTCAGTGGGAAACTGGGTGCAGAACTGGGCGCTCTCGGTGATCTTCCAGTTGCCCTTGCGTTTCATCTTGCCTCCCAGCAGCTGGATGAGTACGCCGTCAGCGGAGTTATAAGCCGTGTAGTTCTTGCCCAGCGCGTCAGCGAAACCGCTCACGGAATTGCCGGGTAAGAGGCTTTTGAGTTGCTCCGCTTTGAGTTGGGCTTCGGCGAAGGCGGTGGATGACATCATCACCGCCAGGTTCAGGGTAGGGCTGGTGTGGAGATTGAAGCTCTTGTGCAGGCCGTGGGAGATGCGCATGAAGGTGATGCCCAGCAGGGTGGTGATGGGGATCATCAGCCACAGGCTGGGGGCGGCCTCGGGACGGATGCCGTGGGTGAGCATGGAGGAGAAGCCGATCATCAGCATCACCAGCATGAGCAGGGCGACGTAGGTGCCGATGGCCAGGAAGGCCAGGATGGCGAAAGGAAACAGGTACTCGATGTATTCCCACAGGTCGGGGACCAGCAGGGAGCCGCCGACGAAGCAGGCGTTGACGGTCATGGCCATGGTCAGGGGGACTACCATCAGGCTGATTTCGCCGCTGGAACTGCGCAGCGTTGCATAGGACTCGGTCTGCTTGAAGAGGCCGAACTCCCGCGTGTTCCAGACCATCAGGGCGAAGTGGGTGGCCAGCAGCGCCAGGGTGATGGCCAGGCAGGCCGTGACCCAAAGGGACTTCAGGCTCGGCTCGCCGGTGACGATGGGCCACAGCAGGTCGAACGAGATGGTGCCTGTCTCGAGGGGCAGCAGGAAGTTGAGGTATAGAAAAAAGGAAATCGCCAGGCCACCCGAGCCCAGGGCGGCCGGGTGGTACATGGGGCTGTACTGCTCCTTCAGATTCTTGCGGATCCTTGTTGTCTCCTAGTAGTTGTAAAGCGAACAGCGAGGGGCCGGGGCCGGCCATCCCGGCCCCAGTGTTTCAGCCCAGGGTGTCGGCCCAGATGTTCTCGAACCAGGCCAGGTTGTACTGGAAATTCAGTTCATCGCTGTCCGCGTCCGCGCCGCCTCCGGGCTGGCGCACGTACACGTCCTGCTCTGGGTTGTAGCGCATGACCACGGCGATGGGCCCGGCGGTGTGGTCAGAGGTGGCGGAGTAACTGGTGCTGCCGATGACGGGCAGCGGGTCCGGTTGGCGACCGTTCAGCAATTCGATGATGGCCGCCGCGGTGATCTTGCCCTGGTTGTTGGAAACGTGGGCCGATTTGGGCATGTTGGACAGCACCGAGTCACCGATGACGTGGATGAGGGGCACCGACCTGGATTCGTAGGTGGCGAAGTCCACGGGGCACCAGCGCTTGGCGCTGTCCGTGCGCACGCCGGCGATCTCGCACAACTTGCCGGCCCGCTGCATGGGCACCACGTTGATGACGTCCGCCTTGACGGAATCCCAGTCGCTGCTCACCGTCATGGTGCTGGGGTCGATGTGATTGACCAGATTGTTGGGGCGGTGCTCGATCATGCCCGGGTAGAACTTCTTGAAGGCCTTCTTGAACATGGGCCCCTTGGAAACCACGTTCATGTGGCCGTCCAGCATGATGATCTTGGACTTGGGCTTATGCTGCTTGAAGTAGTGGGCCACCATGCAGGCACGCTCGTAGGGCCCGGAGACGCACCGGCCGGGGGGCGGCGGGCTGGCGATGAGGAATACGCCGCCATCGGGCATGGCTTCCAGCTGCTTCTTCAACAGCAGGGTTTCCTCGCCGGCCTTGAAGGCATGGGTCACTTTCTGGGCCTTGGCAGCCTCGGCATAGCCTTCCACCGTGCCGGTCATGAATTCCACGCCGGGGGCCAGCACCAGACGATCGTAGGCGTAGGTATCGCCGCGCTGGGTTTTCACGGTGCGCTTCTGCGCGTCCACGCCCACGACGCTGTCCTGCACCAGGCGCATGCCGTGCTGCTTCAGGCCGTCATAGGACTTGTTCAGGTCACCCATGTCCCGTAGCCCCCCCAGCACCCAGTTGGACATGGGGCAGGACACCATCATGGGACTGGGGTCGATGAGGGTGACATCGATGGAGGGATCCCACACGCGCAGGTACTTGGCGCAGGTGGCGCCACCATACCCAGCGCCTACCACGACGACTTTGGCGCGGGCCTGGCGGGGCTTGGCCAGGACGCTTCCGGACAGGAGCATGCCAGTCATGCCGGAGGCCATGCCGAGGCCGGCTACCTTGAGGAAATCACGACGATGCAGGCTCATTTCCGCTCTCCTTCGGTTTGCGCCAGGTTGACCTTCATCGTGGCGAACAGGGCTGCGATGGCCTCGTATTCGTCATCGGTGTAGCCCATGGCGTATTTCTTCATGACGGTGGCCTCGCGCTTGCCGTCACGGAACTCCTTCATGGCCGTGACGAGATAGGACTTGTCCTGGCCGGCCAGGGCGGGAATGGCGGCGTTGCTCACGCCATTGGGGCCGTGGCAGTTGAAGCAGGTGGATGCCAGCGTGCGGTGATGGGCATCGCAGACGCTCTTCGGGCTTTCCCACCCGGCGATCAGGCAGGTTTGCTCGGTGGCGTGGACGGGGAGAGTGCCGGCCATGAGGGCGGCAAAGGCAAGGGCGTGCTTAGAGAACATGGTGTCTCCTCCATGTGATGACGCGGATAAAAGGGCAACAAGGGACGCCGGCGAGTGCTTGCAAGGCGCTCGCTGAGGCAGGGAGGTCAGGCTGGGATCAACCGCTTAGATAAAAGCAGTGCAGGTGCTGGGACGTGACGAACGAAAAGACGATCCCCATGGGCGAGGACGCGTTGACAACTGCAGTATTTTTTTTGTTGCAGTTCATTTTGGTCTCCATCCATCCTTGGTTATTGTTATTCGGCGGCTCAAACCGAATTACACAGGATGTAGGCATCTTTATATCAGAACGTACTAAATTAGCTTATTCAAATATTCGATGCCCTATGGGGGGTGTTGCACCAGCAAAACTGCGCGAAAAGGCGAAAAAAAGCGCCCCGGAGGGCGCAATGTTTTTTTATGTGAAAATAAAAAAAACTTATTTAACCCGGTTCTTGTACTCGTTGGTGGCGGTGTCGATCTCGATCTTGTCGCCGATTTCAACGAAGGCGGGCACCTGGACTTCATGGCCGGTGGGCTTGATGCGGCAGGGCTTCATGACCTTGCCGGAAGTGTCGCCCTTCACGGCAGGCTCGGTGTATTCCACCTCGCGCACCACGGTGGTGGGCATGTTGATGGAGATGGCCTTGCCGTCGTAGAACACCACTTCCACGGGCATGGCGTCTTCCAGATAGGGCAGGGCGGCGGCCATGTTGTCGGCTTCCACCTCGTACTGGTTGTACTCCGTGTCCATGAACACGTACATGGGGTCGGCGAAATAGGAGTAGGTGCAATCCTTGCGCTCCAGCGTGACGGTGTCGAACTTCTCGTCGGCTTTGTACACCGTCTCGGAGGCGGCGCCGGTGAGCAGGTTCTTCATCTTCATCTTCACCACGGAGGCGTTGCGGCCGGATTTGGAGAATTCGGCTTTCTGGACCACCAGGGGGTCTTTGCCCACCATGATCACGTTGCCGGCGCGGAGTTCTTGAGCGGTCTTCATCGGGGATGTCCTGCAGGGGGTTCTGGGAAGCCCGGAATTCTAGCTTTTTTCTTTTACTTTTTCGCAAAAAATCATCAGCTTGGACGCAAGGTCCTGTTGCTCCATCAACCGGGCGCTCCAAAGCCAGGCGTGATCGTCCAGTTCCTCCTGGCTGGCAACATAGGCCGGCCAGAAGGTGCCCACCCCGGATTCCTCGTTCCAGGCGTGCCACAGGCGCCGGGTCGTCTCCGCCAGGTCCTCGGGCATGTCAGTGCAATAAAGGTCCAGGAAAGCGTCCAGCTTGGCGAAGTGGGTGCGGCCCTCCTGGGGGTAGGCCTGCCAAACCAGGGGGCGGGCCGAAAACTGGGCCCTCAGGAAGGAATCCTCCCCCCGGACGAAATTTAGATCGCAGGCCCACAGCAGGCGGTCGTAGCCATCCTGGTCCAGCATGGGCAACACATGGACGGTCAGGTTTCGGTAGGCGTGGACACCACCCGCCTGGAGCGTGGCCAGGCCCAGCCAGGCGGCGATGGGGACCAGGGCCTTGCCCTCGGGCACCATCAGGCGGGCGGGTTGACCGGACCGGGCCAGTGTCGCCAGCAGGGATGGAATGGCGGTGTTTTCATAGGCGAACAGGGAAATGCGCAATTCCCCGGGTTGGTGGGGCGGCAGACCCAGATCCCGCCAGAATGCCTCCTGGGTCCGGGAGTCGGATTGGAAAGCGTCGCGCGTTTCCGCCAGCCAGGATTCCCGGGGCAGTCCACCGGTCTTGGGGGTGTAGCCCGGCATATAGAAATGTTTTGTCAGGGGTAGCCGGGGATGGGGGGAGGGCAGGCCGTGGACGCCATCGGCCCAGGATTCCGCCGTCAGGTATTCCAGATTGAGCCACACCGGCTTGGGTGTCTTCCAGGCCATTTGGCTGATGAAGGCATCCGGCAGGTCGCAGGCCAGGGCTTCTATCACCACGTCACCGGGCTTGAGGTCAGGCAGGGGATCGGTCCAGCGACGAACCTCTACGCCGGCGAGTTGCTGGGTATCCAGGTTGGGATCGATCTCGGGGCGTATGCGCCGGAAGGCGGCCAGGTCATCCACCCAGAGGCGCACATGGGCCTGGTGTTCCGCTGCCAGCTGTCGCGCCAGGCGCCAGGTGACGCCGATGTCGCCAAAGTTGTCGACGACGGCGCAGAAGATGTCCCAAGTCATGGGACTGGGCTCATTCAGGCAGGGCGATCCTGCCATCCTTGCTGAACTGGTAGTCCTTGAACACGTGTTCGGCCGAGAGGAGCTGGTAGTCTCCTTCGGGGGTCTTCACCGTGGTGTCCTTGAGCTTGTAGGTGTAGTGGCCGCAGGTCCAGATGTCGAAGTCCCGCATGTGGGTGCACAGGCAGGTCTTGTCCATGACCTTGATCTTCTTCTCGCCCGGGTGGGCGGCCACTTCCCTGTTGTAGGCGTCGATGTAGGCGCACTTGCCGTTGGCGTCCAGCAGGTAGCCGAAGGACTCGCAGTTGGGGTGGGTGCCGGCGCCGATGCCCGGGCTGCCCTTGATCATGCGCATGGGGTAGCCCGTGGGGGAGATGCCGTTAACCTCGATGTCGTCCTCGTCTGCCTTGAAGTACTCCTGCTTCACCGGGTCGGGCAGGCCGCATTCCCTGGTGACCGTGAAGCGGGTGGCCAGCTGCACGGCGCCGGCGCCGCTCTGCAGGAATCCCGTGGCGTCGGAACCGGTGAAGATGCCACCGGCGGGTATGAGGGGGATTTCCAGGTTTTCCGTCTTCAGCCAGGCCTGGATCTCGGCCACGATGGTGGCCAGGTCGTATTCGGCCCAGTCCATGCCGAAGCCCAGGTGACCGCCGGCCAGGGGACCTTCCACCACCACGTAGTCGGGCAGGCGGTTGGTGCGGCCATTCTTGCGCAGGAAGAGCTGCAGGGCCCGCAGGGAGGAGACGATGATGCCCAGCTGGGCATCCCGGAAGCGGGGGTGATCCTCCATGAGGCCGAAGGAGCCCAGGTGCAGGCCCGCCGCCAGGGTGATGCCGTCGATGCCCGCGGAGAGGGCGGCATTCAGGCGCACCTTCAGGGTTTCCCTGGGGGCGTTCATGGTGAGTTTTTCCATGCAGTTGATGAACACCATGCCGGGGCCTTTCTTGGCCTCCATGGCGCGGCCCACGTGCATGCGGGTGGCCTCTTCCAGTTCCCCCAGGTGGAATTTCACCAGGGACTTGTCGGCCAGGTTCTTCACGTTGGCCTTGTAGAGCTGGAGCTTGTCCTTGACGTAACGGGTCTGAAAGTGACGGTCGATGACCGTGGGCACCATGGCATCCGAAATATGGCCCACGCCCCCCAGGCGGGCGGCTTCGAGAGCCAGCTCCACCGTGGAAATATCCACCCCCATGCCACCGATCATGATGGGAACCAGCTCCTGCTGGCCCAGGCGGAGGCGGAAATCATCGACACATTTCATGTTGTTGGTGCCCCGGAAAAAGGGATTTCAGCGAATTCGCCGGATGGCGCTGAAAAAAATAAGCAATATAACTTGCGCATGATACGCGCCCCCGGCGGAGGGGGGCCAGCTTGAGTGTGCCTGGTGGGCAAGGTATAAGCCTTGACCATGGCCAAGTCGACTTCCCTCTACGTCTGTGCCCAGTGCGGCGGCCAGACCAGCAAATGGCAGGGGCAATGTCCCCACTGCCTGTCCTGGAACACCTTGTCGGAGAGCGTGCAGGAGGCCAAGGGACGCCGCTTCCAGGCCCTGGCCGCCAGTGGCGAGGTGGTGCGCCTCAGCACCGTCCAGGCCCGGGAGATCGCACGCATGCAGACGGGCCTGCCGGAATTTGACCGGGTCCTGGGGGGTGGCCTGGTGGGAGGCGGCGTCGTGCTGCTGGGGGGTGACCCGGGCATCGGCAAGTCCACCCTGTTGCTCCAGGCCCTGGCCGACATCAACGCCCGCAACAGGACCCTCTACGTGAGCGGCGAGGAATCCGCCGACCAGATCGCCCTGCGGGCCCAGCGCCTGGGCTTGAGCGCGGACATCCCCCTGCTCACGGAGATTCGCCTGGAGGCCATCCTGGCCACCCTGCAGTCGGAACGGCCCCAGGTGGCGGTCATCGACTCCATCCAGACCGTCTATACGGAACAGCTCCAGTCCGCACCGGGCAGCGTGGCCCAGGTGCGGGAGTGCGCCCAGGAACTCACCCGCCATGCCAAGCAGGCGGGCATCACCATCCTGCTGGTGGGCCACGTCACCAAGGAAGGCACCCTGGCGGGCCCCCGGGTGCTGGAGCACATCGTCGACACGGTACTGTACTTCGAGGGGGATACCGGCTCCAGTTTCCGCCTCATCCGCGCCTTCAAGAACCGCTTCGGCGCCGTGAATGAGCTGGGTGTGTTTGCCATGACCGACAAGGGTCTCAAGGGGGTGGCCAACCCCTCCGCCCTGTTCCTCAACCGGGACGAGCGGGAAGCACCGGGCTCCTGCGTGGTGGTGGCCCAGGAGGGAACCCGTCCCCTGCTGGTGGAGATCCAGGCCCTGCTGGATACCTCCCACAGCGGCAATCCCCGCCGGCTCACGGTGGGCCTGGACGGCAACCGCCTGGCCATGTTGTTGGCGGTGTTGCATCGCCACGGCGGCATTCCCTGCCATGACCAGGACGTGTTCGTGAACGCCGTGGGCGGGGTGAAGATCAGCGAGCCGGCGGTGGACCTGGCGGTGGCCATGGCGGTGGTTTCTTCCCTGCGCACCAAACCCATTCCTCACAAGTGGGCGGTATTCGGCGAAGTGGGGCTGGCCGGGGAGATCCGACCCGTGCAGCGGGGCCAGGAGCGGTTGAAGGAGGCGGCCAAGCTGGGCTTTACCCAGGCCCTGTGCCCCAGGGCAAACCTGCCCAAGGGCAGGATCGCCGGCATGGAGGTGAAGGGGGTGGCCAGTCTGGCCGAGGCACTGGACTACTTTCGTGGTCTTTAGGGATACCTCCCTGGGGGTATCCATCAGAATTTTCTAATATGCGAAAATAAGGATCGTAATGTCCTGTTAACATGCGTCTGAACACGTGATCGCCGACAAAGAAGGAGCGGGCCATGATGAAGCTACTCGGGGGTGTGGTGCTGGGCTTGCTGCTGGCCATGGGCGTGGCCTACAGCATGATGGATAAGCTGATGTTCAAGGAAACGCCCAGCCCCTTCGGCATGGAAGAAACCATCGCCCGCATCCAGCACAATATCCAGAACGCCGGCAACGGCTGGGCCCTGTCCGGCCTGCGCAATGCCGCCAAGGCGGTACAGAACGACGGCGGCAACGTGCTGCCGGTGATGATGATCGAGGCGTGCAGCACCAAGTACTCCAAGCCCATCCTCAAGGAGGACACGGTGCGCTTCCTGTCCATCCTCATGCCCTGCAAGATCAGCGTGTACAAGAAGCAGGACGGCAAAGTCTATATCGGCACCATGAACGCCGGCCTCATGGGCAGGATGTTCGGTCCACTGGTAGGCGATGTCATGGCACAGGTGGCGGAGGACCAGAAGAAATTCCTGGTGTTCGACCCCAACGCCCCCGCGCCAAAGATGATCCTGCCCAGCGCCCCGGCGGCAGGTGCCCAGGGCGGCGGCGGCGGCGGCGGTGGTTGCTGAGTCGAATGCATCCAGAGTTGAAGCGGAGATACCCCATGATCCAATTCCTTCGCGGCGCCTTGCTGGCGTTCCTGGCTTCGACCCTGCTGGCCTTGCCGGCCGGAGCCTCCACCGATCCCCAGCCAGCGGCCCCGGCCGCGGCCAAGCCCGCCTCCACCTCCACGGCGGACCACGGCCGTTTCAAGGCCCTGCAGCAGGACTTCAAGTCCGGCCCTGAGGTCACCAAGGCCTGTCTCGCCTGCCACACCGAGGCGGCCAAGCAGGTGCACAAGAGCAAGCACTGGACCTGGGAATTCCTCAACCCCGCCACGAACCAGCGCCTGGGCAAGAAGCATGTCATCAACAACTTCTGCACCGCCGTGCCCTCCAATTACGAGTTCTGCACTGCCTGCCACGTGGGTTACGGCTGGAAGGACCAGCACTTCGACTTCGCCGCCCAGGAGAACGTGGACTGCCTGGTGTGCCACGACACTACCGGCACCTACCGCAAGATTCCCGGACTGGCGGGCCACCCCACCTACAAGGACATGGAGTACCCGCCCAAGTCCGGCAAGACCGTCAAGGCCCCGGACCTGGGCGACGTGGCCCGCAAGGTGGGCAAAACCAGCCGCGCCAACTGCGGCGCCTGCCACTTCTACGGCGGCGGCGGCGACGCGGTGAAGCACGGCGACCTGGACAGCTCCCTGAAGAATCCGGGCAAGTACCTTGACGTGCACATGGACAAGGACGGCCTCAATTTCAGCTGCGGCGAGTGCCACAAGACCACGGGCCACGATGTGCCCGGCGGCCGCTACGCCGTCACGGTGATGGAGAAGGAGGGCGCCCACATGCGGGGCAAGAAAGACGCCAACCCCGCCTCCTGCCAGGCCTGCCACGGCGGCGCACCCCACAAGGGTGCCAAAGGGGACCGGCTCAACAGCCACGCTCACAAGCTGGCCTGCCAGACCTGCCACATCCCCGAGTTCGCCCGGGCCCAACCCACCAAGATGATGTGGGACTGGTCCACCGCCGGGAAGATGGACAAGGACGGCAAGCCCTTCAAGCTCAAGGATTCCGCCGGCCATGACGCCTACGACAGCAAGAAGGGCGACTTCAGGTACGAATCCAACGTCATCCCCGAATATGTCTGGTTCAACGGCCAGGTGGACTACACCCTGCGGGAGACCAAGCTGGACCCGTCCAAGGTCATCG
Source organism: Thiobacillus sp. (assembly GCA_024235835.1). Taxonomy (NCBI): domain Bacteria; kingdom Pseudomonadati; phylum Pseudomonadota; class Betaproteobacteria; order Nitrosomonadales; family Thiobacillaceae; genus Thiobacillus; species Thiobacillus sp. The sequence continues at coordinate 1,039,566 of JACKLQ010000001.1, read as the reverse complement.
AGATCAACCACTTCAACGGCAGCCCCGATGACGGCAAGTCCAAGATCTGGCCCATCAAGCGCTTCGCGGGCAAGCAGCCCTATGACGTGGGCAACAACCAGCTCCTGGTGTTCAACACCTATGGCGCCAACGACAGCGCCTTCTGGACCAACTTTAACTGGGACAAGGCCATCGAGTTCGGCATGAAGGAGATCGGCGCCGAATACAGTGGCAAGTACGCCTTTGTTTCCACCGAGATGTCCTGGCCCATCACCCACATGGTGGCGCCCAAGGAAGACGCCCTGGCCTGCAAGCAGTGCCACACCGATCCCGGTCGCCTGGACTATGTGCCCGGCATCTACCTGCCCGGCCGCCACGGCAACAAGCTGCTGGACACCGCCGGCTGGGGCCTGGCGGGCCTCACCCTCCTGGGGGTGCTGGGCCACGGCGCTGGCCGCATCTTCGCCAGCCGCAAGGCAAAACCTGGTCACGGCCATCACGGATAAGCCACAGGAGTATTCCCATGAGCGAACGCATCTACATCTTCAAGGGCTTCGAGCGCTTCTGGCACTGGGCCCAGGCCGGCCTGATCATTTTCATGCTGATTACCGGCTTCGAGGTTCACGGCTCCTATTCACTGCTGGGCTTCGAGCGGGCGGTGAACGCCCACACCCTCGCCGCCTGGACCCTGGTGGGCCTGTGGTGCTTCGCCATCTTCTGGCACTTCACCACCGGCGAGTGGAAACAGTACATCCCCACCTTCGACAAGGTGACGGACATGATCAAGTTCTACGCCATCGGCATCTTCACCCAGGCCCCTCACCCCTACAAGGTGAACCCAAAGCGCAAGCACAACCCTCTCCAGCGCCTGGCCTACCTGGGCATCCTGGCGGTGGCCGGCCCCCTCATCTGGATCACGGGCTGGTTCTACCTGTTCTACGATCAGTGGCCGGCCTGGGGCCTGGATGGCTTGCTGTCCCTGGAGTGGGTGGCCTTGTTCCACACCCTGGGCGCCTTCGTGTTCCTGGTCTTCATCATCGCCCACGTCTACCTCACCACTACCGGCCACACCCCCACGGCCCACATCAAGGCCATGATCACCGGCTGGGAGGAAGTGGAATAAAGCCGGGCTGAATGCCGCCCGGTCCCTATCAGGCCCCCCGGTGGCTACCGGGGGGTGACCTGCAGACCCTCTGGGCCGTCATGCTGGGCCGTCCCCGGTTGGACTACCGGCGGGAACGCTGGGAACTGCCTGATGGGGACTTCATTGACCTGGACTGGGTGAATGGCTCCACCGATGCGCCCCTGCTGGTGCTTTTCCACGGTCTGGAAGGCAGTTCCGAAAGCCACTATGCCCGCCACCTCATGGACGAGGCCCGTAAGCAGGGATGGCGTGGCGTGGTGCCCCATTTCCGGGGCTGCTCCGGTGAACTGAACCGCCTGCCCCGGGCCTATTTCGCCGGCGACGCCGACGAGATCGGCTACATCCTCAACCGCCTGCGCATGGCCGAGCGTGCACCCCTGCGCGTGGTGGGAGTCTCCCTTGGGGGCAACGCTCTGCTCAAGTGGCTGGAGCGGGAAGGGGAGGGCGCGCGCGCCGTGGCCGAACGGGTCGTGGTCCTTTCAGCGCCCCTGGACCTGCCCACGGCGGGTGCCACCCTGGACCAGGGGTTCACCCGGTTCTACACGGCCCGCTTCCTCAAGACCCTGAAGGCCAAGGCCCTGGCCAAGCTGGATGTGCATGCCATGCCCTACGACCGGGGCGCCATTGAGGTCATCGACACCATCCATGCCTTCGACACCCGGGTCACGGCGCCGCTCCATGGCTACCGGGATGCCGACGACTATTGGGGGCAGGCGGCCAGCAAACCGGGCCTGGGCAGCATCCGGGTGGACACCCTGCTCATCAACGCCCGCAACGATCCCTTCATGCCAGGCCATGTGCTGCCAAGCCGAGAAGAGGTGTCAGACAGGGTGAGCCTGGAATTCCCGGAAGATGGTGGACACGTGGGGTTTGTCAGCGGACCCTTCCCGGGAAACTTCCGCTGGCTGCGGAGCCGTGTGCTGGATTTCCTCGATGGCGCGGAACCTGATGGCTGCCATACCAGGCGCTTTGAGAAAGCAACGTAGCCCGACTGAGGCCGCAGGCCGATTCCGGGACAACGGAGCGGGGCGCTACCCGGCCTCGCGGCGCTCCTCCGGGCTACGGGTGCCCGGCTATTTTCCGTGGCCCAGCAGGTCCTTCAGGAAGGGGGCGTACTGGCTCCAGTCCTCCGCAGAGCCGCGCATGGAAAAGACCACGAGACCATGCCGGTCCAGCACGTAGGTGGCGGGGAATACGGGAGCCACCTGGCGGTCCTTGATGGCTTGCCCATCGGCAAGCAGGAAGCGGTCGCCCCGGCTGCCCCGGGCGCCGGAATCATGGAGAACCAGCTTCACGCCGTTCTGCTTCAGCCATTGCCTGGAGGTTTCCGCCGGCTCCCGGGCCTGGGTGAAGACGAAGGCCAGGTCCTTGTTGCGGGCAAAGCTGCGTTGCAAGGTCTCGAACTGGGGCAGCTCGTGACGGCAGGTGGGGCACCAGGTGGCCCAGAAGTGCAGCACCACTACCTGGCCCCGCAAACTCGATAGCTTCAACGGCTTGCCGTTGGGCGCCGTGAGCACCAGGTCGGGAAAGCGCTGGCCCCGGTCCGTGCCGACCTCGGCACGCCTGGCCTCGGTCGCCGTGGCATAGGGTCGCCACAGCCGGCCCCAGCCCTTGGCGTCGAACACCACCTGCAGGTCCAGGGCGTAGGGCACGCAGCGTTGCCGGGTGTGCTGCTGGCAGGCGTCCAGGGCCTGGTCCAGGGCCGCCTCGCCGCTGGCGGCAGCCTGGCTCCAGCCCCAGCCGCCGCCGGGGGCGATGGCGAAGGCCCGGTGGTCTTCCGCGCCCAGGAACTGGCGGTAGCCCTCCTGGCCCCGGGCGCTCAGGTGGGGCACGGCGGTCGCGTCATCCAGCCGGGCCGCGCCGGCGCCTTGCGCCAGCAGGGCCAGCAGGATGAGGGGGATAAACCTGTACAGGCTGCGTTTCATTGCTTCAGGGTGCGCACGCATTCCGCCACGATGTCTGGCCCCCGGTAGATGAGGCCGGTGTAGATCTGCACCAGGCTGGCCCCCGCGTCCATCTTCTCTTTGGCATGCCGGCCTTCCAGGATACCGCCGGCGCCGATGAGGGGCACTTCGCCCCCCAGTTCCCGGTGGAAGGCGGCCAGCACCCGGGTGGAGCGCTCCCGCATGGGGGCGCCGGAAAGCCCCCCCGCCTCCTGGCCGTGGGGCAGGTGCTCCACACCCTCCCGGGACAGGGTGGTGTTGGTGGCGATGACCGCGTCCATGCGGTGTTTTTTGAACAGCGCGGCCATCTCGGCGATCTGGGCGTCCTCCAGGTCCGGGGCGATCTTCACCGCCACGGGCATGTACTTGCCGTGCCTGTCCGCCAGTTCCGCCTGCCGGGCCTTGATGGCCGCGAGCAGGGCATCCAGTTCGCTGCCCCCTTGCAGGGCCCGCAGGTTCTTGGTGTTGGGGGAGGAGATGTTGACGGTGACGAAATGGACCTTGCCGTAGAGCTTGTCCAGCAGGATCAGGTAGTCGTCCACCGCCTTTTCGATGGGGGTGTCGAAGTTCTTGCCCAGGTTCACCCCCAGAATACCCTTGTATTCGGTACGCGCCAGGTTGCCCAGCAGGTGGTCCACCCCCAGGTTGTTGAAGCCCATGCGGTTGATGATTGCCTGGGCCTGGGGCAGGCGGAACAGGCGGGGCTTGGGGTTGCCCGGCTGGGGCCGGGGCGTCACCGCGCCCACCTCCAGGAAGCCGAAGCCCAGGTCCCCCAGGCCGTCGATGGCCTCGCCGTTCTTGTCCAGGCCGGCCGCCAGGCCCACGGGGTTGGGAAAGTCCAGGCCCATGACCCGTACGGGCAGGGCAGGCACCCTGGGCAGGAAGGGCTTGAGCAGGCCCAGGCTGTGGAGCCGGTTCAGGCTGGACATGGTGAGGTTGTGGGCAGTCTCCGGGTCCAGCTGGAACGCCAGGGGACGGATCAATGCATAGGGGTTCATGGCAATAACGTAGGCGAAGTCAGGCATTAGTTTAGTGCCACGGAGAGGGGAAGCGGCGCCGGGTTGCACTGCGGCTCCTGCAGGCTGGGCTTATCATGCGCCCCATGTCCGGAACCCACGGCAAGCCCGCCATCCCATTGCCGGCCCCACCTGCCGCGGGCCGGGCCTGACCATGCCGCCCCCCAGGCCGAGCCATCTTGCTCCGGGCGTCAGGCCCCGGGAAGTCTGGGCCTGGGCGATGTACGACTTCGCCAACTCCGGTTTCACCACGGTGGTCATCACCGCCGTCTTCAATACCTACTTCGTGGCGGTGGTGGCGGGCAACGCCGTCTGGGCCACCCTTGCCTGGAGCGCCGCCCTGTCGGTTTCCTACGCCCTCATCCTGGTCACGGCGCCCGTGCTGGGCGCCTATGCCGATGCACGTGGTGCCAAGAAAACCCTGCTTGCCGCCGCAACCCTCGGCTGTGTGGCAGGCACCGCGGGCCTGGCCCTGGCGGGCCCCCATGACCTGGTGCTGGCCATGGCCCTGCTGGTGCTGGCGAATTTCTGCTTCGGCAGCGGCGAGAACCTCATCGCCGCCTTCCTGCCCGAACTGGCCCGGGGGCGCAGCCTGGGTCGCCTGTCCGGCTGGGGCTGGGGCCTGGGCTACCTGGGAGGCATCGCCACCCTGGGAACCTGCCTGGCCTACATCACCTGGGCCCAGGGTCGTGGTCACACTGCCGAGCAGTACGTGCCCGTGGTCCTGCTCATCACCGCCGGCATCTTCGCCCTGGCGGCCCTGCCCACCTACCTGTTGCTGCGGGAGCGGGCCGTGCCCACGGCCGTGCGGGCCGGCAGGGGCATCGTCGGGCTCAGCCTGGAGCGGCTGGGCGCGACCCTGGGCCATGCGGCCCGGTATCCGGACATGGGACGCTTCCTGGTGTGCGTGGTGTTCTACCAGGCGGGCATCCAGGCCGTGATCACCCTGGCGGCCATCTACGCCCAGCAGGCCCTGGGCTTCGCCACCCGGGACACCCTGGTCCTGATCCTGGCGGTGAATTTCTGCGCGGCTGCCGGCGCCCTGGCCTTGGGCCACCTGCAGGACCGATGGGGCCATGTGCGGACCATCGCCTTCACGCTCCTGGGCTGGATCCTGGTGATCCTCCTGGCCTGGAGCGCCACGGCGCCTGGCCGTTTCTGGCTGGCTGCCAGCCTGGCCGGCCTGTGCATGGGCTCCACCCAGGCGGCGGGACGGGCCCTGATCGGCTATTTCAGCCCGCCCGGACGGCGCGCCGAATTCTTCGGCCTGTGGGGATTGGCGGTGAAGCTGGCCTCCATCCTCGGGCCCCTGACCTACGGCGTGGTCAACTGGGCCTCCGGCGGCGACCATCGCCTGGCGATCCTCATCACCGGCCTGTACTTCGTCGTGGGCCTGCTGGTGCTGGGTGGCATCGACACCCGCCGCGGACGGCGGGCCGCGCTGGCCCGGGCTTCAGCCTGAGGCCGTGCTGCACCTCAGTGCCCCGACCACAACTCCACGCGGTTGCGGCCGTTTTCCTTGGCCCGCAGCAGGGCCAGGTCGGCGTTGGCGATGGCCTCTTCCACCGGCCGGTTGCACATCATTTCCGCCAGGCCGAAGGAGGCGGTAACGCTGTGATGGTCGCCGCTGGGCAGGCGGATGGGCAGGCGCTCCAGGCCCTCGCGGATGCGTTCCACCACCAGGGCCGCGTCCTTCAGGGGCGTGCCGGGCAGGCAGAGCAGAAATTCCTCGCCGCCGTAGCGGTATAGCGAGTCGTACTTGCGCAGGGCGCTGGCCACGAAGCGCATGCCCTGACGCAGCACCGCATCCCCGGCCGGGTGGCCCAGTTCGTCGTTGATGCGTTTGAAGCGGTCGAAGTCCAGCAGGCAGACGCAACAGGGCCTCTGGATGCGCAGGGCGCGTTCCTGTTCCTCCCTCAGCTTGGACAGCATGCCCCGGCGGGAGGCACACCCCGTCAGGCTGTCCGTGGACAGCAACTCGCCGATGATCTCCAGCTGCATGCGGCGCAGTGCGGTATTCAGCCGCAGGGCCAGGTCGATGCAGCGGTCGTAGGCCTCGAGGCGGGGCAGGCGACCCTCTCCCACGTCCTCCAGGGCTGCCCGGGCCGCGTTGTGCATGGCCTGCTGCAGGGCGCCCAGGTCGTTGAACTCGGGGCTTTCCTCCAGTGGATGGGGATTCTGGCCGTAATACCACTGGCCGAAGGGGGTGCGCAGGTGGGCGTCTTCCGCCAGGTCCCCCTGCTGCACGGACTGGCCATAAACCAGCGCCCGGTTGATGTGCTTGAACCAGGCCAGGTGGGCGGCAATGATGACTTCCAGTTCCTCGGTCTGGCGCTGGATTTCCTCGCGTTCAAGAGGAAGTGACATGGAGTCCCCGGTTTTTCTTGTTGCCGCGATATCGGCTCATGGCGGATTTATCTTTAGGGGTGTTTCTACCCACTTGCAGCCTGGGGATCCACCATGTGCAGGGTGCGGGTGGGAAAGGCGATCTCGGCGCCGTGCCGGGCGATGATCTCCGCCACCTTCAAGAGCACGTCCTGCTTGACCTCGTGGTAATGCACCCACTCCCTGGTCCTGGTGAAGGTGTAGATGAAGAAGTCCAGGGAGGAGGGCCCGAAGGTGTTGAAGTTGACGATGAGCGTCTGGCTGGTGTCGATCTCCGGGTGGTTTTCCAGCATGGCGCGCACGTCGGCGACGATGGGCGCCATCCTGGCCACGTCGTCATAGCGGATGCCGATGGTCTCCTTGATGCGCCGGTTGGTCATGCGGCTGGGGTTTTCCACCACGATGTTGGTGAACAGGGCGTTGGGCACGTAGACCGGATTCTTGTTGAATCGCCGAATGCGGGTATGCCGCCAGCTGATGTATTCCACCGTGCCCTCGATGTCCTTGTCCGGCGAACGGATCCATTCCCCCACGGCGAAGGGCCGGTCCAGGTAGATGGTGAGGCCGCCGAAGAAGTTGGCCAGGATGTCCTTGGCCGCGAAGCCCACGGCGATGCCGCCGATGCCGCCGAAGGTGAGCAGGCCCGTCACGCTGAAGCCCAGGTTCTGCATGATCACCAGGCCGGACACCACCAGCACCGTGATGCGCGCCAGCTTGCTGATGGCGTCCACGGTGGTGTGGTCCACCGTCTCGCCCCGTTCCTCCTGGTTTTGGATGATGTTTACGGAGACATTGCGGGTCAGGCGCACCAGGAACCAGGCCAGGCAGGCCACCACGCCCACGTCCCGCAGGGGCTTGGTGAACTCGAACACCTGGGCGCCAGCTTCCACCCGGGCCAGGTCGGTGGCATAGGTCAGGCCGATGATCCACAGCGCCACCCCCAGGGGCCGCCGGGCCGCGCGAATGAGGGCGTCGTCCCAGACGTTGGTGGTGCCCAGGGCGATCTTTTCCGCCCGCCGCAGCAGGAAGCCGACGAACAGGTTGAGGCCCACCACCACGCTGACCACGATGAGCACTTGCAGCACCCAGGGCTCGGCCAGAAAGGCCAGCCCGAAGTATTCAGCCAGGTTCTTTGCCAGTTCCTTCATTGCTTTCGCGGTCTCTGGTTGGGAATGCCCGCAATTATCCCCCCAGGGCAAGGATGCCCCAACCGCGTGGCTTTTCTTCGCCCGCCCCGGCAACCAAATGGGCCTGGGCGGGTCTGCCTGCTATCCTGCCGACACTCCTGCCTGCCCTGATCGTTTGCACTCCGATGCAGTCCGCCAAATCTATCCAGTCCTACCGTCCCTACTGGGCCAAGCGCTTCGGCGTGGCCCCCTTCCTGCCCATGTCCCGGGCGGAGATGGAGCAACTGGGCTGGGACAGCTGCGACGTCATCCTGGTGACCGGCGATGCCTACATCGACCACCCCAGCTTCGGCATGGCCCTCATCGGCCGCCTGCTGGAGGCCCAGGGCTTCCGCGTGGGCATCATCAGCCAGCCGGACTGGAAGTCCGCCGACCCCTTCCGCGTGCTGGGCAAACCCAACCTCTACTTCGGCGTCACGGCGGGCAACATGGATTCCATGGTCAACCGCTACACCTCGGACCGGAAGATCCGCTCCGACGACGCCTACACCCCCAACGGCGAACCCCACAAACGCCCGGACCGGGCCCTCACCGTCTACGCCCAGCGCTGCCGGGAGGCCTACAAGGACGTGCCCGTGGTCATCGGCGGCATTGAAGGCAGCCTGCGCCGCATCGCCCACTACGACTACTGGTCCGACAAGGTGCGCCGCTCGGTCATGCAGGACTCCAAGGCCGACATGCTCCTGTTCGGCAACGCCGAGCGGGCCCTGGTGGACCTGACCCACCGCCTGGCCGCCGGCGAACCGATCAGCGAGATACGGGATTTGCGCGGCACCGCCTTCATGGTCAGCCACGGCTGGAAGCCCACAGACGAGTGGACTGAGCTGGACTCCCTGGCCATGGACACCCCCGGCCGTGTGGACAAGCATCCGGACCCCTACGCCTCCTCCGCTTCAACCCCCACATCCACCCCCACATCCACCCCCCTTTCCCAAAGGGGGGCAGGGGGGATTCCTACGGCCTCCGCCGAAGCTGCCGACTCGAATCCCCCCCAGCCCCCCTTTTCCAAAGGGGGGAGTGATGTGGGCGCCACGGTGCACCCCATCCACTTCATCAGCAAGGACCAGCGCCGCGCCGCCATCATGGCCAGCCGCGCCCACACCGTCGTCCGCCTGCCCGCCTACGAGCAGGTGGAAAAGAACGACGTGCTCTACGCCCACGCCTCCCGGGTGTTCCACCTGGAATCCAACCCCGGCAACGCCCGGGCCATGGTGCAGGCCCACGGCGACCGGGACGTTTGGCTGAACCCGCCCCCCATCCCCCTCACCACGGCGGAGATGGACTACGTCTTCGGCATGCCCTACGCCCGGGCCCCCCACCCCAGCTACGGGGAGGCCAAGATTCCCGCCTGGGAGATGATCCGCTTCTCGGTGAACATCATGCGGGGCTGCTTCGGCGGCTGCACCTTCTGCTCCATCACCGAGCACGAAGGCCGCATCATCCAGAGCCGCTCGGAGGACTCCATCCTCCACGAGATCGAGGCCATCCGCGACAAGACCCCGGGCTTCACCGGCGTCATCTCCGACCTGGGCGGCCCCACGGCCAACATGTACCGCCTGGCCTGCAAGGACGAAAAGATCGAGGCCGCCTGCCGCCGCCTGTCCTGCGTGTTCCCGGACATCTGCCCCAACATGAACACGGACCACGGCTCCCTCATTCAGCTCTACCGCAAGGCCCGGGCCCTGCCGGGCATCAAGAAGATCCTCATCGGCTCCGGCGTGCGCTACGACCTGGCGGTGCAGTCGCCGGAATACGTGAAGGAACTGGTGACCCACCACGTGGGCGGCTACCTCAAGATCGCCCCGGAGCACACGGAGGAAGGCCCCCTCAACCACATGATGAAGCCGGGCATCGGCACCTACGAGCGCTTCAAGCAGTTGTTCGAGAAGTACTCCAAGGAGGCGGGCAAGGAGCAATACCTCATCCCCTACTTCATCGCCGCCCACCCGGGCACCACGGACGAGGACATGCTCAACCTGGCTCTATGGCTGAAGGCCAACAACTTCCGTCTGGACCAGGTGCAGACCTTCCTGCCCACCCCCATGGCGATCGCCACCGCCATGTACCACACCGGCAAGAACCCCCTGAAGAAGGTGCTGGCCGGCGGACAGCAATCAGGAAACAGCGTGCCCGTGGTCACCCAGGGCCGCATCCGCCGCCTGCACAAGGCCTTCCTGCGCTACCACGACCCGGAAAACTGGCCCCTGCTGCGGGACGCCCTCAAGGACATGGGCCGGGAAGACCTCATCGGCAACAGCAAGAAGCACCTCATCCCCAGTTTTCAGCCCGCCGGCACCGGCCGCCGCTATGAAGGCGCCCCGCGAGGGGAAGGCGCGGGGGAGGGCAGGGCGCCCGGCAAGAGCGCCCACCGGCCGGAGGCCAGGACGGGCGGCAAGCCCAAGCCCCAGGGCCGCAATGAACGCCAGGAACGCAGCGAACGCCCGGCCCGCGCCGCCAAGGACACCGGCCGCAGCGCCCGGCCCGCGCCCCGCCGCGATGAAGCCCCCGAAGCCCCGCCCGCCAAGCCCCCCCGCCGAGGCGCCGGCCGCGTGCAACCCGCCCCCAGGCCGGAATCCGCCCCCACCCCAGGCCACCGGGGCCGTGCCCCGGGCAGAGGCAAGCGATGACCCACGCCGCCCGCCATCCACTCCCCCCTTTGCAAAAGGGGGGCAGGGGGGGATTGGACGGCGCCAAACCGAACCGCCCAGGCAACCCGGCAGCCACCGGCTGGTGAATTCCACCCGCCGGCCATGTCGTTCAAGCTCATCCACGCCGACGCCCACATCCTGGTCCTAAACAAGCCCAGCGGCCTCCTGTCCGTCCCCGGCCGGGGCCCGGACAAGCAGGACTGCCTGAGCGCCCGCGTCCAGGCCGAATACCCCGACGCCCTCATCGTCCACCGCCTGGACATGGACACCTCCGGCCTGCTGATCATGGCCCGGGGCCCGGAGATGCAACGCCAGCTCAGCATGGCCTTCGCCGCCCGCCGCGTGCACAAGCGCTACATCGCCGTGGTGGCCGGCAGTCTGGCCGCACCTGCAACCCCCGACGGCTGGGGCCTCATCGACCTGCCCATCCAGATCGACTGGCCCAACCGCCCCCGGCGTGTAATTGACCCAGCCCAGGGCAAACCCAGCCAGACCCGCTGGCGGGTTCTCCCTGATGGTCATTCCGGCGAAGACCCTGTAGGGCACAAGGGCCGGAATCCAGAACACTGCACCCACTGGACCCCGGCCTCCGCCGAGGTGACGGCCCTTCCCACCACCCGCCTGGAACTAGACCCTCTCACCGGCCGCTCCCACCAGCTCCGTGTCCACCTCCAGGCCCTGGGCCACCCCATTCTGGGGGACCCCCTCTACGCCCCGCCCGCCGTCCTCTCCGCCGCCGGCCGCCTCCTGCTCCACGCCAGCCACCTGGCCATCACCCACCCCGTCACCGGCGCGGACCTCCATTTCGAAAGCCCACCGGATTTCTGAGTAGCCCGGAGGAGCAACGCGAGTCCGGGACCAGCGCCACAGCCACCGTCCCAGCCTTGATGTACGATTTAAACCGAGGGCAGCAGCAGAAGGCCCGCATGGAAGGCATCATCCCCACGCATCAAAATGCCGCAGGTTCGCTGAATATATAAGGAGAGGTCTCATGAACACCTGGCTCATCACGCTTTCGCTCCTGTGTGCAGTCACCCCCGCCCTGGCGGATGACATGTCGCCGGCACCCGCCAAGGCCCAGCCCGAGGCCGCCATGGCCACGGAAGCCGCCGCATCCGCTGAACCCGCCAAAACCATGCATCACCGGACCAAGCGCCTGCCCCGGGGCGATTTGCGCAAATGCCTGGACCTGAAGGACAACGCAGCCATCATCCGCTGCGCCGAAACCGGCCGGAAGAACTGATCACATATTGGGTTTCATTGGGGGGCTTGCGGGGACAGGCAAGCAATGGGGCAGGTTCTGAACTGGCCTATCCGTGTGATGATCCAGCACGAACATCCAGTGCCGGACGCTGGGAGGCAGCCAAGGCGCAATAAACAATGGCGATACTGATACCGAGCTATTCCACCTGCGCAGGCCGAATGACACCGGGCGAAAGGCGTTTCGCCCAGCGGCTGGAAGCCAAACTGGAAGACGATTACCTCTGCTGGTACGACGTGCCCGTCGGCCCATCCATGCTTCACCCGGACTTCATCATCCTGCACCCCAGGCGGGGCCTGGTCATCCTGGAGGTGAAGGACTGGAAGCTGGACAACATCCAGAGCATTTCCAAAAACACAGTCGCCCTGTTGACCCACCAAGGTATGGTGCAGAAAGCCAATCCCCTGGAACAGGCCCGGCAATACGCCCATGCCGTGGTCAACGCCCTGGAGAAAGACCCCCAACTCACCTTCTCCAGGGGCCGCATGCAGGGCAAATTGACCTTTCCATGGACCTATGGCGTGGTCCTGGCCAATATCAGCCGCAAGGCCTTTGAAGGCAACGGCGAAGGCAGCAATCTGGGGGATGCGTTGGAGCCCCACAGGGTCATCTGCCAGGACGAGATGACCGAGTCGGTGGATGCCGAGGCCTTCCAGAAGCACTTGTGGGAGATGTTCAGCGTGGGCGGTTTCGGCCACCTCAGCCTGCCCCAGATGGACCGCATCCGCTGGCACCTGTTTCCCGAGATTCGGCTGCCGGCCAAACAGGGTGGACTGTTCGACGAGGTGGAATCGGAGGAATCCACCGAACTGCCGGACCTGCTCCGGGTCATGGATTTGCAGCAGGAACAACTCGCCCGCAGCCTGGGGGAAGGCCACCGGGTCATCCACGGCGTGGCCGGCTCCGGCAAGACCCTTATCCTCGGCTATCGGGCGGAGCATTTGGCCAAGGCCTGCGCCAAGCCCATCCTGGTCCTCTGCTACAACAAGAAACTGGCCCATCGGCTGGAACATTGGATGCGGGAAAAGGGCGCGGCGGAAAAGGTCGTCGTGCAGAACTTCCACGCCTGGTGCCATCGCCAGCTGACGGCCTACAACGTCGGCCTGCCGAAGAAGGACAAGGATGATGCGGCCTACTACGGCGAAATGGTCCAAAGGGTCATCGACAATGTGGACAAGCGGCACATCCCCGCCGGCCAGTACGATGCCATCCTCATCGACGAAGGCCACGACTTCCGCCCCGAGTGGTTCAAGCTGGTGGTGCAGATGGTGGACCCCCGCAGCAATGCCCTGCTGGTGCTCTACGACGACGCCCAATCCATCTACGACACCGGCAAGAAGCGCAACTTCAGCTTCAAGAGCGTGGGCATCCAGGCCCAGGGCCGCACCACCATCCTCAGGATCAACTACCGCAACACCCAGGAAATCCTGGACTTCGCCGCCCGCTTCGCCAAGGAATTGCTGACCGCGTCCGAAGCCGACGAGGACGGCGTGCCCCGCCTGGCCCCCGTTTCCGCCGGCCGCCACGGCCGCAAGCCCATGTATATCAAGCTGCCCGGCCTGAAAGAGGAGGGGAAGTACCTTGCCGAACGCCTGAAGGCCGCCCACGAGGAAGGCATGCCCTGGAAGGACATGGCCGTCCTCTACCGCCACTGGAACCCGGTGGGCAAGGCCGTCACCGACGTGCTGCGCACGGCGGGCATTCCCTACACCTGGAAGGACAAGATCCAGTTCGGCGACAGGCAGGACACGGTGAAGCTGCTGCCTTTCCACAGCAGCAAGGGCCTGGAATTTCCCCTGGTGGCCATCCCCGGCGTGGGGGCCACGGCCCCCGAAGATGGTGATGCCGAAGAAGAGGCCCGGTTGCTCTACGTGGCCATGACCCGGGCCACGTCCGAACTGCTGGTATTAGGCGAAAATGCCGGGTCCGCCGGATAATCCGGGCTCCCTCAAGGCAACTCACCCAACCCTAATCAGTCAATGCCCATCCTCGACTGGCTCAACAAGGCCCAGGCCGTCAAGACAGCGCGGGAGGTGCCCTACCGGCTCCTGGAAGCCCAAAGCGTCCACGGCGACGCGGATTCCCCCGCCGGCAGCGACAACTGGCTGATCCAGGGCGACAACCTGGAGGCCCTCAAGGCCCTGCTGCCCACCCACGCCGGCCGGGTGAAATGCATCTACATCGACCCCCCCTACAACACCCGCTCCGCCTTCGAGCACTACGACGACAACCTGGAACACAGCCAGTGGCTGTCCATGATCTACCCCCGCCTGGAACTGCTGCGGGACCTGCTGGCGGAAGACGGCAGCATCTGGGTGTCCATCGACGACAACGAGGCCCACTATCTGAAGGTGGTGATGGATGAGGTGTTTGGGCGGGCAAATTTCATTGCGAACGTTGTTTGGCAGAAGAAATATGCCGTAGCCAATGACCATAAGACCATCGCTCCCATGCATGACCATGTGCTGGTCTATCGGAAGAGTCCTGGCTGGCAAAGGAACTTATTGCCAAGAACGGATGAGAAGGACCGGCAGTATCGTTTTGAAGATGAGCGTGGGGTTTTTAGAAATAGCGATTACACGTGTAGCAAGACTGCGGAAGAGCGCCCGAATCTTTACTACCCCATCCATCAACCCAACACAGGTACCGAAATCTGGCCCAGCAAGACACGTGTTTGGGCCTATTCACAAGAAGAACACCTCCGCCACGTTGCCGAGGGGTTCATTTACTGGGGCAAGGAAGGGAAGGCAAAAACCCCATCCTACAAACGCTACAAGCATTTGCTGCGTAACGACGGCATCGTTCCCCAAACCTTGTGGCTTCATACATTCGCGGGGCATACGGATGGCTCGCGCAAGGAAATGCGCGAAGTGTTGGGCAGCACTTCGCTCGTGGATGATTTCATTACCCCTAAGCCAGAACTACTGATTTCACGTGTGCTTCAGGTCGCCACCAACCCCGGTGACCTGGTCCTGGACTCCTTCCTCGGCTCCGGCACCACGGCCGCCGTGGCCCACAAGATGGGCCGCCGCTACATCGGCATCGAGATGGGTGAGCACGCGGTGACCCATTGCCTGCCCCGGCTGGAGAAGGTGGTGGCGGGGGAACAGGGCGGCATTTCCCTGGCGGTGGGCTGGCAGGGGGGCGGGGGCTTCCGTTACTTCAAGCTGGGCCAGCCCGTGTTCCTGGCGGACGGGGGCATCAACCCGGACATCCGCTTTCCCACCCTGGCGGCCTGGGTGTGGTACCAGGGGACGCGCACGCCCTGGGTGCCCGGAAGAGGACTCGAACCTTCACCCCTGCTGGGTGTGCACGAAGGCACGGCCTATTACCTACTCTACAACGGCATCCTGGGTGACCGACGGCCCCGGGGCGGCAACGTGCTGACCTCGGCGGTGCTGGAGGCCCTGCCGCCCCACGACGGGCCCAAGGTGGTGTACGGCGAGTCCTGCCGCCTGTCGGCGCCGCGCCTGGTGGCGAACCGCATCCACTTCAAGCAGATTCCCTACGACATCCGCGCCCGTTGAACCCCGCTGAGGATCGAACATGGCCCTGGAACTGAAACGCTATCAATCGGAGGGCCTGGAGGCCCTGGCCCGGTTCTTCGACCTGGCCCGGGGCGCGGCGGACCAGGCGGGCCTGGATGCGGCCTATCGCCAGACCCTGGGGGAGTGGGACATTCCCGCCTCGGAGATTCCGCCCTACCTGGCCCAGGGCTTCGGCGCCACGCCCTACGTCTGCATCCGCATTCCCACCGGCGGCGGCAAGACCCTGCTGGGGGCCCATGCCATTGCCACCGCCAGCCGGCATTTCACCGGGGCTGAGCATCCCCTGACCCTGTGGCTGTGCCCCAGCAACATCATCCGCCAGCAGACCCTGAACGCCCTGCGCCAGCCGGGCCATCCCTACCGGGAGGCCCTGGAGGCCCACTTCGGCGTGGACGGCTTGCGGGTGCTGGACATTGCCGAATGCGAACAGTTGCGCGCCCAGGATTTCCATCAGAAGGCCATCGTGGTGGTGGGCACCATGCAGACCCTGCGGGTGGACGACACCTCGGGCCGGGACGTGTATGCCTACAAGGAGGCCTTCGAGCCTCACTTCGAGGGGGCGCCGGACCTGGCCGGCTTCGAGCGGGTGAAGGAGCGGGATCTGGAAGTCCAGCCCTACCTGTCCCGGGTCGACCTGGGCAAGGTGAAGCGCAGCTTCGCCAACCTGCTGTACTGGCACCGGCCCATCGTCATCATCGACGAGGCCCACAACGCCCGCACGCCCCTGAGCTACGACACCTTCGCCCGCCTCAACCCGGCGGTGCTCATCGAGATGACGGCCACGCCCATCCGCAAGGGCTCGCACCGCAGCAACGTGCTGTACCACGTGTCGGCGGAGGAGTTGAAGACGGAGCAGATGATCAAGCTGCCCATCGTGCTGCATACCCATCCCAATTGGCAGGAGGCGGTGCGGGACGCCCTGCTGACCCGCCACAAACTGGCTGAGGAGGCTCGGGGGGAAGCGGACTACATTCGCCCCATCCTGCTGTTCCAGGCCGAGGATAAGAGCGGCGAGGTGACGGTGGAGCGGCTCAAGGAATATCTGGTGGAGCAGGAGCACATTTCGGCGAACCGCATCGCCATCGCCACCGGCAAGCAGCGGGAGCTGGATGGCTTGGACCTGTTCGACGCCAAGTGCCCCATCGAGATCGTCATCACCGTGGAGGCCCTGAAGGAAGGCTGGGACTGTTCCTTCGCCTACGTGTTCTGCACCTTGCAGAAGATCGGTTCCAGCAAGGACATGGAACAGTTGCTGGGCCGCGTGCTGCGCATGCCCTACGCCCGCAGCCGCAAGAGCCCCTTGCTCAACCGGGCCTATGCCCACGTGGCCAGCCCCCGCACCCTGGAGGTGGCCAACGACCTGGCGGACCGTCTGGTGGCCATGGGCTTCGAGGAGATGGAAGCGGCCCAGGCGGTGTTTCCCACCACGGCGCCGCTGTTCGAGTCCGGAGGAGAGGGGATCGATCTGGTGCCGCCGGTGCTTGAGTTGAATCTGCCTGCCGCGCCCGATCTGGGTTTGCTGCCCAGGGAGAGCATCAGCCAGGTGGTCATCACGTCTAGGCCGGAGGGTGGTGTGACGGTGACACTGCGGGAGGCACCCGCCCCTGATCTGCGGGATGCCCTGCTGAGCGTGGTGCCGAAAAAGGATCGGGAGAAAGTCGAACGGCTCATCGGCCGCTTCGAGCTGCGCAACGAGGCGCTGCTTTCCCCGTCGGCCCGGGGCATTCCCTTCAAGCCCCTGCCCATGCTGTGCGTGCGCTACGACCAGGATGAACTGGAGCTGGCGGACCGGGTGACCCTGGTGGACCTGGGCGGGTTCTCCCTGCGGGACGCGCCGGCCGACCTGGAGGGCTTCGACCCGGAAGATAGCCGCAAGCCTTACCTGGTGGACATCGAGCAAGGGCATATCCGCGTGGAGCAGGAGGCCGCCGCTTACAGCGTGAACCTGGACTTGGTGCGGACCGAGGTGAGCCAGACCGACCTGGTGAAGTGGCTGGACGGCCGGCTACGGCAGGCTGACCTGTCCCAGACGGAAATGCTGGCCTGGCTGAACCGGGTGGTGACGGGTTTGCTGCGGGAGAAGGGGTTCACGTTGACGGCCCTGGTGCGGCATCGGAACCGCCTCGCGGATGCGGTTGCGGAGCGCCTGAAGAGCCTGCGGGTTTCCGCCCAGGCCAAGGGGCTGCAACTGACCCTGCTGGGGCCGGACCCTAGAGGCTGCGTGAGCCCGGATTTCAACTTCCGCTTCGGCGCGGGGATGTATCCCGCGCGGCCGCCCTACTACGAGGGGCGTTACCGCTTCAAAAAGCACTACTACGGCGTGATCGGCGACCTCCTGGAAGCACCCAGGGCCAGGACCGACCATGAGTACCACTGCGCCGTGGCCATGGACGAGTTGCCCCAGGTGAAACACTGGGTGCGCAACCTGCCGCGACACCCCGAGTTCTCCTTCTGGCTGCCTACGTCCAGCGACAATTTCTATCCCGATTTCGTTGCCGAACTGATGGATGGGCGGCTGCTGGTGGTGGAGTACAAGGGCGAGGGCTACAAGAGCAACGACGACTCCTCCGAGAAACGCATGATCGGCGAGTACTGGGCCAGGGCCAGCGGCAACCTGTTCCTGATGGCCGTGGACAAGGACACGGCGGGCAGGGGCGTGAAGGCGCAACTCAAGGCCCTGCTGGGGGATGCGCCGACGGAGCCGGCGGCAAAGCCGTTTTCCGAGCATGAGACGGTGCGCCTGATTACTGACTTCTCGGTGGATGGAGTCTCCTTGAAGCGGAATACGGTGGGCACCGTGGTCAGTGTCTACGGTGGCGGCGAGGCCTACGCCGTGGAATTCGTGGATGAGAACGACAAGGCCATGGTGGTTGTCCTCAAGCGCCCGCAACTGGAAAAGGCCACCCTTCAGTGAGGCTGCCCAATCTGGAATGCGCCGCTTGCGAGCAGGGGAAGATTCAGGATTACCTGCTCAATCTCAATCATCCGCAGGGTTGGGGAAAGGCCAAGTATTTCCTGGGTTTGGGTTTCAGCGTGGAGGCCTGGCAGGCGTTTGGCCGGGCATTGGTGGCTCATGCGGAATGCAATGAAGTCGTGAAGCAGGACCAGAATGATTACGGCACCTTGTATGTGGTGGACTGCAATTTCTCCGCTGCCAACGGTACGCAGCCATGCATCAGGACGGTTTGGGAAATAACGACAGACAACCCCTGTCCGAGACTGATCACCGCCCACCCCAATGGTTGATGGCCTCTATCCGCACGTGTCGGTTTCAGACGCTTGCGGACGGGCATGTCTAGGCATGCATAACCGCATGAAATAAAAGGGAATACTGCAAAAAGTTAAAATAAGATTACTAAGATGATCTTATTTGCTACATTTCAAGCTCATTTCTCTGACGGTAGTGATGGTCATGCTGCAAGTTTCTGATAAGGAAATAGAAAGCCGCCTGCGCCTGGATAACCCCTGGTGGCAGGCCGGGGGCGGGATCGAGCCGGATTACCGGGGTTTTCCCCGGCGCGCCTATATGGGGGATTTTTCCGATCTGGTGCGCGAGGAGGTGAACCGGGCGGTGGTCTTGCTGGGGCCGCGCCGGGTGGGCAAGACCATTCTCGTGTACCACGCCATCCAGGACTTCATGGACCGGCATGGCGTCAGTGGCCGGGACATCCTGTACGTGTCGCTGGAGACGCCGATCTACACCGGGCTGTCCCTGGAAAGCCTGGTCAGCCGGTTTCAGCGTTTGTTCCAGCGACCGGAAGGGACTCGCCTGTTCGTGTTCTTCGACGAAATCCAGTATCTGAAGGGCTGGGAGGTGCACCTGAAATCCCTGGTGGATTCGTATCGGGGCATCCGCTTCGTGGTCACGGGTTCGGCGGCGGCGGCATTGAAGACGAAGAGCGCGGAATCCGGCGCGGGGCGCTTCACGGAGTTTGTGCTGCCGCCCCTTACGTTCGCGGAATATCTGCGCTTTATCGGCCGGGAGGAGGCGCTGGTGCGGGAGGCCGTGGCGGAAGCCGAGGATGAAAGCAATGCGCCACGCTATGCCACCGACGACGTGCATGGCCTGAACGAGGCCTTCATCGACTACCTGAATTTCGGCGGGTATCCCGAGGCGGTGTTCTCGGAGGCGGTGCGCCAGAACCCGCGCCGGTACATCAAGAGCGACATCATCGACAAGGTGCTGCTGCGGGATCTGCCCATCCTGTACGGCATTTCGGATATCCAGGAACTCAACAGCCTGTTCAACACCCTGGCCTACAACACCGGGCAGGAGCTGAGCATCGAGGATTTGTCCCAGACGTCCCATGTGGCGAAGAACACGCTGGTGAAGTATCTGGAATATCTGGAGGCGGCCTTCCTGATCCGGCGCATGCGCCGGGTGGACCAGGATGCGGCCCACTTCAAGCGGGCGACGACCTTCAAGGTGTATCTGACCAACCCGACCATGCGCGCGGCCTTGTTCGGGCCGGTGGACGAGCACCATGAGGCGGTGGGCTATCTGGTGGAATCGGCCGTGTTCAGCCAATGGCTGCACAACGCGGCCTTCGTGGATTCCCTGTATTACTCGCGCTGGCGCAGCGGCGAGGTGGATTTGGTGAGCCTGGACGCCCAACAACGGCCCCGGTTCGCGGTGGAGGTGAAGTGGTCCGACCGGCCGTTTGACGATCCCAAGACCATCAAAGGGCTGCTGGAATTCGCCAAGCGGCACAAGCTGGGGCGCACGCCCCTGGTGACCACCCTGTCGAAAAGCGGGGTGAAGGAGATGATGGGCGTGACGGTGGAGTTCATGCCCAACAGCCTGCATTGCTATACCGTCGCCAAGAACACGCTGGAACGGCGCCGGGGGCGATAAGTGGATGAACATTCGCGGGTGACCTGAGTCCTGGCTTACCCCTAACCCGGCTACCATTGCGGCCATGCTCCCCAACCTGCAAAGCGCCCTCGGCATCCTGGCCTTCGTCGGCCTGGCCTGGGCCTTGAGCGAGAACCGGGCGCGCTTTCCCACACGCATCGTGCTGGCGGGTCTGGCACTGCAATTGGCGCTGACCGTGGCGCTGCTGAAGCTGCCCCTGTTCAAGGGGGTGTTCCTGGCCATGAACCAGGCACTGGGGGCCTTGGAGCAGGCCACCCAGGCGGGCACCAGCTTCGTGTTCGGCTATCTGGGGGGCGGGGCAGCGCCCTTTGAGGTGAGCGATCCGGCTTCGTCCTTTGTGCTGGCCTTCCGGGCCCTGCCCCTGGTGCTGGTGGTGAGCGCCCTGTCTTCCCTACTGTTCCATTGGCGGGTGCTGCCCCTGATCGTGCGGGGCGTGTCCCATCTGCTGCGCAAGTCCCTGGGCATCGGGGGGGCGGTTGGCCTGTCGGCGGCGGCGGACATCTTTGTCGGCATGGTGGAAGCGCCCCTGTTCGTGCGGCCCTACCTGGCGGCCATGAGCCGGGGGGAGCTGTTCTCGGTGATGACCTGCGGCATGGCCACCGTGGCGGGCACGGTGATGGCCCTGTACGCGGGCTTCCTGGCCCCCGTGGTGCCGGACGCCATGGGCCACATCCTCGCCGCCTCCCTGGTGAGCACGCCGGGGGCCTTGCTCATCGCCGCCCTGATGGTGCCGGCGGGGGAGGCGTCCACCGGCGGGGAGTTGAAGGCCCCGGAGACCGCCCGCTCCAGCATGGAGGCCATCACCCAGGGCACCCTGGCGGGGGTGTCGCTGCTGATCAACATCGTCGCCATGCTGCTGGTGTTCGTGGCCCTGGTGAGCCTCACCAACCTGCTGCTGGGACTGCTGCCGGATGTGCTGGGCGAGCCCCTTTCATTGCAGCGGGTGCTGGGCTGGCTGATGGCGCCGGTGGTGTGGCTCATGGGCATTCCCTGGGCCGAGGCCACCACGGCGGGCACCCTCATGGGCACCAAGACCGTGCTGAACGAGCTCATCGCCTACCTGGACATGGCCCGCCTGCCCGCCGAGGCCCTGAGCCCCCGCAGCGACCTGATCATGACCTATGCCCTGTGCGGCTTCGCCAACTTGGGCAGCCTGGGCATCCTCATCGGCGGCCTGGCCACCATGGTGCCGGAGCGCCGCGCCGACATCGTCTCCCTGGGGCCCAAGGCCGTGCTCTCCGGCACCCTGGCCACCCTGCTCACCGGGGCGGTGGTGGGGTTGCTGACGGCTTGATTCGGGGAGATGTGCTGCTGTGCCAGGCTCCGGAGGGCGGGCCGGCGCTGGATGTGCGGCGGGAGCGGGAGTCGGTTCGTGATCTCTCCAACGGCTACCGGGTGAACGCACTGCGCGGCACCCGGCGCCGCGCTTTGAGGGGCGACCCTCATCAACCGCCGCAATCCCTGATCCGCCAGGTCTGATCTGTCATGCAGGGGCCCCACAATGGGGGCCATGAGCTTGCGATCCGTCCGTACCCTGGAGTTCTCCGCCCTGTTCATCGGCTTGCCCTTGCTGCTGGGCTGGCAGGGGGAGGCCATGCGCCGCTGGCTGATTCCCCAGATCCTGCTGGTGGCGGCGGTCATGCTGGTGGTGCTGTGGCGCGATCCGGCCTTCGACCGGCGCCAGTTGCGGGCCCTGCCCCGGCATTGGCGCCCCTGCCTGACGCGCATCGCCCTGCTGTTGGTCCTGGGGGGTGCGGGGGTGCTGGCCCTGGCGGTGCAGTTTCCCCAGGTGGATGCCTTCGCCTTCCCCCGGGAGCGGCCCGGGCTGTGGCTGCTGGTGCTGCTGATGTATCCCCTGGTGTCGGCCACGGCCCAGGAACTGGTGTTCCGCGTCTTCCTGTTCCATCGTTACCGGGATCTGATTCCTGATCCAAACGCGATGATGCTGGCGAGTGCGGGGGTGTTCGGGCTGGCCCATGCGCAGTTGGGCAATGCCGTGGCCCCCCTGCTGTCTTGCGTGGGAGGGCTGCTGTTCGCCTACACTTTCCATAAGACCCGTTCCCTGCCGCTGGTGGCCCTGGAGCACGGCCTTTGGGGCGACTGGCTGTTTACCCTGGGTCTGGGCGTCTATTTTTACGGCGGGCATCTTTGATTCGTTGCAAGCGTTGAGGAGCATTCGTCATGACTATTTCCATGTACCAGGCCTCGGTGCCGGTGTTCGTCCGCGGCCTGAACAACCTGGCCGGCATCCTGGAGAAGGCCGCGGCCCACTGCGAGGCGCGCAAGATCGATCCCCAGGTTATGACCCAGTACCGGCTGTATCCGGACATGTTCAATTTCGCCAAGCAGGTGGCGGTGGCCTGCGACCATGCCCGCAACGGGGCGGCCCGGCTGACGGGCACGGACGCCCCCACCGAGGCCCATACCGAACAGTCCTTTCCCGAGCTGATCGCGCGGGTGCGGCGCAGCATCGCCTATCTGGAAACCTTCAGGCCGGAGCAGATCGACGGTTCCGAGGCGCGGGAGGTGGTGGTGAAGCGGGGCGAGACGGTGAACACCTATCCCGGCCGGGACTACCTGCTGCAGCGGGCCTTGCCCAACTTCTTCTTCCATATCACCACGGCCTACGACATCCTGCGCCACAACGGCGTGGAACTGGTCAAGCGGGATTACATCGGCTGAGAGGCCGCGCAACCAGGGGGAAGGGACATGGCGGACAAGGGTAGGCACGCGGTCAAACTGGTGCTGGGCGACAGCAAGGCCGCCCGTCTGGCGGCGGCCCGCCAACTGGCGATGGAGGCCGGGACGAAGCTGGGCCATATCGACCTGAAGCGGGTGGTGGGCAAGTACATCGGCGAGACGGAGAAGAACCTGGCGCAGGTGTTCGACCGGGCCCAGGCCCGGGGCTGGATCCTCTTCTTCGACGAGGCGGACGCCCTGTTTGGCAAGCGCGCCGGGGTGAAGGACAGCCATGACCGCTACGCCAACCTGGAAGTGGGCTACCTGCTGTCGCGCCTGGAGTCTTTCGGCGGCCTGGTGCTGCTGGCCAGCAATCGCCGCGACAACCTGGACACGGCCTTCCTGCGTCGGCTGAGGGTGGCGGCCAGATAGGTCGGGGGGGCCTGGGCCCTGCTTCCGGCCGCGTGGTTGGTAGAATCCGGCCACCCCATCCACCTTCCCCGGCATGAAACGCATCACCACCCAGAACTGGCTTGAGCCCGACGCGACCGGGCCGGCGGCCGGCATGGAGGCCCGCGCCTGGCGCGATACCTTCCTGTCCATCCGCCTGGACAGGAAGGTGCCCGGGGAAGTGGCGGCCCAGTTCGAGACGGCCCGGGCCAGCATGATGTACGGTCTGTTCTTCGCCCCCCTGGTGGCCCTGGGGGTGGAGCAGTGCTACTGGGTGCTGGAGGCGGGCCTGCGGGCCCGCTGCGCCCAGCTGGATCTGCCCGTGTCGGTGCAGGACCGGCAGGGCAGGGACCATGCCCTGTCCTTCCATCACAACCTGCGCCAGCTCCTGGAGAAGGGCCTGGTCTCCGAAGAGGACGCCCTGCTGTGGAAGCAGGCTGGCGAATTGAAGGCCTGGCTGGCGCTGCCCAGGCATGGGGAAGTCGTGGCCCGGGACCATGCGCTGACGGCCCTGACCCGGGCCGCCACCCTGCTGAATGCCCTGTTCGCCTGATCAGCGCGTCTCCACTGCCCCTTATTTCCCCTTGTCGGGCACGAACCTCAGCACGTTGCCGTTGATGCAGTAGCGCTTGCCGGTGGGGGGCGGGCCGTCGTCGAACACGTGGCCCAGGTGGATGCCGGAACTGGCGCTGCGCACCTCCACCCGGCGCATGCCGTGGCTCTCGTCCTCGTGGAGACTGAGGGCGCCCGGCACCGGGTTGAAGAAGCTGGGCCAGCCGGTGCCGCTCTCGAACTTGGTGTCGCTGCGGAACAGGGCGGCGCCGGTGATGGGGTCCACGAAGGTGCCGGGCCGCTTCTCGTCCAGGTGGGAGCCGGTGAAGGCCATCTCCGTGCCCTGCTCAAAGGCGATGCGCTGCTGGTCCGGGGTGAGCAGGCGGAATCCCAGCCACTTCCAGAAGCGCTGCATGTCGCCGTTGTAGCCCGTGTAGCGGGACACTTCCTTGCCCTCCTCGAACAGCACGATGGTGGGGGTGGCGAACAGGGCCTTCTCCAGCTTCCAGCCCGTGGGCGGGTTGGGGTTCAGGGTGCGCGTCACGGGCACCTCCGCCTGCCAGCGGTCCAGGATCTCGGCCTTGAACTGCTTGCAGAAGGCGCAGTCCTCGGCTTCGAACACCACCAGCTGCCGCCCCTGGGCAAAAGCCTGGCCGTCCAGGCGGGGGGCGGGCGGGGCCGAGGTGGCGGCGGATTTCGAGCCGGGGAACTTCACCCCCGTGCCGCCCAGGCCGCAATAGCCGTTGGGGTTCTTCACCAGATAGTCCTGGTGGTATTCCTCGGCGGTGAAGTAGCCCTTGAGGGGCGCGATCTCGGTGGTGATGGCGCCGAAACCGGCCTTGGCCAGGGCCGACTGGTAGGTGTCCCGGGTCTTCAGGGCCACCTCCTGCTGGGCGGGGTTGTGGGTATAGATGGCGCTGCGGTAGTTGCTGCCCACGTCGTTGCCCTGGCGGTCTCCCTGGGTGGGATCGTGGCTTTCCCAGAAGCCCATGAGCACGGTCTCCAGGGTGGTGCGGGCAGGGTCGAAGGTGACCTTCACCACTTCGGCGTGGTTGCGCTTGTCGCTTTTGCCCCGGCGCAGGGCCCGCTCCTGGTCCAGCACGGCCTCGTAGCTGCCCGCCACCTCGCCGTTGGCGTAGCCGCTTTCCACGTCCACCACGCCGGGCAGGGCGGACATGCGCTTTTCCGCGCCCCAGAAGCAGCCCATGCCCAGGACGATGTGGTCCAGCTGGGCATGGGCATCATCCATGGCTGGCTTGGCGACGGGCTGGGCCTGGGCGGCGGGTTCCTTGGCGCAGGCCCCCACCAGGAAGCTGAGGCCCAGGGTGACGAGGAGGGTGTTGAGGGTTCTGGATGTGGGCATGGCGGGCGGGCTCCAGTTGGGTTGGGGTGGTCGGGTCGCATGGATGGAGTGGCCATCATCCCGACAAATTCCCGCCTCTTGGCCTTAAATGCCAGTGTTAAACGAAATGTTATGGATGCCTGGGGTGATGGAAGGTGTCGCCCCGGGGGTGGAATCCGCGTCACGCCCGGGCTTCAATCTCCGGCAAGGAAAACGGGCGGGGAGGTGTGGGCTCCCCGCCCGTCCACCGGATGCCGCAAGCCTGATCAGGCGGCCTTGCGATGCTCAACCGGATGGAAAAAATCCCCTTCCAGGGCACGGCCCACGACCATGGCTTCGGTGACTTCTACAAGCTTGCCCGACTTCACGTCGTAGATATATCCGTAGATGGGGATGTCCTTGGGCACCAGGGGGTGGTTGCGGATGCGTTCCACGTCTTCCACCACGCTGGCCTTCAGGTCCTTGATGGTGAGCCAGTCGATGGTCTTGCCCGCCTCGGAGCCGGGACCAGGGCCCACGTCGCTCCAGCCGTTGGCGTCGATCTTCGCGGTCTTCAGGCTGCTGGCCAGCAGGGTGCCCATGATCTGGTTGGTGAAGGTCTCCATGCCGCAGTCGGTATGGTGCACCACGAACCATTCCCGGGTGCCCAGCAGCTTGTAGGAGATGACCAGGGAGCGGATGGCGTCGTCGCTGGCCCGCCCGCCGGCGTTGCGGATGACGTGGGCGTCACCCTCGGCCAGGCCGGCGAACTTGGCCGGGTCCAGGCGGGCGTCCATGCAGGTGAGTATGGCAAAGCGGCGGGCCGGCGGCATGGCCAGTTGGCCCTTGTCGCCGAAGTTGCCGGCATAGGCGGCATTGGCGTTCATGACTTCGTTGAAGACTTTACTCATGTTGTCCTCCTCCGTTGCTTGGGAGCGGCCGACGGGACCCCGTCGGCCTGCGGTTTAGAGGCCATCTGGAGAGGACATGTTCCGCCTATGTGGCCGTTTTCCGGCGAACGGCAGCGTACTGGTATGAAGCTTTGCAGGGTTTTAATGGAGGTCTGGCGGATAATCCGGGCCGTTCCATGTTCCGTTATGCACAGCATGTCCCAGACCCACTCCAAACCCTGTCCCTTCTGCGTCCTGGACCCGGCCCGCATCCTGGCCGAGGACGAACTCACCGTGGTTTACAAGGACGGTTTCCCCGTCTCCCCCGGCCATACGGTGATCATTCCCCGGCGTCATTTCCCCACCCTGTTCGAGGCCACCGAGGCAGAGCAGATGGCCCTCCTGAAGGCCCTGGGGGAATGCAAGCGCATCCTGGACGAGCGCCACGGCCCGGACGGCTACAACATCGGCATCAACCACGGCGCCGCCGGCGGCCAGAGCGTGCCCCACCTGCATATCCACGTCATACCCCGCTACAAGGGCGACCGGGAAGACCCCAAGGGCGGCATACGCTGGGTGTTGCCGGACAAGGCCAGGTATTGGGCCTGAGGGACGCGGCATGAAGTTCTCCATGCTGCCTATCGGCGCTCGCTTTGAATTCGAGGGCAAGGTGTATGTGAAGACTGGCCCCGTCGCGGCCTCGACGGAGGGGGGCGGCCAGCGCATGATTCCCCGCTACGCGGTGCTGCGCCCCCTGGATGGCTCCGCCCCCGTGGCGGCCCCCCGGTCCCCCCGCATCCTGGACCAGGCGGCGGTGCTGGCGGCCTTCGAGCCCTTCTACCGGGCGTGCGGGCGTGCGCTGGATGAGGCGGTGGAGGATGACGGCAGGTTAGACGCGGCACGCCGCGAATTGTCCGCGGCGCGGCAGCGGTTCCTGGCGGCCATGGGCAACGATGATGAGAATGGCAACCCGGCCGGTGCCCAAACCGGCATGCAAACCGGTGCCCAGGAGGACTGAGGATATGAATAAGCTGTGCTTTTGCCTGATGCTGGCCCTGGCCTGGCCGGCCGCCGCCGGGGCCACCTACAAGGGTATGGACGGCATGACCCTGATGCGCACATGCCAGAGCGCGGACAAGGCGAGGGCCTTGGCGGCCATGTGCCGCAACTACCTCAACGGTTACCTGGACGCTACTTACCAGTTCAAGGCGCAGCCGGGCTTCTGCCTGGAGGGAGGCGACAGGGACCACTTGCCCATGAGCCTGGCACTCTGGTTGGCGCGTCATGCGGACAAGCAGAAGCTGCCCGCGGCCCAGGCACTGGAACTGGCCCTGAGGGAGCTTTACCCCTGCAAGGGCGGGAAGTGAGCCTGCGGTGATCGAAGGGGTCCGGGAGACCCTGCCCGTCCTCCACCGGGACGAATGGCTCGTCGTCGTGCACAAGCCCGCCGGGCTGCTGGTGCACCGTACCGACCTGGACCGCCACGAGACCCGTTTCGCCCTGCAGATCCTGCGGGATCAGATCGGCCAGCCCGTGTGGCCGGTACATCGCCTGGACAAGGGCACCTCCGGGCTCCTGCTTTTCGCCCTGGACAAGGCCACGGGGCGGGCCATGGGGGCCCTGTTCGAGGCGGGGGAGATGGCCAAGCGCTACCTGGCCGTGGTCCGGGGCCATCCTCCGGAATCCGGCGAGATCGACCATCCCCTGGCGCCCATGGCGGACGAGCATGCGGGCTTGGCCGCCCGTGGTGGACCCCAGCCAGCCGTCACCCGCTTTCGGCGCCTGGCTACCGTGGAATTGCCCCATCGGGTGGACCGCTACCCCACCAGCCGCTACGCCTTGGTGGAACTGACGCCACTCACCGGCCGCTGGCACCAGTTGCGCCGCCACATGAAACACCTCTCCCATCCCCTCATCGGCGATGCCACCCATGGCAAGGGTCGGCACAACCGGCTTTTTCGGGACCTATTCGGCAGCGACCGCCTGCTGCTGGCGGCGGTGGAACTGGCATTCCGGCACCCGGTGACGGGACAAGACCTGGTCCTCAAGGCGCCGCCAGCAGCGGATTTCACCATGGTGCTGCAGATGCTGGGCTGGGAAAGCGCGGTGGAGTAGCCCGGGGCCACCTCCGGGCTACGGTGTCGGGACCGGTTAGAATGCGCGCCCCACCGTTGTTCACCTTTCCGTCCATGAACGAAGCCGACGAACTCCTGCGCGCCAAGCTCAACGCCGAGACCGGCAGGCTGGCCTGGAAGGAACTGGAGCGCCATTTCGCCCGGGGGGTGGTGGTGCTGGTGGCTGCGGAACTGGATCTGGTGGACGTGGCCTTCCATGTCTCCAGGGACGATAAGGCGACCGTGGCGGATTGGATGGACCGGGGCCTGCTCCGGCGGGCCGCCACGGAGGACGCCATGGTCTGGCATGAACGGCAAACGATTTTCTGGGCCGTGGTGGCCGCTCCCTGGGTCCTGATCCAGGAAATCGACGCCTTGGACAACTAGACTTTTTTCACCCTTCACCCTTCACCCTTCACCGAGCTCCCATGGCCCTCAAGGCAACCATTTTCAAGGCGGATCTCCAGATCGCCGACATGGACCGCAACTACTATGCGGACCACAGCCTCACCCTGGCCCGGCATCCCTCCGAGACGGACGAGCGCATGATGGTGCGCCTGCTGGCTTTCACCCTGTTCGCCCAGGAGGGACTGGGCTTCGGCAAGGGGCTGTGCGTGGATGATGAGCCGGACCTGTGGCGCAAGGACCTCACTGGCGCCATCGATCTCTGGATCGACGTGGGTCTGCCGGACGAGAAATGGACCCGCAAGGCCTGCGGCCGATCAGAAAAGGTGGTGATCGTGAGCTACGGCAGTCGCTCCGCTGACGTATGGTGGGAACTGAACCGGGACAAGCTTGGACGGCTGGAGAACCTGGCAGTGTACCGGGTGCCCTACGAGGCCACCCAGGCCCTGGCGGGCATGGCGGAGCGCACCATGCGCCTGCAGTGCACCGTGCAGGAGGGGCAGGTGTGGATCACCGATGGCCAGGAAACCGCGCACATCGAACCTCTCTCCCTGCAAGCCTTCAAGGACGCTTATGCAAGTCGTTGATTTTCATCTGCGGGGCGAGTTTGTCGCCCTGTGTGACCTGCTCAAGCTGGCCGGTGTGGCCGACAGCGGCGGCCAGGGCAAGGCCCTGGTGGCCGGAGGCGAAGTGACGGTGGATGGCCAGCGGGAAGATCGCAAGACCGCGAAAATCCGCGCCGGCCAGGTGGTGGCGTGCCGGGGCGTGAGGGTCAGCGTTGTGGCAGGCTGACCCCAGCCTGCACCCGGGCTGCATCCAACGCTCAGCGGATGATGATGGGCGGCAGGTCAAGAATCACGGAGCCGCCCCGGGGATAGCGGTAGTAGGGACCGTAGTAGTAGCGGTGCTCGTACACCACCGGCGGAGGTGAGTAGTAGTAGGCGTTTCGCCAGTAGCCTGGATGGTGGTGGTGAGGACGCCAGCCTTCGTGCCAGCCGCGGTCGTGCCGCCGGTCGTCCCAGCGATGTTCGTGGCGTCCGCCATCGCGCCAGCCGTCCCGGTCGCCACGGCCGTCGGCTTGGGCCTGGGCGCCCATGCCCAGGGCAGTTACGCTGAGAAGGGCGGCTAACAGGGTTTTCATGGTCGCTTTCATGTCTTGCTCCTTTACTCGGTTCGGATGCTTTCCAGCCATCCTTGAGTCCATGCTAGGCAGGCAGGGCAGGCGCAGGGGTTTCGACAGGTTACGGTTTGTAACAGCGCTAGGCGTACCATTACGCCTACAAGGATTTGTTCTGTCTGGAGCCTCCCATGACCCACCCTCTCGCCGGTAAACCCGCCCCCGCCGACAGCCTCATGGACACCGCTGCCCTGCTGGCGGCCTATGCCGATATCCCGGATGCGAATGTCTCCACCCAGCGGGTGGCCTTCGGTACCAGCGGCCACCGGGGCAGCGCGTTCAACAGGAGCTTCAACGAAGCCCACATCCGGGCCATCACCCAGGCGGTTTGCGAATACCGCGCCGCCCAGGGCGTCACCGGCCCCCTGTTCCTGGGCAAGGACACCCATGCGCTGTCGGCCCCCGCCCAGCGCTCGGCCCTGGAGGTGCTGGCCGCCAACGGCGTGGAGGTGCGACTCCAGGCTGAGGACGGCTACACGCCCACGCCGGTCATCTCCCGGGCCATCCTGGCCTTCAACAAGGAGAACTGCGCCGATGGGCCCGGCACCGGCTGCCAGGCGGACGGCATCGTCATAACGCCCTCCCACAACCCGCCCCCGGATGGCGGCATCAAGTACAACCCGCCCCACGGCGGCCCCGCCGACACGGACGCCACGGGCTGGATCGAGCAGCGGGCCAACGCCCTCATGGCGGACGGCAACCGGGACGTGCGCCGGGTGCCCTACGAGCAGGCCCTGGAAGCGCCCACCACCTTCCAGGAGGATTTCGTCGCCCCCTACGTGGCCGACCTGGGTGAGGTCATCGACATGGAGGCCATCCGCGACGCCGGCCTGAAAATGGGCGTGGACCCCATGGGCGGGGCCGCGGTGGCCTACTGGCAGCCCATCGCCGAGAAATACGGCCTGAACATCGAGGTGGTGAACCCCAGGGTGGACCCCACCTTCGGATTCATGACCCTGGACCATGACGGCAAGATCCGCATGGACTGCTCCAGCCCCTACGCCATGGCCAGCCTGGTGAATCTCAAGGACCAGTACGACATCGCCTGGGGCAACGACGCCGACGTGGACCGCCACGGCATCGTCACCCCCTCCATGGGCCTCATGAACCCCAACCATTTCCTGGCGGTGGCCATCCACTACCTGCTCACCCATCGCCCTGAGTGGAAGCGGGACGTGGCGGTGGGCAAGACCCTGGTGAGCTCCGGACTCATCGACCGGGTGGTCACCGGCCTGGGCCGCACGTTCATCGAGGTGCCCGTGGGCTTCAAGTGGTTCAGCCCTGGCCTGCTGGAAGGCACCTTGTGCTTCGGCGGCGAGGAGAGCGCCGGCGCCAGCTTCCTGCGCCGGGACGGCACCGTATGGACCACGGACAAGGACGGCATCATCCTGGCCCTGCTGGCGGCGGAGATCACCGCCGTCACCGGCCAGGACCCGGGCCGCTACTATCAGAACCTGGCCGCGCAATACGGCACGCCCTACTACCTGCGCATCGATGCCGCCTGCACCCCGGAACAGAAGGCCGCCTTCAAGACCCTGACGGGGGACAAGGTGGCCGCCCCTTCCCTGGCCGGAGAGGCCATCATCGGCCGCTTCACCCGGGCCCCCGGCAACGATGCCCCCATCGGCGGCCTCAAGGTCACCACGGCGAACGGCTGGTTCGCCGCCCGGCCCTCGGGCACCGAGGACATCTACAAGATCTACGCCGAGAGCTTCAAGAGCGCGGAGCACCTCCAGGCCATCGTCTCCGAGGCCAGGGAGATCGTGACGGCGGCGCTCAATGGCTGAGTTATCCGGACGCGCCGCCCCCATTGCCGCCTGGCCGTCCATGCATGAACGGGATTAGTGATGGATTTCAGTTTGAGTCAATTCTTCAAGTCGCTGCTCAAGCTGCGTCGTCCGGTCTTCAGGGCCAACAATACGGGTCGTATCGGGTCCCATGGTATCGCGTTGGGCTGTCCTCCCATTCCCTACGATCTGGCGGATGATTTCAAGCTGGGCAATGCAACCGTGGATCACCAGCATGAATTGATTTTTCATCTTGCCTTGAAGGCCAGTGGGCTTGCGAAGAATCCTGCGGAGAGGGAGAGGCTGCGCAGTACATTTCATGAGTTTGGCGATCTGTTGAAGATGCATTTCACTCAGGAGGAACAAGTCCTTTCGAGCCTGAAGCATCCCAAACTGGACCAGCATCGCGCCGAGCACCAGGCCATGCTGGGGGAACTGGAATCGATCCGTCGTCGCCTGGCGGGCAACGATGGGGATTGGGCATATCACGAGGAAGCCTTGTGCATGCTCAACTTCATGATGGGCGTGACGGTAGGCCACATGCTGGGCAGTGATCTGGACTGTGCCCTTGTTCCGCGGGCAGCCTAAAAAAAGACACGCTCCCCAGCAGCCTGTCGGGGTCTGAGCGACCGTAGCCCATTGAAGGGGATGACCTGGAAGGTCAACAGGGTGACGAATAATGCGCCGTCATCCCTGAGAAAGCCGGGGTCCAGACGAGCCATATCAAACAAATCAATGTTTTATGTATTCTGACTTGCGCCGGCATGACGGTTATTGACATGTTTTTTACATTTTTCAATGCCCTGTTAAGTCCTTCTTCATTCCGATCGGTTCCTGGCTGGAATTCAGCCACGACTCTGCTGTCAGGCGTCGATGCCGTACTGCTTGAGTTTCTTCCATAGCGTCGTGCGGGACATGCTCAGGGCTTTCGCCGTTGCCGCACGGTTGCCGCCGTTTTCCCGCAGGGCGCGCTCCAGCGTCTCCTTTTCCTGTCCCGGGGCCGCGGTGGCGGTGCGGTAATAGCGCGGCGCCAGGTCTGGCACGGTGCGACGTGCCCCCTCCGTCCGCGAAAAGGTGTGGGCCTGGCCCGACTCCCGCACTTCGGGGGGCAGATGGCGAGGTTGCAGAACCTTGCCCTCCGCGTGGACCAGGGCGTATTCCAGGGCGTTGGCCAGTTCTCGCACATTGCCCGGCCAGTCGTAGGCGCACAGGGCGGCCAGGGCCTCGTCGGAAACCTGGATGTCCTGTCCGTGGTGGCGTCCGCGTATGTTCGCCAGCAGGGGGTGGACCAGCAAGGGAATGTCTTCGAGGCGTTCCCGCAGGGGCGGCACGTGGAGGGGCAGCACCCGCAGCCGGTAATACAGGTCCGCCCGGAATTCCCCATGGCGCACCATGGTGGGAAGGTCCCGGTGGGTGGCCGCGAGGATGCGGACATCCACCTTGCGCGGCTCGTTTTCCCCCAGGCGCTCGATTTCCCGCTCCTGCAATACGCGCAACAGTTTGACCTGGACGCTGAGGGGCACCTCGCCTATCTCGTCCAGCAGTAGCGTGCCGCCGTGGGCGGCCTCGAACCGGCCTTCCCGGGCTGTGGTGGCGCCGGTGAAAGCGCCTCGGGCAAAGCCGAACAATTCACTTTCCAGCAGATGCTCCGGAAAGGCCGCGCAGTGCACCCGCAGGTAAGGTTCCCTGGCCCGGCTGGAGTTGTCGTGCAGGGCCCGGGCCACCAGTTCCTTGCCCGTGCCGCTTTCGCCGGTGATGAGGACGCTGGCTTCGCTGGCGGCAGCCCGCAGTATCTGGATGAACAGTTCCTGCATGGCGGCGGCATGCCCCACAAGGCCTCCCAGCTGCAACCGTTCGCTGGCGGCCTCCTCCAGCCGGGTTTCCTCGCTGCGGTCCCGCAGAACCACGGCAAAGTAGGCCAAGCCGGCATCGGACGGGAGCGCCATGGCCCACATGCGCAGGGGGAGCAGTTCACCGTCCGGCCGTTGCACCACCAGGTCCTGCAGCATTTTCTCCCCCCGGACGCCGGTCATGAGGGCGCAACTGCCCTGCCTTTCGCAGTTTCTGGCACAGGCCGTGCCCTGGAACAGGCTGGGACAGAACCGGCCCAGTATCTCGTCCTGGCCCTTGCCCAGCATCTGCCGCGCAGCCCGGTTGACGGCTACTACGTGGCGCTGCCGGTCGAGGAACAGGATGCCTTCTTCGAGGTTGTCCAGAAACTGGTTCAGGGCAGTCAGGGTAATCATGTTCAGATCTATTTGTTCAGTGTGAACATATATTAACGTCCACTCTGGACAAATGTTGTGGAGTGATACTTTGTGAAGTTGTAACTTGTTGAATAAATGATGTTTATTTGATTGGCATGACCTTTGCTATATGACGAATGTCGAATCGGACATCCCTAATCACTGAAAGGAACTGAACCATGCGTATTGCCAAACTCGCCATCGCCCTCTTCGTCGCCACCCTGCCGCCCTCCCTGGCCTTCGCCGGTGAACCTGCAGACCCTGTGCTGGCCAGCTTCGAGCAGGATATGAACTACCAGGCCTCGGCCCAGTCCTCCCACCAGACAGCCCCGGAGACCCGGGATCCCCTGGTGGAGGCCATCCGTGCCGCGCTGCATGGCCAGGACAAGCCGGAGGTTCGCACCCTGTCATCCCATGCCCAGCAAACCGGCAAGGGCGAGGTCTACGGCGGCTGAGCCCTGGTTCCAGCCGGGAATAGGCAAGCTGCCTGCGGGGCGGCTTATTCGAACCGCTGGCCGTGCTCCCTGCTGGCGTGGAACCGGACCTTGGGCCATTTCTCCTCCAGCAGGCTGAGGTTGTAGCGGTTGGTGGCGAGATAGACCGGGTTGCCATCCACGTCCCTGGCCATGCGGGCGAGTTGCTCCTTTTCAAACTGCTTGCGGGTGGCTTCGTCGGGGAAGGTGAGCCAGCGGGCGGTGTGGATGTCCGCCTGCTCGTAGATGGCGTCCACCTTGTATTCCGCCTGCAAGCGGCTGGCCACCACCTCGAACTGGAGCTGGCCCACGGCCCCCAGCAGCAATGCGCCGCTGGCCATGTTTTCGAACACCTGGATGGCGCCTTCCTCCCCCAGTTCCTTCAGGCCCTTCTGCAACTGCTTGGACTTGATGGGGTCCCGGGACCGGGCGCTGCGGAACATCTCCGGGGCGAAGTAGGGGATGCCCTTGAAGTGCAGGGCCTCGCCCTCCGTGAGGGTGTCGCCGATCTGCAGCTGGCCATGGTTGTGGATGCCGATGATGTCGCCGGCCACGGCATCCTCCATGTGCACCCGCTCGTTGGCCATGAAAGTGAGGGCGTTGGCCAGCTTCATCTCCCGGCCCATGCGCTGGTGCTGCACCTTCATGCCCGGCGAGTAGCGCCCGGAGCAGACCCGGAAGAAGGCGATGCGGTCCCGGTGCTTGGGGTCCATGTTGGCCTGGATCTTGAAGACGAAGCCGGTGAAGGGGGGCTCGGCGGGTTCCACCATGCGTTCGCCTCCATCCCGGGCCTGGGGCGGCGGCGCCCATTCCACCAGGGCCTGGAGGATCTCCCGCACGCCGAAGTTGTTGATGCCGGAGCCGAAGAACACGGGGGACTGGTGGCCCCGCAGGAAGTCGGTGATGTCGAAGGGCGGGCTGGCGTCGCGCAACAGGCCCACCTCTTCATGCAGACGATCCATTTCAAGGGGGAACAGCTCCTGCAGCTTGGGGTTCTCCATGCCTTCGATGAGCTCCACTTCGCCCCCGGCCCGCTCCTCGCCGGCGGTGAAGCGCAGCATGTGGTCGTGGAGCAGGTGGTAGACGCCCCGGAAGGTCTTGCCCATGCCCACGGGCCAGGTCACCGGGGCGCAGTCCAGCTTCAGCACAGACTCGATCTCCGCCAGCAGGTCCAGGGGGTCGCGCACCTCGCGGTCCATCTTGTTGACGAAGGTGATGATGGGGGTGTCGCGCAGGCGGCAGACGTCCAGCAGCTTGATGGTCTGGGCTTCCACGCCCTTGGCCGCGTCGATGACCATGACCGCCGCGTCCACGGCGGTGAGCACCCGGTAGGTGTCTTCCGAGAAGTCCTCGTGGCCCGGGGTGTCCAGCAGGTTGATGGTGTGGCCGGCGTAGTCGAACTGCATCACCGAGCTGGTGACCGAGATGCCCCGCTGCTTCTCCACCTCCATCCAGTCGGAGGTGGCATGGCGGGCTGACTTGCGGGCCTTCACCGTGCCGGCCATCTGGATGGCGCCGCCGAACAGCAGCAGCTTTTCCGTGAGGGTGGTCTTGCCCGCGTCCGGGTGGGAAATGATGGCGAAGGTGCGCCTGCGCTGGACGTCGCGCAGCAGTTCGGGGGGGAATGGGTTGGTGTTCATGAAGGTCGGGCAGCGCGCTGCCTCTCAAGTAAACGAAGGGCCGCCCCGAGTTTACTTGACCCCCTCGGGGGGCGGGCTGGGCGCAGCCCGGCCCTGGGGGCGCTGAAACGAGAGCGGCTAAAAGGGCGCCATGATACCTGCTGGGTGAAGGGTGAAGGGTGAAGGGTAAAGGTGGGGGCCCTTTACCCTTGAGCGCCGGAGGCGCGCTCCCTTCCGCCTTTACGCTTTACTGCAACACTTCCACCACGATGCGGCGGTTGCTGCCCTGGAGGTACGTGGATACGTCCGTGGCTCCATGGGAGATGACCGACATGCGCAGCAGGGGGATTCCCTTCTGTTCGTGCAGGTAGTTCTTCACCACCTCGGCCCGGGCCTTTGCCAGCTCGTAGTTGTAGTCGTCGGAGCCCATGCCGTCGGTATGCCCATGGATGCCGATGTGGTAGTTCACGTCCAGCTTCTTCACGAACTCGGCCACGGCGTCCAGCTTGGTCTTGTCCTTGCTGCCGAGGTCCGGCGAATTGATCGGGAAGAGCGTGTTGTCGTCGGTGAGGGTGACACTGTTCACCACCTTGCCGTAAATCTTGCGGGGACCCAGACCCAGGGCGGCAAGGGCGTCCTCGGCCAGGCGGGCAACCTCGGCCAGGCGCTTCTCCATCTGGTCCATGCGGCCACTTAGCGCGGAGTCCACTTCCTTGATGCGGGTCTCGGTATGGGTGTTGGCGCCTTCAACCATCCGGGCTTCGGCCTTGGCAAGCCTGTCATCCAGTTGCTGACCCAGTTCTTGGGACAGGACTTGCCTTGTCGTTTCGGTGTCGGCTTGTTGTCTGGCCAGGAGATCGTTGCGCAACTTGGCCATGGCCCGGGCGCTTTCCGTGCCCGTGCGGGCAATTTCATCACGCAGGGCGTCCAGTTGCTGGCTTTGGGCGCTGAAGCGGCCATCCAGATCGTTGAGGCGGGCATCGTGGCGGGCGGCCAGGAACTTGGCCTCGTTTGCGGTGGCCGTGGCAGTTCGCAGGCCGGCTTCCAGGCTGGAATCCAGGGCGGCTATCTTCTCGCCCAGGGGGGCCGTCTGCTCGGAAACGGATTCGGTGGTGGCGCAGGCAGAAAGGAGGAAAAGGGGAAGAACGGCAAGAGCCAGCTTGCCGAGGGACGTGCTGCGGATTGCATACATCTTGGGAACCTCTAGTGTGGATTGCGTAAAACAGCCCTGCGTTCAGCAGGGTGCTTTCACCTTACACCCACCCCATTACGGTGAGGTTGATTATGTGCCCAACCAGGTTTGTTGCGGGAAGGCCCTTGTCGCCCAGACGCCGCAGGCTGTCAGGAACGCAACGCCAGCTGTTTTACGTCGGGATAGTAGATGACGGTATCCGCCTTGGCGCGGGAGCAACTGCACAGGCGTTCCCGCTCCCGGATCAAGGCGGTGTGCTCGGCCATGAAATGGTCCCGGGACTTGCCGAGGGGCAGGGAGCCCAGGGTGGAGCGGAATGTCATGCATTCCTTCTCGGTCATCAGGGCATGACATGCGATGTCCTGGGTCGCAACCTTGGCCGATGCAGGCTCCTGGGCATGAAGGCCAAAGGAGGCAACGAGCATGGCCATTGCTGGCAGCAAAGGGTATCTGGCGAACAGTTCCATGGCAGTCTCCTGTAATTGTGGTGTATTCAAGAATCAGTACATGCTAATAATCTGTCGCGATTCTATATGTGCCTAGACGCATAATCCATACCATTTGTGTCGGGAATAAGCGCAAGGGTTGCAAGGCTATCCACTGCGGGCCTTCGGCCAGGGCGCCGGGATGGCAGAGCAGAAACATCCGAGGTTTGGTGCACTGAAATAGTGCGAGATGCACCCGATTACAGCGTTGCCGAGGCTGTAGACACTCCTTCAACCTACAATGGCCCCCTTCATTCACCGACCGAGACGGCGTCAGGCATGAACGCGGATACCCAAGCACGTCTTACCGAACTCGAGATCAAGCTCAGCTTCACAGAAGACCTGGTGGAGGAACTCAACCACACCGTTTCCCGGCAACAGGAACAGATCAACCTGCTCCAGGATGAGCTGCGGGCGCTGTTCCAGCAGATGCAGCAGATGGCGCCTGGGGAAAAGACGGACCTGCGGGAGGATGTTCCGCCTCACTACTAGGCGCATCTCCATGTGTCTCCGCCCTGGAGGCTGATGCTTGCAAAAACGACAACGCCGCCCTGGGGCGGCGTTGGATCGCCAGCAGCAAGCGATCAGCGGATAAAGGGATACCCCTTGCTGTTTACTGTCGTGCCATTGCTGAACCGCAGTTGCACGACGTTCGTGTTGAGACCTGCCGCGGTGTCGTAGCTCAAGATCATCGCCAGGTTCTCGTTGATACCGTCATTGTCGAGATCCATGCCATTGGCGGCGATGAGCGACTTGCTCCCTGTAGTGCTGTAGCTCCATGCACCGGTCTTGTTTCCGGCTGAAACGTCCGCGGAATAGACCACGACCCGCTGGTTGTATTCGGCGCCGCAATCCAGGGTCATTTCCAGGACCAGGGTGATGCGCTTGCTGGTGGTGGCGCGCCCAACCCATGTCCGGGTGAAATCCGTTTTATCTGCGGCGGTGGCGGGGTTGCAGCTTCCCAGGGCCGGGGTGTTGACGGTCTTCGTCGTGGACGAATACCGCTTGGTGGTGGTGCCCAGGCTGTAAACGTCGTACTTGACGTCGATGGTTTCCGGGTAGCCATCGCTGTTGGCGTCGTTCAGGGTGAAGACGGGGACAGCCACTTCGAATCCGGCATGGGCGGCGGACAGGTCGGCAATGAATTTCCCGGCATCCGCAGTTTCCAAAGCCGAAGCGGGCTGGGCCATGGCGAGGCCGAGAATCGTGGTGATCAGCAGTGAGGGTTTGATATAAGGCATGTCATTCTCCCAAGGATGGTTGTGGAACAGGGCTATTCTGCCCGGGCACATAGTATTGGCAGTGACCAGGCGAATTCGAACTGATGATAGCGGGCCGCAATGGGCCATTCGGAACGGTTCATGGCGCTAGGATTGAACTTAGATTGCCAAGGGAAATGCTCCTTACCGATACGGGCCCCTTAGTATTTCAGGTGGTTCCCAAAGTCTGGGGCTCAGTCGGAAGCAATGCAGCCTGGCACAGGGATATTACGTGGATAGCAGAGATGAGTTGGCCAGTATTCTCAGGTCCAGGATGCTACTCGGCCTGGGCAGAAGTCTGGCGCTTGTCCCGCACGTAGATGCTCTTGTCCCTGGTGCGCATCTCGAACAGCCCTATGGCCTGGAACAGGTCCTTCAGGCGGGCATAGCCGTAGTTGCGGGCATCGAAGGAGGCCTGCTTGGAGATGTGCTGGCCCACCGCCCCCAGGCCCGCCCAGCCTTCCTCGTCGGCCGCCGCCTCCACGGACATGCGCAGCATGCTCACCAGGCGTCCGTTACCCCGCAGTTCCTTGGCGCTGAGCTTGGCCGGCTGGGCCGGAGCCGGAGCCTTGGTTGCCGCTGGGCTGGCGGTCCCCGGGGCCTCCGTAGGCGGAGGCGCGGGCTCCAGGTTGCCCAGGTTCTCCAGGTACAGGAACTTGGAACAGGCGTTGACGAAGGGCTCCGGCGTTTTCTTCTCGCCAAAGCCGAACACCTTCAGGCCGTTGGCGCGGATGCGCATCACCAGGGGCGTGAAGTCCGAATCGCTGGACACCAGGCAGAAGCCGTCCAGGCTCTTGGTGTACAGCAGGTCCATGGCGTCGATGATCATGGCCGCGTCCGTGGCCCCCTTGCCCTTGGTGTAGGCGAACTGCTGCACGGGCTGGATGGCGAATTCGTGCAGCACCGCCTCCCAGCCCTTCAGGTGGGGACTCTTCCAGTTGCCGTAGGCCCGGCGGATGTTGATGACGCCGTAATTGGCCAACTCGTCCAGGATCTGCTCGATCTTGCTGGCCGGGCTGTTGTCCGCGTCGATGAGCAGGGCGATGTTGGTGTCGTGGTTCATGGTCTATCTCCCCGAAGTTGCGCAGGCATTTTCAGAAATCACTACTGCTCAACCTTCTCCTGGAGCCAGACCTTGATCAGCGACTGGTAGGGCACGTCCCGGGCATTGGCGGCGGCCTTGATGGTCTCCAGCAGATGCAGGGGCAGGCGCAGGGAGATGGTCTGGGTGGTGGGCTTGAGATTGGGCAGCACCGTGGCCTGGGCCTTGGACCAGTCCACGTACTCGGCGCTGTCGTGGGTTTCCCAGAACGCGCGTTCCTCGGTCTCCGTCTTGAAGGCAGGAATGGGTTTAAGTCGCTTGCTCATAGATAGCCCTTTCTTTCCGATGCATGTCCCGCGCCGATATCACCCGGATGCTCGTGCCTTCATGACGTAGCGTGAAGGTGAGGTGCAACAGGCGGCCGTCGTGGGTATGCCCCAGCGCATGGAAACGCGGTTCGTCCAGACTGTGTTTCATGTCTTCCAGCAACAGCAAAGGCTGGTTGAAGAAGACCTGCTCCGCTTCCGCTGCCGTGACGCCATGCTTTTCGTTCTTCCGGGCATTGCCGGAATCCCAGTCGAAGCCGGTGACCAAGCCGAGATCAATCATGTTTGTATATTATCAACATATACGTAATTGGCTAGCGTCATGGGGTGTCTATGGCCTCATCACAGCTTCAACTCGATAGGCACCGGCCCCACCCGCCAGATGTCCCGGCAGTATTCGGCGATGGTGCGGTCCGATGAGAACTTGCCGATGCGGGCCACGTTGAGGATGGACATGCGGGTCCAGAGCTTTTCGTCCCGGTACACGTCCCCCACCCGGCCCTGGCATTCGGCGTAGGTGGGGAAGTCCGCCAGGGCCAGGTATTCGTCATGCTGGATGAGCTGGTCCACCAGGGGGCGGAACAGGTCCCGGTCGCCGTGGGAGAAGAAGCCGCTGGCGATGAGGTCCAGGGCGGCGCGGATTTCCTCGTGGCCGTGGTAGAGGTCGGCGGGGCGGTAGCCGGCCTGCTTCACCCGCTCCACTTCCTCCGCCGTGAGGCCGAAGAGGAAGAAGTTGTCGGCCCCCACCTCCTCGCGGATTTCCACGTTGGCGCCGTCCAGGGTGCCGATGGTGAGGGCGCCGTTCATGGAGAACTTCATGTTGCCCGTTCCGGAGGCCTCCTTGCCGGCGGTGGAGATCTGCTCGGACAGGTTGGCGGCAGGGTAGACGTGCTGGGCTGTCTTGACACTGTAGTCGGGCACGAACACCACCTTGATGCGGCCACGGATGTCCGGGTCCCGGTTCACCACCTCGGCCACGGCGTTGATGAGCTTGATGATGAGCTTGGCCATGGCGTAGCCCGGCGCGGCCTTGCCGCC
Organism: Thiobacillus sp.; assembly: GCA_024235835.1. Classification (NCBI taxonomy): domain Bacteria; kingdom Pseudomonadati; phylum Pseudomonadota; class Betaproteobacteria; order Nitrosomonadales; family Thiobacillaceae; genus Thiobacillus; species Thiobacillus sp. The sequence goes on along the minus strand of JACKLQ010000001.1, from coordinate 998,524 downwards.
GAAGACGAAGGCGCGCGGGGGCAGGTCCAGGCCGTGCTTGAGGCGGTTGTAGAGGGCGACGATGTGCAGCACGTTGAGGTGCTGGCGCTTGTATTCGTGGATGCGCTTGGCCTGGATGTCGAACAGGCTGTCCGGGTCCAGTCTGATGCCCTGGATATGGGCGATGTAGTCCGCCAGGTGGGACTTGCGTTCCCGCTTCACCGTCTGCCAGCGGGCCTGGAACGAGGCGTCGTCGGCGAATTTTTCCAGGCCCCGCAAGCGGTCCAGGTCCTTGATCCATTCCGGCCCCAGGCTTTCGTCCAGCAGGCCGGCCAGGCCCGGGTTGGAGAGCACCATGAAGCGCCGGGGGGTGACGCCGTTGGTCTTGTTCTGGAACTTCTCAGGCCAGGTGTCGTGGAAGTCCTTCAGCACGGTTTGCCCCAGCAGGCGGGTGTGCAGCTCGGCTACGCCGTTGATGGCGAAGGCGGCCACGCAGGCCAGGTTGGCCATGCGCACGTAGCGGGGGCCGGTCTCGTCGATGATGGACAGGCGGGCGATGCGTGCTTCGTCATAGGGGTAACGCAGGCGCATGTCGTCCAGGAAGCGGCGGTTGATCTCGTAGACGATCTCCAGGTGCCGGGGCAGCAGGTTCTCGAACAGGGGCAGGGGCCACTTCTCCAGGGCCTCGGGCAGCAGGGTGTGGTTGGTGTAGGCGAAGGTGCGGGTGGTGACGCCCCAGGCCGTGTCCCAGTCCATGCCGTGGACGTCCACCAGCAGGCGCATGAGTTCCGCCACGGCGATGGTGGGATGGGTGTCGTTGAGCTGGGCGGCGTATTTCTCGTGGAACTTCTCCAGAGGCCGGGCCGTGGTGAGGTGTATGCGGATCATGTCCTGGAGGGAGCAGGAGACGAAGAAGTATTGCTGCATGAGGCGCAGGCGCTTGCCGCTGTCCACCTCGTCGTTGGGGTAGAGCACCTTGCTCACGGTTTCGGAACGCACCTTGCGCATGACGGCGCCGGCGTAGTCCCCCTGGTTGAAGGTCTGGAAGTCGAAGGACTCCGGCGCCTCGGCGGCCCACAGGCGCAGCAGGTTCACGGTGTTGACCTCGTGGCCCAGGATGGGGGTGTCGAAGGCCACGCCCCGGAAAATGTCGCTGGAGAACCAGCGGGTCCGTGGCCGGCCCTGGCCGTCCACATAGGTCTCGGTTGCACCGCCCACCATGATCTCGAAGCTCACGTTGGGCCGGCGCACCTCCCAGGGATTGCCGTTATGCAGCCAGGTGTCGCTGGTCTCCAGCTGCCAGCCGTCCCGGATCACCTGGTCGAAGATGCCGTACTCATAGCGGATGCCGTAGCTGATGGCCGGGATCTGCAGGGTGGCCAGGGAATCCATGAAGCAGGCCGCCAGGCGCCCCAGGCCACCGTTGCCCAGGCCCGGTTCCTCCTCCTGCTCCAGGATGGCGTCCAGGTCCAGGCCCAGGTCCGCCATGGCCTCCCGGGCGTTGTCCATGATGCCCAGGTTGAGCAGGTTCTTGCCCAGGTGGGGGCCGGGCAGGTATTCCGCCGACAGGTAGCAGACCGTGCGGCAGTCGGTCTCCCTGTAGGTCTGCACCGTGCTTACCCAGCGGTGCAGCAGGCGGTCCCGCAGGGTGTAGGCCAGGGCCTGGTAGAGGTCGTTGGGGGTGGCCACCTCCAGGAAGCGGCCCTGCACGTAGAACAGGTTGTCCAGGAAGGCCTGGCGGATGGTGGCGGCTGAAAGGCCGGTGCGGGTGGGTTCCGGCGATGGTGAGGCTGCCTGGGTGGGGGTGGGCTTCTTGTTCATTTGGCCTCCTGGGGCGGGGTCGCCGCCTTCTTTGTTTTGTCCCGGCGGGTGGCCTGCCGGGGGTGGTGGGGCAGATGCTATCCCCAGTCATTCCCAACGGCCAGCCTGGCATTGGAGACGGGAAGGGCGCCGGCACCCAGATATTTAAGGTGGCTGCCGCAGCCACGCCTACAGTCGGAGGCGCCGAAGCCTGGCACGACGATGTGCCCATCGGTAGCCTGGTTCAGGGCGCATTCGCCCTCGCGGGAGGGATGGACCGAGGTGACCGTCACCCCTGGCGCGGCCAGCAGGTAATCGATGTGCCAGCGCAGGGTTTTTTCCTTGCGCAGGTGGCGGTCGATGCGGGCCTGGAAATTGCGCCGGGCGGAGCCGGTGTAGACATAGTCCCCGGCGGGGAAGCCGAAACAGCCCAGGCGGCCCACGGCGATGCGGAGGGGCCGGGGGACATGGATGCGGAGCTGGTAGGTGGTGCAGGCCGGCGCGTCCACGGCCTTCAGAATCGTTTTTCCACCATGGGGGCGCCGTCCGCCAGGGGCTCCGCCGACAGCTCGAAGCGGTGCACGGCCACGGTATGGCCGTTCTCCGTTTCCACCGCAACTTTCCATTCGCCGGGGGCCAGGTTCTGCTTCCAGGTGTAGCCCCGGTAGCCCCCTTCCCGGCCCCCGGCCAGGCCGAAGCCGATGTGGGAGGTGGTGACCCATCCCCGGTCGTCGTCGTAATGGGACCAGCGGTGGTACAGGCGGGTGTCCAGGCCCGTGGGGGCGAACACGGCGGAGACGCAGTAGATACGCTCCCCGGGCTTCACGTGCACCTCCTTGGACACCCGGCGCCAGAACACCCACCAGGACGTCTTCTCCTGCTTCAGCACATAGTCACCCTCGGCCTTGGCCAGGGCATGGCCCACGGCGATATCCTTCTTCACCAGGGGCACGGGGGGGATGACGTCCTGGAAATAGGCCAGCAGCAGGCCGGCGGCGATGGCCCACACGGGGCGGATACGCCCCGGCTGGCCCGGCGTTTTCAGGTGCAGAAAATGGGCCAGACCCGCGCCGGCCAGGGTGCTCAGGATGAACCAGGCCACGGAGATACTGCCCACCACGTGGGGCACCACGAAGTTCAGCAGCAGCATGGCGCACAGGCCGAACAGGGCCCAGGTGAGGGTAAAGCGGCGGTAGCGGTCCTCCAGGAATTCGTTGGCCACCAGCAGCCCTCCCAGGCCCAGGGCCCACAGGAAGGCCAGGAAGTGGCTGGAACTCTTGAAGTAGAAGATGAACAGGGCGGAGAACAGGCCGCCGAACAGGAACTGGAGCAGGAAGTAGGGGCCGGATTCTCGCCACCAGGGAACTTGCTCCGTGGGCTGGCCCGGCTCGGCGGGCTGGGGGGATAAGGTTGACAGGGTTGATAAGGCCAGTTGCCGCTTGCCCAGGAACCACAGCAGCCCACCGGCCCCCGCCAGGTAGGCCGTCAGGATCCACAAGTCCAGGGGGGCTACCGAGCGGCCCAGGGTGAGGGCGTCCCACAGGAAGCCGGCGAAGAAGGCCACGGCGGGCAGGGCCCGCTTGAAGCTTTCCAGGTTTAGGTCGAAGCGAATGAGGTGTTGGGGGATCACGCCATTAGGTTATGGCGCAAGGGAGACGACCGCGACCGTTCAGCACACTCTTGTCGCCACCTTCGGAATGCGGATCGATTGCACCAAGTGTCTGGCGAAGCTTATCGCGTATTGATTTTGGGTCGATGACTTGGGGATGCAGCTTTGATGGCTTCTGGGGTTGTTCGATGTGAAGTGCACAACGTACCTTGTACTTGTGCAGTGCGTCATGCGCGAGTATCTGAGAGGCCGATCCTGTGGCGGCACGGCTGCGTGCGGCAACAAGGCATGCAAGCGTGCCGGACATTTTCCTGGCGACTGCTTCCAGCAACTCGACAGCCTTGATCTGTGCGCCTTGACGGTAATCCTTTTGTTCAATCAACCACAATTCGTTGTCGTCTCCAAACGCAAGCACATCAACCGCCTTCGTGCCGCCGGCAAACGAACTGAAGTGGCCTAGATAGAAGGCGTCCTTGTCAAATTTCTCAGCTCTCCAATTGGCGGGGAAAACGTAGGTGAAAGCTTTTTCGGTTACGCTCGGCATGTGCCTACCTCAGGGCAATTCAAGGTAACGGTCTGACTGCCTTAAATCCTCATCAAGCATCAAGAGTGGATCTAGCTCTTCCGTCGTACTCGTTTGATTGACAGTAACGGTGCCATCTTCCTGCCGATCCAGAGAAATAAAACTGGCATCGGGTGGCGTCTGACTCTTCGCGATCTGAATGGATAATTCACGCAGCAAGAAAAGGCTATGCGTGGCAATTACTACTTGGTAGCCCTGTTTTGCTAGTTCCACCAAAGCCTCGGCAACGAGCACCATCAACTTCGGATTTAGGTTTGTTTCAGGTTCATCCCAGAAAAGCGTGCCCCGGTCGCGCAGTGCCCCATTCATCAATAGGTAAGCGAGCATTGCGAGCTTACGCATGCCTTCAGCAATAAGGGGCATTTCAATGCGGCCTTGCCCTGGTTGATCTGGCAAAAGGTAAAAGCGCCCGGCATCTAAACGAATACGCCCCTTGAGCAGCTTCTCGATACGTTCGATCATTGCTTCAACAGGTGCTGTCCGTCGTTTTCGGGCTGCCGCGTTCAAGGCACGGGCAATGTCGTAGTAGGTCTCTTCGAATTCCAATTCGCGTGCCTCGTAGGCAGCAATGAACCCAGGAAAGATCGAGAGCATTTCGCGAGTAGGGATGAATACTGGTGCGGCAGCTAAATAGGCCTCCGGCATCTTTTCAATTTTCACCTCGCTACGGCTATTGGAAGCAAAAGAAAATCTGAAAGAGGATTTTGCGGGCGAAGCGAAAGTGACCATAACCTCACACCGATTTCTGCCTTGCTTGCGCGACACCATACGGCCAAGATACTCAGGTCGGCAGGTACCCACAATCTTGTCGGCAATACGGCGCTGTAGTTCATCCTTGGTCTGTCGAGTTGCCAGCCCTTGTGCCTGACTTACCCAGCCTAACGAATAAGCGAGTTTCATCAATTGGCTTTTGCCCGTGCCATTTTCGCCAACGATGACATTTAATCCGGCCGCCCAACTAATCTGAGCTTCCCCGAATACACTGAAATTTGAGAGTGTTAGTTTCCTAAGCATTGTGTGTCTTCCCTCGGGGAATCAGGCGCCTATCCTGCTCTTTCAGATTGTCTACAAATCACAACAAGCGATTAAGACTTACCGCGAAATAGGCTTATACCGAATCCGCTTCGGTTTCGCACCTTCCTCCCCCAGGCGCCGCTTCTTGTCCGCCTCGTATTCCTGGTAGTTGCCGGCGAAAAACTCCCAGTGGGAATCCCCCTCGCAGGCCAGGATGTGAGTGGCGATGCGGTCCAGGAACCAGCGGTCGTGGGAGATGACCAGCACGCAGCCGGCGAACTCCAGCAGGGCGTCTTCCAGGGCGCGCAGGGTTTCCACGTCCAGGTCGTTGGAGGGTTCGTCCAGCAGCAGCACGTTGCCGCCCTGGATGAGGGTCTTGGCCAGGTGCAGGCGGCCCCGCTCGCCGCCGGACAGCTTGCCGACGATCTTGCCCTGGTCGGCGCCCTTGAAGTTGAAGCGGCCGAGATAAGCCCGGCTGGGCATCTCGAAGCGGCCCACGGTGAGGATATCCTGGCCTTCCGCCACGGCATCGAACACCGTCTTGTCGTCCGGCAGCCCTTCCCGGGACTGGTCCACGGAGGCGATCTTCACGGTGGAGCCGATATCGATCTCGCCGCTGTCCGGCTGTTCGCGGCCTTGCAGCATCTTGAACAGGGTGGACTTGCCGGCGCCGTTGGGGCCGATGATGCCGACGATGGCACCGGGGGGCACCTGGAAGCTCAGATCGTCGATGAGCAACCGGTCGCCAAAGCTCTTGCTGACGTTCTTGAACTCGATGACCTTGTCGCCCAGGCGTTCGCCCGGCGGGATGAAGATTTCCTGGGTCTCGTTGCGCTTCTGGTATTCGACGGAGTTCATCTCCTCGAAGCGGGCCAGGCGTGCCTTGGACTTGGCCTGGCGGGCCTTGGGGTTCTGGCGCACCCATTCCAGTTCCTGCTTCATGGCCTTCATGTGGGCGTCGATCTGCTTGTTCTCGGTCTCCAGGCGGGCTTCCTTCTGCTCAAGCCAGGAGGAGTAGTTGCCCTTCCAGGGGATGCCGTGGCCCCGGTCCAGTTCGAGAATCCATTCGGCGGCGTTGTCCAGGAAATAGCGGTCGTGGGTGACGGCCACCACGGTGCCGGGGAAACGCACCAGGAACTGTTCCAGCCATTCCACGGATTCCGCGTCCAGGTGGTTGGTGGGCTCGTCCAGCAGCAGCATGTCGGGCTTCTGCAGCAACAGCTTGCACAGGGCCACCCGGCGTTTCTCGCCCCCGGACAGGTTCTTGATGACCGCGTCCCAGGCCGGCAGGCCCAAGGCGTCGGCGGCGATTTCCATCTGGTGTTCCGCATCGCTGCCTGAAGCGGCGATGATGGCCTCCAGGCGGCCCTGTTCCTCCGCCAGCCTGTCGAAGTCGGCGTCCGGCTCGGCGTAGGCGGCGTAGACCTCCTCAAGCTTCTGTCGGGCCTGCATGACTTCGCCCAGGCCCGCCTCCACTTCGTCCCGCACGGTCTTGTCGGGGTCCAGCTCCGGTTCCTGGGGCAGGTAACCGATGGAGATGCCGGCCAGGCGCTGCACCTCGCCGTCGAATTCCATGTCCACGCCAGCCATGATCTTCAGCACGGTGGACTTGCCGGAGCCGTTCAGGCCCAGCAGGCCGATCTTGGCCCCCGGAAAGAAGGACAGGGAGATGTCCTTGATGATCTGGCGCTTGGGGGGGACGATCTTGCTCACGCGGAGCATGGACATGACGTACTGGGCCATGGAACGGGACTCGAGAATTTAGGTTGGAAGGGAGGTGATTCTAGCTGGCTTGGTGCGTCAGGTCAGAGTTGGCGAGCACGAGGATAGGCTAGAAAATATTGCACAAAAGTAAAATGCATGTTAGCATAAATGCATGAATTTATTAAAGAATATGGCGTATATTGATGATAAATCCTGGCTTGCTTGCCCTTCGTGGGTTGGGGTGACGCCCCCCTTCCCAGGGCGACCCAAGGTGGGACCTACGGGGGAGCATGTCCATGAAGCGGGTTGACACCAAGCCGGGCCCCCAAGGGCTTTACCTGCTGCTAGTCAGTGTCCACGGTCTCATCCGTGGCAGCAACCTGGAACTGGGCCGGGACGCGGACACCGGTGGCCAGACCCTTTATGTGCTGGAACTGGCCCGGGCCCTGGCGGAACTGCCGGGGGTGGCCCGGGTGGACCTGATGACCCGCCGGGTTGCGGACCCGCATATCAGCGGCGACTACGCCAAGAGCATTGAAACCCTGAGCCCCAAGGCCCGTATCGTGCGCATCGATGCCGGACCCGAAGGATATATCCGCAAGGAGGAACTCTGGGACCACCTGGATTCCTTTGCAGACAACGCCCTGGCTTTCCTGCGCAACGAGGGGCTGTCGCCGGACATCGTCCATAGCCACTACGCCGACGCGGGCTACGTGGGGACACGCCTTTCCAATCTGCTGGGCGTGCCCCTGGTGCACACGGGTCATTCCCTGGGCCGGGTGAAGCGTCGCCGCCTCATCGCCTCGGGCCTGAAGCGGGATTTGATCGAAGCCCGCTACCACATGGCCAGGCGCGTGGAAGCGGAGGAATTGACCCTGGGTGCCGCCTCCCTGGTCATCACCTCCACGTCCAACGAGATCGAGGAGCAGTACGGCCTCTACGATCATTACCAGCCGGAGCAGATGCAGGTGGTTCCGCCGGGCACGGACCTGAAAAGCTTCATGCCCCCGGACGGCAGCGAAGGTGAGGCACCCATCGCCAGTCAGGTGAACCGGTTCCTGGACGACCCCGCCAAGCCCATGATCCTGGCCCTTTCCCGCCCGGACGAGCGCAAGAACATCGCCACCCTGGTGAAGGCCTATGGCGAGTCGCCGGAACTCCGGGAGCTGGCCAACCTTGTGGTGGTGGCGGGCAATCGGGACGACGTTCGCGACCTGGATATCGGCGCCCAGACGGTGCTCACGGACCTGCTGCTGGACATCGACCGGTACGATCTCTACGGCAAGGTGGCCTATCCCAAGCATCACCGGCGGGACGAGGTGCCTGTCCTGTACCGACTCGCGGCGGCCTCCGGCGGGGTGTTCATCAACCCGGCCCTCACCGAACCCTTCGGCCTTACCCTCATCGAGGCGGCGGCCAGCGGCCTGCCCATCGTCGCCACCTTCGACGGCGGTCCCCGGGACATCATCGGCAACTGCCAGAACGGCTTTCTCATCGATCCCCTCAACCCGGACGCCATGGCGACGGCCCTGGTGGAGGTGCTGAAGGACAGGACGACCTGGGAACGGCTGGCCCGGGCGGGCCTGCAGGGCGTGCAGCGCCACTACTCCTGGCAAGCCCACGCCCAGCGCTACATCGCTGCCCTGCAGCCCTTGCTGGAACAGGGCACTCCTGCGCGGGTGCCGCCGCCGCGCCGGCCCCATCTCTACCACGACCGGGCCATCTTCACGGACCTGGACCAGAATCTGCTGGGGGACCAGGAGTCCCTTACCGAATTCGTGCGTGTGGTTCGGGAACACCGCAAGTGCGCAAGCTTCGGTATCGCCACGGGCCGTTCCCTGGAGTCCGCCCTGAAGGTCATGCGCCGCCATGGCATACCCATGCCCGATGTGCTCGTCACCAGCCTGGGCACGGAGATCCACTTCGCGCCGGAGTACCAGATCGACAAGGCCTGGGCTCGCCACATCGACCACCTGTGGACCCCCACCGTTGTTCGCGCCATCCTGGATGAACTGCCAGGCCTCAAGCGCCAGCCCAAGGAGGACCAGGGTCGGTTCAAGGTGAGCTACTACATCGACCCCCAGGTCGCTCCCTCCCTGGAGGAGATCAACCGCCTGCTGCACCAGGGAGACCAGACCGTGAATGTCACCCTGTCCTTCGGCCAGTTCCTGGACGTGTTGCCCATCAGGGCCTCCAAGGGCTTCGCCGTGCGCTGGTTCGCCGACCAGTGGGGTATACCCCTGGAACACATCCTGGCGGCCGGTGGTTCCGGCGCCGACGAGGACATGATGCGGGGCAATACCCTGGCGGTGGTGGTGGCCAACCGCCACAACGACGAGTTACGGGCCCTGGCGGAAGCGGAGCGCATCTACTTCGCCCAGGCCGGCTATGCCCGGGGCATCCTGGAGGCCATCGAACACTATGACTTCTATGGCGCCTGCACGGTGCCCAGGGCGGAGGCCGGTTGAATGGCGTCTGCGCCAGGCGTGCGGCCACCCCCCTTTGCAAAAGGGGGGCAGGGGGGATTTGAGTATTCATGTGGGGCATGGCGACACTGGAATCCCCCCCAACCCCCCTTTTCCAAAGGGGGGAGCAGACAGGGAGGTACCCATGGATCTTGAAACCCCCATCCTGCTGGCCACGGATCTGGACCGCACCCTGCTGCCCAACGGTGCCCAGCCCGAATCCCCCCTGGCCCGGCCCCGCTTCCGCCGCTTCGTGGCCCTGCCCGAGGTCAAGCTGGCCTACGTGACCGGCCGCCACAAGGCCCTGGTGGAGCAGGCCATGGCCGAATTCGACCTGCCTACGCCCGACTTTGTCATCGGCGACGTCGGTACAAGCATCTATGAGGTGCGGGGCCACGCATGGCGGCAACGCCCGGACTGGCAGGAGGCCATCGCGGCAGACTGGCAGGGCAATAGCCATGGCGACCTGGCCGCCGTGCTGGCGGACGTCGAGGGCTTGCGTCTGCAGGAAGCGGCCAAGCAGGGGCCCTGCAAGCTGAGCTACTACGCCGATCCCCTGGACGACCCCGCCGATCTCATGGCCCGTGTGCGTGCCCGCCTGGACGCCACTGGCGCCCGCTGCAACCTGGTGTGGAGCGTGGACGAGACCACGGCCACGGGCCTGCTGGACGTGCTGCCCGCCCGGGCCAGCAAGCTCCACGCGCTGGAATTCCTGCGGGAACACCTGGGCATTCCCCTGGATCACACCGTCTTCGCCGGCGACAGCGGCAACGACATGGAAGTGCTGGAAAGCGAGGTGCCCTCGGTATTGGTGGCCAATGCCCGGGAAACGGTGCGGAACCAGGCCGTGGCCCGGGCCGTGGGTCAGGGCCACGGCGCCACCCTTTATCTGGCCCAGGGAGGGCTGGGGGGCATGAACGGCAATTACAGCGCCGGCATTCTGGAGGGAGTGGCCCACTTCATCCCCGCTACCCGCCTCTGGCTGGAGATCTAAAAAATGAACCAGGAAAACCCCCGTCCCGTCCTCTTCGGCGAAGTGCTGTTCGACCGTTTCCCGGATGGTAGCGAAGTGCTCGGGGGCGCCCCCTTCAACGTGGCCTGGCACCTGCGGGGCTTCGGCGAGAACCCCCTGTGCATCAGCCGGGTGGGGGAGGACGACGCCGGCCGCCAGGTGCGCCTGGCCATGGAGGCCTGGGGCATGGATACATCGGGCCTCCAGGTCGATGCGGAGCATCCCACCGGCGCGGTGCGTATCGAACTGGTGGACGGTGAGCCCCGCTTCGAGATCCTGCCCGACCAGGCCTACGACTTCATCTACCTGGCCGAGGTGCCGGAACTGGAACGCCCCGCGTTTCTCTACCACGGCAGCCTGGCCCTGCGCCGTGAGGAATCCCGCACCACCCTGGAAACCCTGGTGCGGCACCATGAAATCCCTGTCTTCCTGGATGTGAACCTGCGCACCCCCTGGTGGGTGGCGGACGATGTCCTGCGCTGGGCCGTCCAGGCCAATTGGATCAAGCTGAACCAGGATGAACTGGAGACCTTGGTGCCAGGTCAGGATGCCCCCGAGGAGCGGGCGCGCCAGTTCCTTGCCAGGTACAGCCTGGAATATCTCATCCTCACCCGGGGCAGCGAAGGCGCCCTGGCCTTGAGCGCCACGGGCGAGGCGGAGAGCGTCAGGCCCGTGCCCGCCACCCGGGTGGTGGATACGGTAGGGGCGGGGGACGCCTTCACCTCCGTCTTCCTGCTGGGCCAACTGCGGGGCTGGCCCCTGGCCGCCACCCTGGAGCGGGCCCAGGCCTTCGCCTCCGCCATCGTCGGCGTGCGGGGTGCCACCGTGGCGGACCGGGCCTTCTACCAGCAATTCCTCAAGGCCTGGGAGTAAGGATGACCCGCCACAAGGATCTGCCCCAGCGTCTGCGCGACTATCTACTGGCCAACCGCAGCGAGGCCCACTGCGTGCTGCACCGTCTCATGTCCCCGGAGCAGGGCTTCCTGCTGCGCAGCCAGATCCTGGATGCCTATGCCGAACTGCAAGCGGCGGGTGACATTGGTTGTACCCCCGACTCATCCTTGCAGGATGAGCCTCCCCGCGAGGGGGCCAGGGGAAACTTGGGCCGGCCCGGCGTTTCCCCTGGACGCACCGGCCAGGGCTCGCCCCTCTCCGAGGCCATCCACCTTTGCCAGGAGGCGGCGGTGAACCACGCCTGGGTGTACCTGGCCCTGAGGCTGCGGGTGGCCCGCTGGCTCTACCTGCGCATCCACGTGGAGACCATGGGGGTGGAGGAAGTCTCCAACGCCGCCTATCTCCACTTCAAGGAGCGCCTGGCGGCCGGGGTGGAGGAGGGGGCCTGGACCCTGGAGTTCGACGTGGCCCCCTTCACCCGCGAGACCCCCAAGCTCCAGGAGGCGGACTCCATCGGCCAGGGGGTGCAGTTCCTCAACCGGCGATTGTCCAGCCGCATGTTCGAGACCCTGGAGGAGGGCGCCCTGCGCCTGCTGGACTTCCTGCGGGTGCACCGCTGCCGGGACCAGCAGCTCATGCTCAGTGCCGAGGTGGAAGATCTGTCCAGCCTGCGCACGGCCCTGCGCCAGGCGGAAGATCATCTGCAGGACCTGCCAGCCTCCACGCCCTGGGCCGAGCTCGCCCAGCCGCTGCGCAACCTGGGTTTCGAGCCCGGCTGGGGCGCGGAGGCCGGCCATGTGCGGGCCACCATGAAATTGCTGCGGGACCTGCTGGAGGCCCCGTCGCCCCAGATCATGGAGGCCTTCCTGGCCCGAATGCCCATGATCTTCTCCGTGGCTATCCTTTCTCCCCATGGCTGGTTCGGTCAGTCAAACGTGCTGGGCCGGCCCGACACAGGCGGCCAGGTGGTCTACATCCTGGACCAGGTGCGTGCCCTGGAGGAGGACATGCGCCGGCGCCTTGGCAAACAGGGTCTCGCTGACATCGACCCCCAGGTGGTGGTCATCACCCGACTGATCCCGGACGCCCAGGGCACCACCTGCGACCAGCGCCTGGAGCCCATCGCCGGCACCCGCAATGCCCGCATCCTGCGGGTGCCTTTCCGCAATGACGCCGGCGAAGTGCTACCCCACTGGATCTCCCGCTTCGAGGTGTGGCCCTACCTGGAACGCTTCGCCGCCGATTCAGAACGTGAACTGCTGGCGGAGCTCCACGGCCGTCCGGACCTCATCGTCGGCAACTATTCCGACGGCAACCTGGTGGCCACCCTCATGTCCTCCAGCCTGGGTGTGACCCAGTGCAACATCGCCCACGCCCTGGAGAAGACCAAGTACCTGTATTCCGACCTGTACTGGCGGGACCTGGACCCCCAATACCACTTCGCCACCCAGTTCACCGCCGACCTCATCGCCATGAACGCGGCGGACTTCATCATCACCTCCACCTACCAGGAGATCGCCGGCACCGCCCAGGGCCTGGGCCAGTACGAGTCCTACATGGCCTTCACCCTGCCGGGCCTGTACCGGGTGGTGCAGGGCACGGACGTGTACGACCCCAAGTTCAACATCGTCTCGCCGGGGGCGGACCCGGAGGTGTACTTTCCCTACAGCGCCGTCGAGCGACGCCTTGCCCATCTGCGGCCCCGCATCGAGGAACTGGTGCTGGGCCGCAATGTGGACGCCGAGGCCCGGGGCACCCTCATCGATCCGGACAAGCCGGTGCTGTTCACCATGGCCCGCATGGACCGCATCAAGAACATCACCGGCCTGGTGGACTGGTACGGCCGCAACGATGAACTGCGCAACCTGGCCAATCTCGTCGTTGTTTCCGGCCACGTGGACCCCAACCGGTCCGGCGACAACGAGGAGCGGGACCAGATCCACCGCATGCACCAGCTCATGGAACAGCACGGCCTGGACAACCAGGTGCGCTGGCTGGGCCTGCACCTGGACAAGGCCACGGCGGGGGAGCTGTACCGTTGGGTGGCGGACCGGCGCGGCGCCTTCGTGCAGCCCGCCCTGTTCGAGGCCTTCGGCCTGACGGTCATCGAGGCCATGGCCTCGGGGCTGCCCACCTTCGCCACCTGCTTCGGCGGTCCCCGGGAAATCATCGAGGACGGCATCTCCGGTTTCCACATCGACCCCAACCACGGCGACGCCGCCGCCGCGCGCATGGCCCGGTTCTTCCATCGCTGCCAGGAGGAGGAGAGCTACTGGGCCACCCTGTCCAACGCTTCACTGGAGCGGGTGGAAGCCAATTACACCTGGCGTCGCTATGCGGAGCGCATGCTCACCCTGGCCCGGGTCTATGGTTTCTGGAAATACGTCAGCAATCTGGAACGGGCCGAGACCCGGCGCTATCTGGAGATGTTCTACGGCCTCCAGTACCGTCCCCTGGCGGCCAGCATAGGTCATTGATCCATCATGTACGAACAGGCATCCCACTCCCTGCTGAATGACATCCTCTCGGGCCTGAAACCCGAGAACGGCAACCAGCGCATGCGTCATTTCTATACCCGCCTGGGGGCCAATTTCTACGCCATCCATTCCCTGTTCCACCTGCTGTATGGCCAGCGGGACGACTTCAAGGCCCAGATGGCCAGGCTGGTGGAGACCCTGGCCCTGCGCTACATCGAACGCGCCCCCGTCCTGAAGAAATCCGACCTGGCCCGGGAGAAGGACTACAACTGGTTCCTGAGCCAGAAGTGGGTGGGCATGGCCCTGTATTGCGACCGCTTCGCCGATGATCTGCAGGGCCTGCGGTCCAGCCTGCCCTACCTTCAGGACCTGGGCATCAACTTGCTCCACGTCATGCCCATGCTGGACTGCCCCCCGGACAAGAGCGACGGAGGCTACGCGGTGCGGGACTTCTATCGCATCGACCCCCGTTTCGGCACCGTGTCCGACGTGGAGGCCCTGGCCGCCACCCTGCGCAAGCGGGACATGCTGCTGGCCCTGGACGTGGTGGTGAACCACACCTCGGAGGAACACGAGTGGGCCCAGCGGGCCCGGCGGGGTGAGAAAAAATACCAGGACTACTATTTTGTCTTCGATGACCGGGAGACGCCGGACCTCTACGAGGAAACCATGCCGGAGATCTTCCCGGCCACCGCCCCGGGCAACTTCACCTGGGACGAGGAAATGGGCAAGTGGGTGATGACCGTGTTCAACACCTACCAGTGGGACCTGAACTATCGCAACCCGGCAGTGTTCATCGAGATGGTGGACATCCTGTTGTTCTGGGCCAACCGGGGCGCCGACATCCTGCGCCTGGACGCCGTGGCCTTCCTGTGGAAAAAGCTGGGCAGCGTATGCCAGAACGAGCGGGAGGCCCACCTGATCCTCCAGCTGATGAAGGACTGCTGCCAGGTCACGGCCCCCGGCGTGCTGTTCATCGCCGAGGCCATCGTCGCCCCGGGCGAGATTTCCAAGTACTTCGGGGAAGACGCCATCAACGCCAAGGAATGCGAGATCGCCTACAACGCCACCTTCATGGCCCTGCTGTGGGACGCGGTGGCCACCAAAAACGCCCGGGTGCTAAGCCAGGGCGTGCGCAGCCTGCCCAGCAAGCTGGAGCGGGCCACCTGGCTCAACTACGTGCGCTGCCACGACGACATCGGCCTGGGCTTCGACGATCACGACATCCGCCTGGCGGGCTACGAGCCGGCGGCCCACCGGCGCTTCCTCATCGACTGGTTCACCGGCCGCCATCCAGGCTCCGTCTCCCGGGGCCTGCCCTTCGGCGAGAACCCCAGGACGGGGGACGCCCGCATCTCCGGCGCCCTGGCCTCCCTGGTGGGCCTGGAGGTGGGGCTGGAAGTGGCTCAGGAGACCGGCGACGAGGCAGCCATCGACGCCGCCATCCGGACCATCGTCCTGCTGCACGGCATGATCCTGTCCTTCGGCGGCATCCCGCTGTTCTACTACGGCGACGCCATCGGCACCCTCAACAGCCTGGAATACCTGGCGGACCCCTCCAAGGCCGCCGACAACCGCTGGATGCACCGCTCCCATTTCGACTGGAACAAGGCGGCGAAACGCCACGAGACGGGTGCCGTGGAGCAGCGCATCTTCACCGCCCTGAAGCGCATGATCACCCTGCGCAAGGAGCTCACAGCTTTTGCCGACTTCGACAACCGCCATCTGCTGGCGGTGGAGAATCCTCATCTGCTGGTCTTTACACGAACGGATCCCCATAACAGCCGCAACCGGGTGCTGGTGATGGGCAACTTCAGCAACGAGGCTCAGTCTCTGTCAGTGGGGGTCCTGAGGCAACACGGCTTTTTCCTGGAGGATGGCATGAAGGACATCTGTGCGGGAGAACGCATGGCAACGGACAACGACATGCTGAGCCTGCCTCCCCTGTCCTGTTGCTGGCTGGTGGATTGAGCGGCTGTTACAGGCCGGTTATCGCCAGTTCTGAAAAATGGGCCTCAGTGGGGGTTGCCGGAGGGTTGCTCAGGCAGTGCCTCCGCAGCGGCAATCAAGGCCACCCGTTCTCCTTCGGCCAGGCCAGGCAGGCATTGGGCCACCTGGGGGATGGAGGCATGGGTCAGCTGGCTGGCTTCCACCAAGTCATGGGGCAGGGCGGGATCGGCATGGCCGTAGCTGAGGTGGCGGCCTGCGTTGACGGCCAGGCGCGCCAGGCGGGCGCGCAGGCCTTCATCCCCACGGATCAATTGCAGGATCAACCTGGGCAGGTTCCATTTCTCGATGAGCAGCAAGGTGAGTTCGCGGAAGGCGAAACCGCAGGCCTGCTGCTGGGCCTGGTCGCTGCGGCTGGCACGGCCGGACTGCAATTCATCCAGGGCCTTGCGGGGTAGTTCAGGAGCGAAGGCCCACAGCTCGATCTCGCCGGCATCCGCCAGCAGGGCGGCCAGGGCCAGTTCCCCCTGGTCCAGGTCATAATGCAGCCCGCCCCAGGCATGGGCGATGCGGGCGCCGAGGGATGAACGGTGCTCGCTGGCGATGAAGCCGGTATTGCCATCTTCCACCACGGGGGCCTGGAGAATCTGTTCCTTGAACTGCTCGGTACCCAGGGCCAGCAGCACGCCCAGGGGCGTGGTGATGTCCCGGGCAAGGTGTCGGGGCAGGCGGCGGTTCGCCTCTTTGATCAGGCGCAGGGCAAGCAGGGGGTCGTCCAGCAGCAGCGCGGCATATTCATGGCCTGAGAGGTGTTCCTCTCCGTCCGCCTCCAGGCGACTCAAGGCATCCTTGCTGGCCGCCTTGATGGGCATGTCCTTGTACTCGAAGTAGGCCGCCCATTGGGCTGCGCCCCACCAGTCATGTCCTGCCATGGCCCGCTCCAATTGGCTTATTGGTTTCAATATCGTGCAAGTCGCGGATATCTTTACCCGGCAGCCGCTGATACATGGTTAACAGTTGACGCGGTGGCCCGCCGGACGCAGGCTTAAACTTATTGCAGCCACCGCGTTTCCCCACATGCGCCGCCCCATCCGACTGAAGATCTTCAGCATCACCCTGGTCCTGCTGGCCCTGATGGTGGTGGTGACCTGGCTGTCGGTGCTGAACTCGAGGCAGCTCAACAACCAGGTGCGGGCACTGGCTGACGTCTACCTGCCAATGCAGAACCAGGTGGCCAGCGTGGAGATTCTCATCCGCCAGCAGATGGTGCACTTGGAGCGTGTATTGCTGGGCATGCAGGCGGCCAGGCCCGACCAGGCCTTCCTGGAAAAGGAGTCTTCCGATTTCGACGCCCGGGGCATCAACGCCGACCAGATCGTGGATTCCTCCCTGCGCATGCTGGGAGAGGCCGAGAAGGACCCGGCCATCCAGCTGGATAGTGTAACCCTGGCGGTATTGAAGCAGCAGCTGCCCAATCTCCAGACCGCGCGCCAGGATTTCCATCGCACCTTCCGCCTGTATCAGATCGAGGCGGAGGAAGGCACGGCCCGCTCCGCAGGTCTGGTGAGGGAGAACCTGCTGCGGGAAAAGGACAAGCTGGACCTGGAGATTGGCAAGGCCATCGACCTGCTCAACAAGCTCACCACGGATACCGCCGCCCAGGCCAAGGCGGAGGAGGCCCGTTCCGTGCGCCTCAACTGGACCATCACCGCCATCGCCACCACCCTGGGCCTCATCTTCGCCTGGTGGGTGAGCCGCTCCCTGGTGGAGCCCATCCGTCGCCTGCTCAAGGGCACCCAGTCCGTTGAACACGGTGACCTGGAGGTGCACATCCAGGTGCAGACCCGGGACGAACTGGCCACCCTGGCGGACTCCTTCAACCACATGGTGGTGGGCTTGCGGGAGAAGGAGCGCATCAAGACCACCTTCGGCCAGTACGTGGACCCCCGCATCGTCAAGGGCCTGCTGGAGAACCGCCTGTCGACGGAGGGCGGCCAGCGCCAGGTGATGAGCGTGTTCTTCTCGGACCTGGCAGGCTTCACCCGCATGTGCGAGGGCCTGACACCGGACACGGCGGTGCGCTTCCTCAACCGCTACTTCGCCCTCATGGCCCAGGTGATCCAGGATCGCCAGGGCATCATCGACAAATACATCGGCGATTCAGTGATGGCCTACTGGGGCCAGCCCTTCACCGAGGCCTCCCACCATGCGGCCCTGTGTTGCGAGGCGGCCCTGGACCAACGGGCCCAGCTGGATGCCTTCCGCGCCGACCTGCCGAACGTGCTGGGGGTGCGCCATGGCCTGCCCCACGTTGAAGTCCGCATGGGCATCGCCTCCGGGGAGGTGCTAGTGGGCAACATAGGTTCCGAGACCGCCCGGGGCTACACGGTCATTGGCGACACCGTGAACCTGGCCTCCCGCCTGGAGCAGGCCAACAAGTTCTATGGCACCCGCATCCTGGTGAGCGCGGAGACTCGGCAGCAGGCCGGCGACGCCTTCGACTTCCGCGAGATCGACAGTCTCCAGGTGGCAGGCCGCGGCGAACCGGAACGGGTTTACGAACTGCTGGGCCGGCGGGGCGATGCGGACGGGGGGCTGGTTTCCCATTACGAGGCGGGCCTCGCCGCCTATCGTGCCCGGAACTGGGAGGCCGCCACGGAGGCCTTCCAGGCCTGCCTGGGCCTTGCGCCGGACGACCGTCCCAGCCAGGTCATCCTGGACCGCATCGACAACTTCCGCCAGACCCCGCCCCCGGCGGACTGGGACGGCATCTGGGTGGCCACGGGCAAGTAGCATCACCCACAACAACACCCTCCGGTAACACCCCGTTACATCTGTACTACCGAACGGAAACCGTTCGCTTACCTGGACTGCCTAGCCTGGGAACACCCGCACTTTCGCGGGCTTTCTCAAGTCAAGGAGCTGCACCATGAAAGCGAAAACAACAATCCCCTCTCTGGGCGCATTGGCCGTTGCCACCCTGCTTAGCGCAAGTCCCGCGCAAGCCTGCATGGGTGGCGGCATGCCGTTCTTTTCCTCTGGCCCGGGCCAGGCCTCCTGTGCCACCGGCCAGGTTCAAGCCCAGACCAGGCACCAGGCCTGCCCCCAGGGGGGTGAAGCCGGCGGCCAACAGGCCTGTGGCCTCATCAATCCGGAACTGATGGCTGCCATGGGCGACATGGCGGCCGGTGGTATGCAGATCGCCACCCACATGATGCGGGTGCTGGCGGAAGAGGTAAGCCGCTATGCTGTACTGGGTGACAGTTCCCGCTGAGCAGTCGCCGGCCGCTGCGCGACGTTCTCCCCCAGCGAGCGGCCATAGGCAAAACCTCTCGCATCCAGACGATCAATTGCATTAGCATGCGCTCCGCCTGGATGCGGGCAGCGCTTAAGCGCCCGCCAGAAGAGAGGAGATCCCGCGTTGCTGCTGGAGCAGCCCTACTTGCTGATCGTATTCAGCTCCCTGGCCATCGGCCTGGTGGCGGGCCTGGTCATGCACCGCTCCGATTTTTGCGTCACCGCCTGCTTCCGGGATGCCCTCCTGTTCCGGGACTTCTTCCTCATGCGCCAGATGCTGCTGCTGGTGGTGGTCAGCATGGCGCTGTTCGAGGCGGGGCGCCTGACGGGGCTGATCTCCATCCATCCCTTTCCCCTGCTGGGGCCACCCTCCCTGACCAATGCCCTGGGTGGGTTCGTGTTCGGCATCGGCATGGTGCTGGCGGGCGGCTGCGTGTGCGGCAGTCTTTACAAGCTGGGAGCGGGTAGTGCCACCAGTCTGCTGGCGGTGGCGGGCATGTTGGCCGGTTCGGCGCTGTATGCGGAGATCCACCCCCTGTGGGCGGGCTTCGCCAAGGAGACGGTGTTGGTTAACGATGTCGTCACCCTGCCCCAGTGGCTGGGCCTGGAGCCGGTCGCCCTCCTGTTGCCCCTGGTGGCCGCGGGCGGCTACTGGCTGCTGCAAGAGTTCCGGGCCGGGCGCATGGACCGTCCCGCCTTCGCGGCGGGTCATCTGGCCCCCTGGAGGGCGGCCCTCATCATCGCCGGCCTGGGCTTCGCTTCCTATGTGCTCATCGGCATGCCCCTGGGCATCACCACCACCTACGCCAAGCTGGGGGCGGGCATCGAATCCCTGTTCGCGCCGGAGCACGTGGCAGGACTGGAATATTTTGCATTGCAACCCCTCAACTACACGCCCCCCTTCGCGGACCGGCCCATCACCGGCGGGCCCGGGCCTGGCCTGGACGGGATTGCCGCCATCCAGTATCCGTTGCTGCTGGGCATCGTCGCGGGCTCCCTGTTCTCGGCTGCGCGGCTGGGGGAATGGCGTCCCCGCTGGCGCCTCCCGCCGCGCCAGTTCGCCTCGGCCCTGGCGGGCGGGCTGCTGCTGGGCCTGGCGGCGCGCATGGCACCATCCTGCAACGTCTGGCACCTCTGGGGCGGAGTGCCCATCCTGGCCATGCAGAGCCTGCTGTTCCTGGCGGGCCTGCTGCCCGGCACCTGGGTGGGTGGACGCCTGCTGGTCCGCTTCGTGGTACGTTAACGCCATGCCAGAAACCATCGACATCGACATCCGCGGCCAACTCTGTCCCTCGTGCCTGTTGCTCACCCTGAGGGAGCTGAATCAGCACGTTACGGCCATCCGCGCAGGCGATACCGAGGTGGTGGTGGTGACCGACGACCGTCAGGCCACCGCGACGATCCCGGCGGCGGCGGACCGTATGGGCCTAATGGCCCAGGTGGACCGGCTGGACGAGCTTTACCGTATTCGCGTTTTCGGCAATCCCTGATCCTTCTCCGTGGCATCTTCTCTCAGTCAGCAGCAAGCCCTGCACTACATCCGCGCCAAAGTGGACCAGTTGCTCACGGTCATGGGGACAATGCCCCTGCGGCCCGAGGAACTGGACGACAGCACCCTGATCGATCTGGACCCCATCGGCATCATCGCCGAGTCCTTCAGGCAGGTGATCGACCATCTCAACGAGACCAACCAGCGCCTCTCAGTGGCTACCAGCGAGATACGTACCATCCTGGACACCCTGGGGGCGGCCATCGTCGTGATGGACATGGATGACCGCATCGAGGACTGCAACCCCCAGGCCCTCGAGTGGTTCTTCGGCGGGGTGGACAAGGCCCGGATCATCGGCCGGCCCGCCAATGAGGCCTGCAACTGCGCGGAAGGGATGGTGGACCTGCGGGCCAGGGCCGATGGCACGAGCCATGTGGCCTGCGTCTACGGCCGCGACATGCAGGTAGTGGCCAGCAAGATCCTCGACGAGGCCGGCAACCACGCCAAGACGGTGATGCTGTTCACCGACATCAGCCAGCAGAAGGCCACCGAGCGGCACCTGCGCCTTTACTCCGAGGTCTTCAGGCACGTGGGCGAAGGCATCATGATCACGGATGCCGACAAACGCATCATCGAGGTCAATGAAGCGGTGACCCGCATCACCGGCTACGACCGTGATGAACTGATCGCCAGCCGGCCGGAAATCCTCAGGTCCGGCCTCCACGACGAGGCCTTCTACGAGCTTCTTTGGCGCACCGTGCGGGGCCAGGGCTTCTGGCAGGGGGAAATTCTGGACCGGACCAAGGACGGCCGCCTGATCCCCCTGCTGGAAAACATCAGCGAGGTGCGGGACGGGGAGGGGCGGCTGACCCATCACATCGCGGTCATGACGGACATCTCGTTCCTAAAGGAGACCCAGACCCGGCTGGATTTCCTGGCCCACCACGACGCCCTGACGGAGCTGCCAAACCGCCTGCTGTTCAACGATCGCCTGGCCCATGCCATCGACTTCGCCCACCGAGACGGTCGTGCCCTGGCCCTGCTGTTCATCGACCTGGACCGCTTCAAGAACATCAACGATAGCCTGGGCCACCATATCGGCGACCTGCTGCTGGTTGAGGCGGCGCGACGCTTGCGGGCCCTGGTACGCACTGCCGACACCCTGGCCCGCCTGGGGGGGGACGAATTCGTGGTGCTGATGGAAACGGGGGCCAGCCATGGGGCGGCCACCAACCTGGCCGGCAAGATCGTGTCTGCCTTCAAGCAGCCGTTCCAGGTAGGCGGCGTCGACCTGCACATCGGCTGCAGCATCGGCGTCACCCTGTTTCCGGAGGATGGCGACGATGCGGCCACCCTGCTCAAGAACGCGGACGTGGCCATGTACCGGGCCAAGGAGGCGGGGCGGGAAGGCCACGTGCGCTACAGCGCCGAGCTGTCCGAGGCCATGCGCCGGAAACTGGAACTGGACAACGCCCTGCGGACCGCCGTGCGCGAGGGCGCCTTCGAGTTGCATTACCAGCCCATCATCGACCTTGCGCAGGGCAGGCCGAGGGCCTGCGAGGCCCTCATCCGCTGGCCTGACGGACCGGTATCGGCCCGTAGCCCGGACCGTTTCATCCCCGTGGCCGAGGAGATGCGCCTCATCCTGCCCCTGGGCGAATGGATCCTGCGCCAGGCCCTGGGTCACAAGCGTGCCTGGCGGGAGGGCGGCCTGGAACTGGACTACGTATCCGTGAACATCTCGGCGGTACAACTTGCCCAGCCGGATTTCACCGAGCGGGTGGTGGCCCTGCTGGCGGAGTGTGGCGTGGCGGGCCACGAACTGCAGATCGAGCTCACCGAGAACGTGCTCATGGCGGACATCGAGCTGTGCGCCTGGGTGCTCGCCCGGTTGCGGGAGCATGGCATCCGCGTGGCCATCGACGATTTCGGCACGGGCTATTCGTCCCTGGCCTACCTGAAGCAATTGCCCATCGACAACCTCAAGATCGACCGCTCCTTCGTGCGTGACATCCCGGACGACCCCAACGATTGCGCCATTGCTTCCGCCGTCATCGGCCTTGCCCGGACTCTGGGCCTGGAGGCCATCGCCGAGGGTATCGAGACCCAGGCACAACAGGATTACCTGGCCAGCGTGGGCTGCGGCATCGTGCAGGGCTTCCTGCACGGCCGTCCCATGCCAGAGGGCGAGTTCGCTGCCTATGTCAGGGAATCCGCAAGGATCCGCTGAGCCCTGGGCGGTTGCCGCCGCCTACAACTACATGTAGGCCTTGGCCTCTTCCCCCGGGTTGGGCAGGCCGGCGATGCGCCGGGCCAATCCCTCGTCCCAGGCGTCCGTTTCCCGCATGAAGCCGTCCGCGTCGAAGTGGTTGTCGGGGATGTTGGTTTCCATGGCGATGCCTCTCGGTGGCGACGATGGTCAATATTGGTCCGCGGTCCAGTCATCCAGGGGGTAACAAGCCTCGGGCGTGGGTGTCCGGGAATCCCCCAGGATGGGGGTGTAGCAGACGTATTGCCGGCCCTGGCCATCCAGCAGGTTGCGCAGGGGAATGTGATCAAGGGTCTCGTAGGCCCGGGTGTCCATCATGACGAAGGCATAGTCCTCACCCACGTCCACGCGCAGGCGCCCGCCATTGCCTTCGCCGTATTTTTCCCACCAGCTGTCCGGATTGCCGCCCTCGAATCGGGGAGACGCGGCTTGCGGGGTGTGCCAGGCCATGACGGTGGGATCCTGCATGCGCTCTTTACGAGCTGTATCCCAGGCCAGGAACTTGGCATGCTTGTAGGACAGTTCTTGGTCGAAATATTCGATACGTATGGTTCTCATGGTGTTCCTTCCGATGGGCGTAGGTATGTGCTCGGGATGTCAGGCCGCCCTGGCTATCTGGCTGCCGGCATGGTTGGCCGCCGCCTCGGTCTTGCGTGCGAACCACTTCTCGGCTTCCTCGTCCCAGCCGTCGGTGCGCACGTAGGGGTTGGTACGGGGGTGGATGATCATGTTCGGGTCGATCTCCAGGTTCAGGCCTTCCAGGAAGTTCACCAGGCCGATGCGCTCGATCATCTCCCCTGTGCGCTCGTGCTCCAGGGCGTTCTCGGCAAAGAAGTCCAGCACGTTGCGGGCCAGGTCGTTGAGTTTCTCGAAGTCCTCGTCGGACTCCATCTTCATGAACGGGATGATGACCGTGCCCATGGTGGCACCGATCTTCAACACACCCTTGCCGCCGATAAGCACCGTCACGCCCTTGTCCTTGCCGGGCAGCAGGGCGCCGGGCATGACGTTCAGGCAGTGCATGCAGCGCACGCAGTTGTGGTTGTCGATCTCCAGGGCGTGCGCGTCGGACAGCACCACCCGGGTGATGCCTTCCGCCAGGGGTGCATCCGAGTTGTCCGACAGCTGTATCGCCTTGGTGGGGCACAGGTTCACCACCATGTTGATGGCGTCCTTGATGCCGTGCTCGGCGAACCATGCCCGGGCCAGCGTCTCGTCGGCGCGGATGTTGTCGCGCCAGGTGCCGATGGTGGCCATGTCCGAGCGCTGGATGGCGTTGACGCAGTCGTTGGGGCAGCCGGAGAACTTGAACTTGAACTTGTAAGGCAGGGACGGCCGGTGCATGTCGTCGATGTTGTTGTTGATGACGGTGCGCAGGGCGCGGGCCTCGTCATAACAGGACATCTCGCAACGGGCGGCGCCCACGCAGGACATGGAGGTACGCAGAGCGGGGCCGGCGCCGCCCATGTCGAATCCCAGTTCATTGAGGCCGTCGAAGGCCTTCTGCACGTTCTCGGTCCTGATGCCCTGGAACATGATGTCGCCGGACTGGCCGTGGAAGGCGATGAGGCCCGAGCCACCCGATTCCAGCCAGGTATCGCACAACTGGCGCAGCAGATCGGAGCTGTAATGCATGCCCGCCGGGGGCTGGATGCGCAGGGTGTGGAATTCCGCCGCCTCGGGAAAGATCGGCTTGCCGTGTTCGTCCTTCAACTCGGTGAAGCGCGGAATCACCCCGCCGCCATAGCCCATCACTCCCACCGTGCCGCCTTTCCAGTAGCCGAGCTTGGTGCGATAGGAGGTTTCCAGCTGGCCCAGCAGGTCCACCATCATGGGGCTGTCTTCCGCCAGGTGCTTGAGGCCCGTGACGAAGGATGGCCAGGGGCCGGACTCCAGTTCGTTCAGTAGGGGGGTGTCGGGCAATTTGTTCATGGGGTTTCTCCTGAGAAATCGAGCCCTGCCAGCACACATGTATGTGCTATTTGGAGACTACCATGATTAGCCTAGTAAATTACTCGGGTATTTCAAGGCGGTGAGCCCGGCCACTTGGGGCAGTGGACTTCAGAAGCGCCGGCGCCGGTGCCGTAGCAGCAGCCAGCCGGTGAACATCCCCCCCAGGTGGGCGAAGTGGGCTACGCCCTCGGAGGTGCCAGTGACACCGAAATACAGTTCAAGGGCGGCATAGCCCAGGACGAACCAGCGAACCTCCACGGCAATGGGAGGGAACAGCAGCATGAGGCGCGCCCGGGGAAACAGCAGGGCGAAGGCCAGCAGCAGGCCGAACACCCCCCCGGAGGCGCCGATGACCGGATAGGCGCTGCCGCCCTGGAGCAGCACGTATTCGGAGACCACCAGCTGGGTCAGGGCGGCGCCCACCACGCAGGCGAAGTAGTAGGCGGCGAAACGGTAAGGCCCCCACACCGCCTCCAGTTGACGGCCGAACATCCACAGGGCGTACATGTTCAGGCCCAGGTGCAGCAGCCCACCGTGCAGGAAGGCATAGCTCACAACCTGCCAGGGCATGAAGGACGGCGCCAGCATGTTCGTGGAGTCCAGGCCAAACAGCCCCAGGGGCCACAGGCCCAGCCAGCGCAGCAATTCGTCGCCATACATCGACTGGGCGACGAACAGCGTCAGATTGGCCATCAGCAGTTTGCCGACCATGTGTTTGCTCATCTCATCGGCCTGGGCAAGTTAATTCGATGAGGTTCTGCGGCTCAAGGCGGCCCAGAACAGGGGGACTCCAGGCCGCGGGCCGGTGGGCGGCGAGCTGGGTCAAGCGTGCCACCGGCATCCTGGCGTCGACGATCCTGCGGGTGATGAGGTGGCTGGCGGCCCTGGCCGGCATGTTTACCAGACGAAGGAGTAGCCCTTGTCCAGGCAGTCGCACAGGGACCAGTACACGGTTTCCTGCAGGGAGCGAGGGCATTCCGCGCCCACGGCCCGCAGGATGCGGCGGGCCAGGGGGCCGTGTTCCAGGATCACGTCCAGGGGCTGGCCCCAGGCCTGGCGCTGGGTGGGTTCCTCCCGCCACCAGGCCTCCATGAGGTGTCGCCAAGTCTCGCCGGCGGTGCAGGTGGCGGGGGGCATGTCCAGCAGGGCCAGGTAGGCTGGATCCGTGATTTTCATCCGGTCCGCGTCCCTGGCGGCTGCCCGCAGCATTTCCGCCAGGGTTTCCGTGGGATAATCCTGCTGGGCCTTGAATACCGCCGGGTCTTCCCCCGCCCGGAAGAGCCGCCGGGCGGCTGCCGCCACGGCGGCGCACACCGCCAGGTCAGCCCCGGGATGTTCCTGCATGTCCATGAGTCTGATCTCCAGCGCCATGCGGTCGAAGCGGGGGATGACGCCCCGGGCGTTGAGCCACTCGTGCCGCAGGGTGCCCGCCGGGTCCAGAGGGGCCAAGGCCTGGTACATGGGCCCCAGGATCAGGTCACGGTACTCGCCGGGGCTGGCGATGGTGTCCGGGATGATCATGCCCATGGTTTCCGGCACCCGGCCCTGGTGGGTGAGATAGGCCTCCAGGCGGGTGTCCAGGAAGCCGGTGGGACCACCCCAGGCCAGGGGAGAGCTGGCAGCCAGCGCCGGCAGCAGGGGCAGCAGCAGGCGGACGGCTGCATGCAGGCGCGCGAACTCACGGTCGTCGGCGAAGGGCAGGTTCAGTTGCAGGCTCTGGATGTTGGCGAAGCCCTGGTGGTGGCAGTCGAAGATGCGGTCGTAGGCCTGGTAGATCTCGGCGTGCTTGTGGGGCCACAGCCGGCATTCCCGGGAGGGGTCCATCCAGGGGTGCATGCCCGTGGGCATGAGCTGGGCTTCCCGGCTGGTCAGGCGGTGGTTGATCTCCCGCACCTCGGCCTGGAAATCCGACACCAGGCTTTCCAGATCCGGCTCCGGCGCCAGGTTCTTGATCTCGATGAGGTGCAGGGTGAGTTTGTTGGACCAGCCCAGCCGGTCCCTGCTCAACTCGGTCACGGGACTGCCCCAGCCATCCCGCAACAGGGCGTCGGCCATGGGGTGTACCGAGAGGGTGTCCCGGTCCACGATCATGTATTCCAGTTCCACGCCGAAGGCGGAGAAGGCATGCAGGGGTCTCATGTGCGCCATCTTCCCACATTGGCTTGGCGGCGAGCGTGGGTGCGGCGTCCGATTACATCCATGACGACCCGGTTGAAGGCATGGTCCACCACGCCGGACTCGTTTTCGGCGGTTACCGGCATGACCGGTTCCCGCACGCACGGGTCCCAGCGGATGCGGGAAAGGAGTTCATGGATAGGTTTCATGCGGCCAGGCAGAATCAAATGACGCTGTGAACAGACTGCGCAGCCAGCGCAAATCCTCCGCCAACAATTCCGGGGACGCATCCCGCATGCCCCTGAAGGGTGTTTGCAGCCCCCGTTTGCGTAACTCAGCGTGCAGCTCCTGCATCAGGATGCCGGATTCCGGTAACAAATCCTGTTCGTGGCCATGCACGGCGCAGCCGGGGCTCTGAACATTGCCACCCAGCACGGCAAGCACCCGATAGCCCGCGCGGTCATACATCTCCAGGCGGTTGGCAGTTTCCATGGCAATCGTCCTGCAGCAATGCCTGCCGGAATCCGTGTCCAGCAACCCGCGGATCGACTGGCCAGCTGTCCTGGTTCGATTGATGCCCAAGCAGGACACCTCTGGACAGGGCATCTGCAAAATGCCCACCCCATGCTCCCGACAAAGCTCAACGACATCCCCGTTCATGGAGGGGCAAGTCGCGGCTCCCGCATCGCGTGCATTCTGATTCAGCATGCACTCGATCACTGCCACCAAACGGCCGCCCCTCTTGTCCGCCCCACGGGCCTTCCTCAACAGGCTGGCTTTGCCATAGGCAATAAGAGTTTCCAGCATAATCCCGCTCCTTCGGAAAGCACGTTCGGGGCTGAACAGCGCACGGCTTCCACCCTGTGCAACATATAGGAAGACGAGGTGTCTGCGTGCCTCACGTCATCCTCCCCGAAACAGTCTCCGCTGTCCCGCCAGCGTCCGCGTAATGAGCACCTCCCTTGCCTTTAGCCACCACCTTATGCCCTGACCGACGACATGGCGCTGGTGCCCGAAGTCCTGGATGGCGTGGGCGGCCCCGGCCAGTTGTTCCAAGGTCTGGTTGTCCAGCCCGCGCCAGAGTGCCCGCACCCTCCCGGATCCCCGGCCGGACTCATGCGGCAGGTGGGCCATCACGCTGAACACGCCGGCGATGTCGGTGTTCTGGATGGGCATGGCATGCCCTTCGGGTTCATCCATCCATCATGGCCAGCACATCCCGCAGCAAGGGCCTGGTCACGCGGATGCCGTGGTCCGCCGCCAGGCGTTCCAGAATGACGTCCTCGGCCCAGGGAGGCTTGGCAAAGGCACCGATCAGGCTGGACAGGTCCTCCGCCATGGCCCAGGGATAGATGATCCAGCGCCACTTCACGATGCGCTGCACGTAGTAGTCCGGCGTGTAGCTGGAGACCACCTTGTGGTGCAGGACCGCCGTGCGCAACTCGGCGGGCGTGCCCTTGCCCTTCAGGTGTCGGATGGCGGCGGCGAAGGTGTCGCCGCTGTCGCTCACGTCATCCACCAGCAGCACGTTGCGACCCTTCAGGCTGCCAGACAGGGGGTATCGCACCACGGCCTGTCGACTGATCCTCGTGCTCTGATAGTGCTCCACCTTGAAGGTGTTCAGGTCTGGCAGGTCAAGGAAGTCCGACAGTACCCGGGCCGGCATGTAGCCGCCACGACCGATGGCGACAAGGATGTCCGGTCGGAAGCCGGAATCCCGCACTTTGCGGGCCAACTGGCGGGCCTGGGCATGAAAGCGGTTCCAGGTGACGAGTTCGCAGGGAATGGGGGTTGAGGAGGGTTGGGCTGACATGAAATGCTCCATGCGATGACATGGGGTACAGGTTGCTCATACTTCATGCTAGTCCAGCCTTCGAGATCCCCGGAACGCAAGCCCATGAGGCCGACACGACCTTCAAACCACGGATAGGGAAATGCGCCTGTATAGCGCCGCAATGAGGTCGGATTGAGTCACCATGCCCAGGACATGGCCGGTGTCGTCCAGCACGGGAACATGGTGCATGCTCCTATCAGATAGTTGGCTAACCAGTTCGGAAATGGGGGTGTTCAGCCTGGCAGATGTCACATTCTCGGTCATGATCTGACCCACCACCTCCGCTTTCTCCGAATTTGGCCCAGGCGTGCGCCTGAGCAGCCCTTGCAAGCGAACAGCCAGGCCGGCGGCGGTGGTGTCATCCAATTGGCGGAGGAAATCCGCCGCGGTGAGGATGCCAATCAGGCGACCGAAGTTATCCACCACGGGCAGGGCCTTGATTTTGTGGGCCCTCAAGAGGGTCCATGCTTCCTCCAGTTCAGTGCCGAAAAGCACGCTCACCACATCTCGGGACATGATGTCGCCGCACGTCAAGCCGATGTGGCGGTCGAAGGCATGCTCCACCGCAAGCCGGTAGAGCTGGACCAGTTCCTCCTCCTGTACGTCAACGAAGGTATCCAGGGTCTTCACGGCACTGGCCAGGTCCTCGTGGTCAATATCCAGGCGTGCCGAGGGGGAGGCGTCCCGGGTGGCATGGAGGTTTGACTTGCCTGGGCGGATGGCAAGGGGATAGCCACGTCGGAGGATGAGGTTGTTGACCAGCATCGCGGCCAGCAAAAGGGCGGCCACGTTGAGTAGGACCAACAGCAGTGTTGAGCCCGCCTGGGCGATGCTGGGCGGACCTTCAAGCACAATGAATAACGCAAGTGCGCCGCCTGCAGGGTGGAGGCAATTGAAACGGGCCATGAGCCAGATGCTGGCCGCGACCGCTACCGCGGCAGACAGTTCTGGCATGGGTATCCATGCAGCACTGGTCAGGGCCGCCAGGGCAGAAACCAGGTAACCGCCCAGCACGGACCAGGGCCTGGCCAGGGGAGCATGGGGCAAGGCGAACAGCAGGACAGCGCTGGCACCCAACGGGGCCAATATCCAGTGGGAACCCACGGGCATGGCATGCAGGGCGATGGCGCAAATCGCGATGCCCACCAGGGCGCCAAGCGCGGAGCGGAGCCGCTCGGCAGGGGACAGTGGAGGGGTGTCCGCCAGCAGAAAACGGCGGGCGATGGCGTGAAACCTGGGATGCATGTCTGGGGAAGGGGGCGGGCAGGATATTCCCGGCTCAAGCCTGTCTCTTCTCCACCACCCATACCGCCGCCTCCACCCGGGACCGCAGGTTGAGCTTGCGCAGCAGGTGCTTGACGTGGACCTTCACTGTGCCGTCGGCGATGCCGAGTTCCCGGGCAATGAGCTTGTTGCTCTTGCCCTGGGCAATGAGGGCCAGGATGCGGCTTTCCTGGTCTGTCAGGCCGGCCTCGTCCACCGGTTTTGGCAAGGCGTCCTCCCGCAGGGAATGGGCCAGCTTGCGGGTCAGGCGCTCGGTGAGGGTGACCTGGCCGGAGGCGGCCTCCTTGAGTTTGCCCAGCAGGTCCTCGGGTTCCATTTCCTTCAGCAGATATCCGTCGGCACCGGCCCGCAGGGCCGCTACCAGGTCGCTGGTCTCGTCGGAAACGGTGAGCATCACCACGCGGCTGTCCAGGTCCCAGGACTTGATCACCTTGAGTACCTCGATGCCGCTCATGCCTTTCATGTTCAGGTCCAGCAGGATCATGTCAGGCTTCAAGGTCTGGGCAATTTCCAGGCCTTCCTCGCCAGAGGAGGCTTCGCCCACCACCTCGAAGTCGCCGGTCATGTGCACCAGTTGCAGCACGGCCCTGCGGAACATGGGATGGTCGTCGATCACCAGGAGGGTTTGGGGGGTATCGGGTCTCATGCTTCGAATCTCCGGAGTGGCGCGGTGGTACTGGTGTTGTTGGCGCGGCGGCTGGTGGGCCTGAAGGAAAGAGTGACCCGGGTGCCACCTTGGGTGCGGGGTGTGACGGCAATCACGCCGGCCAGGGTGCGGGCCCTTTCCTCCATGATGGTCATGCCGTAGTGGTGCACGTCCGCGCTTTTCTCGATACCCACGCCGTCATCCTTGACAGTTACCTGAACCTCTCCCTCTTCCTGGCAGGCCAGGCTGATCCATGCGTGGCGGGCTTGAGCGTGGTTGAGCACGTTGGACAGGGCCTCCCGCACGATATGCAGGACATGGATCTCTTCATTGGGGGAGAGGGGACAGCCGTCAAGGTCGATGGTCAGGTCGATGGCCAACTCGCCGCGCTCGATAAATTCCTCCACGGTCTGGCGCAGGGCGGAGGACAGGTCCTGGCCTTCCATCTTGAGGCGGAACGTGGTGAGCAGTTCCCGCAATTGGCGGTAGGCGCTGCTCATGCCTTCCCGCAATTCCAGCAGCACCTGATCCGCCTCGCCGCGCTTGGATGGGTCTTTCAGGGTCAGTTGCAGGCGGCTGACCTGGATGCGCATGTAGGCCAGGGACTGGGCCAGGGAGTCGTGCAGCTCACGGGCGATAACCGCCCGTTCCTCTAGGAGGGCCACGCGGCGGTTCTGCTCGATGCGCCGCTCCGCGCCGATGGCTACCCCGATGTGGCGGGACAGGGCCTCCAGCAACTGGATTTGCCAGGCCTCCAGCTGGCGGCCTTCCGGGATGTCCAGGATGAGTACGCCGTACTGTTTTTCCGCATCCGCCAGGGGCAGGGTGAGGCGGCGGTGGAAATCGCTGACAATGCTGAAGCGGGTCTGGTCCGCGCCATGGCACCACAGGCATTCGGCCTTGTCGCAGGGGCTGGCCTCGCCGTTCTGCATGGTGCTGGCCACCGCCACGCCGCTGCCGCCGCCCTGATCACCCAGACAGATGATGCCGTGGCCCAGGCCCAGCAACTGCTCGATGTCCCTCAGCAGGGCCAGGTAGACGGCCTTGCCTGGGGGGGCGCCATGGAGTCGGGCGATGGAGTGGTAGAGCAGTTCCAGGGATTGGTTGCTGCGGGTGAGCTCCGAGGTCTTTTGCTGCACGCGGGACTCCAGGTCCTGGTAGA
This sequence comes from Thiobacillus sp., assembly GCA_024235835.1. NCBI lineage: Bacteria > Pseudomonadati > Pseudomonadota > Betaproteobacteria > Nitrosomonadales > Thiobacillaceae > Thiobacillus > Thiobacillus sp. Next base: position 966,991 of record JACKLQ010000001.1, on the reverse strand, counting down.
GCTTGGAGAGGTCTTCCGCCATGAGGTTGAAGGCCCGTCCCAGTTCGCCCAGCTCGTCCTCCCCCGTGTGCTCGGTGCGGGCAGTCAGGTCGCCATGGCCCACGCTGGCGGCCAGGGCCAGGAGTTTGCGCAAGGGCTGCACCAGCTGGGTATGAATGAGCCATATGGTGAGCAGCACCACCAGCACGGTGATGAGGAGGGCACCCCCCAGCACCATGCGCATGACCAGGATCTTGGCCTCGGTGGAGTCCTCCATCTGCTTCACCAGTTGGTTGATGCGGCCAACGAATAGGGAGGTGTCCCGCAGCAGTCTGTCCCGTTCGGCACCATCGGCTGGCAAGGCAGCGCCCTCCGCCACCCCCATGAAGCGGGGCCGGAAGCTTGTCCGCCATTCATCCCGTATCTGGCCATAAGTGTGGTTGACGACTGATTCGCCCACCCGGGGAAGCATGGACCTGATGGCCGGGTCGTCCAGGGTCTCATCAAACCTGTGGATGGTTTCCTTGAGTTGCCACCGGGCATGGCCGTTGCCGCCCGGGGGTACTGCCACGTACTGGGCGGCCATCTTCCAGGCCTGCATACGCAGGCTGCCGGCACGGTTGATGGCCTCGCCGCTACCCTGGGTGGATTCCGCCACCAGGCCCGAAACCGACATTCCAAGCAGCGCCAGCATGGCGATGGCGGCGATGGCGCCACCCATGCGCAGCAGCAGGGAGCGGCTCAGGGCCTTGCGTGAAGGCAGCCGGAGCACTTGCCTGGCCTTGGTAAACATGCGGTGCCTATGTCCTTTCATGGGCCGGAGGAAGACCAACTCGATCTGATTACCCCTTTTACCCCCCTGTGAAGATATGGGAATACCCACGTTGCCTCCAAGGGGGTGGCCAGGGATATGGGCCTTCTTGGGAGCCCATAGATAACAACAACTTAGGCCGATACCACCATACCCACTTATGGGTAATCGCCCGTTGATTTGGCCGGGAAGCCCCTCTGGCGTGGGGTTTCAGGCTACATAAACTGCGGATCGATGAATTTCGGACATCGAGGTTTTCGATCCAAGGGATATGGCATGACACCTGTCGCCCAGAAGCAGCTTTCAGTCCTGGTCATGAGCACGCTGGCCTTCACCGTGTGCTTTGCCGTGTGGATGATGTTTGCCGTCATCGGCATTCCCATCAAGACTCAGTTGGGACTCAACGAGACCCAGTTCGGCATCCTGGTGGCCACGCCGGTGCTCACGGGTTCCCTTATCCGCCTGCCCCTGGGCATGTGGACTGACAAGTTCGGTGGCCGCATCGTCTTCTTCGCCCTGATGCTGGCCACGGTGGTGCCCATCTGGCTCATCGAGTTCGCCACCGAGTTCTGGCACTTCCTTACCATCGGCCTCTTCGTGGGCCTGGCAGGCGGCTCCTTCTCGGTGGGCATCGCCTACTGCGCCCGCTGGTATGAGAAGTCGCGCCAGGGCATGGCCATGGGCGTGTTCGGCGCGGGCAACTCCGGCGCGGCCCTCACCAAGCTGGTGGCGCCGGCCATTGTCGTGGCCTACGGCTGGACCATGGTGCCCCAGGTGTATGCCGCCGCCATGCTGGTGACGGCCATCCTGTTCTGGTTCTTCACCTACGACGATCCCGCCCACCGGGTGCCCGGCCACATCACCGTGCGCGAACAGCTCCAGGCTCTGAAGGACCCTGCGGTGTGGAAGTACTGTCAGTACTACTCCATCGTATTCGGGGGCTATGTGGCCCTGGCCTTGTGGATGACCAAGTACTACGTCAGCGAGTACGGCTTCGATCTCAAGACCGCGGCTTTCCTGGCGGCCTGCTTCTCCCTGCCTGGTGGCGTGCTGCGGGCCGTGGGGGGCTGGATGTCGGACAAGTGGGGTGCCCACCGCGTCACCTGGTGGGTGCTGTGGGTGTCCTGGATCTGCCTGTTCATCATGTCCTACCCCCAGACCGAGTTTACAGTGAAGACCGTTTCCGGCCCGGTGACCTACAACATCCACCTCGGCCCGGAAATATTCACCGCCCTGCTGTTCACCGTGGGCGTGGCCTTCGCTTTCGGCAAGGCATCGGTGTTCAAGTACATCTCCGACGAGTACCCCCACAACATCGGCGTCATCTCCGGAATCGTGGGGCTCATGGGCGGCATGGGTGGCTTCCTGCTGCCCATCATGTTCGGCGCCCTGGTGGACCTCACCGGCATCCGATCCTCAGCCTTCATGCTCATGTACGGCGTGGTCTGGGTATCCCTGATCTGGATGTACACCACCGAGGTCCGCAAGATGGACCTGATCAAGAAGCCACGCGTTGCAGTGGACACCATGGAATGAGCGCCGTGCATCCGTTCCTTCCCGTCATTTGTTGCCCGAGTGAGGCCACCGGGCAAGTCCGGATCCTTCGGCTCGGTGATGTGCCATATCCGGGCTCGCCAAGCTTCGCCTGGCAGCGTTCCTCCACCCCCCATACCAACCCGCTACGGAGTCCCCAATGAGTGTAAATATCGAAAAATGGGACGTGGAGGACCAGAAGTTCTGGGAATCCACGGGCAAGAACATCGCCAACCGCAACCTGTGGATTTCCATTCCCAGTCTGCTGCTCGGATTCGCCATCTGGCTGATGTGGGGCATCATCACCGTGCAGATGCTGAACCTGGGCTTCCCCTTCACCAAGGATGACATGTTCGGCCTCACCGCCATCGCGGGCTTGTCCGGTGCCACCCTGCGCATCCCGTCCTCGTTTTTCATTCGCCTCTCCGGCGGTCGCAACACCATCTTCCTGACCACCGCGTTGCTGATGATTCCGGCCATCGGCACCGGTATCGCATTGCAGGACAAGACCACGCCTTTGTGGGTGTTCCAGTTGATGGCGCTGCTCTCCGGCATTGGCGGCGGCAACTTCGCCTGCTCCATGTCCAACATCAGCACCTTCTTCCCCAAGCGCCTGCAGGGTACGGCCCTGGGCCTGAACGCGGGTCTGGGCAACTTCGGCGTCACCACCATGCAGATACTGATTCCCCTGGTGATGACCGCCGGCATCTTCGGCGCCTTCGCCGGCGGCTCCATGGAACTGGTCAAGGATTCCGGCTGGATCATGGGCAAGATCGTCGCCGGCACGCCCACCTGGATTCAGAACGCCGGCTGGGTGTGGATGCTGGCCCTGATTCCGCTGGCTTTCCTGGGCTTCTTCGGCATGAACAACCTGAAGCCGATTTCGCCCGCCATCGGTTCCACGCTCAGCGCCTTCATCAAGATTCTGTGGCTGTACGGCCTGGCCGCCAGCGTCGCGGCAGTGGGTCTGTACCTTTACCTGCCGGTGAAGGCAGGCGGCCTGGAATTGCTCAACATGTGGGTGGCGCTGCCGCTGATCATGATCAGCACCCTGTTGCTGATGCGCCTATTCGCCATCGGTGAAATGAAGGCGGGCATCCAGAAGCAGTTCGCCATCTTCTCCAACAAGCACACCTGGTCGATGACCGCGCTGTATGTTGTGACCTTCGGCTCCTTCATCGGATTTTCCGCCGCCGTGCCGCTGGCCATCACGGTGATCTTCGGTGATACCCATGTGCTGGATGCCGCCACCCAGACCTGGGTCCACACCAAGAACCCCAATGCGCCTTCCGCGCTGACCTATGCCTGGATCGGCCCCTTCGTCGGTGCCCTGATCCGTCCTGTAGGCGGATGGATTTCCGACAAGGTGGGCGGCTCCATCGTCACCCAGATCATTTCCGTGGTCATGGTGGTGGCATCCGCCTACGCCGGCCACGTCATGATGCAGTCATATCAGTCGGCTACCCCGGAGATGTACTTCACCCAGTTCATGGTGGTGTTCGTCGTGCTGTTCGCTGCTTCCGGCATCGGCAACGGCTCCACCTTCCGCACCGTGGGGGTGATCTTTGATCGCGCCCAGGCCGGCCCCGTGCTGGGCTGGACCTCCGCCGTGGCCGCCTACGGTTCCTTCATCGCCCCCGTGGTCATCGGCGGCCAGTTGAAGGCCGGCACGCCGGAAAACGCCATGTATGGCTTCGCCCTCTTCTACGCCCTGTGCCTGGTGCTGAACTGGTGGTTCTACCTGCGCAAGGGGTCGGAGATCCGGAACCCCTGAGGAATGAGGAACGGGGAATGGGGGATGGGAATTAACCCACTCTCAGTTCCCCCATCCCCCATCCCCCATCACCCATCCCAAGGAGTCAAGCAATGAGTCACTTTCTGGACCGACTGACCTACTTCACCCATCCCCGGGAGCCTTTCTCCAACGGCCACGGCACCATGACCATCGAGGACCGCAAGTGGGAGGATGCCTATCGCAACCGCTGGCGCCACGACAAGGTGGTGCGCTCCACCCACGGCGTGAACTGCACCGGCGGCTGTTCCTGGAAGATCTTCGTGAAGAACGGCCTGGTGTCCTTCGAGATGCAGCAGACGGACTATCCCCGCACCCGGGACGACCTGCCCAACCATGAGCCCCGGGGCTGCCAGCGGGGCGCCTCCTTCTCCTGGTACCTGTACTCGCCCCACCGCATCAAGTACCCCATGATCCGGGGCCGCCTGCTGGATCTGTACCGGGCCGAGCGCAAGTCGGGCAAGGACCCGGTGGAAGCCTGGGCCGCCATCCAGGCCGACAACGCCAAGCGCGACAAGTATGTGCGGGTGCGGGGCCTGGGCGGCTTCGTGCGCACCACCTGGGACGAGGTGCTGGAGATCACCGCCGCCGCCAACGTGCATACCATCCAGAAATGGGGCCCGGACCGTATCTACGGCTTCTCCCCCATCCCGGCCATGTCCATGATCTCCTACGCCGCCGGCAGCCGTTACCTCAGCCTCATCGGCGGCTACTGCGGCTCCTTCTACGACTGGTACTGCGACCTGCCCGCCGCCAGCCCCCAGACCTGGGGCGAGCAGACCGACGTGCCCGAGGCGGCGGACTGGTACAACTCCACGTACCTGATCATCACCGGCGCCAACCTGCCCATGACCCGGACGCCGGACGCCCACTTCGCCATCGAGACCCGCTACAAGGGCACCAAGATCGTGTCCATGGCGCCAGACTACGCCGAATACGTGAAGTTCGCCGACCTGTGGATGCCCGTGCGCCAGGGTACGGACTCCGCCGCCTTCCTGGCCATGGGCCATGTGGCTTTGAAGGAGTTCTACATCGAGCAGCAGAACCCCTACTTCCAGGAATACGCCCGCAAGTACACCGACATGCCCATGCAGGTGGTGCTGCGCAAGCACGGCGAGGGTTATGTGACGGACCGCAACCTGCGGGCCTCCGACCTGGGCGGCATGAACGAGACCAACAACCCGGAATGGAAGACCATCGTCTGGGACGAGTTTTCCGGCGGCTTCGTGGTGCCCAACGGTTCCATCGGTTTCCGCTGGGGCGAGGAGGGCAAGTGGAACCTGCTGGAGAAGCAGTCCGATGGCGCCAACATGTGCGCCGAGCTCACCTGCCAGGGCAAGACCGGCAGCGAGGTGGTGTCCGTGGGCTTCCCCCACTTCAACCCGGACGAGCCTGAGCTGCTGTTCCGCAACGTGCCCGCCCGCAAGATCAAGCTGGCGGACGGGAGCGAGGCCTATGTGGCCTCCGTGTTCGACCTGACCATCGCCCAGTACGGCATCGACCGGGGCCTGGGCGGCGGCAACGTGGCCAAGTCCTACGGCCAGGCCGATGTGGCCTATACCCCCGCCTGGGCCGCCAAGGTCACCGGCGTGAAGGCCGCCGACATCGAGCGCACCGGCCGGGAGTTCGCCGACAACGCCGCCAAGACCAAGGGCAAATCCATGGTCATCATGGGCGCGGCCATCAACCACTGGTACCACAACGACATGTCCTACCGCAGCATCATGAACCTGCTGCACATCTGCGGTTGCGTGGGCCAGACGGGCGGCGGCTGGGCCCACTACGTAGGCCAGGAGAAGCTGCGGCCCCAGGCGGGCTGGGCGCCCATCGCCTTCGGCCTGGACTGGAACCGTCCGCCCCGGCAGATGAACTCCACCTCCTACTGGTACTTCCACACGGACCAGTGGCGCTACGAGGCGGTGAAGGCGGACGAGCTGCTGTCTCCCGCCGGCAAGAACCGCAACAAGGGCTATTCCCTGGCCGACTACAACGTGGCCGCCACCCGCATGGGCTGGTTGCCATCCGCGCCCCACTTCAACCGCAACCCCCTGGACCTGGTGGCGGATGCCGAGAAGAACGGCGCCACCGACGAGGCCGGCGTGGCCAAGCACGTGGTGGAACAGCTCAAGTCCGGCGCCCTGGACGTGGCCTTCGCCGACCCGGACAACCCGGTGAACTGGCCCCGCAACCTCATCGTCTGGCGCGCCAACCTCATCGGCACCTCCGCCAAGGGCCACGAGTACTTCCTCAAGCACCTGCTGGGGGCCCAGAACGGCGTCCTGCAGGAGGGCGGCGACGGCAAGGACAACAAGGAGGTGAAGTGGCACGAGCAGGGCCCCACCGGCAAGCTGGACCTGATGGTGGACATCAACTTCCGCCTCAATTCCACCGGCGCCTACTCGGACATCATCCTGCCCACCGCCACCTGGTACGAGAAGCATGACCTCAACACCACGGACATGCATCCCTTCATCCACCCCCTCTCCGAGGCGGTGAGCCCGGGCTGGGAGTCCAAGTCCGACTGGCAGATCTTCAAGGCCCTGGCCAAGAAGTTCTCCGGCCTGGCGGGCAAGCACCTGGGCGTGAAACGTGACCTGGTGGCCCTGCCCATGCAGCACGACTCCCCCTTCGAGATGGCCCAGCCCCTGGGCCAGGTGAAGGACTGGAAGAAAGGCGAGTGCGAACCCGTCCCCGGCAAGACCATGCCCCTGTTGAAGGTGGTGGAGCGGGACTTCGCCAGCACCTACAGCAAGTTCATCGGCCTTGGCCCCCTCATGGTCAAGATCGGCAACAACGTCAAGGGTATCGACTGGAACACCGAGCAGGAATACAAGGAGCTGGCCAGCCTCAACCGCACCGTCACCGAGCCCGGCGTCTCCCTGGGCATGCCCAGCCTGGAGGAGGACATTGCCGTGTGCGATTCGGTGATGCGCATGGCGCCGGAGACCAACGGCGAGGTGGCCCACAAGTCCTGGTCGGCCTTGAGCAAGAAGACCGGTATCGACCACCACCACCTGTATGCCGGCCGCCACGAGGACAAGATCACCTTCCGCGACATCCAGGCCCAGCCGCGCAAGATCATCACCGCGCCCACCTGGTCCGGGATCGAGTCGGAGCACGTGTCCTACACCGCCGGCTACACCAACATCCACGAGCACATCCCGTTCCGCACCCTCACGGGCCGTGCCCACTTCTACCAGGACCACGAGTGGTTCCTGGACTTCGGCGAGGGCTTCTGCGTGTTCAAGCCGCCCGTCGACATGAAGGCCAACGAGAAGGTGCCGGCCGGCGTGCTGAAGAAGCCTCACCTGAAGTTGTCCTGGATCACCCCCCACTCCAAGTGGGGCATCCACTCCACCTACCAGGACAACCTGCGCATGCTGAACCTGTTCCGCGGCGGCCCCTACGTGTGGATCTCCGAGGACGACGCCAAGAGCGTTGGGATTGCGGACAACGACTGGGTGGAGGCCATCAATGCCAACGGCGCCACCATGGCCCGGGCGGTGGTGAGCCAGCGGGTGCCCAGGGGCATGGCCATGATGTACCACGCCCAGGAGAAGAACGTGAACGTGCCCGGTTCACCTTCCACCGGCAAGCGCGGCGGCATCCTCAACTCCGTCACCCGGGTCATCGTCAAGCCCACCAACATGGTGGGTGGCTACGTGCAGCTGGCCTATGGCTTCAACTACTACGGCACCGTGGGCTGCCAGCGGGACGAGGTGGTGGTGCTGCACCGGATTGAGGACCAGAGCATCGACTGGCTGGAGCGGCCGCTGACCCCGGAGCGGGAAGGGCAGCGCAACCCGCCTGGTATCGGTCCGAAATGAGCGGTCAGAAGTGATGTCTTCCGCCTTCCCCGGAAGGGGAGGGGAGTTAAAGGGTTCAACCGCCGAGGTTTCAAAAGCGACGGGTCTCATGGCTGGGTCACAACGCCAGCGGGCCTCGGTGGTTAACACAATGAGTCGTAGGGCGGGTTGGCGAAGCGCAACCCGCCGCCATGCAAACGGCGGATTACGGCAGTGCCTGATCCGCCCTACGAGTTAGGAGATTGATATGAAAGTTCGTGCGCAATTCGCCTTCGTATTCAACCTGGACAAGTGCATCGGTTGCCACACCTGTTCAGTGACCTGCAAGAACGTGTGGACCAACCGCAAGGGTGTGGAATACGCCTGGTTCAACAACGTGGAATCCAAGCCCGGCATCGGCTATCCCAAGCAGTGGGAGAACCAGGAGATCTGGCGCGGCGGCTGGGAGCTGAAGAACGGCAAGCTGCAACTGAAGTCCGGCTCCAAGCTGGACCGCCTGCTGAACATCTTCGCCAACCCGGACATGCCGGAGATCGACGACTACTACGAGCCGTTCACCTTCGACTACGCCCGTCTGCAGAACGCGCCCCTGTCCGAAGCGGCCCCCACGGCCCGGCCCGTGTCCCAGATCACCGGCGAGAAGATGGAGAAGATCACCTGGGGTCCCAACTGGGAGGACGACCTGGCCGGCGAGTTCGAGAAGCGAGCCAAGGACCGCAACATGCGCGACCTGGAGAAGGAAATCTACAAGCAGTTCGAGAACACCTTCCACATGTACCTGCCGCGCATCTGCAACCACTGCATCAACCCGGCCTGCGTCGCCTCCTGCCCCTCCGGCTCGCTCTACAAGCGCGAGGAAGACGGCATCGTGCTGGTGGACCAGGACAAGTGCCGCGGCTGGCGCATGTGCATCAGCTCCTGCCCTTACAAGAAGGTGTTCTACAACTGGGAATCCGGCAAGGCGGAAAAGTGCATCGGCTGCTATCCCCGCGTGGAATCCGGCATGCCCACCGTGTGCTCGGAATCTTGCGTCGGCCGCATCCGCTACAACGGCATCATGCTGTACGACGCCGACAAGATCGAAGCCCTGGCCTCGGTCCCCAACGAACAGGATCTCTACCAGGCCCAGCTGGACATCTTCCTCGACCCCAATGATCCCAAGGTCATCGAGCAGGCCCGCATCGACGGCATCCCCGATGACTGGATGGAAGCGGCGCGCAAGTCTCCCATCTACAAGATGGCGGTGGAATGGAAGATCGCCTTCCCCATGCACCCGGAATTCCGCACCCTGCCCATGGTGTGGTACGTGCCGCCCCTGTCGCCGGTGCAGTCCCACATCGACCAGGGCGCCCTGTCTTCCGACCCGGGCAGCGTCATACCGCCGGTGGAAAACCTGCGCATGCCGGTGAAATACCTGGCCAACCTGCTTACCGCAGGCAAGGAGGCGCCCATCGTCTCGGCCCTGAAGCGAATGATCGCCATGCGCGCCTACCAGCGCTCGGTGCACGTGGAAGGCACGCCGGACACCCGCGCCCTGGACGAGATCGGCATGAGCGTGGACATGGCCCTGGAGATGTACCGCTACCTGGCCATCGCCAACTACGAGGACCGCTTCGTCATCCCCACGGGTCACCAGGAAGTGAGCCTGGAGGACTTCTACGCCTTCCAGGGCCAGAACGGCTTCAGCTTCGGCAATGACTCGTCGCCCGGCATCTCCCCCAACTCCCTGTTCCCCGAGCGGCGCAAGGAGACGGTGGAGTCCCTGCAACCGGCCCCATCCGCCGACGAGCGTTGATAAGGAGAAACGTCATGTTCTACAAACTGCTTTCCAAATTGCTCGAGTACCCGAGCCCGGAACTCACGGCCGCGCTGCCCCAGCTGCATGGCGTCCTGCGCCAGGGTTTCGAGGCCACGGAATGGGTGGTGCTGGAACGCTTCATGCGCCGCCTGGCGGACCAGGATCTGACCGAGTCCCAGGCGGCCTATGTGCAGACCTTCGACCTCACGCCGGAGCACGCCCTGCACCTGACCCACCATCTGTTCGGTGACGACAAGAACCGGGGGCCCGCCCTCATCGACCTCACCGAGTACTACAAGCAATACGGCCTGGAGATCGCCGCCAACGACGGCAGTCCCCACGAGTTGCCGGACCACCTACCCCTGTTGCTGGAGTTCGCCGCCCAGCTGGAGGCCGAGGAGGCGCGCATGTTCCTGTCCCAGTGGAGCAAGGTGCTGAACCAGCTGGCCGCCAACCTGGAAAAGGCCGAAAGCCCCTACGCACCCCTGGTGCGACTGGTGGAACAACGCAGCCAACTGGCCCAGCCCGTGGCTGAAGCCGCTGCCTGAATCTGGAGACCATCATGAATATCGACCTGCACACCATCCTCTATGGGGTCTATCCCTACCTTGCCCTGGCCACCTTCGCCCTGGGCAGCTGGATCCGCTTCGACCACGAGCAATACACGTGGAAGAGCGATTCCAGCCAGTTGCTGTCCAAGCAGTACATGCGCTTTGCCAGCAACGTGTTCCACATCGGCATGCTGGGTATCTTCTTCGGACACCTGGTGGGCATGCTCACGCCCCACGCGGTCTTCCAGGCCCTGGGTATTACCGATGAGGCCCACCAGGGTATCGCCATCTTCGCCGGCGGCATCTTCGGCCTGATGGTGATCTTCGGCGGCACCATCTTGTGGATGCGGCGCATGTTCAACAAGCGGGTGCGGGCCGCCAGCCGGTGGATGGACATCAACATCCTGGGCTGGCTGATCCTGACCGCCTGCGTGGGCTTTTCCACCATCTTCTGGTCCTTCGGCCATGCGGAGCACAAGGATTTCACGGTAATGATCCGGCTCACCGAATACGTCCAGAGCGTGGTCATCCTGCAACCCAATCCCGAGCTGCTGCGCCCGCTGGATACGGTTTACAAGCTGCACATCTTCCTGGGCCTGTCAGTCTTCCTGTTCTTCCCCTTTACCCGTCTCGTGCATGTCTGGAGCGCGCCCGTGGGCTACCTGTTCCGTGCCTACCAGATCGTACGGGCAAAGCGGGCTTGAGGAGCCCCTGGTAAGTGACTTTACCGCCGTGCGTGTAACATTTATTCCGTGCCTTCCTCAGCGATGCGTCCCGCATGTTTTCACGGAATGCGCACGGCGGGTTTTATTTAAAAACATGAGGATATGATCATGTATGAGATGCCAAAAATTCATTACCGGGACGATGCGGTGAATACCACCAACCCCTACGCCATCTATACCCGCAAGCTCATGGTGGATGGCAAGGAGGTGTTGACCGATCCGGAAGGCTACATCCTGAACATGGACGAATGGAGCGAGAACTATGCGGTAGCCCTGGCGGCCCAGGAGGGGCTGACCTTGACGGATGAGCATTGGGAAGTGATCCGTTTCATCCGCGAGTATTACGAGGAGCACGGCGTTCAGTCACCAGTAAGGGATATGGTGAAGCATTTCCGTCAATATTGGGGGCCGGAACGGGGTAACAGCCGTTATCTCCATGACATCTTTCCCATGGGAGGGCCCCAGAAGCAGGGCAATCGCATGGCCGGCATCCGCAAGACCAAGGGGGAACACTGAGGCAGGATCAAGGGGCAAGGGCGGCGTTTGGGGCCTGCAGGCACAGGGAAAGCAAACGGTTGCTGTAGGTTGATCAGGCTGGCTTGCCCCTTGCCCCTTGCCCCTGACATTAATCAAGGCAAGACCCAGTAATCCACTCGACTATCCAGGCTCCTCCACTGACTGAATCCCAAGGCATTTCCATGAACATCAACATCCCCGTCCAGCCCATCGTCCACAACCACAACCGCCCCGACGGCATCTACGGCTTCGACGCCCGTGGCATCGCCAAGCGCTTCCGCCATGCCGCCATCTTCGGCGCCCTGGACTCCCTCCAGCCCGGCGAGCGCATGCGTTTCATCAACGACCACAACCCCATCCCCCTGCTGCAGCAGATGCTTGCCCGCTACGGCGACCGGGTGGAAATCAACTATCTGGAGCAGGGCGAGGATGGCGTGATGATCGACTTTGTCGTCAAGGCCGTCTGAAGGAGTAAGCTACGAAACATGATGTTGTCCGATCGCGTGCACACCTTCGGCCAGTGGCTCAAACACAAGCATGGAGAGCGTGTGCACAAGATCGCCCTGGATGCGGGCTTTACCTGCCCCAACCGGGACGGCAGCAAGGGCATCGGCGGTTGCACCTTTTGCAACAACGCCTCCTTCAGCCCCAACGGGCGCCAGCCAGCCCCCCTCCATGACCAGCTGGCTTCCGGCCGCCGGGGCATCGCCCGGCGCACCAGGGCACGCAAGTACATGGCCTACTTCCAGGCCTATACCAACACCTACGCCCACGTGGATTCCCTCAAGAGCATGTACGACCAGGCCATGGCCCTGGAAGGCATGATCGGCCTTTCCGTGGGCACCCGGCCGGACTGCGTGCCTCCCGCCGTGCTGGACCTCCTGGCGTCTTATCAGCACCAGGGGCTGGAAGTCTGGTTGGAACTGGGCCTGCAGTCCGCCTTCGATGAAAGCCTGAAGCGGGTTAACCGGGGGCACGGCCTGCAGGAGTACATCCACACCTGCAAAGCGGCCCGTGCCCGTGGAATTCCCGTTTGCACCCACCTCATCGCCGGAATGCCCGGCGAGGCGGCCTGGCATAGCCTGGAGACCCTGGACATCGTCATGGACATCGGCACCGACGGCTTGAAGCTCCATCCCCTCCACGTGGTGAAGGGCACCCAGCTCGCCAACGAGTGGCGGCGGGGGGAGTATGTCCCCCTCAGTCTTGAGGAATACGTGCAGATTGCCGCCGACCTCATCGAGCGTACCCCCCACGATGTGATCTACCACCGGGTCACCGGCACCGCCCCCGCGCAACTGCTGCTTGCGCCAACCTGGTGCAGCCAGAAGTGGCCCGTGGTGAATGCCATCGTGGCCGAGCTGGAACGGCGGGGCACACGCCAGGGCAGTGCTCTTTCTGGACACAAAAGCGGACTAGAAGGTGTTTATAACGACGATATGCCCGAGCCGGAACCCGAATCTTTCATCGATCTATGAAGCCCCTGCTTGAACTCATCTGCCCCGCTGGCAGCCTGCCGGCCCTGAAGGCCGCCGTGGACAACGGCGCCGACGGCGTCTATCTGGGCCTAAAGGACAACACCAACGCCCGCAACTTCTCGGGCCTGAACTTCGACAACAAGGCCCTGGCCGAGGGCATCCGCTACGCCCATGCCAAGGGCGCCAAGGTGCTCATGGCCCTGAACACCTACCCCCAGCCCGCCACCCTGGCCCGCTGGCATGCCGCCGTGGACACCGCCGCCACCTCTGGCGTGGACGCCATCATCCTGGCGGACCCGGGCCTCATGGCCTACGCCCGCAAGACCCATCCGGAACTGCGCCTGCATCTCTCCGTGCAGGGCTCCGCCACCAGCTACGAGGCGGTGAACTTCTACCGCGAGCGCTTCGGCATCCAGCGTGCCGTGCTGCCCCGGGTGCTGTCCCTGGCCCAGGTGGAGAACGTGGTGCAGCACACGGACGTGGAGATCGAACTGTTCGGCTTCGGCGGCCTGTGCGTCATGGTGGAGGGTCGCTGCCTGCTGTCCTCCTACGCCTGCGGCGATTCCCCCAACACCTTCGGCGCCTGCTCCCCGGGCCACGCCGTGCGCTGGGAGCAGACCCCCCAGGGCATGGAGACCCGCCTCAACGGCGTGCTCATCGACCGCTATGCCGACAACGAGAAGGCGGGCTACCCCACCCTGTGCAAGGGCCGCTTCGAGGTCCAGGGCGAGACCTACTACGCCCTGGAGGAACCCACCAGCCTGAACAGCATGGAAATGCTGCCGGAGATGGCCCGCTTAGGGATAGCCGCCATCAAGATCGAGGGCCGCCAGCGCAGTCCCGCCTATGTGGCCCAGGTCACAAAGGTCTGGCGGGCCGCCATCGACGCGGTGAAGCGCAACGCCGACAGCTTCAAGCCCAATCCCGCCTGGATGGCGGAACTCAACAAGGTCTCCGAGGGCAGCATGCACACCCTGGGTGCCTATTACCGGCCTTGGAAATGACTGTTAGTGAAGGGGGAAGGGTCCGCGCCTCCGGCGCTCAAGGGGGAAGGGTGAAACCCCCGCCCCACGCACCCTTTACCCTTCCCCCTTCCCCCTTTACTGAATCATGAAGATTTCCCTCGGCCCGCTCCTCTACTACTGGTCCCGGGAAGACACCCTGGCCTTCTACGAGGCCGCCGCCGGCTGGCCCGTGGACATCGTCTACCTTGGCGAGACCGTGTGCTCCCGCCGCCACCTGCTGCGCCTGGCGGACTACCTGGACCTGGCGGAGAAGCTGGCCGCCGCGGGCAAGGAGGTGGTGATTTCCACCCAGACCCTCATCGAATCGGAATCCGACCTGAAGGCCCTGCGCAAGCTGGTGGCCGATGAGCGTTTTTCAGCCGAGGCCAACGAATGGGGCGCAGTGCGCCTGCTGGCGGAGGCGGGCCGGCCCTTCGTCGCCGGGCCCACCCTCAACGCCTACAACCCGGATACCCTGGCCATGCTGGCGGACATGGGCGCCAAGCGCTGGGTGCCCCCCGTGGAAATGCCCCGGGATATGCTGGCCGCCATGCTGGGCTCCGAGGCCTATCCCGCCGGCTTGGAAACCGAGTTGTTCAGCTACGGCCGTCTGCCCCTGGCTTTCTCCGCCCGCTGCTTCACCGCCCGCCATTACAACCTGCAGAAGGACGACTGCCAGTTCAAATGCCTGGACCACCCGGACGGCCTCACCCTGCGCAGCCGGGAAGGGGAGGACTTTCTCACCCTCAACGGCATCCAGACCCAGTCCGCCAAGGTCATGAACCTGGCGCACAGGCTGGATGAACTGCGCGATACCGGTGTGGACGTGCTGCGGCTCTCGCCCCAGGCCCGCCAGATGGGCCGGGTGGTTGAGGTGTTCCGCGCCCTGCTGGACGGCAACATCGCCACGCCGGACGCCACCAAGAAACTCGACCGCTTCATGCCCGGCCAGCCTTGCGATGGCTACTGGCTGGGTGAGGCTGGCATGGCTTACCAAGGAGCTTGATGATGCAACTGCCTGCTTTCCTGCCTAGCGCGTTTCCTCGTGCACTCCCTCGTGCGCTCACCGGCAAGTTCCCCGGTCAGTTTCCCAAGCCCTTGGCCCGGATCATCACCAGGCTGCCCCCCTGGCCCGCCTCACGCGCCTTCGCCGCCGCATGCAACCTGGCGGCCTGGCCCGCCTTGCGGGACCTGGACTGGGACCATCTGCGGGGGCGGCGCTTCTGCGTGATGGTGAAGGACATGGGCCTGCGCCTGTATTTTTCCGTGGGTCCTGGCGGCTTCCACGCCGAGCCCAACGGTCAGGCGGACGTGACTTTCACAGCCACCACCCAGGACTTCGCCCGCCTGGCCCTGCGCCTGGAAGACCCTGACACCCTGTTCTTCAACCGCCGCCTGCTCATCGAGGGCGATACCGACCTGGGCCTCACGGTGAAGAACATGCTGGACTCGGTCGAACTGGAAGTCCTGGCGGAAAAGATGCCCGGACCCCTGGGCATGCTGACGCTACGCCTGCGCCAAATGTCATTGAAACCCTGAGGGCCTCGTATCCCCGAGGCCCGTGAACCACTAACGACGCAGCCCATCAGCCCCAACGCCCCAGAGGAAGAGCACCATGATCACCGACCGTATCGACGCCATCACCAAGATCCCGCTGGAATACCAGAAGGCCGAGTTGCCCGCGCCCAAGAGCGTGAAGATCGAGATATCGCCCCGCTGCAACTACCGCTGCGGCTTCTGCGCCCTGCGCACCCGGGAGAAGCAGCCCAAGTGGGACATGGATTTCAACCTGTTCAAGCGCATCACCAGGGAGATGCGCGACGCCGGCGTGGAGGAGATCGGGGTGTTCTACCTGGGCGAATCCTTCATGAACCCCCGCCTCCTGGTGGACTGCATCAAGTATCTGAAGTCCGAGATCGGCATGCCTTACGTTTTCCTCACTTCCAATGCCTCCATGTCATTCCCCGAGGCCGTGGACGCCTGCATGGAGGCGGGGCTGGACTCCCTCAAGTGGTCCTGCAACGCGGCGGACGAGGAGCAGTTCAAGAAGATCATGGCCGTGTCGGGCAAGCTGTTCTACCGTGCCCTGGATAACATCAAGTCCACCTGGGAAATCCGCCAGGAAAAGGGCTACAAGACCGGCCTGTACGCCTCGTCGATCCATTACGACGGCGAACAGCTCGCCAAGATGGAAGCCCTGCTCAACGAGCGCGTGCGGCCCTACGTGGACCAGCACTACTGGCTGCCCCTGTATTCCATGGGCGCCTTCGCCACCCAGCGGGAAGAGGAACTGGGCTACCGCCCCACCGCCGGCAACCAGGGTCGCCTGGAGGCCCTGCGGGAGCCTTTGCCCTGCTGGTCCGCCTTCACCGAAGGCCATGTCACCGCGGAAGGCATGCTCTCGGCCTGCTGCTTCGACGCCAACTCCAAGTGGACCATGGGAGACCTGAACAAGCAGTCCTTCATGGAAGCCTGGAACTCCCCCGCCTTCGTGGCCCTGCGGGCCGCCCACCTGAAGCGGGACGTGACGGGCACCGTGTGCGAATCCTGCATCGCCTATTGATGAACCGGCACCCCGGGGCCGCCGCAGCACGGGGGCCGTCGGGTGGGCTACGCTGGTAGCGTGATCATCCTGCTGCCCGCCCCATCGTGAAGAAGCCCCAGAAGTTCCCCCTGCACCCCAAGCACCCCGAGCGCATCTGCTGGGGCTGCGACAAATACTGCCCGGCGGACGACCTCCAGTGCGACAACGGCTCCGGCCGCACCGAGCACCCCATGGAAGTCCTGGGGGAGGACTGGTACACGTGGGAGGCCTGGGGGTTCGATGCCGTGGATGAGGTAGACAAGGCCAAGCTGGTGAAGCCCTGAAGCCTGGCAGGCACCCTGGTTGCAACACCAGCGCTGTCCCGAATCACCCATCGTACCTGATAGGGCAACCCCAAGTCCCTGAGCTGGAACTTGGGCAACACCGAACCGGCAACAGGCAGCACCTGTTGGGCAAGCCGTCAGACATGGTCGCGGTGAAAAAAGCCAGGCCCATATTACTTTCGTCAAATTGAACCGGCTTGGTTCGCTGGGTATTTTATCGACCACATATTAGTGGTCCCAGAATAATGGCGGCCCGGTAAGGGAAGGCAAATCATGCAGAGACGATGGGTGTATCTGGTGGTGACGCTGGCCATGGCGCCCCTGCTGGCCGCCTGCGACCAGATCCAACAGGGCAAGCGCATCCTGGAAGGCGTGGAAAAAGCCCTTAAAGACCCCGACACCACCACCCTGGTCTGGGACGAGGAGGTCAAGCTCCATGACGGCAGGGTCATCCTCATCAAGCGGCGGGAGGCCTCGGGGGGCGGTGGTTTCCCTGTCTCCGGCATGAACCCGCGGGGTCTCGTCCAGTACTACGAGTTCTGCTACCCCGAGATGGGGGTGTACTGGAAGTCCAAGGGCGGTCCCCGTTACCAGCCGGAAATCCTCGACATTGTGGATGGCAAGGTCTACGTCAAGGTGCCCATCAGTGGTTCGGAGACATGCATGTTCCACGATTACCCGGCCACCAACGCCATCTACTTCGTCTGGGAAAACGGGGGCTGGAAGAAGATTCCCTACGAGCAGTTCCCCAAGGAAATCCGCCGCACCAACCTGCTATTGAGCGCCTGGGGTCGGTACCCCGCGGGGGATGTGCGCGGCCGCTTGTCCGTGGAAATGAAGGAAGGCCGGGACAGCATCTACGTCGCCATGAAACAGACTAACGGGCGGATCCAGAGTCTGACGGACTATCCACACAGGCAAGGTGCTTGTGAAAAGCGCAGGGGCAGCAAGACAGAGACCACCAACACCTCGGAAGTCTTTCTTCCTCCCACTCCTGATCTTTGCCAACTGCCTGAACTGTGGAATTGGGAACCATGACTTCCAGCATCGAATATGCCCTGATGGCTTCCAACGCCTACGCGGTGAAAGACTTAGTCACGAGCGAAAACAACGCCATACCGATACCCAATGGCTGGGTAGATATGGAAGCAGACCGCATCAACAATGACTCCGGCTTTACCGCCCGCGCCTACCGCAACACCGGCACAGGCGAGATCGTCATCGCCTACACCGGCACCACCTTCGAAGGCAACCTGGTGGACAAGACCAAGGACTGGATGCTGGCCAACATCCCCGCCGGCACGGGGGCCTTCCTGGCGCCCCAGGTCACGGATGCCGCCATGTTCTATCTGGATGTCCTCAACGCCAACCCGGGTGCCAGTATCAGTTTCACCGGTCACAGCCTGGGCGGTGGTCTGGCCTCTCTCATGGCGGTGTTCTTCGACCGGCCGGCCACGGTGTTCGACGAAGCCCCCTTCGAGAAGACGGCGGATTCCTTGGAACGCGTCGAGGAATTGAAAAAGGCGTTGCTGGAAGCGCATTACACCCTACCCGCCGCCTTCGCCAACTACGATGCCTACGCCTATCTCAACGTAAACGGTGCTTTCATTCCCAGCCCTACCCGCAGGGACCGGGACGACAAGGTTACCCATTACTACGTCCGGGATGAGGTTCTCTCCCTGATGCAGACGTTTACCGGCCAAGCGGCATTACTGGGTATCGGCGTACTCAATCAGGGCCAACTGCTGACTCTGGCTGCGAACGTTCACCCCATCTACGGCAAGCAATACTACCTGGAAGGCAACGCCACCAGCGGCAACGGCTGGGGCTGGCCGGGCTTCGACGGAAACCCGGTGGACATGCATTCTATGGCACTGCTGGACGCCTTCCTCATGTCTCCGGCATTCCTTGCCGCCAGTCGGGCCCGGCCGGAATTGCTACAGGCGCTGTTTACCTCGGAGTTCAACTACGCGCAACAAAGCGCCGACTACAATCTCCTGAGCCTGCTGGTACGGCGCCAGGTCGCCGGGGAAAAACCACTGGAAACCCTGGTTGCCGATATCGGTCGCGTCCGCGATGAACTGGCAAGCCCGGGCATCGCTGGCCCCGACATCGGCTACATCCTGACGTATTTGGCCCTGAGCCTGTATTACGCCCAGGGGTTTGGACGTGAAACGGGCGCAGAGAGCGGCATCTTCCAGCAGGTGTTCACCCCCCTGGACGGTGGCATCCAGATCAACCGCGATCCGGCCCAGGAGGAGTTGACGGTCCACGGATTCGCCAATCTGGAAGCTTGGCTTCGGGGGCAAGTTGATCTGGCGGCCTACTCCCTGGCCGGCATCGAGCGATATTACTTGTCGGATGGCCGCAGCATGCATGCCACCACCCCCAATGACGCCCGCAATGACTTCATGCTGGGCGGAAACAAGGCCGACGTCCTCTTGGGTGGTGATGGCGATGACTTTTTGTTCGGTGAAGGTGGCGCAGATTGGCTGGAAGGCGGCAAGGGTAACGATGTCCTGGCCGGTGGGTGGGGTCAGGACATCTATCGGTGGCGAACCGGCGACGGCCAGGACAAGATTATCGATGTGGACGGTGGCTGGCTCTACATCAACGATGGCCTCTACGACCTCAATGCCGCCGGCGTCTTCAACCGGCAAAAGGACGCGGCAGGCAATGTCCTGAATGTATGGACTCGTACCCTCCCAGGTGGCACCGTTCTCACGCTCACCCACAACTCGCCTTGGACCCTGGTGCTACCGGATGGCGGCACGCTCCAGTTGGGCGAGGCCCAGGAAGACTTCCAACCTGGCGACTTCGGTATCCGCCTGGTGGAAGACCCCGCTTTTCCGCAAACAACGCTGACCATTACCGGAGACTTGTCTCCCGTGGACCAGGACCCTGTACAGGGCGGTGTGCAGCCCGGCTACGATGTCCTGGACAACATCATCACCGATCCCCGGCAAGCCGATCCCGGCCGGGCCGACATCCTTTATGACAGCGTGGGAGACGACCTTGTCCTGGGGCTGGGCGGTGATGACATTTTGTTTGCTCATCGCGGTGGCCACGATCGACTCGAAGGTGGCGACGGTAACGACATGGTCGATGCGGGGACTGGCGATGACACCGCCCTCGGCAATGCGGGGCAGGATTTGATCTACGGTTTATCCGGCAATGACAGGCTGTTTGCCGGAGACGAACAGGATCTGGATACGGCCCTGATGGCCGGGGAGGGCCAGGCCGGCACCGGCCTGAAGGGCGACCTGCTTGGTGGCGGGGAAGGGGAAGACTGCCTGGTGGGAGAGGCAGGCGATGATGCCCTGGCGGGAGGCGCGGGCGAGGATCGCCTTCTGGGTGGGGGCGGCGATGACATGCTCGCCGGGGATGAAGACCTGACAGGCGCCACCCTTGGCTGGACCCTCACCCGCCTCATCGACCTGGATGCCAACGTTAACACGACCTATGAACGTCAATTCACCAATGCCACCGCGATGGAGTCCGCCAACGGCGGTGCAGATGTCCTCTACGGCGGCGCGGGTGAGGATTGGCTGCTGGGCCAGCAGGGCGATGACATACTGGATGGTGGCAGCGGAGGGGACGTGCTCTTCGGCGGCGCTGACGACGATGTGCTGTTGGGCCAGGGAGGTGATGATGACCTGATCGGCGACGATGCCATGCTCCCGGCGTTTCAGCACGGGGGCGATTTTCTCGACGGCGGCGAGGGAAATGACAAGCTCCTGGGTGGTGGTGGCGCGGATAGACTCGAGGGGGGCGAGGGTGATGACAGGCTCTGGGGGCAGGCCGGCGAGGATCATCTTGATGGGGATGGGGGCCAGGACTGGCTCATGGGTGATGACCTTGGCTTGCCCGGCGAGCAACACGGAGCCGATGCGCTCACAGGTGGCACGGGCGATGACTTCCTGTTCGGACAAGGCGGGGCGGACCAACTGCAAGGCGGGCAGGGCAATGACTATGTGCAAGGGGACGATGGAGGCCTGGCGGGTGAATACCACGGCGATGACCAACTGGAGGGTGGTGCCGGTGATGACAGTCTGATCGGCGATGGCGGTAGCGATGCCCTAGAAGGCGGAGATGGCGCGGATCTTCTGTACGGCGACAATGCGCCCAACCAGCCTCTGGCTGAAGACTTCCAGGGTAACGACACCCTGACTGGCGGCGAGGGCGATGACCTGCTTCTCGGGGGTGGCGGGAACGATGTCCTCCATGGTGGCGCTGGCCAGGACGGCCTGGATGGGGGCGCGGGCGACGATGTATATCTGTTCGATCCGGAGGACAGCCCGCTGCTCAATGGTATAGCCGAGAGCGTCAGCGACTTCGCTGGGAATGACCGCATCGAATTCGGTCCCGGTGTCAGTCCCGACGATGTCGAACTGCTGAAGTTCGACCAGGATATGGCACTCGGATTCGGCAGTGCCGACTGGCTCTACATCCGGGAGGGCTTTTCCGGTTCCATCGAGAATTTCGGCTTTTCCGACGGCACTCGCCTGAGCTGGATGCAACTCGTTGGTCGGGCCTATGGCGCCTCGGCCAATGCCTCGACTGCAGACCGGGACGCAGTGATGGTGGGCGGCTCTGTCAACGACGCGCTCACAGCCACCGGCGGAGGCGCCACGTTCTCCGGGGGCCAGGGCAATGACACGCTCACCGGGGCGGGTGGCGGCAACACCTATTTGTACAGCCTGGGTGATGGCACAGACTGGATCAATGACACGGGCGGGCAACTGGATGCTGATGGCAACCCGAACCCCAACGTACTCAGGTTCGGTGAAGGCATCTCTGAGGTCGTTCTGACGTTGAAGCGTGGACCCCTGGTGATCCAGGTTGGGCCTGATTCCAATGACACGATCTACCTGAACAATTTCCGGAACTGGGATGTGCACGCTAGAAGGGCCATCGACCGATTCGAGTTCTTCGACGGGACATCGTTGACTTATGAGGAACTGCTGGCCAAGGGTTTTGTCGTGCAGGGCTCGGACGAATACGACTCCATCTGGGGTACGAATGTCGATGATTGGATCGAGGGTGGAGCAAGCGGTGATAGCTTGGTCGGAAATCCAGGAAACGACACCCTGCATGGCGGCCTTGGCAACGACACCCTGTCCGACAACCAAGGCAGTGACACATTCCTCTTCTCTCTGGGTGGAGGGGTGGACACCATCAATGTGGCTTCTGGCCCGGAGGATACCGATGTGCTCAGGTTTGGCGCGGGAATTTCGCCAGCCGACATCTCCCCGGCCGGCAGCGGCAAGGACTTGGAACTGCGCCATGCCAACGGTACGGACAAGGTCATCATCCAGAACTGGTTTGACGCTACCCAGGGCGAGCACAGGCTGGACCGTGTCGAGTTCGCGGACGGCACGCTATGGGGCGAAGCCCGGCTGAGCGATGCGGTGTTGAACCTGACCGGGTCGGCAGCCGACGATCTATTGGCGGGTTCGGAGCGCGACGAGGTCTTCAATGGCGCCGGTGGGAATGACACGCTTGATGGCGGTGAAGGCAATGACACCTACCTGTTCGATCCTGGGGGTGGTTCGGACACCGTCATCGAAAAACTTGGGGATGTCACCAAGGATGTCCTGAGGTTCGGCCCTGGTATAACCCCTGCGGACATCACGTACGTCCGCATTGGGGATGACCTTGAATTCAGGCATGTCGACGGCGTCGACAAGGTGGTCGTCGCCGACTGGTTCCTAACGAGCAAGGCGCTTTATCAGCTTGATGTCGTCGAGTTCGCGGACGGAACTCTCTGGACCCAGGCTGAAATCAATGCCGAATTCGTAACCATTATTGGAACGGACGGGAATGACACCCTCGAGGGCACCGGCCTCGATGAAGTCATCAGCGGTCTGGCTGGCAACGACGATCTGATCGGCCAATACGGTAGTGACACCCTGAACGGCGGTGATGGCAACGATACCCTGGAGGGTGGGGCGGGCTATGACACTTACCTGTTCGAGTTGGGGGGCGGTCAGGACGTCATCCAAGAGACGCCGGAGGCATACCACTCCCATGGCGTGCTGAAGTTCGGCGAAGGCATCCTGGTATCCGACATTACTGTCCTCCGTGACTGGGAGAATTTGGTATTCATTCACAGGAACGGTACTGACATGGTCACTGCCGTTGGCTGGTTCCGGTATGACCCGTCGCCCTTCGTATACAACTATTACTACCAGCTCGAAAGCGTGGATTTCGCCGATGGTACACAGTGGACAAAAGGCCACCTCAACGCTTTGGGCATGACCATCTCCGGCACCTCAGGGAACGAGTCGCTCTATGGCACTGGCTACAATGAAACCCTCCATGGCCTGGCAGGCAACGACACCCTTGCTGGCGACGAGGGAAACGATACTCTTCATGGCGGCGACGGTGACGACCATCTTTATGGTGGGGAAGGGGATGACCTCATCTCGGGTGGAAAAGACAATGACACCCTGCTCGACGGGCTGGGTAATGACACCTTCGTGTTCAACCTTGGCGAGGGCGTTGACACCATCAGTGTGAGCCATGGCCAGTATTACACCGATGTACTCAAGCTTGGCCCGGGTATACGGTCTGACGACGTTGCAGCGGTTGTTTCCGGCAACAACCTGGAGCTCACCCTTGCCGGTGGGGAAGATAAGATCGTATTCGCCAATTGGTTTCTCGGTTCCACCGGGTACTACCAGCTCGACCGGCTGGAATTTGCCGATGGAACCCAGTGGAACCAGGCGAAGATCAATTCCTTGCCATACACCCTGACCGGCACTGTGGTGGACGATTTACTGATCGGTTCTAGCCCTGATGAAACCCTATATGGCCTTGAAGGAAACGATACCCTCGATGGCGGCGGCGGTGCCGATGGGATGGCCGGTGGAAAGGGTGACGACACCTACATCGTGGACAATCCGGGTGACGTGGCATCGGAAAGTTCCGGCGAAGGCTTCGACACCGTACAAAGCTCCATCGGCTTCACCTTGAGCGCCAATCTGGA
Source organism: Thiobacillus sp. (assembly GCA_024235835.1). Classification (NCBI taxonomy): domain Bacteria; kingdom Pseudomonadati; phylum Pseudomonadota; class Betaproteobacteria; order Nitrosomonadales; family Thiobacillaceae; genus Thiobacillus; species Thiobacillus sp. Next base: position 943,139 of record JACKLQ010000001.1, on the reverse strand, counting down.
AAACCTTGCGTTGACTGGAGGATTGGCCATTGATGGAACGGGCAACGAGCTGGCCAATACACTGGGCGGAAACGATGCCGCCAACACGTTGTTCGGCCTTGCTGGTAATGACACCCTGCGGGGGGGCATGGGTATCGACACCCTGGTCGGCGGTCTGGGCAGCGATGTCTACATGGTGGACCGGCCGGAGGATGTCGTAACCGAGCTCGCCAATGAAGGTACGGATACCGTCAAGGCAGACTTCACCTACGTCCTGGGAGATAACCTGGAAAAACTAGCCTTGACCGGCTCTGCGGCCGTCTTCGGCACCGGTAACTCCCTCAACAACGGTCTCACCGGAAACCGAGGTGCCAACACGCTCCGGGGACTTGGCGGCAACGACACCCTCAATGGCGGCATAGGGGCCGACACCATGATCGGCGGCATGGGCAACGACATCTTTGTCGTCGACGTCGTATCGGATCTGGTTGTCGAAAATCCGGGTAAGGGCTCTGATCTGGTGAAGTCCGCAACGACTTACACACTTCCGGCGAATATTGAAAACCTGATCCTTACCGGCAAAGGGGCCATCAACGGTGCCGGCAACAAACATGACAACGATTTGATTGGCAACACAGCCGGCAACATGCTGAAAGGCCTGGGTGGGAGGGATACCCTGAACGGCGGGGCCGGAAAAGACACCCTCGTCGGTGGCAGCGGCAGCGATGTCTATCTCTTGAACCTGGGCAATGGCTCCGACACCGTGCGTGAGAACGATTCCACTGTTGGCAACACGGACACCGCACGCTTCGGCCCAGGCGTCGGCCATGACCAGATCTGGTTCCGGAAGGTCGGCAACCACATGGAAGCCTCTGTTATCGGCACTACAGACAGGCTCGTTCTGCAAAACTGGTATCGCGGCGCGGCCTATCGTACGGAGCGGTTCGTATCCGGCGACGGCCAGGTCTTGCTGGACAACCAGGTGGATGCGTTGGTTTCTGCCATGGCCGCGTTCGCGCCGCCGGCAGCGGGAAGCACCAACCTTCCGGACCACTACCGTACTGCTCTGGAGCCCGTGCTGGCAGTCAACTGGCAGTAACCGTTGTTATAGAACAGCAGCCCCGGGCATGGACTTGGAGCGCACACAGGGAAGACAGCATGCGAGCTCAAGGCGAAGCCCCCGCCGGGGCAGTTCCACAAGGTTCACCCGACCCTGGCCTGGCCTGCCTGGTGATGCTGGCCCGCTTCCACGGCGTGTTGGCAGAACCAGCCCAGTTGGCCCATGAATTCGGCGAAGGTGGCCCCTTCGGCGTCACGCAAATAATGCTGGCAGCCAAGAAGCTGGGTCTCAAGGCCAGGCATGTAAAGACGGATATTGGCCGCGTGATCACCACACCCCTGCCCGCCCTGGCCATGGATGGACTGGGCGGCTTCTTCATTCTGGCCAAGGCGGAAGGCGAACAGGTCCTCATACATGATCCAGGCATGGCCAGGCCCCAGACCCTGTCGATGGCCGAACTGGAGTCCCGCTGGACTGGCGAGTTGATCCTGCTCGCCTCCCGAGCCTCCCTTGCTGGGGATCTGGCCCGTTTCGACTTCACCTGGTTCGTCCCAGCCATCGTCAAGTACCGCCGGCTGCTGGGGGAGATTCTGCTGGTGTCCCTGGTACTCAACCTTTTCGCCCTGGTCACCCCCTTGTTTTTCCAGGTGGTCATGGACAAGGTGCTGGTGCACCGGGGACTCACTACGCTGGACGTTATTGCCCTCGGACTCTTGGTCGTATCCATCTTCGAGGTGGTGCTTTCCGGGTTGCGTACATATGTGTTTTCCCACACCACCAGCCGTATCGACGTGGAATTGGGGGCTCGTCTGTTTCGCCACCTGCTCCAACTGCCCATGGCCTACTTCCAGGTCCGACGCGTCGGCGATTCGGTTGCGCGTGTGCGAGAACTGGAGAACATCCGCCAGTTCTTGACCGGCAATGCCATCACCGTGGTGTTGGATATCTGCTTTTCCCTCATCTTCCTGGTTGTCATGCTGTTCTATAGCGGTTGGCTCACACTGATAGTGCTGGCCTCCCTGCCCCTGTACCTGCTGCTTTCCATGATCATCACGCCCCTGTTGCGGGCCCGGTTGCACGAGAAATTCAACCGGGGTGCCGAGAACCAGGCCTTCCTTGTGGAGGCCATCGCCGGCATAGACACCCTCAAGTCCATGGCGGTGGAACCCCAGATGACCAGGCAATGGGACAATCAGCTGGCCGGCTATGTGACCGCCGGTTTTCGCGCCGCCAAGCTCTCCAACCTGGCCCATGAAGGCGTCAACCTGGTGGGAAAACTGGTTACCGTGGCCACCCTGTGGCTGGGGGCCCGGTTGGTGATCGACGGGAACCTGACAGTGGGCCAACTCATCGCCTTCAACATGCTTGCAGGGCGGGTGGCCCAGCCCATCATGCGCCTGGCCCAGCTATGGAGTGATTTCCAGCAGACAGGTATCTCCATGCAGCGTCTGGGGGACATCCTCAACACACGCACCGAGGTGGCAGGCAGCAAATCACCGCTGCCAGCCCTCTCGGGTCGCATCGAACTGGACCAGGTGTCCTTTCGCTACCGTCCCGATGGGCCCGAGGTGCTGAGAGGTGTCAGTCTGGTGGTGGAACCCGGCGAGATCATCGGCATCGTTGGCCGCTCCGGTTCCGGCAAGAGCACACTAGCGAAGCTGGTGCAGCGCCTGTATGTGCCGGAAAGCGGCCGGATGCTGGTGGATGGCGTGGACCTGGCCCTGGCGGACGCCGCCTCCCTGCGCCGCCAGATCGGCGTGGTGTTGCAGGAGAACGTGCTGTTCAACCGCTCCATCCGCGAGAACATCGCCCTGGCGGACCCGGGTGCCCCTCTGGAGTCGGTAATGGAGGCAGCTCGGCTGGCCGGTGCCCACGACTTCATCCTGGAACTACCGGATGGCTATGACACTCTGGTGGGGGAACATGGCTCCACCCTGTCCGGGGGGCAGCGCCAGCGCATTGCCATCGCCCGGGCCCTCATCACCCAGCCACGCATCCTAATCCTGGACGAGGCCACCAGTGCCCTGGACTACGAGTCGGAGCGCATCATCCAGCAGAACATGCAGGCCATCTGCCGGGGGCGCACGGTGATCATCATCGCCCACCGCCTCACGGCGGTAAGAAAAGCGGACCGCATCGTCGTCCTGGATAGAGGCCAGGTTGTGGAGTCAGGCAGCCACGCAGAGCTGCTGCAACGCGAGGCAGGTCAATACAGCCGGCTCTACCGCTTGCAGCACGCCTGAGGCATGAAGACGAACATCGCTGCCACCCTGGACCTGCTTGGCCGCTACGCACGGGTACTGCGCCATGCCTGGCGCGGGAGGAAGCGACTGGATGGCCCGTCTCTGCATGGTCACGAGACGGAATTCCTGCCGGCAGCCCTGGCACTGCGGGATACGCCGGTACACCCCGCCCCACGCATCGCCATGGGACTTATCGTATTTTTCGCCCTCTTGACCCTGCTATGGGCCGTATTCGGCAAGCTTGACATCGTTGCCAGTGCACGGGGAAAAATCATTCCGGACGATCGTGCCAAGGTCATTCAGCCCCTGGAGACGTCAGCGGTACGAGGCATCCACGTGCGGGACGGTCAACGGGTGAGGGCAGGGGACTTGCTCATCGAGCTGGATTCCACCCAAGCCCGGGCAGATAGTGCACGGCTGGCCGCCGATCTGGAAATTTCCAGATTGGAGGCCGCCAGGGCCCGCGCCCTTCTGGCCGCACTGGAGAATGGGCAGCGCCCCCGCCTGGTACCCCCGGACGGCGCAGATGCCAATCGCCTGGATGATGCCAGACGCCATTTGGCTGGCCACTTCGGGGAATTGCAAGCCCGGCTGGACCAACTGGATGCGGAAATCGCCCGCCGGGAGGCCGAATTGACCGCCACCTCTGAAATCGTTGCCAAGCTTGCTCGAACCGTTCCCATCGCAAGGCAGAGGGCATGGGACTACCAGGGCCTGCTGGATAAGAATTTTGTCTCCCGCCATGGCTTCCTGGATAAGGAACAGGAGCGTATTGAAATGGAGGGGGACCTGGCCTCCCAGCAGGCAAAACTGGTGGAGATTCGTGCGGCCTTGCTGGAAGGCAAGCGGCAAAAAACGGCACTGGTAGCGGCAACCCGACGCGCAACGCTGGATGCCTTGAATGAAGCGGAACGAAGTGTGAATGGATTGTCACAGGAGTTGCGCAAGGCAGAGCACAGGGATAGCTGCATGCGCTTGCTGGCACCCGTGGAAGGGACAGTGCAACAACTCGCAGTGCATACGGTTGGAGGAGTGGTCACGCCGGCCCAACCGTTGCTGGTGATCGTGCCTGGCGACAGTGCGTTGGAGGTTGAAGTCTTCCTGGAAAACAAAGACACAGGTTTCGTGCATGCAGGGCAGGAATCAGAGGTAAAGGTGGAGACTTTTCCCTTCACCAAGTACGGCACAATTCTGGGCGAGGTTATTCATGTGTCCAGTGATGCCATCCCGGACGAGAAAATGGGGTTGGTCTATTCGGCCAGGGTGAGGTTGAAGCGCGCTTCTTTGAACGTGGATGGCAAGCAGGTAAAACTGACCCCTGGCATGGCCGTCACCGCGGAGATCAAGACCGGCCAGCGCCGCGTCATCGAGTATTTCCTGAGCCCGCTGCTGCAATATGGCAACGAAAGCCTGAGGGAGCGGTGAGGTGGCCTGGTCAAGGCTCTTCCTTGGATGGGGCGGCGCCTTCCGGTATCATTCCGCATCCCTGCATTAGGTATTTTTATGCCTCGCTACGTCTTCGTTACCGGTGGTGTCGTGTCCTCCCTCGGAAAGGGCATTGCCGCCGCGTCCCTGGGGGCCATCCTGGAGTCCCGGGGCCTCACCGTCACCCACCTGAAGCTGGATCCCTACATCAACGTGGACCCGGGCACCATGAGCCCGTTCCAGCATGGTGAGGTGTTCGTCACCGAGGACGGGGCCGAGACGGACCTGGACCTGGGCCATTACGAGCGCTTCACCCGGGCCAAGATGTCCAAGCGCAACAACTTCACCACCGGCCAGATCTACGAGGCGGTGATCAAGAAGGAGCGCCGGGGCGAGTACCTGGGCAAGACCGTGCAGGTCATTCCCCACATCACCGACGAGATCAAGGCCTCCATCAAGCGGGGCGCGGGCGAGGCGGACGTGGCCATCGTGGAGATCGGCGGCACCGTGGGCGACATCGAATCCCTGCCGTTCCTGGAGGCCATCCGCCAGATGGGCATCGAGGAGGGCAAGACGGGCTGCTGCTACATCCACCTGACCCTGCTGCCCTACATCCCCACGGCCGGCGAACTGAAGACCAAGCCTACCCAGCATTCGGTCAAGGAACTGCGCGAGATCGGTATCCAGCCCGACGTGCTGCTGTGCCGGGCGGACCGCTCCATCCCGGCGGAAGAGCGGCGCAAGATCGCCCTGTTCTGCAACGTCATGCCCGAGGCGGTGATCGAGGCCCTGGACGCGGATTCCATCTACAAGATTCCCGCCATGCTGCACGACCAGATGCTGGACGAGATCGTCTGCCACAAGCTGGGGCTCCTGGCCCGGGCGGCTGACCTGTCCGTGTGGAAGCGGCTCATCGACGCCCTGGAGCACCCGGAGCATGAGGTGGACATTGCCTTCGTGGGCAAGTACGTGGACCTGACCGAGTCCTACAAGTCCCTTACCGAGGCCCTGACCCACGCCGGCATCCACACCCGCAGCCGGGTGAAGATCCACTACATCGATTCCGAGACCATCGAGCGGGACGGCTGCGGCAGCCTGGCGGCCATGGATGCCATCCTGGTGCCCGGCGGCTTCGGCAAGCGGGGCACCGAGGGCAAGATCTGCGCCATCCGCTTCGCCCGGGAGCACAAGCTGCCCTACCTGGGCATCTGCCTGGGCATGCAGCTGGCGGTGGTGGAATATGCCCGGGACGTGGCCGGCATGGGCGGTGCCCATTCCACCGAATTCGAGAAGGACACGCCATTCCCGGTCATCGGCCTCATCACCGAATGGCAGGACCGAAGCGGCAAGCTGGAGAAGCGGGACGAGAAGTCCGACCTGGGCGGCACCATGCGCCTGGGCGGCCAGGTCTGCCAGCTCAAGGAAGGCAGCCTGGCGAGGGACATTTACGGCAAGGCCGAGATCACCGAACGCCATCGCCACCGTTATGAAGTGAACAACGACCTGCTCCAGGCGCTGGAGGCAAAGGGCCTGGTGGTGGCCGGCCGTGCTCCCGTCACCGATCTGTGCGAAATGGTGGAACTGCCCCGGGATGTTCATCCCTGGTTCGTGGGCTGCCAGTTCCACCCCGAGTTCACGTCCAATCCCCGGGACGGACACCCCCTGTTCAAGGCCTTCGTGGAAGCAGCATTGGCCCAGTCCAAGAGCAAGGAGGCTCAATCATGAAACTCTGCGGCTTCGAGGTCGGCCTCGACCATCCCCTGTTCCTCATCGCCGGGCCCTGCGTCATCGAGTCCGAGCAGATGGCCCTGGACACCGCCGGCCAGATCAAGGAGATCTGCGCCGAGGTGGGCGTCAACTTCATCTACAAGTCCTCCTACGACAAGGCCAACCGTTCCTCCGGCGGCTCCTTCCGGGGCCTGGGCATGGACGAGGGCCTGCGCATCCTGTCCGAGGTGAAGAAGCAACTGGGCCTGCCGGTCATCACCGACGTGCATACCGAGGCGGAGATTCCCGCCGTGGCCGCCGTGGTGGACGTGCTCCAGACCCCCGCCTTCCTGTGCCGCCAGACGGACTTCATCCAGGCCTGCGCCGCCTCGGGCAAGCCGGTGAACATCAAGAAGGGCCAGTTTCTGGCCCCGGGCGACATGAAGAACGTGGTGGCCAAGGCCAAGGCGGCCAACGGCGGCGCCGACACCATCATGGTGTGCGAGCGGGGCGTGTCCTTCGGCTACAACACCCTCATCTCCGACATGCGCGGCCTGGCCATCATGCGGGAGACGGGGTGCCCGGTGGTTTTCGACGCCACCCATTCCGTGCAGCAGCCCGGCGGCCAGGGCGACCGTTCCGGCGGCCAGCGGGAGTTCGTGCCTGTTTTGGCCCGGGCAGCGGTGGCCAGCGGCATTTCCGGCCTGTTCGCCGAGACCCATCCTGACCCGGCCAAGGCCCTGTCCGACGGCCCCAACGCCTGGCCCCTGCATCTGATGAAAGAATTGCTGTTCACACTCAAGGAGATTGATGCCTTGGTGAAGCAAAAGGGCTTTATCGAAGCCCGTGTATGAGGTTGCTGTGCCCCCGGTTCGGAAAAACAGCCCGAGCCGCCCCCACGAGGGGGCCATTTGTTCATGGGGCGGCCCGGCAAACAACTTGTGAGGCGGTAAACAGCCGCCGTGTTGAGAAGAAAGAAGGAAGATGAGCGCTATCGTTGATGTCATCGCCCGCGAAATCCTGGATTCCCGCGGCAATCCCACCGTTGAAGCCGACGTGCTTCTGGAATCCGGCGTGCTGGGCCGCGCCGCCGTGCCCTCCGGCGCCTCCACCGGCAGCCGCGAGGCCATCGAACTGCGCGATGGCGACAAGGCCCGTTACCTGGGCAAGGGCGTGCTCAAGGCCGTGGAGAACGTGAACACCGAGATCGCCGAGGCCATCCTGGGCCTGGACGTGGAAGAGCAGCACCTCATCGACGCCACCATGATTGACCTGGACGGCACCGAGAACAAATCCCGCCTGGGGGCCAACGCCATGCTGGCCGTGTCCCTGGCCTGCGCCCGGGCGGCCGCCGAGGACGCCCGCCTGCCCCTGTACCGCTACCTGGGCGGCGCCGGTCCCATGCACCTGCCGGTGCCCATGATGAACATCGTCAACGGCGGCGCCCACGCCAACAACAGCGTGGACATGCAGGAATTCATGATCATCCCCGCCGGCGCCAAGTCCTTCCGCGAGGCCCTGCGCTGCGGCGCCGAGATATTCCACACCCTGAAGAAGTTGTTGGACAAGGCCGGCCACCCCACCACCGTGGGTGACGAGGGCGGCTTTGCTCCCAACTTCAAGTCCAACGAGGAAGCCCTGAAGTTCATCGTCGAGGCCATCGGCGCCGCTGGTTATACGCCGGGCTCCGACGTGCTCATCGGCCTGGACTGCGCCGCCTCCGAGTTCTACAAGGACGGCCGCTACGTGCTGGAGTCCGAGGGACTGAAGCTCACCTCCGCCGAGTTCACCGACTATCTGGCCGCGTGGGTGGACAAATACCCCATTGTCAGCATCGAGGACGGCATGGCGGAGGGCGACTGGGAGGGCTGGGCCGCCCACACGGCCAAGCTTGGGAAACGCATCCAGATCGTGGGCGACGACCTGTTCGTCACCAACCCCAGGATCCTGCGCGAGGGCATTGCCAAGGGCATCTGCAACTCCATCCTCATCAAGGTGAACCAGATCGGCACCCTGTCGGAGACCTTCGACGCCATCGAGACCGCCAAGCGGGCCGGCTACACCTCCGTCATCTCCCACCGCTCCGGCGAGACCGAGGACGCCTTCATCGCCGACCTGGCCGTGGGCAGCAACGCCCTGCAGATCAAGACCGGCTCCCTGTCCCGGTCCGATCGCATCGCCAAGTACAACCAGCTCCTGCGCATCGAGGAAGAACTGGCCGAGCGGGCCCGTTATCCCGGCAAGGAAGCGTTCCACCAGCTGCGCTGAGCATACGAGGTAGCCGCTAATTGCGATGAAGGGTCTGGCCTGGGTGATCACCTCTCTCATTGTCCTGCTGCAGTACCCCCTGTGGGTGGGCAAGGGCAGCTGGTTCCGTGTGTGGGAACTCGAGAGGGAGATCGCCGCCCAGAAGACCGCCAACCAGGCCCTGGAGATGCGCAACCTCCAGTTGGCGGCGGAGGCCCAGGACCTGCATTCCGGCTACGATGCCCTGGAGGAACGCGCCCGCTATGAACTGGGCATGGTGCGTTCCAACGAGGTCTTTTTCCACGTGGTGGAACCCGGCACCATTCCCCGGGCAGAGGTGAAGCGCCCATGATGACCACACTCCAGATCGTTCTGGCCATCGTCGGTGTCGTCCTGATCGGCGCCATCGTCGTCTACAATCTCCTGCAGGAACGCCGCTTCCGGCGGGATGCGGAGCGCATGTTCTCGCACCGGCGCGAAGACATCATGCTGGGCGAATCCGTTCGCGCCGAAGTGGAGGGCGACGAGCCCCGTTCCCGTGTCTCCTTCGGCGCGGAGGAGCCCGAAGCCCCCGAGGTGGCCCACGCCCTGAAGGACGTGGACATGGACTTTGCGCCCATGAGCCTGGAACGTGAAGGCAGCGATGCCAGCGAGTCCCGGGTCGATGAGTCCGGAGCGGCGGACGCTGCGGGGCCTGGGGGTGCAGTGGAGGCTGGCTTGCCGGATGAGCCGGAGGATATCCCCCCCGTACCTTCCCCGAAAGCAGTCCAGGAGCCCCTCGTGGAGCCTATGCCGCAACCCGTGCCCGGCGTACGGCCCCCGCCTGCGGAGCCGCCGGAGGCAAGCTGGAGGCCCCAGGCTGTCACCCAGGTTGTCAGCGATACGGAACTGGATGAGGCGGAGCACGCCCCCAGGACCAGCGGCCTGGACGTGGATACGGAATACGTGGCCCGCGTCCGTTTCGCCACCCCTTCCGCCGCCAATTTTGGCCCCATGCTTACCACCCTGCGCCGCATCGGCAAACCGGTGCGGGCCTTCGGCAAGCGCCTGGACGGTGTGTGGGAACCCCTCACCAGCCACCCCCGGGTCAGCTACGACCTGGTGGAGATCGGCCTGCAGCTGGCGGACCGCAACGGTGCCGTGAGCCACGACCAGTTGGACTCCTTCTGCCGGGCCCTCTACGGCTTCGCGGCGGAGGAGGGCGGTGCCGTGAGCTGTCCAGACAAGCAGGACGCCCTCCAGGCGGCCAAGTCCCTGGACATGCTTTGCATGGAAGTGGACGTGCTCATAGGCCTCAACATCATCGCTTCCGACGCGCGCCCCTTCACCAGCGAGGTCATCAACAAGGAGGCCCTGGAGGCCAGGATGACCCTGGAGGCAGACGGCACCTACCATGCCAAGGACCTTTTCGGTCATACCCTGTTCACCCTGGCCAACCAGCAGGACCAGCCCTTCCCACGGGACGGCCGGGGCCTCACGGTCCATGGCCTTACTCTGCTGTTCGACGTGCCCCGGGTAGCCGACGGCCTGGCGGTGTTCGACCGTATGACCCGCTTTGGTTTCGACCTGGCCTGGCGCCTGGAAGGCCGCCTGGTGGACGACAACGGCCGCCCCGTCACCGAGGACAACCTGAACCGGGACCGGGCCCGCCTGGCCTCTTTCTACGGCCGCATGGAGGCGCGGAGCATTCCGGCCGGCGGTGAACGGGCCCTCAGACTGTTCGTCTGATGGGAAGTGGGGAAGAACGGCGTGCCCGTGAACTTCGCGCCCTGATCGACGAGGCCAACTACCGCTACTACGTCCTCGACGCCCCCACGATTCCCGACAGCGAATACGACCGCCTGTTGCGGGAGCTCCAGGAGCTGGAATCGCGGCATCCCGAACTGGTCACGCCGGATTCCCCCACCCAGCGCGTCGGCGCTGCCCCCCTCAAGGATTTCGATCAAGTCACGCATGCGGTGCCCATGCTGTCCCTCAACAATGCCTTTTCCGAGGCGGAAGTGGCAGCCTTCGACCGACGTGTACGGGAAGGCCTGGAACGGGAAGCCCAGGAAATCGAATACGCCGTGGAGCCCAAGTTCGACGGCCTGGCCATCACCCTGCGCTATGAGGACGGCTTGTTCGTGCGTGGCGCCACCCGGGGAGACGGCTACACCGGCGAGGACGTGAGCACCAACCTGCGTACCGTGCGGGCCATTCCCATGCGCCTGGCTGGCGAACAGGTTCCCCAGGCGCTTGAAGTGCGGGGCGAGGTGCTCATGCTGCGCAAGGACTTCGAGCGACTCAATGACCAGGCCCGGGCCATGGGCGAGAAGACCTTCGCCAACCCCCGCAACGCCGCCGCCGGCAGCCTGCGCCAACTGGATTCCCGCATCACCGCCCAGCGCCGCCTGTCCTTCTTCGCCTATGGCATCGGGCAGGTGGAGGGGGTGGAAATGCCGGACACCCACAGCGCCATCATGGACTGGCTGGCCCGCCTGCATTTTCCCGTGGCGCCCCAGCGCGGCACGGCAAAGGGCGTCTCCGGCCTGATGGCCTTCTTCGACAAGCTGGGAGCCAGCCGGGAAACCCTGCCCTACGAGATCGACGGCGCCGTCTACAAAGTCAACCGCCTGGCCGACCAGACAACCTTGGGCTATGTGGCCAGGGCCCCCCGTTTCGCCCTGGCCCACAAGTACCCGGCCCAGGAGGAACTCACCGAGGTGCTGGCCATTGACGTACAGGTGGGCCGTACCGGTGCCCTGACCCCCGTGGCCCGGCTGAAGCCGGTGTTCGTGGGCGGCGTCACCGTCACCAACGCCACCCTCCACAACGAGGACGAGGCGCGGCGCAAGGACGTGCGGGTGGGTGACACCGTAATCGTGCGCCGGGCCGGGGACGTGATCCCCGAGGTGGTGGGCATCCTGCCGGAACGCCGTCCCATGAAGGATTTGGTGGAGCCGGCTAACCCGCCCTTCATGATGCCCGCCACCTGCCCGGAGTGCGGCGCCCCCGTGCTTCGCCTGGAAGGTGAGGCCGCCGCACGCTGTACCAACGGCCTGGCCTGCCCGGCCCAACGCAAGCAGGCGGTGATCCACTTCGCTTCACGCCGGGCCATGGACATCGAGGGCCTGGGGGACAAGCTGGTGGAACAGTTGGTGGACAGGGGGCTGGTGGCCACGCCCGCCGACATCTACGACCTGACCCACGAGCATCTGGCCGGACTGGAGCGCATGGCTGACAAGTCGGCCAGCAATTTAATCGCCGCCATCGATGCCAGCCGGGGTCGTCCCCTGGCCCGTTTCGTATTCGCCCTGGGCATCCGCCACGTGGGGGAGCAGACCGCCAAGGATCTGGCGCGCCATTTCGGCAGCCTGGAAGCCCTGATGGGGGCAGACGAGGAAGCCTTGCTGGCGGTGCCCGACGTGGGCCCCGTGGTGGCGGCCTCCATCGCCGCTTTCTTCAAGGAATCCCATAACCGTGCCGTAATTGAAGCATTGGGCCATGTCCACGCCTGGCAGGATGGGGAGGCGCGGCCTGTGGTCGCAGGCCCGCTCTCCGGCAAGATCCTGGTGCTCACCGGCACACTGCCCACCCTGACCAGGGACGAGGCCAAGGCCATGATCGAAGCGGCCGGCGGCAAGGCGGCGGGCAGCGTTTCCAAAAAGACGGACTACGTGGTCGCCGGGTCCGAGGCGGGAAGCAAGCTCGCCAAGGCCCAGGAACTGGGCATCGCCATTCTGGACGAAGACGGCTTGCTGGAATTGCTGAAAGATTCGGGAGTTTGAAATGCAAAAAGTTACCAAGGCTGTTTTTCCCGTAGCCGGCATGGGCACCCGCTTCCTGCCCGCCACCAAGGCCAATCCCAAGGAAATGCTGCCGGTGGTGGACAAGCCCCTGATCCAGTACGCGGTGGAAGAGGCGGTGGAGGCGGGCATCACCGATCTGATCTTCATCAACGGCCGCAACAAGCGGGCCATTCCCGACCACTTCGACAAGGCCTACGAGCTCGAGTCGGAACTGGAGGCCAAGGGCAAGGCCAAGCTTCTGGAGATCGTGCGCAACATCATCCCGGACCACGTCAACTGCATCTACATCCGCCAGTCCCAGGCTTTGGGCCTGGGCCATGCGGTGCTGTGCGCCGAGCCGGCGGTGATGAACGAGCCCTTCGCCGTCATCCTGGCGGACGACCTCATCGACGCCCGCCCCGGCGTCACCCGCCAGATGGTGGAGCAGTATTCCTACTTCAACTGTTCCCTGGTGGGGGTGCAGGACGTGGCGCCGGAGGAGACGGACCAGTACGGCATCGTCGTCAGCCAGCCCATGGAGGGCCGCCTGTCCCGCATCAGCGCCATGGTGGAAAAACCCAGGCCGGAAGAGGCCCCATCCACCCTTGGCGTGGTGGGGCGCTACGTCTTCACGCCGCGCATCTTCGAGCACCTGCGCCACACCGGCCGGGGCAGCGGCGGCGAGATCCAGCTCACCGACGGCATCGTCAGCCTGCTCAAGGAGCAGCAGGTGCTGGCCTACGAGTACGAGGGCAAACGCTACGATTGCGGCAGCAAGCTGGGCTACCTCCAGGCCACGGTGGAATACGCCCTCAAGCACCCGGAGTTGGCGGGGGATTTCTCTGCCTGGCTGGACGAACTGCAGGCCAGCCGTCACAGGGACTGAACAATCGGTTTGTTATTATCCGGATGTGTTTGTCCGTCATCATTCCGGGCATAGAGATAACGGAGGAGTGAATCAATGAAAAAGGTTACGAAAGCCGTGTTTCCTGCAGCCGGCATGGGCACCCGCTTCCTGCCCGCCACCAAGGCCAACCCCAAGGAGATGCTGCCCATCGTCGACAAGCCGCTGATCCAGTATGCGGCGGAAGAGGCCGCCGCCGCCGGCATCACGGACCTGATCTTCATCATCGGCCGCACCAAGCGGGCCATCGCCGACCATTTCGACAAGGCCTATGAACTGGAAGTGGAACTGGAGACCCGGGGTAAGCTCAAGGCCCTGGCGGACCTGCGCGGCACCCTGCCGCCCAACGTGAACTACATATTCATCCGCCAGGCCGAGGCCCTTGGCCTGGGCCATGCGGTGCTCTGCGCCCAGCCGGCGGTGAACGATGAGCCCTTCGCCGTCATCCTGGCGGATGACCTCATCGATGGCGAGCCCGGCGCCACCAAGCAGATGTGCGACCTCTACGACTACTACCAGTGCTCCCTGGTGGGGGTGCAGCACGTGGATCCCCAGGAAACGGGCTCCTACGGCATCGTTGCCGCTTCGTCCATGGCGGAGCGCCTGTCCCGGGTGAACAGCATCGTGGAAAAACCCAAGCCGGCGGATGCCCCCTCGAACCTGGCGGTGGTGGGGCGCTATATCCTCACGCCCCGCATCTTCCACCACCTGCGCCATATCGAGCGGGGTTCCGGCGGCGAGTTGCAGCTCACCGACGCCATCGCCGCGCTGCTGAACGAGCAGCAGGTGCTGGCCTACGAGTTCACCGGCACCCGCTACGACTGCGGCACCAAGCTGGGCTACCTGGAAGCCACGGTGGAATTCGCCCTCAAGCACCCGGAGCTGGCCGTGGAATTCAGGTCCTACCTGGAAAAGCGCTTCTGCGCGAACTGCGATCCCCTGAGAACCTGAAGCCCCGGGTATCACCAGGTGCGCCGGCGGCTGCAACGGCCCCGGTGGCCTGACGAGGTGGCATGGTTGTTGATCGGCGAATAGACATGACAGGCGGGGATTTCAGCAATGAGGTGCGCAAGCACAAGTCCCTGGTGGTGCGCTGGATATTCGCCATCCTGGGGGCCGTCTTCCTGGCCCTGGGCGTGGCGGGCATCTTCCTGCCGGTGCTGCCCACGACACCATTCCTCCTGCTGTCCGCCGCCTGTTTTGCCCGGGCTTCCAGTCGCATCTACCACTGGCTGCTCCATCACCGGTACCTGGGGCCCATCATCCTGGAGTGGCGCCTTCACCGAAGCATGCCCTATCGCGCCAAGCGCATGGCCCTGCTGCTGATCGTCCTCAGCTTCAGCACTTCCATCCTGTTCTTCGTGACCTACTGGCAGGCCCAACTGGCCATGGGACTGGCCGGCCTGGTCCTGTTCGCCTGGGTCTACCGCATACCTTCCCGGGATGGCCCGGGCACCCCCAAGGATCGGACCGGCGGGGTTTGACGCGTCAGCGGTAGCTGGCCGCCACGGCTTCCTCCACCAGCACCCGCAACTGCTCCCTGCCGAAGCTGGGCATGGGGCGGCCATTGACGAAGAATTCAGGCGTCTTCTCCACGTTCAAGGCCTTGGCGTCTTCCATGTCCTGGGCGATGACGGCCCCGATCTCGGAAGCGTCCATGTCCTGACGCAGCCTCTCCAGGTCCAGGCCCAGGCCGTCCAGATGGGGCCAGACCCGGTCCGCCTGCACACTGTGGTTCTGGACCCAGTCGTCCTGGGCCGCGTAAAGGGCCTCCAGGGTCTCCCAGTATTTGCCCTGCTTGCGGGCCGCCTCCAGGATACGGACCACCTGTTCTGAGCCGTTGTGGAACGGGGTGTAGCGCATGGCCAGCCGGATCTGGCCGGGATGGGCGGACATCAGTTCATGCACGAAGGGAAAGAAGTTGCGGCAGGTTTCGCAGGCCGGGTCGAAGAACTCCACGATGACCACCCTGGCCTCCGCTGGCCCATAGGTGGGGGAATGCATGCGCAGCAGGTTGGCCTGGTTCAGGGCCGTATGCTGGACGGTTTCTTCCTGCTTGGCGTCGGTATAGAGCCGGCTGGCCATGAAAAAGCCCAGCAGGAGAATGGCGGCAGCGATGGCGAAGATGATCTTTTGCTTCATGGGTCAGCCTTTGTACGAGATAGGGCCAGCAGGGCGACGAGGCAGGAAAAAGCCAGCAATGACATCAGGGGCAGGTCGAGGAATCCGAACCACTGCAGGGTGACCTCGCCACAGGGGACTCCCTTGGTGCAGGGGCGGATGGTCTCGGGGATGATGCCCAGCACCAGCAGCCAGTGGAACAGGGCGAAGCCCCAGCCCACCACGGCCAGGAGCAGGGCATAGCGCACCACCCGCAGGTCCAGGGGGAACAGGCCCAGGGGGATCAGGAGCACCAGGGGGAACATGAAGACGCGCTGCCACCAGCACAGTTCGCAGGGAGCCAGCCCCATCACCTCGCTGAAGAACAGGGCGCCCAGGGCGGAAGCCGCGGCCACCAGCCAGGCTAGAAAGAGCTTGTTCCAGGTGCCGGAGAAGGACTTATCCAACACTCAGGCGCCTTCCGGATAATGGACGAGTTGCCCCCGCACCTGGCGACTGTCGGGGCCCATCAGGTAGAGCAGGGTGGCGGCCACGTCGTCGCAGGTGGGCAGTTCGCTCTTGTCCTCCCCAGGATGGGTTTTCGTCCGCTGGGGCGAATGCATGGGGCCGGGGATGAGGAGATTGATGCGCTGGGAGGCATTCGACCACTCGTCCGCCTGGACCCGGAAATAGGCCTCCAGGGCGGCCTTGGAGACGGCAAACCCGCCCCAGTAGGCCTTGGGCGCGTGGCCGTGGGTCTCTCCCACCAGGATCACGGAGGCTTCGCCTGATTTCTCCAGATAAGGCTCCAGAGTGCGGTTGAGGGCGGCGGGAGCGGCGGCGTTGACCCGGAACAGTTCGATCCAGTCCGCCAGGTTTTCCTGTTTCAGGGGCTGCAGGGCCTCGAAGTCCGTGGCGCAGTGGCAAATGCCGTCCAGGCGGCCGAACTGGTAGCCGATGGCCTGGGACAGGCTTTCGAAGGCGGCATCGGTGGCGGCCGCCAGGTCCATGGGGAAAATGGCCGGCTGGGGGCCGCCCGCATCGGTGATCTCGTCGTAGACCTTTTCCAGCTTGTTCACCGAGCGGCCCAGGAGGATCACGGTGGCGCCGTGCCTGGCGAAGGCCAGGGCTGCGCTGCGGCCCAGGCCCTGGCCCGCGCCGGTGACGAGGATGATGCGGCCCTGGAGCAGGTCGGATGTGGGGGTGATGTCGTTCATGCCAAGTAGACAGAGGGTGGATTATTGACGCGGTATTTTCCCATCCCTCATGCCTCATTCCCCATCCCCAGGATCAGGCGCGCGCAATTTACGCCGCTGCGCACGGCCCCTTCAAGGGTGGCCGGGTAGGGTCCCTCCGTATAGTCTCCGGCCAGGAAGAGCCCCGGCAGGGCCGTGGCATTGGCCGGCCGCTCCATGCCCGGGTTACAGGCATAGGTGGCCCGTTTTTCCGTGATCGTCTTCCAGGACAGCAGGCGGGGCAGTGGGCCCAGGACCTTTTCCAGTTGTTTCAGGTAGGTATCCAGCAGCGCCTCGGGTCCCAGGTCCAGATGGGGGCCCTCGGCGCTTTCCACGATGCTGACCACCCCGGGGGCGATGTCGTTGCGCTCGAAGGCCCAGGGGGCCTGGCCCGGTCCCAGGCCCAGCATGGGGAAGGGGAAGGCGGGCGCGGCTTCGAAGCGCAGCCACAGGGTGAGGATGGGCTGCCAGGTGAAGCGGGCCAGGTCAGCGCGGACATCGGCCAGTTCCGGCAGGTTCTCCGTGAGGGCGCTGACCTGGCTGGGGTGGGTGGCCAGCACCACCGTGTGGAACAGCTCCTCCGGGCCATCCAGGTGCAGGCCACGGCTCTTGTCGCGCAGGCCTTCCACCCGGGTGGAGAGGCGGATTTCCGCCCCCGACCGGCGCAGGAAAGCCACGGCTGCAGCCGGCAACAGATGGCCCAGGTCGGCGCGGTTGAACACCAGGTCGCTTCCTTCCCGGGCACCCATGAGGCTGTCCCGCAGCACGTTGCAGAACACCTGGGCGGAAGCCTGGGCCAGGGGGGTGTTGAGGGCCGCGATGCAGATGGGGCCCCAGAGCCTGTCCACCAGGGCGGCGGGCTGGTACCGAAGGAGCGTCGATGCGGCCACGTCCCGATCCAGCCGGAAGCCCTTGCGCTTCAGGCCCTGCATGAACAGGACGGCGGCGATTTTCTCGCTCCAGGAGAGGCCCTTGGCCCGGAACAGACCGGCGGCCAGGTGCAGGGGCGGCGGCAGCCTGGGCAAGGCGAGGCGGAAGCCGGGCACCCGCAGGTCCAGGGGATGGTGTTCGACGAGGTCCCGGGTGCCCAGGCGTTCCAGCAGGGCCAGGGTTTCCCGGTAGGCGCCCACCATCAGGTGCTGGCCGTTGTCCACGGTGAGGTTGTCCCACACCACGGCCCGGGCCCGCCCCCCCAGTTGGCGGGCGGATTCGAACAGGGTCACGGGTACTTCGGCTTCGGCCAGGGTGACGGCGCAGGCCAGCCCGGCCCAGCCGCCGCCCACGATGGCGACGGGTGAACGGTTCACCCGTTGATCCAGCCCGTGCATCGCGTCGGCCCCGCCAAGGCGGGGGCCCAGAACAAACACTGGATTCCCGCCTTCGCGGCAATGACGGGGGCGGAGAATTGTCGGGCCAGCTTGATCACCCCTCTCATGCCGTCATCCAGGTCTTCCAAGCCAGCCACAGTTTGCGCAGGGGGGTGAGGGCGTAGCGCCGGTCCAGCACCTGGCAGCCGTCGGCGCGGATCTCCTTCAGCAGGGTGCGGTAGATGGCGGCCATGATGAGGCCGGGACGCTGGGCCCGGCGGTCCGCCGCCGGCAGCAGGGCCAGGGCCTCGTCGTATGTGGCCAGGGCCCGCTCGCACTGGAAAGCCATGAACTTGCTGAAGGCCGCGCTGTATCGGGCCTGGAGCAGGTCGTCCTCCTTCACGCCGAAGCGGGCCAGCTCGTCCTGGGGCAGGTAGATGCGGCCCCGGCGGGCGTCCTCCCCCACGTCGCGGATGATGTTGGTGAGCTGGAAGGCCAGGCCCAGCTTGTTGGCATATTTCAGGGTGGAACGATCAAGGGAGGAGGTGTCGCCTTGGCCGAAGATCAGGGCCGCCACTTCCCCCACCACCCCCGCTACCCGGTGGCAGTAGAGGTTGAGCTGCTTGAAGTCGGCGTAGCGCACCAGGCCAAGGTCCATTTCCATGCCGTCGATGACCGCCTCGAAGGACTCCTGGGGCAGGCGGAAGGCTGTGATGGCTTCCGCCAGGGCCTGGGTGACCGGGTGGCCGGGCTTGCCGGAGTAAAGATTGCCGATCTCCTCGCGCCACCAGGCCAGCTTGGCGCGGGCCACCTGGGGGTCGTGGCATTCGTCGGCGATGTCGTCCGCTTCCCGGCAGAAGGCGTAGAAGGCGGTGATGGCCCGGCGCCGGTCCGGGGGCAGGAAGCGGAAGGCGTAATAGAAGCTGGAGCCGCTGGCGGCGGCTTTCTCCTGGCAATAGGCGTGGGGATCAGTGGCCACAGCTGGTACCGCCGCCAGTGCCACAGCTGCCGCCGCTGCATCCGCCACCGGTTTGGGGACGCTTGGCGGGTATCAGGGCCTTCCAGGCCATGCCCAGCCAGTCCCGGGTGGTGAGGGTGGGGCGTTGTTTGAACACGTCGCCCTTGCTGTCATGGAGCTTTTCCAGGATGCGGGCGCCTCCCAGGATGATGAGGCGCATCTCCAGGCCCATGCGGCCGGGCAGGGCCCGGCCCAGTGGCGCGCCGGCCTGGAGCATCTTCCTGGCCCGCTCGATCTGGGACTTCATGAACTGCTGCCACAGGGCATCCATGCGGCCCTCGGCGATCTGCCTTTCGGTGACGCCGAACCGGGCCATCTCGTCCTGGGGCAGGTAGACGCGGCCCTTTTGCCAATCCACGGCGATGTCCTGGAGAAAGTTGATCAGTTGCAGGGCGGAACAAACGCCGTCGGACCAGGCCTGGTGTTTTGCGTCGGTGCCCCCGTACAGGGCCAGCAGCAGCCGGCCGATGGGATTGGCGGAACGGCGGCAGTAGCCCATGACCTCGCCGAAATCCGCGTAGCGGGTCTTGGTGCAGTCCTGCTGGAAGGCGGACAGCAGGTCGTGGAACAGGGGGAAGGGCAGCTTGTGGGCGCGAATGTGGGGCGCCAGTGCCTGGAACACCGGATGGTCAACGGTTTCGCCCCGCTCCAGGGCCTCCAGGTGGGCGTGATATTCGGCCAGCCGGGCCAGGCGCCACTCGGCTGGGTGGTCGCCCTCGTCGGCGAAGTCGTCCGCCGTGCGGGCGAAGGCATAGATGGCCTTCACCGGGGCCCGCAGGCGGGCGGGAAGGGCGATGGAGGCCACGGGGAAATTTTCGTAATGGCCGACGGTCTGGGTGGGGGTGTGCATGGCGTGTAGTTTACTGGTCAGCAGCGCTTGCCTGGTATTTGAGGAATGGGAGTCGCGCAGGGACGCCCCAAATCGCCACGGTCCTGAAGATGCAGGAATGATGTGATTGCAAGGATACGAAGCCGATGCGGCAATCCAGTGAATTCCAAATGCGTTCGATTCCGGTCAATGAGGCAGAATGAGCCCGATGAGGAGACATGCGGATGGTTGGGACTAGACGTCTGATCGGATGGTTCATCCTGGCCCTGGCATTGGCCGGGGCGGGGTATTGGCTTTGGAGCCGGCCCGCAGGGAATGGGAAAGTCAAGAAGGACAAGCCGCCCGTGCCCGTCCTGGTGGCCAGGGCCGAGGCCCATGACATGCCCGTGACACTGGAACTGGTGGGGCGGGCCGAGGCCTACGAAAGCGTCACCCTCATGGCCCGGGTGGACGGCCAGGTGGTGGCGGTGGACTTCGCCGAAGGCCAGCATGTGCGCGGTGGGCAGGTGCTGGTGCGCCTGGAGGATGGGGATTTCGTCGCCCGGCAGCGCCAGGCCGAGGCCAACCTGGCCCGGGACCAGGCCAACCTGGGCAAGGCCCGGGCGGACGTGACCCGTTATGCCGCCCTGAAAGACCAGGGCTTCGTCTCGTCAGAAAAGGTGGACGAGGTGCGCGCCCTGCTGGCTGCCGCCGAGGCCACGGTAAGAGCGGACCAGGCTGCGGTGGACCTGGCCAGGCTTCAATGGGGCTACACGGTGATTCGCGCGCCTTTCGATGGCGTGGTGGGCGCGCGCCTGGTCCATCCAGGCACGGCGGTAAAGGTGAACGACACCCAATTGGCCGTGGTGAACCGGGTCCAGCCCCTGCATGTGGGTTTCGCCGTGCCGGAAAAGTACCTGGGCCCGTTGCGCAACCGCCTGGGCCAGGGCGCCCTCAAGGTGACGGTGGGGGTGCCGGGGGAGGCCGGTCCCGTTGTGGAGGGTTCGGTGCGCTTCCTGGACAACGCCGTGGACGCCGCCACGGGCACCATCCGGATGAAGGCAGTGCTGGCCAACCAGGACGAAAGACTTACGCCGGGGCAGTTCCTGGATGTGAACCTGGTATTGGAGACGCTCAGGGATGTGGTGACAGTGCCCGCGGAAGCCGTGCAGCAGGGGCCCGAGGGCAGCTTCGTCTATGTGGTGCAGCCGGACCAGACCGCCAGGCAGCAGCCGGTGAAGCTGGCCCTGACCCGGGACGGCCGGGCCGCCCTCAGGGAAGGCCTGGCGGCGGGGGATACGGTGGTGACCGACGGCCACTCCCGCCTGACGCCCAGGTCCAAGGTGAAGATCAAGGAGCCCAATGGTGCAGTGCCCGGGCCGAAGTGAGCGGATGCCCTTGGATCGGGTGTGCGGCTGGATCGCCGCGTCAGCCTCGCCTTCTCGCAATGACGCCATCGCCAGGCCCGCAGGGCCGTGGCGATCCAGTGAGCATCTTGCCTGGACTCCGGCCCGGGCCAAGCTGACCGCTCCCTCGCGGATCTAGCCATGCAGCTGCCCGAACTCTGCATCCGCCGCCCCGTCATGACCACGCTGCTCATGGCGGCGTTCCTGGTGTTCGGCATCCTGGCCTACCGTTTCCTGCCGGTATCGGAATTGCCCAACGTGGACTTCCCCACCATCAACGTCTCCGCCAGCCTGCCCGGGGCCTCGCCGGAGACCATGGCGGCGGCGGTGGCCACGCCCCTGGAGGCCCAGTTCTCCACCATCGCCGGGGTGGGCAACATGACCTCGGTGAGCGCCCAGGGCAGCACCAGCATCACCATCCAGTTCAGCCTGGACCGGGATATCGACGCCGCCGCCCAGGACGTGCAGTCCGCCATCGCCGCCGCCCAGCGCAAGTTACCGGCGGACATGCCCACGCCGCCCTCCTTCCGCAAGGTGAACCCGGCGGACCAGCCCATCTTCTACCTGGCCATGCACTCCCCCGGCCTGCCCATGCAGGCGGTGAACGAGTTCGCAGAGACCCAGCTGGCCCAGCGCATTTCCACTATCCCCGGCGTGGCCCAGGTGCTCATCTACGGCGCCCAGAAATACGCGGTGCGCATCCAGGCGGACCCCCGCCAGCTGGCGGCCCGGGGCATCGGCCTCGACGAACTCCAGGCGGCCATCAAGGCAGCCAACGTGAACCAGCCCACGGGCACCCTGGACGGGCCCTTGCAGAGCATCGCCATCAAGACCGACGGCCAGCTGGAAACGGCCGCGGCCTACCGGCCCCTGGTGGTGGCCTGGCGCAACGGCGCGCCGGTACGCCTGGAAGAAGTGGCCACGGCCGTGGACGGCATCGAGGACAACAAGCGTTCCAACTGGCTGTGGAACCAGGCGGGCAGCAAGCGTTCCATCATCCTGGCCATCCAGCGCCAGCCCGGGGCCAACACGGTCCAGACCGTGGAGGCCATCAAGGCCGTGCTGCCCGCGTTCCAGGAGAAACTCCCCGCCTCGGTGAGCCTGGAGGTGATGTACGACCGCAGCCTCTCCATCCGGGATTCGGTGCTGGACGTGCAGTTCACCCTCATCCTGGCGGGGTGCCTGGTGGTGCTGGTGATTCTGCTGTTCCTGCGCAACCTGTCCGCCACCGCAATTCCCGCTGTGGCCCTGCCCATCTCCGTCATCGGCACCTTCGCGGTGATGTGGGCCCTGGGCTACAGCCTGGACAACCTCTCCCTGCTGGCCCTGACCCTGGCCGTGGGCTTTGTTGTGGACGACGCCATCGTCATGCTGGAGAACATCATGCGCCACGTGGAGGCGGGGGAGCCTCCCTTCCGGGCCGCCATACAGGGGGCCCGGGAGATCGGCTTCACCATCGTCTCCATGACCCTGTCCCTGGTGGCGGTGTTCATCCCCGTGATGTTCATGGGCGGCATCATCGGCCGCCTGTTGCACGAGTTCGCGGTGACCATCTCCGCCGCCATCCTGGTGTCCGGTTTCGTCTCCCTGACCCTGACGCCCATGCTGGCCAGCCGCTACATCAGGCCGGAGGCGGGGAAGAAGCACGGCCAGGTGTACCGTGCCCTGGAAAGGGTGTTCGAAGCCATGCTGGGGGCCTATCGGGTAAGTCTGGGCTGGGCCATGGCCCACTCAGGAGTGATCCTCCTGGTGTTCTTCGGCACCGTGGTGGCCAGCGTGTGGATGTATGTAGCCATACCCAAGGACTTCCTGCCCAGCGGCGACACCGGCCGCATCCTGGCCTACACTGAAGGCGCCCAGAACACCTCCTTCGCCGCCATGGTGGAGCGCCAGCGCCAGGTGGCGGCCATCGCCGCCCGGGAGCCGGACATCGCCACCTTCATGTCGGTGGTGGGGGCGGGAGGCTCCCGCATCACGGCCAACAGCGGCATCATGCTCTTCACCCTTAAGCCCAGGTCGGAACGCAAGCTCTCGCCGGACGAGCTCATCGAAAAGCTGCGTCCCAGGCTGAATTCCGTGCCGGGCGTCAAGGTCTCTCTGCAGAACCCGCCCCCCATACGCGTCACGGCCCAGATCACCGCGGCCCAGTACCAGTACACCCTGCAATCCACGGACCTGGCGGAGCTGTACCACTGGACCGACGTGATGCTGGAACGCATGCGCCACCTGCCAGGCTTCGAGGACGTGAACAGCAACCTCAACGACAAGAGCCCCGCCATCGCCCTGGACATCGACCGGGACAGGCTGGTGGCCCTGGGCCTGACCTATGGCCAGGTGGAGGACGCCCTGCAGTCCGCCTTCAGCGGGCGGCAAATCTCCACCATTTATGGCAACGCCAACCAGTACCAGGTGATCCTGGAGCTGGCGCCGGAGTTCCTGGCGGACCCCGACACCCTGTCGCGGCTGCACGTGCGTGCCAGCAGCGGCCAACTGGTGCCCCTGGATGCCGTGGCCCGCATCACCCGCAGGTCCCAGGCCCTCACCATCAACCACCTGGGCCAGCTCCCGGCGGTGACCATATCCTTCAACCTGCAGTCCGGAGTGTCCCTGGGAGAAGCGGTGGAGCGTATCCGGGCGGTGGAGCGGGAACTGCGCCTGCCCGCCTCCCTGAACACCGGCATGCAGGGTGCGGCCCAGGCCTTCGAGGAATCCCAGAAGGGGCTGGGCCTGTTGCTGCTGGTGGCGGTGCTGGTGGTCTACCTGGTGCTGGGCATCCTGTATGAGAGCTTCATCCATCCCCTGACCATCCTCTCCGGCCTGCCCTCCGCCGGCCTGGGGGCCCTGGCCACCCTCATGCTGTTCCAGGTGGACCTGAGCCTCTACGCCTTCGTGGGGGTCATCATGCTGGTGGGCATCGTCAAGAAGAACGCCATCATGATGATCGACTTCGCCCTGGAGCGTCAGCGCAAGGCGGGCATGGATCCGGCGGAAGCCATCCGCCAGGCCTGCCTGGTGCGATTCCGCCCCATCATGATGACCACCCTGGCGGCCCTGGCCGGCACCCTGCCCATCGCCGTGGCCTACGGCGCCGGCGGCGAGATCCGCCAGCCCCTGGGCCTGGCGGTGATTGGCGGCCTGGTGGTGTCCCAACTGCTCACCCTGTACATCACGCCGGTGATTTACCTTGCTCTGGAGCGTTTTGTGCGTTTTGGTGCAAAAGCAGGTGAATCTGGCAGGGGGTCGGCCATTAATAGCGACACAATCTAGGTCTTTTGCACGGGGCAAATCGTCCAATTTGGTGCGTGATAAAATCCGTGCTTTATTGGCTTTGCGGAAGTGGCGGAATTGGTAGACGCACTGGATTTAGGTTCCAGCGCCGCAAGGTGTGCAGGTTCGAGTCCTGTCTTCCGCACCATGGCCTGTTTATTGCTGCACATTCGTATGTACAAGGAAAATTCATGACTGCAACCGTAGAAACCCTGGATGGCCTGACCCGTCGCGTGAACCTGACCCTGAACCAGGAGCAGGTGGAGACTGAGGTGAAGAAGCGCCTGGCCCGCATTGCCAAGACCGTGCGCATGGATGGCTTCCGCCCCGGCAAGGCTCCCATGAGCATCGTCGCCGCCCGCTACGGCGGCGAAGTGCGTGGCGAGGTGCTGAGCGACGCTCTCCAGGGCGCCTTCAGCGACGCCATGAACGACAACAAGCTGGCCGTGGCCGGGTATCCCCGCTTTGCCGCCGGCGAGGCGGGCGCCTTCACTGCCACCTTCGAGGTGTTCCCGGAGATTGCCCTGGGTGACGTATCCCAGATCAAGGTGACCCGTCCCGTGGTGGAAGTGGGCGATGCCGACGTGGACCGCACCCTGGACGTGCTGCGCAAGCAGCGCATCCAGTACCACGCCGTGGACCGGGAAGCCCGGGAAGGCGACCGGGTGCACATCGACTATCTGGGCAGGATCGACGGCGAGCCCTTCCAGGGCGGCGAGGCCAAGGACTTCCCGGTGATCCTGGGCGAGGGCCGCACCCTGAAGGACTTCGAGGGCAGCCTGGCGGGGATGAAGGCCGGCGAGACCAAGAGCTTCGACGTGGCCTTCCCCGAGGACTACTTTGCCAAGGAACTGGCCGGCAAGACCGCCACCTTCGAGGCCACCATGAAGTCCGTGCACGAGTCCCACCTGCCCGAAGTGGACGACACCTTTGCCCAGAGCATGGGCGTGCACGAGGGCGGCGTGGCCAAACTGCGTGAAGAGATCGCCAGCAACCTGAGCCGGGAGGCCAAGCGCCGCATCCTGGCCAAGGTGAAGGAGCAGGTGCTCAACGGCCTGCTGGAGACCACGCCCTTCGAAGTGCCTTCGAACCTGGTGGCCATGGAGCGCCATGCCCTGCACGAGAAGGCTGTCAACGACCTGAAGGCCCGGGGCATGAAAGAGTCGGACATCAAGATGAACGACGACATCTTCGAGCCCCAGGCAAAGCGCCGCGTTTCCCTCGGTCTGCTCATGGACCACATCGTCACCAGCCAGGGCATCACCGCCCAGGACGACCAGGTGCGCGTCCTGGTGGACGAGTTTGCCCAGAGCTACGAGGACCCCGCCGAGGTGGTGGCCTGGTACTACCAGGACCCGTCCCGCCTGAAGGAGGCCAAGGCCCTGGTCATGGAAGAAAACATCGTTTCGTGGGTGCTGGACAAGGCCCAGGTGACCGACGAACCCGCAACCCTTGAAAAACTGATGGGGAACGCTTGATGAGCAGCATCCTGATGCAAAATGGCTTTAACACCAGCGGTTGGACCCAGGAGCCTTCCGACCTGGGCTACATCCCCATGGTCATCGAGCAGAGCGGCCGGGGAGAGCGGGCCTACGATATCTATTCCCGCCTGCTCAAGGAGCGTGTGGTGTTCATGGTGGGGCCGGTCAACGACATGACAGCCAACCTGGTGGTGGCCCAGTTGCTGTTCCTGGAGTCCGAGAACCCGGACAAGGACATCCACCTGTACATCAATTCCCCCGGCGGCTCCATCACTGCCGGCATGGGCATCTACGACACCATGCGCTTCATCAAGCCGGACGTGAGCACCCTGTGCGTGGGCCAGGCCGCCAGTATGGGCGCGTTCCTGTTGTCCGCCGGCGCCAAGGGCAAGCGCTACGTGCTGCCCAACTCCCGCGTCATGATCCATCAGCCCCTGGGGGGCTTCCAGGGCCAGGCCACGGACATCGAGATCCACGCCAAGGAGATCCTGTACCTGAAGCAGCGGCTCAACACCCTGCTGGCGGAGCATACCGGCCAAACGCTGGAGACCATCGAGCGGGATACGGAGCGGGATAACTTCATGAGCGCCGAGTCTTCCGTGTCTTACGGCCTGGCCGACAAAGTGCTGGTCAGCCGGAACGATGGGTTGTAAACTTGAGTAAAACTATCGGGTATTGGTCATAGGACGTGAAAATGGCGGACAAACAGGGCGACGACAAACTCCTTTACTGCTCCTTCTGCGGCAAGAGCCAGCATGAGGTGCGCAAGCTCATCGCCGGCCCGTCGGTGTTCATCTGCGACGAGTGCGTGGACCTGTGCAACGACATCATCCGCGAGGACATCAGCAAGGATCCCGAAAAGACCAGCGGCGAGAAACTGCCTACGCCTCTGGAGATTCGAGACGTGCTGGATCAGTACGTCATCGGCCAGTACCTGGCCAAGAAGGCCCTGGCGGTGGCGGTGTACAACCACTACAAGCGCCTGCGCCAGCCCGGTGGCTCAGGCAAGGAAGAAGAGGTTGAACTGGCCAAGAGCAACATCCTGCTCATCGGCCCCACCGGATCCGGCAAGACCCTGCTGGCCCAGACCCTGGCCCGCCTGCTCAACGTGCCCTTCGTCATGACCGACGCCACCACCCTGACCGAAGCCGGCTACGTGGGCGAGGATGTGGAGAACATCATCCAGAAGCTCTTGCAGAAGTGCGACTACGACGTGGAGAAGGCCAAGAACGGCATCGTCTACATCGACGAGATCGACAAGATCTCCCGCAAGTCCGACAACCCCTCCATTACCCGGGACGTGTCCGGCGAGGGCGTGCAGCAGGCCCTGCTGAAGTTGATCGAGGGCACCGTGGCCTCCATCCCTCCCCAGGGCGGGCGCAAGCACCCGAACCAGGAGTACATCCAGGTGGACACCACCAATATCCTGTTCATCGTGGGCGGCGCCTTCAGCGGCCTGGAACGGGTGATACGGAACCGCACCGAGAAATCGGGCATCGGTTTCGGCGCCGAGGTGAAGTCCAAGGACAACCGCAAGGACATCGGCGAAGTGTTCAAGATGGTGGAGCCCGAGGACCTGATCAAGTACGGCCTGATTCCCGAGTTCGTCGGCCGCCTGCCGGTCATAGCCACCCTGGAGGAACTGGACGAAAAGGCCCTGGTGAAGATCCTCACCGAGCCCAAGAACGCTCTGGTCAAGCAGTTCCAGAAACTCTTCAAGATGGAAGGCGCGGACCTGGAGTTCCGCGAGGAGGCCCTGCTGGCCATCGCCACCCGGGCCCTCAAGCGCAAGACCGGCGCCCGGGGCCTGCGCTCCATCATCGAGCATTCCCTGCTGGACATCATGTTCGAGTTGCCGGGCATGAAGGACGTGAACAAGGTGGTGGTGGACGAGAAGGCCATCAGCGGTGAAGGCAAGCCTTTGCTGATGTACGCCGAACAGGCCAAGGCCGCGGGCTGAAGGATTTGCCCTGTTTGCGGTGAATACGCTGCGCTTGTACCCACCATGGCTTGGCTGCGCCAGTTCTGACTAGGGTGGATAGGGCGGTTGTGTCGCATCCACCAAGGCTTTGCCCAGTTCTTTAGACGTTTGGCCGCCCCGCCGGCTTGAAATACAGGCCGGCGGCCTGAGATAGCTTACTCACGTGTGCACGGGCCTGATTGCCCGTCGGAGATTCTAATGAGCCAAACCGCGTTGTTCCTGGAACCCGTTTCCCTGCCCCTGTTGCCCCTGCGGGACGTGGTGGTGTTTCCCCACATGGTAATTCCCCTCTTCGTGGGGCGCCCCAAGTCCATAAAGGCCCTGGAGACCGCCATGGAAGGCGGCAAGCACATCCTACTGGTAGCCCAGAAATCCGCCGCCAAGGATGAGCCTTCATTTGATGACCTTTACCGAGTGGGCGCCATCGCCAGCATTCTGCAGATGCTTAAATTGCCGGACGGCACAGTGAAGGTGCTGGTGGAGGGCAACCAGCGGGTGCACGTGGACGAGTTCATCGACGAGGACACCCATTTCGTGGGTCGCGCCACGCCCCTGGAAGAGAACCTGGGGGACGACTCCGAGATCGAGGCCATGCGCCGCGCCCTGCTGGCCCAGTTCGACAACTACGTCAAGCTGAACAAGAAGATTCCCCCCGAGATCCTGGCCTCCCTGGCCGGCATCGATGATGCAGGCCGCCTCACCGACACCATCGCCGCCCATCTACCCCTGAAGCTGGAGCAGAAGCAGGCCATCCTGGAGATGTCAGACCTGAAGGCCCGCCTGGACCACCTCATGGGCTTCATGGAAACGGAGATTGACATCCTCCAGGTGGAGAAGCGCATCCGCGGCCGGGTCAAGCGCCAGATGGAGAAGAGCCAGCGGGAGTACTACCTGAACGAGCAGGTGAAGGCTATCCAGAAGGAACTGGGCGAGATCGAGGAAGGCGCCGAGCTGGACGAGCTGGAGAAGAAGATCAAGGCCGCCCACATGTCCAAGGAGGCCCTCAAGAAGGCCGAGGCGGAGCTGAAGAAGCTGAAGATGATGTCACCCATGTCAGCCGAGGCCACCGTGGTGCGCACCTATATCGACACCCTCATCAACCTTCCCTGGCGCAAGAAGACCAAGATCAGCAAGGACCTGGATGCCGCTCAGGTGACCCTGGACACGGATCACTACGGCCTGGAAAAGGTGAAGGAGCGCATCGTCGAGTACCTGGCGGTACAGCAGCGCGTGGACAAGCTGAAAGGTCCCATCCTGTGCCTGGTGGGTCCGCCCGGCGTGGGCAAGACCTCCCTGGGCCAGTCCATCGCCAAGGCCACCAACCGCAAGTTCGTGCGCATGGCCCTGGGCGGCGTGCGGGACGAGGCTGAGATTCGCGGCCACCGCCGCACCTACATCGGCTCCCTGCCGGGCAAGGTGTTGCAGAGCCTGTCCAAGGTGGGTGTGAAGAACCCGCTTTTCCTGCTGGACGAGGTGGACAAGATGGGTCAGGACTTCCGCGGCGACCCGTCTTCCGCCCTGCTGGAGGTGCTTGACCCGGAACAGAACCACACCTTCCAGGACCACTACGTGGAAGTGGACTACGACCTCTCCGACGTGATGTTCGTGGCCACCGCCAATTCCATGAACATTCCCGCGCCATTGCTCGACCGCATGGAGGTGATCCGTCTCTCCGGCTACACCGAGGACGAGAAGGTCAACATCGCCCAGCGCTATCTGCTGCCAAAGCAGATGAAGAACAACGGCCTGAAGGAAGAGGAATTGGCCGTGTCCGAGGGAGCGCTGCGGGACATCCTGCGCTATTACACCCGGGAATCAGGCGTGCGGGGCCTGGAGCGGGAGATCTCCAAGATCTGCCGCAAGGCCGTGACGGCCCAGGCCCTGAAGAAAGCCAGGGGCAAGATCAACGTGACGCCCAAGAACCTGGAAAAGTACCTCGGAGTGCGTCGCTATTCCTACGGCATCGCCGAAAAGGAAAACCAGGTGGGCCAGGTCACAGGCCTGGCGTGGACCGAGGTTGGGGGTGAACTGCTCACCATCGAGACCACCACCATGCCCGGCAAGGGCGGCATAACCCGTACCGGACAACTTGGCGACGTGATGAAGGAGTCCATCGAAGCGGCCCGCACCGTGGTACGCAGCCGGGCGAGCAAACTGGGCATTGCCGCCGATGCGTTCGAAAAGCGAGACATGCATATCCACATGCCCGAGGGCGCCACCCCCAAGGACGGGCCCTCCGCCGGCATAGCCATCACCACCGCCATGGTGTCTTCCCTCACGGGTATCCCGGTGCGTTGCGACGTGGCCATGACCGGTGAGATCACCCTGCGGGGCGAGGTGCTGCCCATAGGCGGCCTGAAGGAAAAACTGCTGGCAGCCCATCGCGGCGGCATCAAGAAGGTGCTGATACCCCAGGAAAACGTGAAGGATCTTGCCGAGATTCCAGACAACATCAAGAACCGCCTGGACATCCAGCCCGTGAAGTGGATCGAGCAGGTGCTGGAAGCCGCCCTGGAGCGAGTTCCCGAGCCATTGACGGAAGAAGAGGCGGTGGAGGGCCAGGCCAAGGTCAAGTCCACCGACGAGGCTCCCGCGGTCATCAAGCACTAAACCCTAGAGGGCGGGTGAGTCATGTGCCCGCCCGAGCATAATTCCTTGGGGGTTGTAACACCGCGCCCCGTATTGATATAACGAATAGACCGTGATTGGCCCGTTTACGGACAATTAATAAAGGAGACGTGTGGTGAACAAATCAGACCTGATCGAAGCCGTCGCGGCCCAGGCCGACATCTCCAAGGCGGCCGCCGGCCGGGCCCTGGATGCGGCCATGGATGCAGTCAAGAAGGCCCTGAAAAAAGGCGAGATGGTCACCCTGGTGGGTTTCGGTTCCTTCTATGTGGGCAAGCGCGCGGCCCGTGCCGGGCGCAATCCGCGCACGGGCGCCACCATCAAATTGAAGGCTGCAAAAATTCCTAAATTTAGGGCTGGAAAAGCGCTGAAAGATACTGTACAGTAGCGATCTTTCTGCGGGTGTGAGTGGGTTTCCCGGCACGCTTCGTAGGGTGCTTAGCTCAGTTGGTAGAGCGTCGCCCTTACAAGGCGAATGTCGGCGGTTCGACCCCGTCAGCACCCACCAGAAAACAATATAAGCAATAACAGCAGTACCAGGTTTTAGGAGTGGTAGTTCAGTCGGTTAGAATACCGGCCTGTCACGCCGGGGGTCGCGGGTTCGAGTCCCGTCCACTCCGCCAACACCTCAAAGGCGAACGTGAGTTCGCCTTTTTTTTTGTGGTTGCCATTTCAGGTTTCACCGTCAACAGAGATACGCCATCAGCCATGTTAGAAGCAATCCGCGAACGCGCCCAAGGTTGGATCGCCAAGGTCATTCTGGCCTTGCTCATCGTCCCTTTCGCACTTTGGGGCATCGATTCCTACTTCTCCGGCGGGGGCAAGGAAAAGCCCGCGGCCACGGTGGAGGGCGAAGACATCTCCCAGCGGGATTTCCTCAAGGCCTTGCGTGACCAGCAGGAAGCCATGGGCGCTCAGGTGGAGGACAAGGCCCTGCGCCAGCTGGTGATGGATCAGTTGGTCCACACCACGTTGTTGACCCAGGCGGCGTTCAAGTCGGGTTTCACCATCCTGGAACCGCAAATCCTGTCCATGCTGTCCAGCCTTGAGGCTTTCCAGGAAAACGGCCAGTTCTCCCAGGCCCGCCTGGATACCTGGCTGCGCAGCCGCGGCATGAGCCAGGGCGAGCTCATGGGCATGCTGCAGCAGGACCAGTTGCTGCGCCAGATCCAGGTGGGGCTGGGGGAGGGTGCATTGGTACCCCGTCCCAGCGTCGTCCAGATGGCGGGACTCATAGGCCAGCAGCGGGAAGTGAACGAGATCGGCTTCGAGGCCCAGGACTATACCGCCCAGATCAAGTTGGACGACAAGGCTGTGCAGGCCGAATACGAGGCCAACAAGGACAAGTACGCCACGCCGCGCCAGGCGAAGTTCCAGTACGCCGTGCTGTCCCAGACCCTCCTGGAACAGGGCATCCAGGTGTCCGACGAGGAAGCGAAGAAGTATTACGAGGCCAACCAGGCCCGCTACCAGGAGCCCGAGCGCCGCCGTGCCAGCCACATCCTCATCCAGGCGCCCGAAGGGGGCGATGCAGCCACCAAGGCTGCCGCCAAGGCCAAGGCGGAGCAGGTCCTGGCCGAGGTGCGCAAGACCCCCGGGAAATTTGCCGACCTGGCCCGCCAGCACTCCCAGGACCCGGGCTCGGGCCAGAACGGTGGCGACCTGGGGGCCTTCACCCGGGACATGATGGTGAAGCCCTTCTCCGACGCCGCCTGGTCCATGAAGCCCGGCGAAATCAGCGGCCTGGTGGAATCCCAGTTCGGCTTCCACATCATCCGCCTGGACGGAGTTCTTCCCGGGGCCAAGATGGGCTTCGACGTGGTCAAGGGTGAGATCCAGCAGGCCCTGCGCCAGCAGGAAGCCCAGCGTCGCTTCGCCGAGGCGGCGGAGCGCTTCAGCAACATGGTGTACGAGCAGCCTGAAAGCCTGGAGCCCGTGGCCAAGGAATTCGGTCTGAAGCTGGAGACCACGGACTGGGTCCACGAGCGCAGCACCAGCCCTGCGTTTCTCGCCAACAAGCGACTGATGGAGTCATTGTTTTCAGAGGACAGCCTGAACAAGCACCACAACGTGGAGGCGGTGGAGGTGGCCCCCAACACCCTGGTGTCCGCCCGGGTGCTGGAGTTCCGGCCCGCGGGCCTTTTGCCCCTGGCCGCCGTGGCCCAGGATATCCGGGCCAGCCTGACCAAGGCCCAGGCCGGAAAATTGGCCACGGAGGCTGGCCAGAAGGCCCTGGCGGCTGCCCAGGCCGGCAAGGACATCAGCGGCTGGTCCGCCCCCATGACCCTTTCCCGTGCCCAGCCCCTCAACGTGCCCAGGGAAGCCCTGAAGGCGGTGTTCCGCGCCAACGTCACCAAGCTGCCTGCCTACGTAGGGACGGAAACGGCCGAGGGCTATCGCCTCTATCGCATCAACAAGGTGGTGAACGTGGATGCCGCCGCCCAGATGGAACGGATGCGCGCCGACATGCGCCGCCTCGTTGCCCAGGAGGAAGTCCGCGCCTATCTGGAAAACCTCAAGGCCAAGGCGGACATCCACATCGAACCTTCCTCCCTGGAGGCCGCCCCCGAATAAAGTGGGATGAGGATAGAAAAAAGGCCGGCGCCAAGCCGGCCTTTATTTTTTGGATTGGACTTACTCGTCCACCGCCAGGCCTGCGGTGCTGTTGAAGCCCGCATCCACGTAGGTTATCTCGCCGGTGATGCCGGAGGCCAGGTCGGAAAGCAGGAAAGCGGCGGCGTTGCCCACTTCCTCGATGGTGACGTTGCGGCGCAGGGGGGAGTGCTGTTCGCCCCAGGCCAGGAGCTTGTTGAAATCGGAGATGCCGGCGGCAGCCAGGGTCTTGATGGGGCCGGCGGAGATGCCGTTTACGCGGATGCCCTTGGGTCCCAGGCTGGCGGCCATGTAGTAGACCCCGGTCTCCAGGCTGGCCTTGGCCAGGCCCATGACGTTGTAGTGGGGCACGTAGCGCACGGCGCCCAGGTAGGACAGGGTCAGCATGGCGGCGGGGCGGCCTTCCATCAGGGGCAGGGCGGCCTTGGCCAGGGCGGTGAAGGAGTAGCTGGAGATCTCGTGGGCGATGCGGAAATTATCCCGGTTCACATGCTCCAGGTAGTTTCCCGCCAGGGCTTCCTTGGGGGAGAAGGCGATGGAATGCACCAAGCCGTCCAGTATGCCCCAGCGCTTGCCGAGTTCCTCGAACAACGCACTGATTTCTTCATCGCTGGCCACGTCGCAGGGCAGGACGGGGCAGGCCTCGCCAAAGTCCCTGGCCAGGCCTTCCACGCGTTCCTTCACCTTGTCGTTCTGGTAGGTGAAGGCCAGTTCGGCACCTTGCCGGTGGCAGGACTTGGCGATGCCGTAGGCGATGGAGCGGTTGCTGATGACCCCGGTGACGAGGATTTTCTTGCCGGCAAGAAAGCCCATGTTGCGGATCCCTGAATTGGAAGATGCAAAATTATACCCATGCGAAAACCTCAGTCGGTCATGTAGGTTGGCGCGAACCCCGATTACTTGTTAATGGACCTGAACCGCTGCACATGAACAACACCACTAGCTACACCCACCTTGATTTCCTGCGTCATGGCGAACCCCTGGGAGGGCGCAAGTACCGGGGCCAGACCGATGATCCCCTGTCGGAAAAGGGCTGGACCGAGATGCGTTCGGCCGTGGGCGAAGCCCGGCCCTGGCAGGCCATCGTCAGTTCGCCCCTTAGCCGTTGCCGCGCCTTCGCCGAGGCCCTGGCGGCGGAGCTAACCGTGCCCCTGGCCATGGAAGACCGGCTCAAGGAAGTGGCCTTCGGCGACTGGGAAGGCCGCACGCCCTCGGAATTGAAGGCGGAGGACCCGGACGTACTCTTCAACTTCAAGCGGGATCCCCTCGGCGCCCGACCGGCTGGTGCCGAGGACCTCCATGCTTTCCAGTCCCGGGTAGCCCAGGCTTTCGACGCCATGGCCGAGGCCTATCGGGGCCGCCAGGTCCTGGTGGTGGCCCACGCGGGCGTGATCCGCATGGCCATCTGCCACGTCCTGGGCATTCCCGTGGGCCACGCCTATCGCCTGCAGGTGGGCTCGGCCGCCATGGCCAGGTTCAGGGTGGAGGAGAAGCCGGCCGGGCGACTGGCGCAACTGCTCTGGCTGACGCCGGGCCAGGGCAGGGATTAGTCCGGGCCCCGGCCCTGGGAACGGGCTGGGGTGGTACGGATATCGGCTTGAGTTCAGCCGGGGGCCATGGTCAAAATGCGACCTCCAACAACAACGATCCTAGAGGAACGACATGAAACGCTTGCTGACGCTCGCCTGGGGCCTGCTGCTGGCCACGCAGGCCATCGCGGCCCCGATCCCCCCCACCAAAGTGGTGAAGGTCAACGACCGTATCTATGCCCTGTTGGGCCCCATGGACCTGCCCAACAAGGAAAACCAGGGCTACATGGTGAACAGCACCCTGATCATCGGAGACAGCGGTGCCATCGTCATCGATACCGGCTTCACCGACGAGATCGGTGCCCACCTGCGCAAGGAAGTGGCCAAGCTCACCCGGAAGCCCGTCAAGGTCGTAATCAACACCCACCATCACGGTGACCATACCTTCGGCAACGTGGCTTTCCCCGAGGCCAGGGTGATCAGTTCCGAGATGTGCCGCAAGCTGCTGCTGGAAGGGGAGGCGGAGTGGCTGGCTCTTGTCGAGGGCGCGGTGGGGCGCAAATTCCCCAATACCAGGGCGGTGCCCGCCACCGAGGTCTACGCCAGGAACTCCAGGACCGATATCGTCATCGACGGCGTGAAGTTGACCCTATGGATACCCGATGCGGCCCACACCCTGGGTGATCTGATGATCTGGCTGCCGCAGGACAAGGTGCTCATCGGCGGGGACATCCTGGTGAACCGGATTACTCCCAACTTCCGCGATGCACTGGTGAAGAAGTGGGTGGAGACCCTGGCCGAGGTGCAGACCCTGCCTGCCCGCACCATCATCCCGGGTCATGGCCCCCTAATGACCCTCAAGGATGCGGCCGCCATGCACGACCGCATGGCCAAGCTCTATGCGGGGGTTGAGGCAGGCTACAAGGCCGGCCTGACCGACTCGGAAATCCGCGCCAAGCTGGACCTGAAGGAATGGAAGGCCCTGAAGGAATTCGATGTGCAGATGGGCGGCAACATCAACAAGACCTACCTGGAGGTGGAAGCCAGCGCTTTCTGATGCGGTGGCTTGGGTCAGCCTCTCAGCTGACCCATTTGATGTCGTCGTGGATTTCGCGCTCGTTCACGGGATCTTCCTCAGTCGGGTAGGCCCGCTTGTGCAGGGCCTCGAGGAAGGACAGTTCCTCCCAGGCTTCTTCGGGCCACCCGGTACGGCCCCCGCGGGTATCGAAGATCAGGGTGAAAAAGAATGCCTTGAAGGCTTGCCGGTTGCCCCAGTGCTCCGTCAACCCTGGAATGAGATGGGGGAACCGATCTTCGAGGTAACTGCGCATGCCACGGTCTCCTGCGTGAACGATGGGTAAAGCTGACCGCCCCAAGGGGGCGGCCGGGCTTCACTTGACCGGCACGATTCCCGGCATCAGCACGGGAGCGGGCACTGTGCCATAGGGCGTTGCCATCCAGCCGCCCCAGGTGGGGCCGTAGGTCTGGGGGCTGGCCATGGTGCCGGCCCAACCCGTTAACCAGTTGGGATTCATGGGCGCCATCATGGTGTTCCACAACTTGGGGTCGAAGCCCGCCGTGCCCCACTGGGCATAGACATTGGGGTTCATGGCATTGAGGGCGGCGCTGGTGACCTTGGGGTCCATGGGCAACATCATCCAGCGCATGAGCTTGCCCGGATCGGTCAGGGTGTAGGTGACCGCATTCATGAACTGTGGGTCCAGCAGGGTCATCATCCAGGTGGTGGCCACGCTGGGGTCCATGAGCCGCGCATAGTTGGAGTAGGCCCGGGGATCCATGGCGCTGGCCAGGGACTGGTTATACAGCTTGGGATCCATCATGGCGTTCATGGCCGCCACCAGGAATCCGGGCTCGCTCACCTGGCTCAGGGCCGCCACGAACTTCTTGGGGTCCACCAGCATGTCGGCGTTGCGGGTGAAGTCAGAAAGGTAGCGCACCCATTCATCGGCATTGGCTGGCACCGCGGCCTGTCCGGTGGCAGGCGCGGCGTCCTCGGCGGCCAGGGTGGTTGAGGCTGAAGCGGCAAGGGCTAGGGCCAGCAGCAAGGGGGTTGACTTCATGGTGGTATCTCCTCTCATTGTGTAGGTTGCCTGCAAATAGGCAACCACCTACATTCTGCCCCGTTTTTTTCCGAAGCTGAAAGCACGACTTGGAAATCACCCCTGACGGTTGCCAGGACCCCGCCACGTGGGCTCGGCCTGCCCTGCCGCCCGGTTGATCTGGCGGGAGAGGACGAACAGCAGGTCGGACAGCCTGTTCAGGTACTGCACCAGCCTGGTGGAAATCAGGTCTGCCTCCCCCAGGCGGATCATGCTGCGCTCTGCCCGGCGGCATACGGTGCGGCATACGTGGGCCTGGGCCGCGGCCCGGGTGCCGCCGGGCAGCACGAATTCGGTCAAGGGCG
The DNA here is from genome assembly GCA_024235835.1 of Thiobacillus sp. NCBI lineage: Bacteria > Pseudomonadati > Pseudomonadota > Betaproteobacteria > Nitrosomonadales > Thiobacillaceae > Thiobacillus > Thiobacillus sp. Next base: position 906,009 of record JACKLQ010000001.1, on the reverse strand, counting down.
GCAACTGGGCGTTCATCCGGGCCAGGGCCTGGTCCAGCACCAGCACGTGATCCTGGGTGATCTGGGTCTGGTCTGGCCACGCCAGTTCCGCGCCCACGTTGAACAGGTCGTGCTGGATGTCACCCAGCAGGCCGCGAATCTCGTTGCCCAGGGGCTCGGCCATGAGAGTGCCGATCTGGCTGTTGAGCTCGTCAACCTGGCCGATGGCCTCGATGCGGGGGTCGCTCTTGGGCAGGCGGGTGCCGTCGGCCAGGCCCGTGGTGCCGTCGTCGCCGGTGCGGGTGACGATCTCGGTGAGCCGCTTGAACCCCGAGCCTTCCGGGGCTGCGGCGGACGGGGCGGCGGACGGTGCCGGGGCCTGGATATCCGTGCGGGTTTCGCCGTTGGGCAACTGGACTTGGCACTCCCGGAAGATGCGGGCTGTACAGTTGCGGCAGAGCTCCGAGCTGAGGCGGGGGTAGATGCCGGCAATGGCGTCCGGCTTGTGGGAGAAGACATTGCCTTCGCCGATGTCTACCTGGTAGCCCCCCTTCTTCAGCATGTTGCACGCCGCGTCCCGCACGCCGCAGAGGTAGAGGGCGCCACCCAGCTTGCGCCGGCGCTTGGCCTCCCCCGCCAGCAGTTCCGCGCCGGCCAGGTCGATGGTGTTGATGCCCTTGGAGAACACCAGCAGGTGACGCTGGGTGGGCACGTGCTCGTCCACGGCGGTGAAGGCATGCTGGATATGGTCCACGGCGCCGAAGAAGATGGAACCCTCGATTCGCAGCATCTTCAATTGCGGGCAGGCCGGTTCGGCGCCGGTCTCCACCACGAACTTGCGGCGGGGGTTGTCGGTGTCGCCAGCCTCCGGTACCACCGGGCGGATGGCGGGCCGGGAGGTTTTGGCCAGGTAGAAGATCAGGGACACCAGGATGCCGAAGAAGATGCCCTTCTCCAGGTCGATGACGGTGCCGAAGAAGCTCACCCCCAGCACCACCGCCTCTTCCCGGTGGGCCTTTAGAATGGCGCCGATGTGGTGAAAATCGATGAGGTTCCAGGCTACCAGGAACAACACTGCGGCCATGGCGGGGATAGGCAGGTAGGCGGCCAGGGGGGCCACCAGGAACAGGATCAGCAATAGGAAGCCCGCGGAAAACATGGCCGCCAGGGGCGTGCGGGCTCCGGATTCGTAGTTCACGCCGCTGCGGTTGAAGGAACCGGAGGAGGCGTAGCCCGAGAAGAAGCTGCCGGCGATGTTGGACAGGCCCTGGCCGATGAATTCCTGGTTGCCATTGATGTGCTGTTCCGACTTGACTGCGATGGAGCGGGAGATGGATACCGCTTCGGTCAAAGCCAGGACGGTGACTGCCAGCGCGGAGAAAAGGGTGTTTTTCAACGCCGCCACGGAAAAGTCCGGGGCGGAAAGGGGTGGCAGGCTGGCCACCAGAGCGCCCACGGTCCTGATGCCAGTGACCTCCTGGCCAAAGCTGTTGTTGAGCCAGGTGGCGACGATGCCGCCCACCACCATGGCGACGATCATGTAGGGCACCCTCTTCAGGTACCTGCGCGCCAGGATGCCGGCGATGAGGGACACCACCGCCACGCCGGTGATGTAGGGGTTGAGGTCGTGCAGGTGGGTGAGCAGCATGCCCGCCACCTCGTAGGCCGGCGTGCCCCGGGGGATGTCAAGGCCGAAGAAGTTCTTCACCTGGCTGGCGGCGATGAGCAGGGCCGCACCAGCGGTAAAGCCGATCACCACCGTGTGGGAGATGAAGTTGATGAGGGCCCCCATCTTGGCCAGGCCCATGATGAGTTGGAACAGGCCCGTGAGGAAGGTCAGGGTCAGCACCATCCCCACGTATTGGGTCGTGCCCGGCTCAGCGTAGGGCGAGACGGAGGCGAACACCACAATGGAGATGGCCGTGGTGGGGCCGGACACCAGGTGCCAGGAGGAGCCGAACAGGGCGGCGATGATGGCCGGCACCATGGCGGCGTAGAGGCCGTATTCCGGCGGCAGGCCGGCGATGGTGGCGAAGGCCACGGCCTGGGGCAGGACGATGAGGGCGCCGGTGAAGCCGGCGATGCCGTCCTGCCGCAGGGTGTTGCGGGTGACCATGTGCTGCCACTTCAGGAAGGGCAGGAACTGGTAGACCCAAAGGTTGCAGGCCAGGAACTCGCCGAAGCGGTCCTTGGCCATCAGGTCACTGATACGTGGAATTTTCAACCAGGACATTTCATTTCCAGACATTCTATATAGGCCGCACCATCCGGCGGCTGGCGGTCGCGCTGGGCGCGCCAGATCATTTCCCCCAGGCAGTCCATGACCGCGTGCTGAGCGTCGTGCTCATCCCCCATCCGGAGCACCAGCTTGTCGTAGCGCGCCTTGATTCCGGGCGGCTGGTCGATGGAGAGCTGCTCGCCAATGGAAACGTGCATGGACAGGTGCAGGAAGGGGTTGGTCTCCCCCAGTTCCGGCGGCCATTCCCGGTCGCGGTGGCGCTCGGGCTGGTCCAGGATTACGTGGTATTCCGGGTGGCGGGTGATGTGCTCCACCGCCATTGTCTCAAGATCGGTGAGGGGCTGGCCAGCCTTGAAACGGCTCCAGGCGGAGAAGAAGAAGTCCCGTACCTGGTCGCGGGTGGGATTGAACATTCAGGGATTGCCTTCGTAGCCCAGGGCCAGGACCACGCTGTATTGCAGCAGGCGGTTGGCGCCGTCCAGATGGGCGATTTCGCCGTTGCCGTAGAAACCGATGAGGGGCATGTCGGGGAAACGGCTGGTGAGGGCCTGGATGTCACGGTCCTCGCCGCCGTAGAACCAGGGCCCCCGGCCCAGGCAGGGAAACATCAGGCCGAAGGCAGGCGCAGCGGGTCGTGCCCCCGGTTCGGTACACTGGGCTGAACCTTCCCCCGATGGGGCCAAGTCGGTTTTGGGGTGGTCCGGCAATTGGCTCGGGCAGGTGTCGTCGCTCAGGCGGCGGACCATGGTCCTCATGTCGTGCTCGGCTGCCTGGGGCTGGCGCAGAGCCCAGAACAGGTCCAGGCCCGGGCTGAGTTCCCCCGCCACGGTGACGGACTTGTCGTCCGTGTTCACGCCCACCACGGGCAGCAGGTGGAAGCGGCCTTCCTCCAGGGCATGTTCCGGCTCGCCGTAGGTCACGCCCGCCATGAGCAGGTGGGTGGGGATGCGTTCCGGCGCCCGCACCGACAGGGGCAGTTCCTTGACCAGGGTGGCCAGGGCGGTGTCTCCCCCCACCACGCACACGTCGTGACCGTCCACCCGCTCCAGGACGGCGGGGCGGGAGAGGGGGCGGATGCCTTGGGACACCCCCACCCGCAGGTTGGCGCCCCGAATGTCCATCTCGCAGCGCCCGGCATCCTGCACCCGTCCACCCATCCATACCGAATAGGGTCCCCGGCCCGTGGCGTCGCCGGAAACACCGCCATAACGGGCGCCGCCACCACCCAGCCAGAGCAGGTCCAGAGCGTTGGGGGCGGAGTAGGTGAGGGTCTGCCGTCTCTCGCCGTGGGAGGGATGCAGGCTGACGCCGTCGCCGAATACCATGACCGCAGCGGCGGGAGCGTCCAGCACCCAGTCCTCCTCGGTGAAAACGCCGGCCGCGGCACAGCCTGTCACCTGCAGGCAGCCGGCGGCCCGGGCGGCGGCGGCGATGGCGGCCTGGGGTTCCTGGGCGAAGTCCGAGGTGAGGTAGAGCACCACGGCCTGGGGGTGGTCCAGCCCCGCCCGTTCCATGGCGGCCTTCACCGCCCGGGCGGCCAGGGCGGGGTCTGCGGTGCGGCCCTGGGCCAGGCCCGTGGCCACCCTCATGGGGTCTTCTCCCCGAAGTCACACAGGTCGCGGATGACGCAGGCGCCGCAGTCTGGCTTGCGGGCCTTGCACACGTAGCGACCATGGAGGATGAGCCAGTGGTGGGCGTCCTGCCGGAACTCGGCAGGCACGTGTCTGAGCAGTTTCTTCTCCACCTCCAGCACGGTCTTGCCCGGAGCCAGGCCGGTGCGGTTGGCGACGCGGAAAATGTGGGTGTCCACGGCGATGGTGGGTTCGCCGAAGGCGGTGTTGAGCACCACGTTGGCGGTCTTGCGTCCCACGCCGGGCAGCGCCTCCAGGGCCGTCCGGTCCCGGGGCACCTCGCCGCCGTGCTTGTCCAGCAGGATCTGGCAGGTGGCCATGACGTTCCTGGCCTTTGTCTGGTACAGGCCGATGCGCTTGATATGGGACTTCAGGCCGTTCTCTCCCAGGGACAACATGGCCTCGGGGGTGGGAGCGGCGGGGAACAGCGCGGCCGTGGCCAGGTTCACGCTCTTGTCCGTGGCCTGGGCAGAGAGGATCACCGCTACCAGGAGCTGGAAGGGCGTCCGATATTCCAACTCGGTGGTGGGCTTGGGATTGCTGGCCTTGAGTCGTTCGAAGATGCGGCAGCGGCGGGCGGCGTTCATGGGCCACAATGATAGTGGAAGTGTCCCCTTCTAAGAGACCAAAAGGGGTGCCCGGCGCCCCTTCTTGTAGGGTGGATCAGCGGGGGAGGACTCAGACGCGGCGACTCCTGATGCTCCCGGAAACGAGGGTCAGGCCCGCCAGAAGCATGGCCCAGCTCCCGGGCTCGGGCACGGCGGCTACTTGCCAGCCGATGTCCCGCAGGGCGTTCCAGTCCAGGTCGGTGAATACCTTGCGGGTGCCCAGGAACAGGGTGGGATCCATGGCGGCCTCGAAGCTGCCAACCCCGTTGATGGGGCTGTTCAGCCCTTCATTCCAATGGGCATTGTCGGCATGCAGCAATTGGGGCCCGGTGAAGTTGCCGTTGAAGGTATGGGTGGCGGTGTCCACCAGGCGATACCAGGATGGGGCGGTCCCGATGCCCAGGAGGTGGCCGATCTCATGAAGAGCCACGGAATAGAAGTCGGCCTTGCCGGCGAAGTTCTCCAGGGTGGCGATGTCGCTGTCGAAATACCAGTTGGCATAGGCTTGGTTGAAAGCCAGGGCGCCCCCCCAGGGGGCGAAGTCGGTATCGGTGGCCACACCTGCCTGGCCCCGGTCGATAGTATCGAAGAAGTTGGAGAAGCCGCTGGCGTTGAAGCCGCCTGGGCCGCCGATGCCCAGGGTGCCGCTGCCAAGGTCGTCGGCGCCAACATAGATACGAAGCACGTCAGCGGCAATGGATTGATATTCCAGGGCTATGTCCGTACCGCTGATGTCGCTGGGGTTGAAGAAGATGGTCGTGAAGTTGTTGTGGGTGGTGCTGCTGATCTCGCCCAGGCTGTCTGTGATCCGGGACTCGAACACGCTGGCGGCGGATTCCAGGATGCTTTTATGGGTGGCGCCGAAAAAGCCGTTGGTGTCGTAAGAGTAGTCGAAGACGATATCGATGTTGGCGGAGGCCAGGGCAGGCGCCAGGGCCAGGGCCGCGGCAAGTGAAAGGCGCGAATTCATATGGTTTGTCCCCAATGGTTTGTGCATTGATGCTTCCGGCAAGCAATTGTGAAGCCAAATCATACCCTATTGATTTGGTGGGGTTTTTTTACAGCTTCCCTGATCAGTGTAAAAAAAACCGGCATTTCCGCTACTGGGCATCAGTGGTCGAGGCGCCTATTCTCAATCAAATTGCGTGCGGCGATGAGCAAGCCCAGTCCGATGAAGGCGCCGGGGGGCAGCACGGCCAGGAGGAAGCCCTGGTAGTCCGGGACGACGTGAACCACCCAGGCCTGGGCCTGGGGGCCCAGGACCAGGTCCAGGCCTGAGAGCAGGGTGCCCTTGCCGAAGATTTCCCGCATGCCGCCCAGCACCACCAGCACGGCGGTGAGGCCCAGGCCCATCATGGTGCCGTCCAGCACGGAGTGGGCGGTGGAGCGCTTGGAGGCGAAGGCCTCCACCCGGGCCAGGACGATGCAGTTGGTGGTAATGAGGGGGATGAACACCCCTAGCACCAGGTACAGGGGATGGACCCAGGCATTCATGGCAAGCTGCACCACGGTCACCAGGGCGGCGATGATGAGCACGAACACGGGGATGCGGATCTCGTGGGGGATGAAGTTGCGCACCAGGGCCACGGCCACGTTGGCCACCGCCATCACCAGGGTGGTGGCCAGGCCCAGGGACAGGGCGTTCACCACGTTGTTGCTGATGGCCAGCAGGGGGCACAGGCCCAGCAGCTGGATGATGCCCGGGTTCTGCTTCCACAGGCCGTTGGCGATGATGTCCCGGGTTTCGGCGGAGATCATGGCGTCCCTCCGGGTGGTGATTCAGGCAGGCGCAGCAGCGACTCCCTGTGTTCTTCAAAATAGCGCAGGGCCTTGTGCACCGCCTTCACCACGGCCCGGGGGGTGATGGTGGCGCCGGCCATGTAGTCGAACTGTCCGCCATCCTTGCGCACCTTCCACGCGGCCTCGGGCGGGGTGGACAAGCCCTTGCCTTCGAACTGGTGTGTCCAGTTGCTCTTGGCTGCCTCGATGTAGTCCCCCAGGCCCGGGGTTTCCTTGTGGGCCGTGACACGCACGCCGGCGATGCTTCCGTCGGCGCGGATGCCTATCAGCAGCTTGATCTCACCCGCATAGCCGTCCGGGGCGATGACTTCCAGCACCACGGCCACCGGCGTGCCTGTCCTTGAGGCCACATAGGCCTGGCCGGCATGCTTAAGTCCCAGAAGCGGGTCCACAGGCAAAGGCCGGGCGTCGTGGATGGGGTCGTTGTCGAAGCTTGCCGGGGGCAAGGCCTGGGCCACCAGGCGCATCTTTTCCTCCTGTTCGCTGCGCTCGATGTTGGGCCGGGTGGCGAAGTAGGCCCCCGCCAGCAGGCTGGCGCAGACCACGGAAAATACCAGCAGGGTGAGAGAGGTGGAGAAGGTCTCGCGCAGGGCCGGGGTCATGCCGTGTCCTTCCGACCACCAGCCTGGTCACTGGTCTTATGGCCGAATACCCGGGGCTGGGTGTAGGTGTCGATGAAGGGCGCGGCCACGTTCATGAGCAGGATGGAGAAGGCCACTCCGTCCGGGTAGCCGCCGAAATTGCGGATCAGCACGGTGATGAGGCCTGCCATGCCGGCGTAGATGAGTTTGCCCCGGGGGGTGGAGGCGGCGGTGACCGGGTCCGTGGCGATGAAGAAGGCCCCCAGCATGACTCCTCCGGACAGTAGGTGGAACAGGGGACCGGCATGCTGGCCGGGGTCCAGCAGGTGCAGGCCCCAGGCGGTGAAGGCCACGCCGCCCAGGAAGGCGGCGGGGATATGCCAGGTGATGAGGCGGTTGCCCAGCAGCAGCAGGCCCCCCAGCAGATACATGAGGGACACCAGTTCCTGGCCCCGGCCACCGGCCCAGCCGAAGGCGGGCATGACCAGGATGTCGGCCACGGGTTTGCCCAGGCGGGCCTGGGTCTTCCAGGTGTCCAGGGCGGTGGCGGATGTAAAGGCGTCCACGCTGACCGAGCCCTGGCCGGCGAACACCAGGTCGAAAGCCTCTCCCAGGTTGATGCTCTGCACCGCCACGCCGATGGGCCCGGGCCATTGGGTCATGTACATGGGGAAGCTGACGATGAGGGCCGCGTAGCCCACCATGGCCGGGTTGAACAGGTTCTGGCCCAGTCCGCCGTAGAGGTGCTTGGCCACCACCACGGAGAAGATCATGCCCACGGCATACAGCCACCAGGGGGCCAGGGTGGGCAGGGACAGGGCCAGGAGCCAGGCCGTCACCAGCACGGAACCGTCCTTGAGGAACGGGCCCAGGGGCCGGCCTCGCATGAGCAGCATGAGGGTTTCCAGGCCGATGGCGAACACGCTGCATACCAACAGGCTGACCCAGATGCCAGGGCCGAAGAACCAGGCGTGGGCGATGATGGCGGGGATCAGGGCCGCCATGACCTTGAGCATGACGACGGAGACCGAGTTGCGCTCCAGGAGGGTGAAGGGGGAGCCGTTCATTGGTCCACCTTGGGCATTTCTGCTTCCGTGTCAGCGACGGCCGTGCCCCGGCGGGCTTCTATCTCAGCAATTTCCTGTTCCACCCGTGGCGGCAGGTTTTCCACGTTCCTGGGCTTCAAGCCGGCGGCGGTCATTTCTTCCTTGGCCTTGGCGGCCCGGGCCAGGGCCGCCTCCAGGATGGCCTTCTTCTTCGCGGCCTCCGGGTCGTCGCCGGTTTCGGCGGTACTGGCCTTGGCCTTGGTCTCCGCAGCGGCCTTGGCGAACTTGTCCGCCTTCTCCTGCTTCTCCCGCTCCAGTCGGTAGGTCTTGAATTCGTGCCGGGTCCGCGCCTGGTCGGAGGACTGTTTTTCCCGTTCCCGTTCCCAGATCTCGCTCTTGGCGAAACGGTAGTAGTCCACCAGGGGGATGTGGCTCGGGCAGACGAAGGAACAGCAGCCACACTCGATGCAGTCGAACAGGTTGTAGCCCTGGGCCTTGCCGAAGTCCCGGGCGCGGCTGAACCAGTACATCTCGAAGGGTTGTAGTTCCACGGGGCAGGCCCGGGCGCAGGCGCCGCATCGGATGCAGGGCAGGGCCTCGGGCTTGGGCGGGAACAGGGCAGGGGATTTGACCAGGACGCAGTTCACCGCCTTGGTGACGGGGGCCGCCAGGTCCATGAGGTCGAAGCCCATCATGGGGCCGCCGATAATCTCGCCGCTGGCGCCTTCCAGGCTGCCCCCCGCCGCCGCCAGCAGGTCGCTGATGGGGGTGCCCACCCGCGCTTCGAAGTTGCCGGGCGTGCCCACGTGGCCGGTGACGGTGACCACCCGGCTGATCAGGGGCTCGCCGTGCATCACCGCCTGATAGAGGCTGAAGGCGGTGCCCACGTTGAACACCTGGATGCCCACGTCGGTGGACAGGCCGCCGGTGGGCACCTCCACGCCTGTGAGGGTGTAGGCCAGTTGCTTGCCGCCGCCGCCGGGATAGCAGGTGGGCACGGTCACGATCTCGATGTCGTCGGCCTCGGCCTCTGAGAGGGCCTTGGTGAGGGCGGCGATGGCTTCCGGCTTGTTGTCCTCGACACCCACTATGACGGTGCGGGCCCCCAGCATGTGGCCCATGATGCGTGCCCCCTCCAGCATTTGCGTGGCCCGCTCCCGCATGAGGCGGTCGTCGCAGGTGATCCAGGGCTCGCACTCCGCGCCGTTGAGGATGAGGGTGTGGATGGGGCTGGCTCCGTTCCTGGACGCGCCCGGGTTGAGCTTGATGTAGCTGGGGAATACCGCGCCCCCCAGGCCCGCCAGGCCCATCTCGCGGATGCGGTTGCGCAGGGCGCTGGGGTCCAGGGTGCGCCAGTCCAGCGGCTGCATGCCGATGCTCCGGTCCTCACCGTCCGCCTCGATGACGATGGCCTCGTCGAACAGGCCCGAGGGGTGGGGAACGGCCCGGGGCTCGATGGCTGTTACCTTTCCCGACGTGGGGGCGTGCACGGCAGTGGAGACATAGCCTTCGGCGGCGCCGATCATCTGGCCCTTCAATACCCGGTCACCCACCTGTACCAGGGGCCGGGCCGGCGTGCCGATGTGCTGGCGCAGGGGCACCACGTAGCGGGGCAGCAGGGGCATGGGGCGGATGGGCGAGGCGTTGGATTCCGCCTTGTGGCCCGCCGGATGCACGCCGCCCGGGAAGTTGTGAAGCTTGCGGGGTTGGCTCATTTCAAGCCACCTGCTTCATGCGGAAGATGGGATAGCGCCACTTCCAGGTGCTGAGGTCCTCCGTCACCACTTCCATGCTGATGCAGTCAACGGGACAGGGGGGCAGGCACAGCTCGCATCCGGTGCACTGGTCGGCGACGATGACGTGCATCTGCTTGGCGGCACCGACGATGGCGTCCACCGGGCAGGCCTGGATGCAAAGGGTACAGCCGATACAGGTGTTCTCGTCGATGACGGCCACGGACTTGGGCTTGGGCTCCAGCCCCTCCCCCAGGGGTTTGGGGTCAACGCCCAGCAGTTCCGCCAGGCGCTTGATGCCGTCGTCACCACCGGGCGGGCATTTGTTGATGTCCGCGTCCCCCTTGGCGATGGCCTCGGCGTAGGGCTTGCAGCCCGGGTAGCCGCACTGACCGCACTGGGTCTGGGGCAGGATGGCGTCGATCTTGTCCACCAGGGGATCTTCCTGGACCCGGAACCGGATGGAGGCCCAGCCAAGGACACCGCCCAGCACCAGGCCGATGCCGGCCATGACTAGGATGGCCGCTAGCATGCGGCCATCCTGGGGAGTGGGGAATGGAAAGTGGAAGGCGGGTAAAGCATAAACCCCCGTGGAGTATTCCTACTCCCCCCTTGCCATTTCCTACTCCCCATCATTTGATCAGCCCCGCAAAGCCCATGAAGGCCAGACTCATGAGGCCGGCGGTAATCATGGCGATGCTGGTGCCCTTGAAGGGCAAGGGCACGTCGGCGGCCTCCAGGCGCTCTCGCATGGCGGCGAACAGGATCAGCACCAGGGTGAAGCCCAGGGCACCCCCAAGGCCGAAGAACAGGGATTCCACGAAGTTGTGCTGCTCCTGCACGTTGAGCAGGGGAATGCCCAGCACGGCGCAGTTGGTGGTGATGAGGGGCAGGTAGATGCCCAGCACGCGGAACAGGACCGGGGAGGTCTTCTTGATGAACATTTCGGTGAAGCCGACGATGCCGGCGATCACCACGATGAAGGACAGGGTGCGCAGATAGGCCAGGTCCTGGCCCAGCAGATAGGTGTCGATAAGGTAGGAAAGGCCCGAGGCCAGGGTGAGCACGAAAGTGGTGGCGGCCCCCATGCCGATGGCGGTTTCCAGTTTCCGTGACACGCCCATGAAGGGGCACAGACCCAGGATCTTGGACATCACGATGTTGTTCACGAACACCGTGCCGACGAGGATGAGGAGGTAGTTTTCCATGTAAAGGCGTGCTCAGCGCCCGCAATTATCGCTTTCCATCCCTGGGGGTCACAACCTGTAAAGCGTCCCGGGAGGGGGGTGCTCCCCTCCGGGCGGCGGCGAGAGGTTCAGTCCAGCAATTCGTGGGCGCCGTCGCAGAAGGGGGCGTTGGCCGTGTGCTTGCATGCGCAAAGCCAGTGCTTGCCGGCGCTGGCGACCTGGAATTCATGGGGTTTGAAGTCCGTTCCGGCATGGGAGCCGTCGCACCAGGGCTGGTTCCTGGAGCGGCCGCATGCGCACCACCAGTAGCTCTTGCCTGCCTCCAGTTCCACTTCAATGGGATCTTTTCCTGCAACCACGGGTTCGCTCATCGCCAAGTCCTCTCGTTAATAGCCGACAAAAAACGTCGACTATTATGTCACAGAGCGTCCTCGATGCGATCACACAAGGTTTGTAGCACTTTCAGGCGGGCGTAGTGCTTATCCTCCGCTTCCACCAACACCCAAGGCGCGATCTCTGTGCTGGTGCGGTCCACCATATCGCAGATGGCCTGCTCGTACTGGTCCCACTTCTCCCGGTTGCGCCAGTCCTCCTCGGTGATCTTGAAGTGCTTGAAGGCGATCTTCTCCCGGGCCTGGAAGCGCTTCAGTTGTTCCTCCTGGCTGATGGACAGCCAGAATTTGGCGACGATGAAACCATGTTGCTGAAGCTGGGCCTCGAAGTCGTTGATCTCGTTGTAGGCCCGCATCCAGTCGTATTCAGTGCAGTAGCCCTCCACCCGTTCCACCAGCACCCGGCCGTACCAGGAACGGTCGAAGATGGCCAGGCGGCCCCGGCGGGGAATCTGGCGCCAGAAGCGCCACAAGTAGGGCTGGGCCCGGGCTTCTTCCGTGGGGGCGGCAATGGGAATGACCTGGTAATGGCGGGCATCCAGAGCACCGGTGACGCGGCGGATGGCGCCGCCTTTTCCGGCGGCATCATGTCCCTCGAACACGGCCACCATGCCATGTTTCTGAAAGCGGGGTTCCCGCACCAGGGTAGCCAGACGGCCCTGGAGGGCCTCCAGCTTCTTGTTGTATTCCTGCTTGCTTACCGTGAGGCCCAGGTCCAGGGAACGCAGGATATTGGTCTCGTCCACCCGGGGCAGGGAAGGAAGACCCGGGATGGAATGCACCGGGGGCGGGTTATCCAGGCGTTGGCGCAGGGCTTCCAGGACGATCTTGCCCATGGTCAGGCCGCGGTAGCGTTCGTCCGTGCCGTCGATGATGTACCAGGGGGCCTGGGCGGTGCTGGTCATGCGCAGGACCTTGTCCGCGGTCGTCTGGAACTTGTCGTAGAGCTTGAAGTGGCGCCAGTCCCGCTCCGTCACCCGCCAGCGGGTGCTGGGGTCCTTTTCCAGGGCCTTCAGGCGCTTTTCCTGGCGGTCCTTTGAGAGATGAAACCAGAACTTGAGGATGAGGGCGCCTTCGTCGGACAGCATTTTCTCGAAGCGCACGTTGCGATCCATGGCCTCCTCCAGGGCGGCGTTCTTGATCTCGCCGTAGACCTTGCGGATGAAGGGGTCGCTGTACCAGGAGCCCTGGAAGATGCCGATCTTGCCTTTGGAGGGCAGGGCGCGCCAGAAACGCCACATGTGGGGCCGGTCCCGTTCTTCGTCAGAGGGGGCGCCCATGCCGTGGGTCTCGATGTGGCGGGGGTCCAGCCACTCGTTCAGCTTGTGTACGGTTTCCCGCCGTCCGCCGCCGTCCACGCCGCTGACGATAAGGATGACCTGGAAGCCCCGCTTCTCCACCAGCTCGTATTGGGCGTCCAGCAGGGCGGCGCGCAGGCCGGGCAGTTCCTTGTCGAAGGACTTCTTGTCCAGGGTGTGGCCGAGTTCGGCGGATTCGAACATGGTGGACTCCGTGCAGGGATTGATGTGGTGGGATGGAAGGAATCAGCGACCGGGTTCGTAGGCCTCGTATTGGGGCAGGTCGCCGCGGATGTCATCCCAGTTGGCCTTGGAGGTGACGAAGATGTGGGCCATGGGTCGTTCCCCGATGTCGGATTCGATGGTGCCCAGGCGTATCCGCACCTGGTTGGGCCTGGCCGTGTTGCGGCTCATGATGGGGGAGCCGCAATGCCTGCAGAAATATTTGCTCTGGCCCGGGGAGGATTCGTAGCCGGTCAGTTCCCCCTCACCAGCCATGATCTGGAAGTGCACCGTCGCGACGAAGCCATTGGTGGCGAATGCACTGCCCTGGGCCTTGCGGCAACGGGAACAGTGGCAGTGGACGATGTTGCGTATGGGGCCGGTGATGCGAAAGCGCACGCGGCCGCAGAGACATCCCCCTTCATACATGGCCATTCCCCTTCATGCCCAATGCCGCCCTTTCACAGTCTTCCATATGCGCGGCGCAGTTCTTTCTTGGCCTGCTCCAGAATGCGGCGCCGTTCCTCGTCCAGGTTCCGCCCGGCCCGGTTGATATAGAACACAAGCATGTACATGGCGGAGCGGAAGGGCTCTGCCTTGCGCCGGCCGCTGGTGTCGGCGGAATGCTTCAAGGATAGGGCAATCCGCCGGGGATCGTCCCAGGTGAATACACCCTGCTCCAGGTCCAGGGCATTGCTCTCCCGGGTAACCCGGTCAGACCATTTGCCGGGGTCAGTCGGCAATGTCGTTCAGCAGGTCAAGCACCACCCGGGTCCGGACTTCCAAGATGCCGACGGAGGTGCCTACCACGACCCGCACATAGCCTTCGGGCAGTCGCGACAGCCGACCTTCCAGATCCCTGGGCAGGGGGCGCCACATGTAGCCGTCGGGGACCGGGTCGCCCCGGCGCAGTTTCATGGCGTGGCCGGGGGGCACCTTGCCTTTCTTCGCCAGGCCCGGAGGCAGGCCTCGATGGTGTGGGCCGTAGTAGTCACGGATGATGGCCCGGTCCCGGTCGCTGAACACGACCCGGACCTTGTAGTCCCGGCTGTGAGCGCCTGCCTCGCCGTACCTGGGGTAGGTTTCGCATCCGGCAAGAGTGGTGGTCAGGGTCACGCACAAGGCCAGCAGCAGCTTGGTGGCAGGGGACATGGCTTTCCTTTCGCTGGGAATGAAAGAATGCACTGATCCCAGTCTAGACCGGATAGCCCAATGACGTGGGATGCCCCTGTTCATGCACATTCCCATCGAACTCAGGGCTGGCCTGGTGGAATGCCCGGGCTCGGCCACTGCTTGCGGGAGCCGTCTTGGGCTGGTGCCCGTTCCAGTCAGTTCGGGGCGAGGGTGTCAGCAGGCTTGGCAGCGGTGCACGGGCCAGGGGCTGGACCTGCCTGGCCGGTTTTGCCCGTGAAACGTCGCACCTGGTTCTTGCCCGCCTGCTTGGCGGCGTACATGGCGAAATCGGCGCATTTCAGCAGGCTCTTGGCGTCCAGTCCGTCGTCGGGAAAGACGCACATGCCCACGCTGGCAGAGAGGGCCAGTTCCCGGCCAGCCAGCTGGCAAGGCTGGGCGATGGCACTCAGCAGCTTATGCGAGACGTGCTCGATGTGTTCCCGATGGGTTGCGTCCAGCAGGCCCACAATGAATTCGTCGCCCCCCAGGCGGGCGACGATGTCGCCCGCCCGGATCTCCTGCTGGAGCCGCTGGGCGATGATCTTCAGCAATTCGTCGCCCGCACCGTGGCCCAGGGTGTCGTTCACCGCCTTGAAACCATCCAGATCTATGAACAGCAGGCCCACGTGGGTATGCTGGCGCCGGGCCCGCAGGATGGCCTGCTCGAAGCGGTCCAGAAGTAGCGTGCGGTTGGGCAGGCCCGTGAGGGGATCGTGGGAGGCCAGGCGCTCCCGCTCCAGGTTCGCCCGGTGGATGTTGCGCACCACCACGCTGGCGATGAGCATGCCCAGCAACAGGGCGGAGCCGGAGAGCAGCAACATCCAGCGGCGTGCCTCCTGGTGGGCATGGGTGGCTTCCTGGAGGGCTGCATGGGCCCCGTCCCTGATCACGTCATCCAGCTGGGAAAGCGTCTTCATCACCGCGTCCTGGGCGGGAATGGCCTCCCTGGCCAGGACCTGTTGCGCTTCCTGGTAACGTCCTTCCAGGCTAAGGTCGATGACCCGGTTATGCAGGGGCAAGGCCCGGAGGGTCAGCTGCCATTGAAGGTCCAGCAGGGCACGTTCCTCCTGGGATAGGGGCAGGTTCAGGAGTTGCCGGCGGGCGGTGATGAAGTGTTCCGCCTGGCGCCAGAAACGCTGCTGTTCCTCGTCCTGGGCGAAAAGGTCGGGGAGCGTGATCATGCGCGCCAAACTTACGGTGCGTTCTCGCACCGCCACCTGCATGGCCTTGGTCAGCCGCAGGCTCGTCATGTGCTGATCCACCAGGGTACGCAGGCGGGCGTCTGTGGCCGCCAGTTCGCCCAGGCCCTCGCTGGTGACAAAGAAGATCAGCATCAGTTGGGCGATGAACCCGGCCACCAGGGCCCAGGGCCAGGATGAGCCAGTCCGCCTGAGGGATGTCAGGCGGTCCAGGCTCCAACGTCCGGTGGGGTGATGGGGATGGGCGGCGGCGGATTCCACGTCTGGAGTGGGCTGTGAGGAAACTCACTACCCCTTATACGCGCCCCTGCCTCAGGGGGGCCATATTTCAAATGGTATAGGGCACGGATGATTGCTTATGAATCAATGGGTTGCTCATTCATGGGCCAGGTCATTGGCCAGCCCTGGGTGGGCGATGCGGCCCTCTGCCACGTTCAGGCCGGCGGCAAAGCCCGGGTCTTCTTCCAGGGCCAGCTGGGGGTCATAGGCCAGGCGCAGGATGTAGGGCAGGGAGACCTCCGCCAGGGCCAGGGTGCTGGTGCGGGCCACGGCGCCGGGCATGTTGGCCACGCAGTAATGCACCACGCCCTCTTCCACGAAGAAGGGGGCGGAATGGGTGGTGGGGCGGGAGGTCTCGGCGATGCCGCCCTGGTCGATGGCCACGTCCACCAGGGCGGAGCCCTTGGGCATGGCGCGGAGCAGTTCCCGTGAAATCAGGCGGGGCGCACGCCGGCCGTGGACGTAGGCGGCACCCACCACCAGGTCGGCATGGCGCACCAGTTCCTCGATGCTTCCGGTATTCGAGTAGCGGGTCTTCAGGCGGCCGCCATACTGGTCGTCGAAGGCCCGCAGGCGATCCGGATCTCGGTCCAGCAAGGTCACGTCCGTGCCCAGGCCCACGGCGATGCGGGCCGCGTTGGCCCCCACCACCCCGCCGCCGATGATCACCACCCGGGCAGGGGGTACCCCGGGCACGCCGGAGAGCAGCACCCCCCGGCCGCCGTTCTTCATCTCCAGGGCCTGCATGCCCATCTGCAGGGCCAGCCGTCCTGCGATCTGGGACATGGGGGCCAGCAGGGGGGTGTGGCCTCCCTGGTCCAGGACGGTTTCGAAGGCGATGGCGGTGACGCCCTTGTCCATCAGCGCTTGCGCCAGTTCCGGCGCGGCCGCCAGGTGCAGGTAGCAGAACAGGATCTGCCCGGCCCCCAGGCGGGCCAGTTCCAACGGCTGGGGTTCCTTCACCTTGAAGACGATGTCGGCCGCATAAACGCCGCTGGCGTCGGTCATTTCCGCGCCGGCGGCCTGGTAGTCACCATCCTCCAGGCCCACGGCCAGGCCGGCATTGTGTTCCACCAGCACTTTGTGGCCCGCCTGGACCAGGGCCTGCACACCGGCGGGGGTGATGGCCACACGGTATTCGTGGTCCTTGATTTCCTTGGGAATACCGATGCGCATGGGAGCTCCAGTCGTTCTGATCAATTCACGAAGCGGGCGATGAAGGCGCCATCGCAGCCGGCAGGCAGGGGGACTCGTACCCGATGGCCGCTGCCGGGGGCCACTTCCATGCTGTGGCCGTCCAGGTTGCGCATGGATTCCACCTGTACTTCCCGATTGCCGCTGGGATGGATGACCTCGATGCGGTCCCCCACTGCGAACCGGTTCTTCACCTCGACCTCCGCCAGGCCATCCGGGGCGTATCCCGTCAGGTCGCCCACATACAGGCTACGTCCGGATTCCGAATGGCCCCGTAGGTAGTTCTGGTACTCCCGGTCCGGGTGGCGCTCGAAGAAACCTCCCGTGTAGCCCCGGTTGGCCAGACCGTCCAGCTCGCCCACCAGTCGGGCATCCAGTGGGCGGCCGGCCAGGGCGTCGTCGGTGGCCTGGCGATAGGTCTGGCAGGTGCGGGCCACGTAGTAGGGGGACTTGGTGCGGCCTTCGATCTTGAGGGAGTCCACGCCCATTTCCACCAGGCGCTGCACGTGCTCGATGGCGCGCAGGTCCTTGGCGTTGAGGATGTAGGTGCCGTGCTCGTCCTCCTCCACGGGCATATAGCTGCCCTGGCGTTTCTCCCGCTCCTCCAGCAGGTAGATGTCGCCGCCGGGTTCCACCTGGGCGTTCTTCACGTTGAAGTCCCAGCGGCAGGAGTTGGTGCAGGTACCCTGGTTGCCATCCCGGTGGTTGAAGTAGCCGGACAGCAGGCAACGGCCGGAATAGGCGATGCACAGGGCGCCGTGGACGAAGACCTCCAGTTCCATGTCCGGGCATGCCTGGCGTATCTCCGCCACCTGGTCCAGGGAGAGCTCCCGGGACAGGATCACCCGGGAGATACCCAGTTTTTGCCAGAAGCGCACGGCGGCGTAGTTGACGGTGTTGGCCTGGACCGAAAGATGGATGGGCATGTGCGGCCAGGTCTCCCGGACCAGGTCGATGAGGCCCGGGTCCGCCATGATGAGGGCATCCGGCTTCTGGGCGATGACCGGGGCCATGTCCGCCAGGTAGGTGTTCACCTTGGCGTTGTGGGGGTAGATGTTGCTCACCACGTAGAACTGCTTGCCCCGGGCATGGGCGTAGTCGATGCCCGCGCCCAGGGCGTGCTCATCCCGGAAGCTGTTGTTGCGCACCCGCAGGCTGTAGCGGGGCTGGCCGGCATAGACCGCGTCGGCGCCAAAGGCCAGGGCTGTTTCCAGCATGGCCTGGGAGCCGGCGGGGGCCAGGAGTTCGGGGGGGGTCATGGCATTGAAGTCAGCGGGGCCTGTGGTAGATATTGCCCTCGAAAAGGGCAAAGGTACCGGCCCTGCGGTCAGCGAAGTAGCGCTCCAGGGTGTGCTGGACGGTGCGGAAGGCCATCTGTTCCCATGGAATGTCCTGTTCCGAGAACAATCGTGCTTCAAGACTTTCCTCGCCGTGGACGAAATCCAGGTGCAGCAGCCTGGCGCGGAACACCAGGTAGACCTGGTTGATATCCGGCAGGCTGATCATGGAATACAGGCCCAGCACGTCCACCCGGGCGCCTGCCTCCTCCAGGGTTTCCCGGGCGGCACCTTCCGCCGTGGTCTCGCCGTTCTCCATGAAACCCGCCGGCAGGGTCCAGAGGCCGTACTTGGGTTCGATGGCCCGGCGGCAGAGCAGAATCTTGTCTTCCCATTCCGGGATGCAGCCCACCACCATCTTGGGGTTCTGGTAGTGGATGGCGCCGCAGGACGGGCACACGTGGCGGAGTCGGTTATCGCCGGAGGGAACTTCAATGCTTAGCGGGCTGCCGCATTGGGAACAGAATTTCATGTTTGACGGCCAAGGCAGTTTGGGCGAAGTTTGCAGCAACTCCACTTTGCGGCATAGAAAAAGTGGTGAGTACCGGCCTGGCCGGTATTTCCTCTCTCTTAGTCAAGGCTTACGACGATGTATCCACGCTATTACGCCCTGCGCCGGGTCAACCCCTATCGGGGCGTGGTGGCAGTGGTGGACACGGGCGAAGCCACCGCCCACAGCTTCGATGGTGTGAGGTGGCAGCTGCGGGCAGACGACGGCTTCGGCCTGATGCGCCCCGTGGGGGTGTGGGAGGAAGGCGTCGGCCTCAGGGCCGGCCAGCCCGGCGCGGCGCCGGACCTCATGGCCGCCCTGGAGACCCACCCGCCACTTCCTTTTCCCATCTTCGACACCTGGGAACTCTGGCTGCTGCACCGGGAGACGGGTCAGCCCCTGGCCCTGGTGGGAACCGCGCGGGAGGCGGAGCCACGTCCGGAAAGCCGGGAGGTGCAGTGGTTGCCCTTCGTGCCCACCTATACCGGGTTTCATTCCCCTGCCTTGGCCGAGCGCGAAAGACGGGCCACCACGGCTGCGGGCGACCATGCTTCCCATCGCGAAATGCTGGCTCGCATTGTCAACCATGCCGCACGGCCACATGCCATGACGCAATGGTTCAAGCGGGATCAGGCGGGCGTGGGGCAGGGGACAGGAGGGGCACGGCTGCCCCACGAATGGCGCGGCCGGCAATTGCCGGCCCGGGACTTTCCCGAACTGCTGGTGCAGGAATCCTGGAATAGTCGACTGGAACAGTCGGTTATTGCCGATTATCATGCATGGCTGGCGCCCTTGCTCCTGCTCTGGCCCCGGCTGACCATGGAAAGCCGGGACCGGCTGGAAGCGCTGGCCTGTGAAAGACCCCGATGGCTCTTCCGCGTGCACCGCCTGCTGCCCCGGGTGGCGGACCCGGCCCGGCTCAACGCCGCCCTGGTGGCGGCCAGGCTGGAACTTGCCCAGGGTGAAATTGATGACAACTGGATAGAAAACTGATGCGTCCCTCCCATATCGAAACCATCCTCGACCGCGAGTTCCTGAGTTGCACCGAAGGCCACCATACGCCCGTCATGCTCTGGGGCCCTCCCGGGGTAGGCAAATCCCAGATCATCGCAGGCATCGCCAGGAAGCATGGCGTTCGCCTCATAGACATCCGCCTGTCCCAGATGGAACCCACGGATTTGCGCGGCATTCCATTCCGCACGACGGGTGAAAACGGCAAGGAGGTCGTGAAATGGTCGGTGCCGGACATGCTGCCAGATCCCGACAGCAAGGTGCCAGGCATCCTGTTCCTGGACGAGATCAATGCCGCTCCACCCACCGTGTCCGCCGCCGCCTACCAGCTCATCCTGGATCGCAAGCTGGGCGAGTACGAGATTCCCAAGGGCTGGGCTATCTTCGCCGCCGGCAACCGCCAGGGGGACCGGGGCGTCACCTACGCCATGCCCGCGCCCCTGGCCAACCGCTTCACACACTACGACGTGGAGGCCCATCTGGACGACTGGATAGGCTGGGCCCTGAACCACGGCATCGACGAGCGGGTGCTGGGCTTCCTGCGCTTCCGTCCCGACCTGCTGTTCAACTACGACGCCGCCCACAACCCCGTGGCCTTCCCCAGCCCCCGTTCCTGGGAATACGCCCACCGCGCCCTGCAGAAGTTCGGCGACCGCACGGACCTGCTGGGCGACGCGCTCCAGGCCTGCGTGGGCCAGGCCTGCGGCGTGGAACTGAAGGCCTTCATAGACAACCTGGAGAACCTGCCCGACATCGACGGCATCCTGGCGGGCACGGTGATGGACGTGCCCCGGGGCATCGACCTGCAATACGGCGTGGCCGCCGCCCTGGTGCGCCGGGCCCGGGAAAGCGCCGGCGACCCCGGCAAGCTGTCCAACATCCTGCGCTACGCCCGACACTACCCCCAGCGGGAGATGGGCGTGATGCTGGTCACTGACCTGCACCGGGCGGTGGGGCAGCCCCTGTTCAAGGTGCCGGAATTCGTGGAGTGGGCCAACAGCGTGGCGGAGTTGATGCTGTACGACTTCAAGCCACAAACGGGAGAAGGGGGAAGGGGGAAGGGGAAAGGGTAAATGGTGCCGGACATCGCCCAACTGGAAACCAAGCTGGCGGCCGCCCGTACCCGGCTGATCCTGGAAAAGCCTTTTCTCGGCGCCCTGGTGATGCACCTGCCTCTCAAGGCCGCGGACCCCAAGTGGTGCGAGACCACGGCCACGGACGCCAAGGCCTTCTACTACAACCCGGGTTACATCGCCCGCCTGTCCCTGGAGCAGACCCAGTTCGCCCTGGCCCACGAGGCCATGCACTGCGCCCTGTCCCATTTCAATCGGCGGTGCCATCGCGTTCGGCACCGCTGGGACGTGGCCTGCGACTACGCCGTGAACATGATCCTGGACGAGGAGCGCATGCAGCCTCCGGACGAGGCCCTAATGAACGCCTCCTACCGGGGCCTCACCGCCGAGGAGATCTACCCGCTCCTGCACGAGGATCCGCTGGAGAAGACCCAGGACATGCATCTGTTCGACAACGACACTTCCGACGGACAGGAGGGAGAGCCCCAGGAACAGGACATGGGCCAGGGCCAGGGGGAACAGCAGAGCGAGGACTCCGCGGACGGCGGCGGGGGCAAGCCCGAGGAACAGCAGGACACAGGCAATGACCCCCAGCAGGCCGGCGAAGCCCAGGATGCGCCGCCCCCGCCCCCCACGGACCCTGACAAGCTGGACGAACAATGGAAGAGTCGCCTGGCCGCCGCCGCCCAGGCCGCCCGCCAGGCCGGCAAGCTGTCCCAGTCCATGATGCGCCTGGTGGATGACCTGCTTTCGCCCCAGTTGCCCTGGCGCGCACTGCTGGCCCGCTACATGATGAATGCCGCCCGGGACGACTACAGCTTCCAGCGCACCTCCCGGCGGGAGGGGGAAGCCCTCATGCCCCGCCTATACAGCCAGAGCGTCAAGGCCGTGGTGGTCCTGGACACCAGCGGCTCCGTGACCCAGGAAGAATTGCAGGAGTTTCTCACGGAGATCGACGTGCTCAAGGCCCAGGTGCGGGCCGATGTCACCCTCCACGCCTGCGACGACAAGCTGGACCCCAGCGGCCCCTGGCGTTATGCCATGTGGGAGGCCATGACCCTGCCCGGGGAGATTTCCGGCGGCGGCGGTACCGATTTCCGGCCCGTGTTCGACTGGCTGGCGGCGGAACAGCTGAGTCCGGACCTGCTGGTCTATTTCACCGACGCCCAGGGCCGGTTCCCGGAAGCGGAGCCCCACTATCCCGTGATCTGGCTGGTGAAGGGCAAGTCCTCGGTGCCTTTCGGCACACGAATCCAGCTGAATTGACGATACGCAACTCCCGTTTTTTTTCATGGAAAATCGGCATGTTTCGTGTCAATGTTGCGTCCGCTCGTTCAGGTTCATTTGTACGGCAGCACGATAGGCTGAATATTCCAGGCTCTTTGTGCACCGGCGGATCCGTAACGGCGTTCTAGGGATTGCTCGTTGGCAGTTCCCGTCGCCATTCGGTGCAAGCCGAGGCGGGCATTTATGTAGATGGACCATTCATTATATGGAGAGAGTGCATGAACAACCTGCGTAGGAACGTACTGAAGGGCGCTGGCTCTGCTGGTGTGGTGGGCGTTGCCGTGATGGCTGGCCTGCTGAAGCCCGGCATGGCCTTCGCTGCCTGGAACAAGGCTGGGTTTGAAGCCAAGGACATGGGCGGAGCCATGGGCGCCATTGGTGGAGGCGGAGCTGCTGCCAGCGGCGACATCCAGGTGAAGGCCCCTGACATTGCCGAGAACGGTGCGGTGGTGCCGGTGGAGATCACCAGCAAGATTGCCGGGACCGATGGCATTGCCATTCTGGCGGAGAAGAACGGCTTCCCCCTGATTGCCGACTTCAAGCTGATGAACGGTGCGGAAGGGTACGTCTCCACCCGCGTCAAGATGGGTGCCACGTCCAACGTGGTGGCGGTGGTCACTGCGGGCGGCAAGACCTACAAGGCCCACAAGGAAGTCAAGGTCACCATTGGCGGCTGCGGCGGCTAAAAGCCCTGAACCCCTGAGACCTAGACCTTGAACTGAACACAGGAGAAACAACATGGCAGAACCCATGAAGATCCGCGCCTCCCTGAAGGGCGATGTAGCCGAAGTGAAGTGCCTGATGAACCACGTGATGGAGACCGGCCTGCGCAAGGACGCGAAGACGGGCCAGATGGTGCCTGCGCACCACATCACCAACGTGACGTGCACGGTGGGCGGCAAGCAGGTGATGGACGCCCAGTGGGGCGGCGGCATCAGCAAGAACCCCTACCTGGCGATCCGCGTGAAGGGTGCCAAGGCGGGTGACAAGGTGGTGGTGTCCTGGACCGACAACAAGGGCGACTCCAACACCGCCGACGCCACTATCGGCTAAGCATTGTCGTCACCTCGAAAAAGCCGGGCCTTGGTCCGGCTTTTTTATTTCATGGCGAGTGGTCACCCACGAAGGGATTGGTCCTGCGTTCCTGGCCGAAACTGCTCATGGGCCCGTGGCCGGGCACGAACCGCACATCATCCCCCAGGGGGAACAATTTGCCGCGTATGGCCTGGATCAGGGCACCATGGTTGCCCCGGGGGAAGTCGGTGCGGCCGATGCTGCCCTGGAACAAAACGTCCCCGACAAAGGCGAGCCGATCTGGATCGCTGAAGAACACCACGTGGCCGGGGGTATGGCCGGGGCAGTGGAGCACGTCCAGCATGAGGTCGCCCACCCTGACCCGGTCGCCATCATGGAGCCATTGGCTGGGCTGGAACGGGGCAATGGAGGGGAAACCGAACATCTGGGCCTGGCTGGAGAGCCCTTCGAACAGGAAGGCGTCTTCGATCTGGGGGCCCAGCACCGGCACCCCGGTCAGGGTGGAAATGGCGCCAGCGCCCCCCACGTGGTCAAGGTGGCCATGGGTGAGAAGGATCCTTTCCAGTCTGACGCCCTCTCGATCCACGGCCCGGAGCAGTATTTCCACGTCTCCACCGGGGTCGATGAGGGCTGCCTGGCCGGTGTTTTCGCACCAGATGAGGGAGCAGTTCTGCTGGTAGGGCGTGACTGGGACGATGAGGTGTTTCACGGTTGAACGACCTGGAGGCAGGATGGGACGCGGACGGTGGGGGGCTATGGCAGGCCCGCCAAATTATGTCTGCAACTTCGTCGGAATACGCGCCACAAATTGACAACGGCACGCGAGTGATGAGAGTCTGATGACCGAATAAGCGATAGTTATCAATGAGTTGTATTCGATTGAATTTTTCTCTGGAGACTGCCATGAAAGTCCTGATACCTGCCCTTGTAACCATCCTCACAGCCCTTTCCCTGCCGGCCCTGGCAGGCGATGCCACTGCCGGAAAGCAGAAGGCGGTTGGGTGCGTGGCCTGCCATGGCAACGATACCTTCGGGGGCGTTTTCTTCACCCTGCAACTGGCCGGCCGTGACGCGGACAAACTGCTGGTCAAGAGCAACAAATACAAGACTGGAAAGATCCTCCACCCCGTGATGAACCTAGCCACTGCCTTCTACACCGAGAAGGACCTGGAAGACATTTCCGCCTACTACCAATCCCTGGGCAAACCCGCCCTGAACCTGCCTTACATGCAGATCAAGGGGGATGACGAGGCCGCCCCCGCCGGCGCGGCAAAGTAACTCACCCCATGGCGCGGCTGAGCCTCATCCGGGAAAAGATCTATGACCCCGTGCTCAGGCTCATCCATCTCTGGATCGGCCTGTCGATCCTGCTGCTGCTGCTTGGCAGCCAGATCGCAAAGTGGATTGCCTTCACGCCGGAGGCGGTCATGCTCTGGCGTTTCCACGTCTGGTTGGGCTATGGCCTTTTGTTGGGATTGGTTGCGCGCATCGTATGGGCCGTCTACGGACCCAAGCATGCCAACTGGCGGCAGTTGTGGACATGGCGGGCCTGGCTGGCGGCTCTGCGCAACCGTACCTTCTTCACCGCGCCGTCCCGCTTCGGCCACCACCCCCTGGCCACGGCGGCCTATCTGGCTTTTTATGTCATGGCCATGGCCATGGTCGTTTCGGGACTTGCCCTGGCCGCGATAGATCAGGGCCAGGGGCCCTTGGTTACCTGGCTCGGACACCAGGTGTTGCTGAAGCCCTGGTTCCGTCTGCCCCACGATGTCCTGGAGGACTTGATCCTGGCCTTCGTACTGGTCCACGTTGCCGCCCTGATATTGCATGAGGCACGCCATCGCGTGCCGCTGGCCCAGGCCATGGTGAGCGGCTACCAGTATCGGGAAGACGATCAGCCATGACTGCATGGCTGGCAATGCCTCATCCCTGGAGGGCGAC
The DNA here is from genome assembly GCA_024235835.1 of Thiobacillus sp. Taxonomy (NCBI): domain Bacteria; kingdom Pseudomonadati; phylum Pseudomonadota; class Betaproteobacteria; order Nitrosomonadales; family Thiobacillaceae; genus Thiobacillus; species Thiobacillus sp. The sequence goes on along the minus strand of JACKLQ010000001.1, from coordinate 881,274 downwards.
GTGGGTATGACGTGGCGGCACCTGTTCGTCCTCGTACTGGTACTGGTCGCCGCGGGCTTATGGATCAGCCACTCGCCCCAGGGGGATGAGGCCAGATTTCCCATGCCCGCCGGCAAGACTTACCTGGCGGAGTGCGGTAGCTGTCACACGGCCTTCGCGCCGGGGCTGTTGCCGGTGCGCTCCTGGCACAGGATGATGGACGAACTGGAGGAGCATTTCGGGGAGGACGCCACCCTGGATGAGCCCCAGCACCTCGCCATCCTCAAGGAATTGGAAACCCTGGCCGCCGATGGCAGCTACGCAGACCAGCGCATGCGCCGCATCAGCGAGGCCATCAAACCAGCCGCCCAGCCCCAGCGCATTTCCGAAACGCCTTATTTCAAGTACACCCACGACGAGGTGCCCCAGGGATTCTGGAAGCGCAAGCGGGTCGGGACGCCTTCCAATTGCCTGGCCTGCCACCCCCGCGCCAACGAGGGGCGTTACGACGAACGGGAAGTGCGGATACCGAAGGAATAGGTCAGTGGGTTAGTCGCCAAAAAGACGATCCAGGTCCGAGCGTGGATTGCCTTTATCTGTGCCTGAGTTCGAATCCATGCCGGCACCCCCCCCAAACAGGGCGTCCAGGGCGTGGCGGGAGTCCTTCTTGGGCGGGCTGGCGGGCGAGCACTTGGCAGCCAGGGCCTGGAACCATTCGCAGAAATTGGCCCGGGACTTGTCCTTCACTTCCTCGGCCATGGTTTCCCGGCACTGCTTCGCCTTGCCAGGGTCGTAATGACGGCACATGCGGCAGACATGCAATTCGGCATGGCAGGCATCGCACTCTGCGCGCCTTCCCAGGGGCTGGGGCAGGCGGCTGACATCGGCTCCGCATTTCCAGCACACCAACTGGCCTGTCATGGCATCTCCCGGTGGAAATCTTCCTTTCCTGGCGGACCTGGGGTCCGCCCAGGAAAAGGGGAACTCAGTTCTTGGTGCCGCAAGTGTTCATGCCCAGGATGGGATAGACGGGACAGAACTTGACCAGGCCCGTGGCCAGGGGCACCACGCCGATCCACGCCCAGACCGGACCGCCCAACAGCGCCGCCCATAGGATCAGGGCCGCGCCCACCAAGATGCGTAGCACACGATCGATACCGCCAACATTTGCTTTCATGCCATTCCTCCTACGATCCGTTGCGAAATTGCTCCCAGGGAAGCGAGGCAAAGTTACTGGTATTTAGACCGTGATTATGTGACTTAGGTTACATGACTAAAAAAATCGGGTTTTATGGCTTACAACTAAGAAAACCAGCTAGAAAAATAGGGATTTCCCTGATGATGCGAGTCATTCATTACGGATAACCTTATCTATGTAGCTGATTACATGGAAGAAGGAGAACAGGTCGATGTCTCACGGCGCCTCTAGCGCGTTTCTCTCCCCGGAAATGGTCCAGGCCCTGGATTGGGTACCGGCCATGATTTGGGTGTCAGACCTGTCCGGCGCATGCTGCCATGTCAATCTGGCGTGGCAGGAATTCACTGCGCGGGGCATCGAGGAAAGCCAGGGGGACGGTTGGCTGTCGGCCATGCATCCGGAGGATGCGGAAGCCTGGCCGAAGATGATCCGCCAGGCCATCCAGGCCCGGGAGCCCTTCGTGCTGGAATGTCGCCTGCGGCGCCGTGACGGGCGCTATCGCTGGTTGATGAAGTCTGGCCAGCCCATTTATGGCGACAAGGGCAAGATGCTGGGGTTCATCGGCTGCTGCAGTGACGTCACGGGCCAGAAGCAGGCGCTTGATGCACTGCGCCAGGCTACGGACAAACACCGATCCGTGCTGACCAACCTGCGGGACGCGGTGGGCATCATCGAGAATTTCCTGCGCACGGAAGAGCCAGTCACGCCGGTCAAGCAGGATGACCGCCTTACACCCAGGCAGCGGGAGATCCTGCATCTCATCGCCCGGGGCTTTGCCACGCGGGAGATCGCCACCCAGCTGCATGTCAGCACGAAGACCGTTGAGAGCCACCGGGCCCAACTCATGCAGCGGTTGAATATCCACGACGTGGCGGGCCTGACCCGCTACGCGATCCGCACCGGCCTGGTTCAGCCTGACTTTTAAGCCGGGCCAGCCAGGCTTCTCAGCCTGGCCGCATCCAGGACCTCGATACGTTCCCGTCCCAGGGCGACCATGCCCTGGTCCTCGAACTGCCGCAGCAGGCGGGAGATGATCTCGCGCACGCTGCCCAGTTCGTCCGCGATGGCCTGGTGGGAGGCCCCCGCACGGGGTGCGTGGTCCACTAGCCAGGCTGCCAGGCGCTGGTCCAGCTTGTGGAAGGCCACTTCTTCCACCAGTTGCATGAGTCCGGCGATGCGCTCCGTGAACAGTTGGAAGACCCATTCCCGGAAGGGAGGATGTTCGTTCAACAGGCGCATGAACAGGGGCCTGGGCAGGGCCAGGGCCTGGAGGTCGCTTTCCGCGACCCCCGTGGCGGAATAGGCGGCGCCCCCCAGCAGGCAGCCCACGGTGACGATGCAAAGCTCGCCGGGATGCACATGGTAGAGGCGGATTTCCCTGCCGTTCTCCGCCCGCTTGATGACCTTGACGCGGCCATCCAGGACCAGGGGCAGGGCCTGACAGGCGCTGCCGATGTCGAAAAGGGTGGTGCCGTTGGCGATGGACAGGGGCAACAGCTGCGCTTCCACCTCCTGTGCCAGGGTCGGAGGCAGGTCAGCCAGGGCGGGAAAGCGGCTCAGTAGCAGGGTCTCGACTTCAGCCATGGCCGGACAGGGATCCTTCCCGGGCGGGTTTCAGGGCGGCCAGGCGGGCGGCCCGCACGGCCGCGGGCACTTCTGCCTTGTCGCCGGCCCGCGCCGCCACGGCGCCGGCATCCACGGACCGCACCACCTCCAGGGCATGGAGCAGGAAGTCCGCCTGGGGGAAAGGCTGGTTTTCATGGCCAGGCCTGCCATGGAAGTCCGCTGCGCAGGCCTGCAGCATCTGGCCAAAACGAGCCGGGCGGCGCAAGGCATCGGTCCTTTCCAGTAATTCAAGAAGCTCCTCCGGCGCCAGTTGCCGGGCTTGATGGATGGGACCGTGCCATTCCGCCACGCCCCGGGCAAGTTCGGTGCATTCCCTGGGCACCCGCAGCCGCTGGCCGATGGCATCCACCGGCGCTACACCCAGGGGCCCATGGCCCGGGTGGTCGGGCCATCTAGCCTGCGGAGTCAGTCCCTTGCCCAGATCGTGCAGCAGGGCGGCCCAGCGCACGGGGAGTTCATGACCGGCAACCGCCGACTGGTCGATGGCCCGCAGCACATGCGCTCCTGTATCCACTTCCGGATGGACGGCAGGGTCCTGGGGAATGCCGAAAAGGCGGTCCAGCTCCGGCAGGATGCGGGCCAGGGCACCACAGTCCCGCAGTACGCCGATCATCCTGGAAGGGTGTCCTTCCATGAGGCCCCGGGCGAGTTCCTGCCAGGTGCGCTCGGGTACCAGGGCATCCACTTCCCCTTCCGCCACCATGCGTCGCATCAGTGCCAGGGTTTCCGGGGCCAGCCTGAAATCGGGAAAGCGGGCGGCGAATCGGGCCACCCGCAGGATGCGCACCGGGTCCTCCACGAAGGCCTCGCTGACGTGGCGGAGCACCTTGGCCGCCAGGTCGGCTTGGCCGCCGTGGGGGTCGACGATTTGGCCCTGGCCGTCTTCCGCCAGGGCATTGATGGTGAGATCCCGCCGCCGCAGGTCATCTTCCAGGCTGACATCCGGCGCGGCGCGGACGGCGAAGCCCTTGTAGCCCCTGGCCGTTTTCCGTTCCGTGCGGGCCAGGGCATATTCCTCCTGGGTGTCCGGATGCAGGAATACCGGAAAGTCCTTGCCCACGGGCCGGAATCCCAGGCGAGTCATGTCCTCCGGCGTGGCGCCCACCACCACGAAATCCCGGTCCTGTACAGGCAGGCCCAGCAAACGGTCGCGTACTGCACCACCCACTGCATAGACGCTGATGTGGGGTGGGAACTCCACGCCCTAGCGCCCCGCGCGGGCCCGGTGGTGCTGGTAGGCCCGCCTGGGACCATGTTCGCTGAGGTAGCCGATGACGCTTTCCAGGTCAGTGTTGCAGGGGAAGGGCGAGGAATGTCCCGGCAGGCAGACATTGTCCTTGAGCATGGCGTAGTGGTTGTCCCGGGTCATGATCTTGCGTCCGGGTTTCAGTTCCATCATGCGCGCAAACCAGTAAGAAGCGGTGGCGCCCAGGGGCAGCACCCAGCGCCGCATGCCCAGCTGCCGGGCAGTCAGGCGCACCAGCTCGGCCAGGGCATAGACCTTGGGACCGCACAGGCTGTAGGTCTGGCCCTCGCTTGCGGGCATGTCCAGTGCATCGGCGAAGGCGCGGACCACGTCGCCCACGTAGACCGGCTGGAAACGGGACCCGCCCCCGGCCAGGGGCACCATGGGGCTGAAGCGCAACAACCTGGAGAACAGGGTCAGGAAGCTGTCGCCCGGGCCGTAGATCACGGAGGGGCGGAAGATGGTGAACCGCAGCCGTCCCCCCGCTTCCCGCACCACCGCCTCGCCGGCGGCCTTGCTGCGCTGGTAGGCGCTGGGGGAAGCGGCATCGGCCCCCAGGGCGCTCATGTGGACCAGACGGGGCACCCCGGCGGCCAGGCAGGCCTGGACGATCTTGCGTGGCAGTTCCACGTGGGCGTAATGGAAGCTGCCCCGTTCCTGCCGCTGGATGTCATGGCCGGACGCGGCGGTTTCGTGCAGCAGGCCCACAAGGTTGATCACCGCGTCGACGCCCTCCAGAAGGGCCTTCATCACGTCCACGTCGTGAGCGTTGGCCTGAACCACCTCCACGGAGGGCATCACCGCCAGATCCTTGGCCCACTCCCGCCGCCGCGCCGGGACCACCACCCGGTAGCCCCGGGAGACTAAATGGGCGACGAGGTGATGGCCGACGAAGCCGCTGCCTCCCACCACGCAGATGGTCTTGCTGGATTTCTGTGTCATATCCGTTGGATGGACGTTTGAATGCCGCAATTTTATTGAAGGCACCCGCCGCTGTCTCACTCCCGGTGACAGGCCCCGTCAGCCCGGGTCGGCCTCGACCTCGCTGGCGACCGGAGGCGGTTCCCGAATGCGGGCGGGGATGACGCCCAGCCTGTCCTTCAGGGGGCGGGTCTCGCCACCGAAGCGGCTGCGGTAGAACATGGCGTTGGCCATCACCCGCTTCACATAGTCCCGGGTTTCCTGGAAGGGGATGCTTTCCACGTAGATGGCCCCCTCCAGTGGAACCTCCGCCTGCCAGCGCCGGGCCCGGTTCGGTCCAGCGTTGTAGCCAGCGGTGGCCAGGACCGGGGACTGGTCCAGGGATTCGTAGATGCGCTTGAGGTAGTAGGTGCCGAAACGGATATTGGTGTCCGGCTTGCCCACGTTGTTGTGGGCGTTGCGGTCCAGGCCCATCTGCCTGGCGATCCACTTGGCCGTGGCGGGCATGATCTGCATGAGGCCCTGGGCCCCCACCCGGGACTTGGCATAGGCCACGAAGCGGGATTCCTGGCGGATGAGGCCGAACACCCAGGCCTCGTCCAGGCCGTTTTCCTGTGCGTAGGCGGAAGCCAGGTCCCGGTAGGGCGAGATGTAGCGCAGGTCGAAGTTGTGTTCCTGCCTGGTGAGGTTGGCGGCGGCGATGGCCCGGTCGTGCCACTCGTTGCGCAGGGCCAGTTCCGCCGCCGCCAGCAACTGGCGGTCGCTCATGCCACGCAGGGCCCGGTTCCACTCATCCAGGGCATCCGCCGGCAGGTCCATCTTGCGCAGGAGCAGGGCCCTTTGCAGGGCCGGATGGGTTTCGGCCTCCAGCAGGTCCTCGGGCGTCACGCGGTAGAAGGGCGGCCGTGCCTCCAGCCGGGGTGGGAGTTCCTCCAGGGCCAGCAGGCCGTAGTAGTCGTACTCCTGGGAAAGGTGGGCGAACAGGGTGTTGGCCGGGAACATGGCATCCATGGCCTTCAGGGCGCGGGCTTTCCAGTAACGCCACCCGGCCTCCTCCTGCATTGGGGACGGCATGGCCTGGATCACCCGGTAGACCTCCTGCCACATGCCTGCCCGCAGGGCGGCCCTGGCCCGCCAGGTGGCCTGCAGTTCGCTGTGGGCCGGTACATCGGGCGGACCGGAACGGGCAAACCATTCCAGGGCCCGGGGATCGTGCTTGCGGGCCCCATGCATGCCGATCTGGCCCCAGCCGTAGCGCTGCTCGGCCTCGGGGTACCTGGCGGCTTGGGACTCCCAAATCCGGGCCGCACCGGGCGGGTCCAGCCTGGCGAATAGGGTCAGGGCATAGAGGGCAGCCTCCCGCTGGGCGCGACGATCCGAGCCTTTCTGGATGAGTTCGTCGCCATGGCGCTGGGCCATGGCCAGGGCATTGGCATCCATGCGCTCGTCCGCCGGCAACTGACTGTCCAGGTGGCGCGCCAGGCCGACGCTGTTGTTGGCCAGGGCCAGGCGAAGGCGCTGATATCGGTCTTCCTGGGTGAGGAGCCCCTGGGCAAACAGGCTCGAGAACAGAGGATCGCAGCCCGAGGGCATGTCCTTGTCAGTCTGCCAAAGGGAGCGGCCTTCCTGGGCGGCCCGGGGGTCTCCCTCCCTCAGGCGCAGGTGTATCTCGTAGCAGGCCAGTTCCTGGGGCGGGCGAGGAATCGCGCGGTACTGGGCACGAAAGGCCGGCCAGTTCTCCGCCAGGGCATAGAGGCCGGCCATCTCGACGCGGAGCCGGTCTGCCAGGGGGCTGTCGGGGTAGGCGTCGATGAAGGCCTGCAATTCATCCGGCGTGGCGTTGTCCGCCTTCAGTTGCCAGTAGCGGATGTAGGGCCTCAGAAGATGGTCCTGAGGGATGCTCCGGGCGAACCGTTCGAACCGATCCATGCGCCCTTTCTGGTAATGCTCCCGGGCATTCATGAAGTCCGATTCCACCGAAGCCGGCGCGGTGGTTGCCAAAGTGAACAACAGCAGAAAACAGAAAGCCCGGCGAAAGTGCACGCTTTTGAACTTGGTTGAGAAAAGCGTGCACTCTACCGGCTGGAAGGGGCCGGTTCAAACCGGCGTCTAGAATTTCTCCGCCAGGCTCACGTTCACCCGCACCTTGACCCTGGGGCCCGGGTCATAGGGCATGAAGGCGTGGTATTCGCGGCCGTTGTAGCGGTACGCCACGTTGTAGCCCGTGAGCCGCTGGCTCCAGTTGTCCGTGACGCTGCAACGCTCTTCGTAGATGGGCCGGCGGCTGGTGCGGACCTCGTTTCCGTCGTTGTCGATGCGGTCGCCGGTGATGGCGCCCGTGGCGGCACCCACGGCCGTGGCCACGCTGCGGCCGTTGCCCTTGCCGATGGTATTCCCGAGCAGGCCGCCGACGATTCCCCCCAGGATGGCGCCGCCATACTCCCGTTCGCCGGAACGGACGTGCTCGTAGCCCACCCGCTCGCTCCAGCACTCGCGCCGAGGTTCGTTGACGCGTTCATAGACAGGGGTGCTGGAGACGACCCAGGCGGTGTCCCGGAAACCTTCCGCCATGCCGGGCATGGCCTGCAGCAGGCCGAGCATCAGGGTGGGGATAAGAAGTTTTTTCGTGGTGGTCATGGTGTGCTCCTGTTTACCTCGATTCGTCCAATGCTTGATTCAGCGCCGGCCCCGACCGCGCCGTTCGTTGCCGAAACCGCCCCGATTGGCGTCATACTGCTCATCCTCGTAGCGGCGTTGTTCGTAGCCCGTGCCGAAGCCGTGTTCCTGCCAGCGTTCATACATCCGCTCGCCCATCCGCTCGCCCATCTCCATGCCCCGGGGGTCGAACTGCTCGGGAGGCATGCGGCGCAGGCGCTCCTGGAATTTGCGGCGCAGATCGGCACGCTCCTCGGGGCTTGCCTGTTCCCAACGCTCCCGCATGGCCCGGCGCTCTTCCTGGCTCATCTGGGCCACCAGGGGCAGGGGCTGGCCGAACACACCGCCAAGATCCTTGGCGGCGGCCGGCAAGGCCAGCAGGGCCAACAGAAAGGGCATCAGGGTTCTGCTTTTCATGGTGAATCTCCTTTTCACGTTTCCCATGCTAGGGGATGGCGGTAACACCTGGGTTTCCGGATGGGATAAATTTGTTTCAAAGTGTTTCGGGAACTGTACCGTCCCGCCTTGGCTCCCTGGCCTGGGCCGCCAAGGGCGTCCTGGAACAGGGGCGTGACCCGAAAGGATGTTCGAGTGGCAATGGAAGAAAACCCAAGAGTGCTGGTGGTGGATGACGACGCGGGCATCCGCGACCTGCTGGCCGATTACCTGGCCAAGCAGGGCATGACCGTGAAGACGGCCCGGGACGGCAAGGAGATGGACGAACGCCTCGGCGGGTTCGTGCCGGACCTGGTGGTCATGGACCTGATGATGCCAGGCGAGGACGGCCTGTCCCTCACTCGTCGCCTCAAGGCGGACCGCAACGTGCCGGTGATCATGCTCTCCGCCCGGGGGGAAGACATCGATCGCATCGTGGGCCTGGAGGTGGGGGCGGACGACTACCTGCCCAAGCCCTTCAATCCCCGGGAACTGCTGGCCCGAATACGCGCCGTATTGCGCCGCGGCGGGGGCGGGCAGGGGGGCCAGGAGCAGGGCGAAGTGGTCCGCTTCGGCGTCTTCTCCCTGGACCTGGCTTCCCAGGCCCTGTCCCGGGAAGGCGTGGACATTCCCCTTACCCAGGCGGAATTCACCCTGCTCAAGATTTTTGTGGAACACCCCAACCGGGCCCTGTCCCGGGACCAGATCATGGACTGGCTCAAGGGCTTCGAGCGTGACCCATTCGACCGCTCCATCGACGTGCGGGTGACCCGCCTGCGCAAGAAGATCGAGGAGGATCCTGCCAACCCGGCCTACATCCGCACCGTGTGGGGCCAGGGTTATCTCTTCGCGCCCAAGGGCAAGGCCGGGTGAACTCCGCTTGAACCCGATCCGCCGCCTGCTGCCCCGCAGCCTGTTCGGCCGCACCGCGGCGGGCCTGCTCCTGGCCTTCCTGGTGTTCGAGGCCATCGCCTTCGCCGTGGTGTGGCACATGGTGGTGCGGCCCCTGGCGGAGCGCTCCGCCGACGACCTGGCGGCAAAGATCGTGCTGGCGGCCAAGACCTGGGTGGAACTGCCCCCGGAAACCCGGGCTGACTACGAAATGGAACTCTCCTTCCGCCACAACCTGGAACTGGGAGAAGTCAGGGAACGGCTGCCAAAGCCCGCCCCCACGGGGTTCTTCCAGGACCTGCTCCAGACCGCGTTGAGCCAACGGTCCGGCCAGTCCATCCAGCTGAAGCAGGGGCCGGACGCGGACTGGGACTGGCTGGAGATCCAGGTGGCGGACAAGCTGCTGCGGGTGGGCTTCGACCGGGAGCGCTATGTCCTGGCTGCTCCCCTGGCGGCGGTGGGCATCTTCATCCTGGGGGCGGCCCTCACGGTGCTCACCGCCTTGCTCATGGCGCGCCAGGTGAGCCGCCGCCTGGGACGATTGGCGGACCTGGCCCATGAAGTGGGCCAGGGGCGCTCCCCCCTGCGCCTGCCTGAAACGGGGTCCAGGGAACTGGTGGAACTCACTGCCGCCTTCAACCGTATGGTGGGGGAGGTCCAGGCCCTGCTGGAAAACCGTACCGTGCTGCTGTCCGGCATCTCCCATGACTTGCGCACCCCCATCACCCGCCTCAGGTTGGCCTTGTCCATGCTGGACGATGCCGATCCGGATATGGTGGCACGCATGGAGCGGGACCTGGCGGAGATGAACCAGCTCATCGGCGACATGCTCACCTTTGCCCGTGCCCTCCAGGCCGACGAACGCCTGGGCTGGGACCTGAACCAGATGCTGACCGGCCTGGCGGAACAGGCGTCGCGCCTGGGACCGGTGGAATGGACCCCGGGTGATGCGTGCGTGGTCAAGGGGGGAGAGGCAGCCGCGCGCCGTGTTCTGGGCAATTTCCTCGACAATGCAAGGCGCTATGGCGGGGATCTGCCCGTGACCCTGGAACTGTCCTGCACGGACGAGGAGGCGGTGGTGCGGGTATCTGACCGGGGACCCGGCATTCCACCGGACCAGCGTGAGGCGGTCTTCCGCCCCTTCTTCCGGCTGGAGAGTTCCCGGGGCAAGGAAGGTGGCGGCAGCGGCCTGGGTCTTGCCATCGCCCGCCAGCTGGCGGATGCCCATGGCTGGGGCATCCAGCTGGCGGAACGGGAAGGGGGCGGGCTGCAGGCTTCCCTGGTTATTTCCCGTGGTACCTGAACACCATCACTTCCAGGCTCAGGAAGGAGAGACTGGTGATGGACAGATGTCGGGTATGGGTACGGATGACGTGGCGAGCATTGTCTGCCGCGCGTCGGATACGAATGGTGAGGCTGGGTGTGATGGTGAGTGTCATGCTGTCCTCCGTCTGTTCTCGATATGTCTCTTGCAAAGGACATGCCCGGGCTCATAACGGAGCAAAGCGCACAACCATCGGGCTTGCGGGGGTGCCACTGCCCACGGGCCAGGCAAATTCCTGGCGAAACATCAAACGCCCTGACAGGTTTTCGACAGGGCGCCCGGTGCATTTAACCACCCCGGCCCGGCAGGGCCAGGGCCGCCTGGAAATGGCGGCGGGGTGACCTGAACGGGTAAAATCATTCACCTTTAGCCCAGCCCTTCGATCCCATGCCCGCGTTCCAGGACATCATCCTCACCCTCCAGAAGTTCTGGGGGGAGCAAGGCTGCGTCATCCTCCAGCCCTACGATCTCGAAGTGGGTGCCGGCACCAGCCACACCGCCACGTTCCTGCGCTCCCTGGGGCCGGAACCCTGGAAGGCCGCCTATGTGCAGCCCAGCCGCCGGCCCAAGGACGGCCGCTACGGCGAGAACCCCAACCGCCTGCAGCACTATTACCAGTTCCAGGTGGTGCTGAAGCCCGCCCCGGAGAACATCCTGGAGCTCTACCTTGGCTCCCTGGAGGCCCTTGGCTTCGACCTGAAGCAGAACGACATCCGCTTCGTGGAGGACGACTGGGAAAACCCCACCCTGGGGGCCTGGGGTCTGGGCTGGGAAGTCTGGCTAAACGGCATGGAGGTCACCCAGTTCACCTATTTCCAGCAGGTGGGCGGCATCGACTGCAAGCCCATCACCGGCGAGATCACCTACGGCCTGGAGCGCCTGGCCATGTACCTGCAGGGGGTGGAGAACGTGTTTGACCTGGAATACGCCCCCGGCGTCAGCTACGGCGACGTGTTCCACCAGAACGAGGTGGAGCAGTCCACCTACAACTTCGAACACAGCGACGTGGAATTCCTCCTCACCGCCTTCAACGCCCACGAAAAACAGGCCAAACATCTCATGGACAGCCAGCTGGCCCTGCCCGCCTATGAACAGGTGCTGAAAGCCGCCCACACCTTCAACCTGCTGGATGCCCGGGGCGCCATCTCCGTCACCGAGCGGGCCGCGTATATCGGCCGCATCCGCAACCTGGCCCGGGCCGTGGCCCAGAGCTACATGGATTCCCGGGCCCGCCTGGGCTTCCCCATGGCCCCCAGGGCCTGGGCCGACGAGGTCCTGGCCAGGATGGAGAAGGTGGCCTGATCATGACGACCAAGAACCTGCTGGTGGAACTATTCACCGAGGAACTGCCGCCCAAGGCCCTGAAGAAGCTGGGGGAGTCCTTCTCATCCACACTGTTCGAATCCCTCCGGGCCCAGGGCCTGACGGGGGCCGACAGCGCATCCACGCCTTTTGCCTCGCCCCGCCGCCTGGCTGTGCATGTGAGCCAGGTGGCCGGTCGGGCTGCCGACAGGCCGGTGTCCCATAAGCTAATGCCTGTCAGCGTGGGCCTCACGTCCGACGGCCTGGCCTCCCCGGCCCTGCTGAAGAAGCTGGGCGCCCTGGGTCTGGACGCCGCCGTGGTGCCCCAGCTCAAGCGCGCCCCGGACGGCAAGGCGGAGGCCCTGTTCTTCGATACCGTGGTGGCCGGCGCCGCCCTGGCCGACGGTCTGCAGAAGGCCCTGGAAGAGGCCCTGGCCAAGCTGCCCATTCCCAAGGTCATGACCTACCAGTTGGGTGAGGGTAGCGAGCAGCCGGGCTGGAGCACGGTGAACTTCGTGCGCCCCGCCCACGGCCTGGTGGCCCTGCACGGCACCGACGTGGTGCCCATTTCCGTGTTGGGCCTCTCGGCCGGGCGGCAGACCCAGGGCCACCGCTTCGAGGCCGCCAGCCCTACGGTGACCATCAATGACGCGGACAGCTACGCGGCCCAGATGGAGGCCGAAGGGGCGGTCATCCCCGGTTTCGACCGGCGCCGCGCAGAGATCGTCAGGCAGCTTCAGGCCGCGGCGGAAATGATCGGCGGCGGGGAGGCGGGCAAATTCAGGCCCATCGAGGACGATGCCCTGCTGGACGAGGTCACAGCCCTGGTGGAGCGGCCCAACGTGCTGGCCTGCCAGTTCGAGCCCGAGTTTCTGGCGGTTCCCCAGGAATGCCTCATCCTCACCATGAAGGCCAACCAGAAGTATTTCCCCCTGCTGGATGCCGAAGGCCGCCTCACCAACCGGTTCCTCATCGTCTCCAACATCCGACCCGCTGATCCCTCCCAGGTCATCGGCGGCAACGAGCGGGTGGTGCGACCCCGCCTGGCGGACGCCAAGTTCTTCTTCGACCAGGACCGCAAGCGGCCCCTGGCAAGCCGGGTGGAGAAGCTGGACCACGTGGTCTACCACAACAAGCTGGGCAGCCAGGGGGCACGCATCAAGCGCCTGATGAAGCTTGCCGGTGCCATTGCCCAGGGACTGGGGGCCGACGCGGCCCTGGCCGCCCGGGCGGCGCAACTGGCCAAGGCCGACCTGGTGACCGACATGGTGGGGGAGTTCCCCGAGCTGCAGGGCATCATGGGCCGCTACTACGCCCTCCACGACGGCGAGGACGTGCGGGTGGCGGAGGCCATCGCTGACCACTACAGGCCCCGCTTCGCCGGCGACGGGCTGGCCGCCGACAACGTCGGCCTCGCCGTGGCCCTGGCGGAGCGTCTGGACAGCCTGGTGGGCATCTTCGGCATCGGTCTCATTCCCACCGGCGACAAGGATCCCTTTGCCCTGCGCCGGGCCGCCCTGGGCGTGCTGCGCATGCTCATGGAAAAGGTGCTGCCCCTGGACCTGATGCACCTGCTGGAGAAGACCAAGTCCGGATTCGACCCGGAGCAGCTTTCAGCCAGCGTGGTGGTGGATGTGTTCCGCTTCATGCAGGACCGCCTGCGGGTCTACCTGCGGGAGCAGGGCGGGGCCGTGGACCAGGTGGAAGCGGTGGTGGCCCAGGCCCCCACCCGCATCGACCGGGTGCCCCTCCGCCTGGAGGCCGTGGCCCAGTTCCGCCAGTTGCCCGAGGCGGAGGCCCTGGCCGCCGCCAACAAGCGCATCCAGAACATCCTGCGCAAGGCGGAGCAGGCCGGCGAAGGCATCAGGCCGGAGCCCGACGCCGCCCTGCTGACGGAGGACGCCGAAAGGGTGCTGTTCCAGGCGGTGGATGCGGTGTCCCTGCCGGTGGAGACGGCGCTGGAGAGCCTGGACTACACCGGGGCCCTGAAGCAGCTGGCCACCCTGAAGGCTCCCGTGGACCGCTTCTTCGACGAGGTCATGGTCATGGCCGAGGAGCCCCTGGTACGGGCCAACCGTCTGGCACTCCTGGCCCGCCTGGGCGGCCTGATGAACTGCGTGGCAGACATAAGCCAACTGAGCAGTCAACTCGGCAGCCAGGCGGGCAGCAAGTAATCCTTGCACCGGGACCGGCATGCCAGGCCAGATCCAGGACCCGACCCGGTACGAGTTATCCCCAGTCACCGGGGAATTCCGCGACCTGGCCACGGAGGTGGCGTTCCGCGAATACATCCATCCCAGTTGGGTGCGGGACACTCGTCGGGCCTTCGTCATGGCGGCGTTGTTTTACCTGGCCTTCGCCTTTACCGACTACCTCCTGCTGGGGGCCAGCACCGAGTATGAGATCCTGCTGCTTACCCGCCTGGTGGTGGCCGGCTTTGGCCTGCTCGTCGCCTTCACCGCGGAACGCTACTGGCGACTGTTGGTGGACGGCATCACCCCTACCCTGGTGCTGGGTCTGGCCATGGCGGGCTACCTTTCCATCACCTTGCTGCGGCCCCTCGAGGCGGGCTGGCACGCCATGGGCATGATGGTCATGCTGCTGGGCACCTACGCCTTCATCCCCAACCGTTTCCTGCCCATCATGACCATCGCCCTCTCCAGTACGGTGGCGTTCTTCATCCTGCTGGCAGACCACTTCGAGCTCCCGTTCAATCAGATGCTTGTGATGGGGTTGCTGTTCCTTGGCATGAATGTCTTCGGCGCCTATTCTGCCTACCGCATCAGCCGCCTTATCCGGGAGAACTTCCGGGATGCCCAGATCCTGCGCCAGGCCAACCAGCGCCTGACTGAGGAGGTGGCGGCTCGCAAGCAGCTGGAACTGGAACTGTTGGCCCAGGTGCACCATGACGATCTGACGGGGGTGACCAACCGGCGACGTTTCCATGAGGTGATGCGGCAGCGGATGCGCCAGGCGGAAACCACGGGCCGACCCATGAGCCTGATGCTGCTGGACGTGGACTACTTCAAGCAGATCAACGACACCTACGGCCACCAGCGCGGAGACGAGGTGTTGAAGGCCCTGGTGCGTGTCTGCCAGGACCACATGGGGGAAGGGGAAATACTGGCCAGGGTAGGGGGAGAAGAGTTTGCACTGCTGATGCCGGACCTGGATCTGGAGACGGCCTGCCAGCTGGCGGAGCAGATCCGCAGCGCTGTGTGGCGATCCCCCGTATCCATGGCCGACCTGGCTATCCATGTCGCCGTCAGCATCGGGGTGGTGCAGTGGGACGCCGCGGAGGGCCAGGCCGCTTTTCTCGGTCGCGCCGACCAGGCACTCCAGGCCGCCAAGTACAACGGCCGCAACCGGGTTGAAACCCATCCGCCCGCAGCGCCCCAGTCACCCCTTTCCACGGCCGCTCCCAGGCGCGAAAATGCATGAGCATTCGGAATGAATCACGGTCCTGAAATGAGGGGACGACCATGAAATGCGTCATCCTGGATCGGGACGGGGTCATCAACTTCGACTCCGACCAGTTCATCAAGAACCCGGACGAATGGAAACCCATCCCCGGCAGCCTGGAAGCTATTGCCCGCCTGAACCAGGCAGGTTTCCGGGTGGTGGTGGCTTCGAACCAGTCCGGCGTGGGCCGGGGCCTGTTCGACATGGCCACCCTCAACGCCATCCATGCCAAGATGCACAAGTTGGCAGTGTTGGCCGGAGGCCGCATAGATGCCATCTTCTTCTGTCCCCACGCGGCCGATGCCAAATGCGCCTGCCGTAAGCCCAGGACGGGCTTGTTCCTGGAAATTGGCAGCCGCCTGCATATCGACCTGAAGGGCGTGTTCGCGGTGGGTGATGCGCTGCGGGACGTGGAGGTGGCCCTGGCAGTGGGGGCCAGGCCCATCCTGGTGCGCACCGGCAAGGGCGTGCGAACCCTGGAAGGGGGGCAACTGCCGGAGGAAGTGCCGGTGTACGACAATCTCCTGCAGGCCGCCCAGGCCATCATAGAAGCCGCCATCTGACCTTTTCCGACGATGCACCTGATCCGTTCCGTACTGTTCCTGCTGCTGCAGATACTCATCACGGTCCCTTTCGGCCTGGTGGCGGTATTTCTGTTGCCCCTGCCCAGGTTGCCCCGCTACCGCTTCATCACCCTCTGGGGCCGCATCGTCATTTTCCTTGCCAGGTGGGTGCTGGGCATCCGCCACCGCGTCATCGGCCTGGAGCACCTGCCCAAGGAGCCGGCCGTGGTGCTGGCCAAGCACCAGTCCGCCTGGGAGACCATCGCCTTCCAGCAGATATTCCCGCCCATTTCCTTCGTGCTGAAGAAGTCCCTCCTGCACATTCCATTCTTCGGCTGGGGTTTGGCGGCCTTCAGCCCCATCGCCATCGACCGGGCCGCAGGCCGGGAGGCCCTGAAGCAGATCGAGGCCCAGGGCAAGGAGCGCCTGGGACAGGGCTTCTGGGTACTGGTGTTTCCCGAGGGCACCCGGGTGTCGCCGGGAGATGTGGGCAATTACCAGATCGGCGGTGCCTGGGTGGCGGCCAAGGCCGGCGCCCCGGTGGTGCCCGTGGCCCACAATGCTGGGCGCCTGTGGCCCAAGAACGCCTTCATCAAGCATCCGGGGGAAATCACCGTGGTGATCGGACCAACCATTCCCACGGCCGGCCGCAAGGCCTCGGAGGTGCTGGCGGAAACCCGGCAATGGATCGAAACCACCATGGCGGGCCTCTGAGCCCGGGAGACGACCAGGATCCCCCTTCCTCCTGTTTTTCCACGGCGTAACCTCCAACAAGAACATCATGTCCAGCACGCCCCCCCTCATCGCCAGTGCAGCCGCCTCCGGCCCTCGACCCATCGGCCCCTGGCCCGCCCGCCTGGATATGCTCCAGAGCGCCACCGGTCTGGTGCTGGCCCTGTTCATGTGGCTGCACATGTTCTTCGTGTCCTCCATCCTCCTGGGCAAGGACGCCATGTGGGCCGTGGCCCGCTTCTTCGAAGGCTACTTCTTCTTCGGCCAGCCGCTGCCCTGGCTGGTGTCCCTGTTCGTGGCCGCGATATTCGCCCTGTTCGTGGCCCATGCCTGGCTGGCCCTGCGCAAGTTCCCCACCCACTGGCGCCAGCACGCGGCCTACTGGAGCCACATGGGGGCCATGCGGCATGAGGACACCACCCTCTGGTTCTTCCAGGTCATCACCGGTTTCGCCATGTTCTTCCTGGCGCCGGTGCACCTGTATCTCATGCTCACCCACCCGGAGCTGATCGGCCCCTACGCCTCCGCCGATCGGGTCTGGAGCGGGCGCATGTGGCCCCTGTACCTGGTGTTGCTGTTCATGGTGGAACTCCACGGCGGCATCGGCCTGTATCGCCTGGCGGTGAAGTGGGGCTGGCCCGCTCACGCCGATCCCCGCCGGGCCCGGCGCCGGCTGAAGACCCTGAAATGGAGTCTCACTGCCTTCTTCCTGGCCCTGGGCCTGCTGACCCTGGCCGCCTACATCAAGCTGGGCATGGAACATGCGCCCCATGCGGGGGAACGCTACACGCCCGCCTGGGCCCAGCCGGAGGCCACGCCATGAAGCTGATCCATACCGACGTGCTGGTGATCGGCGGCGGCCTGGCGGGCCTGCGCACCGCCGTGGCGGCGAAGCGCCGGGGCCTGGAGCCCCTCATCCTCTCCCTGGTGCCCGCCAAGCGCTCCCACTCCGTGGCGGCCCAGGGTGGCATGCAGGCCAGCCTGGCCAACTGCATCAAGGGGGAGGGGGACAACGAGGACGTCCACTTCGAGGACACGGTGCGGGGCTCCGACTGGGGCTGCGACCAGGTGGTGGCGCGCATGTTCGCCCACATGGCCCCCAAGGCCATCCGCGAGCTGGCGGCCTGGGGCGTGGCCTGGAACCGGGTGCGCAAGGGAGACCACGAAGCGGTCATCAACGGCCAGCGGGTGACCCTGACGGAACGGGAGGCGGCCCATGGCCTCATCACCGCCCGGGACTTCGGCGGCACCAAGAAATGGCGCACCTGCCACACTTCCGACGGCACCGGCCACGCCATGCTCTACACCCTGTCGGACCGGGCCATCGCCGAGGCCATCCCGGTGCACGAGCGCATGGAGGCCCTGCGCCTCATCCATGACGGCCAGCGCTGCCACGGCGCCGTGGCGCGGGACCTGGTCACGGGCGAGCTGACGGCCTACCTGGCCAGCGCCACCGTGGTCGCCACCGGCGGCTACGGGCGCATCTACGGCGTTTCCACCAACGCCCTGATCAACGAAGGCATGGGCGCGGCCCTGGCCCTGGAAACCGGCGTGGCCCGCCTGGGCAACATGGAGGCGGTGCAGTTCCACCCCACCGCCATCGTCCCCGCCGGCATCCTGGTGACCGAGGGCTGCCGGGGCGACGGCGGCCTGCTCAAGGACGCCAATGGCCATCGCTTCATGCCCGACTACGAGCCGGAGAAGAAGGAACTGGCCTCCCGGGACGTGGTGTCCCGGCGCATGGCGGAGCACATGCGCCAGGGCAAGGGCGTCCAGTCGCCCTACGGCGACCACCTGTGGCTGGACATCACCGGCCTGGGCCGGGCCCATATCGACAAGAACCTGCGGGAGGTCCAGGACATCTGCCGTTACTTCCTGGGCATCGACCCGGCCAAGGACCTCATCCCCGTGCGACCCACCCAGCACTATTCCATGGGCGGCATCCGCACCGACCACCGGGGCGAATCCCCCTGGCTCCACGGCCTGTTCGCCTGCGGCGAGGCGGCCTGCTGGGACATGCACGGCTTCAACCGGCTGGGGGGCAACTCCGTGGCGGAGACCGTGGTGGCGGGCATGCTGGTGGGGGAGTACGTGGCCGACTACTGCCAGTCCCCGGCCGGCGGCCAGGAACTGTCCACCACCCTGGCCCGGGACTGCCTCCGCCGTGAGCAGGCCGGGCTCCAGGCCCTGCTGGACCGCCCCGGCCAGGAAGACGCCGTGGCCATCCGCCGGCGCATGGAGGCCATCATGACGGACAAGGTGGGACTGTTCCGCAATGGTCCTGACCTGGAGGCCGCCGTGGCGGAACTGGCGGAACTGCTGGTCCGCAGCCAGGGGGTGGGGGTACGTAGCGGGGGCCTGGACGCCAACCCGGAACTGGTGCTGGCCTACCGCCTGCCGCGCATGCTCAAGGTGGCCCTCACCGTGGCCCTGGGGGCCCGAAACCGCACCGAAAGCCGGGGCGCCCACTTCCGGGAGGACTTCCCAGCCCGGGACGACCGGGACTGGCTCAAGCGCACCCTGGCTTGCTGGCCGGAGGGGGAGGCCCAGCCCAGCCTGGATTACGAGGCCCTGGACGTGCAGTTGATGGAACTCCCTCCCGGTTTCCGCGGCTATGGTGTGAAGAACATCATCGAGCATCCCGCCACTGCCCACCGTCAGGCCCAGGTGGATGAACTGCGGGAGGCCACCCTGGACCGGCACAAGCTCCAGTCCGCCCTGCTGCCTTTCAAGCAATTGCTGCCCGAACGCTACCGGGGTCGTAATGCCCGCCTGGATGAGCCTCTGCCATGACCCGACATATCCAATTCGACATCTTCCGGCACAACCCCCGGGACCCGGCCAGCCAACCCCGCATGCAGCGCTATGAGGTGGAAGAGACGCCGGGCATGACCCTGTTCATCGCCCTCACCCGCATCCGGGAGGAGATGGACCCTTCACTGAACTTTGATTTCGTCTGCCGGGCGGGGGTATGCGGCTCCTGTGCCATGGTCATCAATGGCAGGCCTGGCCTGGCCTGCCGTACCCTGACCAGCGCCTACGCAGACACCATCAAGCTCCATCCGCTGCCGGGCTTCGAGTTGATCGGCGATCTGTCGGTGAACACGGGCAAATGGATGCGGGACATGAGCGAACGGCTGAAGGCCTGGGTCCACCTCCAGGGCGAACCAAACCTGGACGCCCTCGAAGCGCCCATGGAGCCGGAGCTGGCGGAGGCCATCTACGAACTGGACCGCTGCGTCGAATGCGGCTGCTGCGTGGCCGGCTGCGGTACCGCCCGGATGCGGCCCGAGTTCGTGGGAGCCGTGGGCCTCAACAAGATCGCCCGGTTCCGCCTGGACCCCCGGGACGGCCGGACCGACGAGGCGTTCTACGAGGTGGTGGGGGACGAGAACGGCGTGTTCGGCTGCATGAGCCTGCTGGGCTGCCACGACGTCTGTCCCAAGGAATTGCCCCTGCAGACCCAGATCGCCTACCTGCGCCGGGCCATGGCCCGGCTGGGACTGTAAGCCCGCCGTGGCCCGCCTGCGGGACAGCCAGGAGAGCTTGCCCCTGGAAGGCGAGGAAGTGGCGTTCCTGCTGCGCCGGAGTCGGCGCCGCCGCACCCTGGGCCTGCGCGTGAGCGACACAGGCCAGGTGGTGGTGAACGCCCCCCACTACGTTGCCCTGGCCGACATCCACCGTTTCCTGCATAAGCACGGGGACTGGCTGCGTCGCCAGCGCTGCGAAGCCCGGGCCAGGACTTTCGCCTGGGAAGAGGGCGCCTGCCTGCCCTGGCTGGGGGAGAGTCTCACCCTGGTGCTGGTGCCCCGGCCTGGCCGGCCGGCCCTGCGCCGGGTGGAATCCCAGCTCGTCTGTGCCGCACCCCCGGACCAGGTTCCGGCCGCCCTGGTGGGCTGGTACCAGCGCCAGGCCCGGTCCCTGCTGGTTGAGCGCCTGGCCACGCACGCCGCCCGGGCAGGGCTGACCCCGCCGCTCCTGCGCCTGTCCAATGCCCGTACCCGCTGGGGCAGCCTGTCGCCCAAGGGGGTGGTGAGCCTCAACTGGCGCCTGATCAAGGCCTCCCCGGAGGAAATCGACTACGTCATTTGCCATGAACTGGCCCATTTCCGCCAACGCAACCATTCCCCCGCCTTCTGGCGGGAGGTGGAGGCCCTGTTTCCGGCATGGAAGACGGTGCGTCGCAGATTGCGGGAAAATGGACGTCAGTATTTCCAATTTTGAGACTAGGAGACGCACCCATGCGCATGCTGCACACCATGCTGCGGGTCGGTGACCTGGAGCGGTCCATCGATTTCTACACCCAGGTACTGGGCATGCGGCTGCTGCGCCGCAAGGACTACCCCGATGGCAAGTTCACCCTGGCCTTCGTGGGCTACGGCGGCGAGGTGGACCACTCCGTGCTTGAACTCACCTACAACTGGGGCGTGGACAGGTACGATCTGGGCACCGGCTTCGGCCACATCGCCATCGAGGTGGACGATGCCTACCGGGCCTGCGACGCGGTGACGGCCAGAGGCGGCAAGGTGACCCGGCCGGCGGGGCCCATGAAGCACGGCACCACGGTCATCGCCTTCGTGGAGGACCCGGACGGCTACAAGATCGAGTTCATCCAGAAGGGCACCCAGGGGCGCGCGTGATCCCATGGTTGCGGCGCGACGATCCCTTCCCGCCGGTGGAGACCGCCCTGGCGGACCCCAGCGGCCTGCTGGCGGCGGGGGCGGACCTCTCCCTGCCCAGGCTGCTGGCCGCCTACCGGCGCGGCATCTTTCCCTGGTTCAACCCGGGGGAACCTATCCTCTGGTGGTCCCCCGACCCCCGCATGGTCCTGTTCCCGGCGGAATTCAAGTGCGCCCGCTCCCTCAAGAAAAGGCTGGTTCGTGCCGATTACGAGGTGAGGGTGGACACGGTCTTCACCCGGGTCATGCAGGCCTGCGCCGCGCCCCGCGAGGGGCAGCGGGGCACCTGGATCAACCCCGGCATGGTGGCGGCCTACACCGCGTTGCATGAGGCGGGCTATGCGCATTCCTTCGAGACATGGATGGCGGGCGAGGCGGGCCCGGAACTGGTCGGCGGGCTCTACGGCGTGGCCCTGGGCTCGGTGTTCTTCGGAGAATCCATGTTCACCCGTCGCACCGACGCCTCCAAGATCGCCCTGGCCCACCTGGTGGCGGAACTGGTCGCCCGGGACTTCCGACTCATCGATTGCCAGATGAGCACCTCCCATCTGGCCTCCCTGGGGGCCCGGGAAATTCCCCGCCGGGAATTCGCCGCCCTGCTGGACCGCTACGCCGTGCTGGACGACCGGCCGGGCAGGTGGACGCCCATGGTCAGGAAGGGGCTGGCGTGAGCACCCTCAGGGAACTTCCCATCTTCCGCCTGCAGTTCTACCTGACGGCACCCTATCCCTGCAGCTACCTTCCGGAACGTCTGGCGCGTTCCCAGGTGGCGGCCCCCGGCAGCCTGGTGGACACCACGGTCTACAGCGAACTGGTGCGCCTGGGCTTTCGCCGCAGCGGCCAGCATGTGTATCGCCCCCGCTGCGACAGTTGCTCGGCCTGCACGCCGGTGCGCATATCCGTGCAGGATTTCATCCCCAACCGTTCCCAGCGACGTTGCCTTCAGCGCAATGCCGACGTGGTCCTGCGCCTGCGCCCCCTGGTATTCGAGGAGGCCCATTACCGCCTCTACCGGCGCTACCAGCAGGACCGCCACGCCGGCGGCGGCATGGACCAGGACGATCGGGAGCAGTACCGCGGCTTCCTGCTGCAAAGTCGTGTGGACAGCGCCCTGGCGGAGTTCACCCTGGATGGGGAGGTGATCATGGTGTCCCTGGTGGACCGGTTGCTGGACGGCCTTTCCGCCGTGTACACGTTCTTCGATCCCGCCCTGGCGCACCGGGGCCTGGGCGTTTACGGCATATTGAGCCAGGTGAAGATGACCCGGGAAATGGGGCTGGCCAACCTCTACCTGGGCTACTGGATCGAAGGCTGCCGCAAGATGGCCTACAAGCAGGCCTACCGGCCCCTGGAAATGCTGGTGGAAGGCCGCTGGCGGCCCATGGATTCGAAAGCGGAGAAAAATGGCTGAACTGCCCGACGCCGTGCAGCAGGTGCTCAGCATGCATGCACCCTTCATCCACGCCGTGGTGAACGCCCTGCGGGACAGGAGCCAGGTGCCCCAACTCATGGAGACCCTGGACACGGCGGAAAAGCAGGGCTGGCCCCGGCTGGTGGCCGCCCTGCGCCTGGTCATCGGTGGCAAGCGGGACGAGAGCGTCAAGCTGGGCCTGGATGAAGAGGACCGCATCATAGTGGATGCCGTGCTGCGTGGCATCGACAACCCGGCCACCCTGCCAGACCTGAACAGGAAGCCCGATGGCGCTGCCGCCGCACCGGGCCTTGCCGCCCTCATCGCAGCCGCCCGCCGGGGAGATGCCCAGGCCCTGGCGGCCCTGGCCAACATGGCGGAGCAGATGCTGAGGGCCGGGGGCGACATGGCCCGCCTGGGCGGCATCATGCGCCGCCTGGTGAACGGCGAGAGTGACGCCGATGTACTGACCCGGGGCATGGGTGCCCTGGGGCGGCAACTGGTGCTGGGGATACTCGACGAGCTGGGCAGGACCAGCCTCCAGTGACTGGCCTTGGACATGCCCAAGGCACAGCCAAGGGATGCGGGACGCTACGCTAGGGGCCCATGGCGCCTACAATGCGGGCCTGGGCAAGGCAGGGTGAAGGACAAGACAAGGCGCTCAGCAAGGAGACATGGAAGTGGATGAAGACGGTTTTTTGTTGCCCGTGCGCAAGACCGACATCGAAGTCGGCAAGCCCTTGCCCTTCGCAATCTACGATGGGGAGCGCAACCTGCTCCTGAACCGGGGCGTGGTGGTGGCCAGCGAGCACCAGCTGGAGGTGTTGCTGGAGAAGGGGCTTTTCCGCGAACGGGTCCGGGCCAGGCCCACGGCCCTGCGCACGGATAGCCTTTCCTCGGAGTCCGGTGGACCGGGGGATGGGGCGGCCAGTGCCAAGCCCACGGAAGAGACCCTGGATTTCGAGGCCCTCAAGCTCATGCCCGGGGATACCCTGCAGCTTCAGCCCCTGCTGGAGGGCCAGGTAGAACGATGGTCAGTGCGGGTCATCGGCCAGATGAAGCCCAAGAGCCTGCTGGTGAGCGCCCCCATGGTGGACGGCAAGCTCATCTTCATCAAGGACGGCCAGACCTACCTGGTACGCGCCTTCTCCGGCCTCAACGTCTGCGCCTTCAAGGCCAAGGTGCTCAAGTCCCAGCTGCAGCCTTACCCCTACCTGCACCTTTCCTGGCCTGACAGCGTCCAGGCCATGCGCATTCGCAAGGCCATGCGGGCCCCCGCCGCCATCATCGTCGCCGTCCACGACAGCGAGGAAGGACGCCAGACCGGCGCCGGCAAGTTCGTGGACATCAGTGTGGGTGGGGGCAAGCTGATGTCCA
Source organism: Thiobacillus sp. (assembly GCA_024235835.1). Classification (NCBI taxonomy): domain Bacteria; kingdom Pseudomonadati; phylum Pseudomonadota; class Betaproteobacteria; order Nitrosomonadales; family Thiobacillaceae; genus Thiobacillus; species Thiobacillus sp. The sequence goes on along the minus strand of JACKLQ010000001.1, from coordinate 857,473 downwards.
TGGCCCAGCTGGGACACAAGGAGGACACCCTGTGGCTGTCCTTCAAGGTGAAGCTGGGGGACATGGAGGAATACGTGAAGACCTCCGCCGTCATCCGGACCGTGGGCGAGGAGACGGACGACCAGGGCAAGACCATGAAGGCCTTCGGCGTCCAGTTCGGCGAACTGAGCCAGTCCCAGCGGCTCATCATCATGAACCTGGTGTATCAGTTCGTGCTGAAAGAACCCGCGTAACAACGATCCAGAGAAACCTCCCATGCAGCAATACCTGAACCTACTGCGCCATGTGCTGGACCACGGAACCCGCAAGGCAGACCGCACGGGTACCGGCACCCTCTCCGTGTTCGGCCACCAGATGCGCTTCGACCTTGGCCAGGGCTTTCCCCTGCTCACCACCAAGAAGGTCCATCTCAAGTCCATCATCCATGAACTGCTGTGGTTCCTGCAGGGGGACACCAACACCAGGTACCTGAAGGACAACGGCGTCTCCATCTGGGACGAGTGGGCCGACGAGAACGGCGACCTGGGCCCCATCTATGGCTACCAGTGGCGCAGCTGGCCCGCCCGGGACGGTCGCCACATCGACCAGGTCAGCGAGGTGCTGCACACCATCCGGAACAACCCGGACTCCCGCCGCATCATCGTCTCCGCCTGGAACGTGGGCGAGCTGGAGTACATGAAGCTGCCGCCCTGCCATGCCTTCTTCCAGTTCTACGTGGCGGACGGCAAATTGAGCTGCCAGCTCTACCAGCGCAGCGCCGACATCTTCCTCGGGGTGCCCTTCAACATCGCCAGCTACGCATTGCTCACCATGATGATGGCCCAGGTCACCGGCCTGAAGCCCGGAGACTTCGTGCATACCCTGGGGGATGCCCACATCTACCTGAACCACCTGGACCAGGTGAACCTGCAGTTGAGCCGGGAGCCGCGCTCATTGCCCACCATGGTGCTCAATCCGGAGGTCCGTGACCTGTTCGCCTTCCGCTATGAGGATTTCACCCTGGAGAACTATGACCCCCATCCCGGCATCAAGGCGCCGGTGGCGGTCTAGCCGTGCGTTGAGCGCGGACCCATACCAGCCGGACCCGAACCTTGAACACACTCCCAGTGCCTCCTGATGCGCACAAGGCGCCCACGGGCCACGAGCGCCTGGCGGACCGCCTCGCGGACTTTCTGGCCCGGGTCTCCCCCGAGGGGAGGATCCTGTTCGTGTCCAGGCAGGGCGCGGAGTGGCTAGGCTACGGGGAGCACTTCTTCAACAAGGGCGACGACCTGGCCTCGGTGGTGTTGCCGGAGGACCGGCCACTCCTGGGCCAGGTTCTGGCCCAGCCTCCCGGCGGGGAGCGCCAGGCCCTGACCCTCCGCCTCATTCGCCAGGATGGAAACCGGGTCACCGCCACTTGCCGCGTCCTCACCCTGGTGGCCGCGGGCAAGCACACGGAATTGCTGTTCGCGGCCTGGGACGTGGGTGACGCGCTGGCTGCCAGGTCGGGCGAACCAGAGACACTCCCTTCCGATCCCCTCACCGGCCTGCCCACCCGCGGCCAGCTCCTGCACAGGCTCGCCGAGTTGACGCGGCCAGACCTGCCCCAGCGAAGCGGCTTCGCCCTCATGCACCTGGACCTGGACGGCTTCCAGAAGGTCAACGACGCCCTGGGCCATGGCATGGGTGACCAGTTGCTGGTGGAGACCGCGTCCCGGCTCACCGCCCAGTTGCGCGCTTCCGACCTGGTGGCCAGGTCGGGCAGCGACGATTTCGTCCTTATCCTGGCCGGGCCCCATGACCAGGAGGCCGTGTCCCAGGTGGCCCGCAAGGTCCTCGCCAGCATCCAGCGCCCGTACCACCTGGGGGAGAGGCACCTGCACCTCACCGCCAGCATCGGCATCGCCCTGTACCCGGAACATGCGGGCGATGGGGAACAACTGCTCAAGTACGCGGACATCGCCCTGGCCTCGGCAAAGGCGGGGGGACGCAACCGTTGGCAGTTCTACCGTTCCGGCGGCGGGGAGCGGGCCAGCAGGGAGATTTCCCTGGAGGAGCGGATGTACACGGCCGTCCAAAATGGCGAGTTCGAGATGTACTACCAGCCCATCTGCCGGGCCGCCAGCCGTGAAATGGTCTATGCAGAAGCCCTCATGCGCTGGCATCGCCCGGGCGAGGGGTTCGTTTCTCCCGCGGAATTCATTCCCCTGGCGGAACGCAACGGCCTGATCGGTTTTCTCGGCGCCTGGTCGTTGCGGGCCAGCTGCCACCAGGCCGCGGCCTGGACCAAGGCCTGGGGTCGCCCCATGCACATGTCCGTGAACCTTTCTCCCGTCCAGTTCGGCCACGGCGATGTGGTCACCATGGTGCGTAGTGCCCTGTCGGAATCCGGCCTGCCCGCGAATTGCCTGACCCTGGAAATCACGGAAGGCACCCTGATGCGGGATGCGGAAGAAAGCAAGGTCCTGCTGGAGCGGTTGCGGGAACTGGGTGTGGGCATTTCGGTGGACGACTTTGGCACGGGCTACTCCTCCCTGGCCTATCTCAAGCGTTTCCCCCTATCCACGCTGAAGATCGACCGTTCCTTCGTCGCCGAACTGGACCGGGACGGCAACGACCTGGCCATCGTTTCCGTGATCCTGGGCCTGGCCAGGGAACTGGACCTGGCCGTGGTGGCCGAAGGCGTAGAGACAGAGTCCCAGTTGCAACTGCTGGTGGACAAGGGGTGCAAGCTTGTCCAGGGGTATCTGCTGGGTCGCCCCGTCGCGGCCCAGGAATTGGGCGGCAAGGTGGAGTCAGGAGAGTGGAAGGTATGCACATGACCCGGGACACGGCCGACGTTGCCCAAACGCCGCCGGGCGGTGATGCGGCAGCTGTGACGGCGCGCATCATGCAGCGCATGGGGGAGGGCGGGGGCTTTCCGGCCCTGGACCAGTCCGTGGCCACCATCATGGACGCCCTTGAGCGCAGCGTGGATGACACCACGCCCCTGGTGGACGCCGTCCTGGCCGACGTGTCCCTGACCCAGAAGGTGCTGCGCCTGGCCAACTCCGCCATGTACGCCCCCATTGGCCAGGGCGTGGCCACCGTGTCCCACGCGGTCCAGGTGCTGGGGTATGAAGCCGTGGGCCACCTGGCCCTGGGCGTCAAGCTCATCGGCGCCATGGGGCAGGTGGCCTCCGAGTCCCGGTCCGCGGAAAGGGAATTGGCACATAGCCTGCTGGCGGGTTCGGTGGCCGGCTCGGTGGTTGCCATGGCGGGCATCCGCAACGGCGAGATGGGCATCGTCTGCGCCCTGCTGCACCGCATGGGACGATTGCTGGCGAGTTTTTACATGCCCGATGAGTGGCAGCGCATCCGCCAGGCTGTGGCAAGCGGCGAGGACGAGGATGTGGCGGCTGCACGGATACTGGGCATGACGCTGCAGGACGTGGGCGTCAACGTGGCCCGTCAGTGGCGTCTGCCGGCCAGGATCGTCAACACCATGGCGACGGAAGATGTCGCGGCCGCGGCTCAGGGCGAGGAATGGCTGTTGGCCGTGACCCTGTTCTCTGACCGATCAGCGGATCTGGTCGTTTCCAGCCAGCAGGAAATCTCCGAGGAGCGGCTGACCGTGCTGGCGGCCGAGTTCGGGCCCGCCCTTGGACTGGAAACCGACGAGATGGTCAAGGCGGCCAGGGCCGCCACGGACGAAGCCACGTCGGAACCCATGCTGGCCGCCATTCTGGTGGAGCCCCGACACCCGCCCGTCGCCGCCCAGGCAGCTAAAACCGATCCCCTGGCCAGGCTGAAGGCCGGCGTACAGGATTTGCGCCAGGCCCTGGCCGAGGGGGAGTCCAGCCTGGAGGCCCAGCGCATCGCACTGGAAGTGGCCCTCACCGCTCTGGACCTGGGGCGGGCGGCGGTGTTCGTCCTGGACGCAGGCAAGCAGATCTACCGGGTGACGGCCACCCGCTCCTCCCGCAAGCCCAACCGGCTCGAGGACTTCACCCTGGCGGCCAAGGCCGGCAGCGACCTGGCCCACATCGCCCTGGCCAGGAAGCTGGACATCTACATCGACAATCCCCGGGATCCCAAGATCGCTCCCCACTTCCCCGACTGGGTCCTGGCCTATGGCCTGCACCCATTCTTTCTCCTGCCCATGACCGGAACCGAGGGAAATCCCCTGGGACTGTTCTACGGACAGCAACAGAACGACTCCAAGCTCAGCAAGGAGGCACTCGGACAACTGGCCGTCTTGCGGGACCTGGTGCAGCAGCGCTTGCGAAGCGGTTAGCCGTCTGTACTGTTTTTCCAATCCACCAACCCTTGCCGCCCGAAGGATCAGGCCACGGTTTGTGGGCTGAAATACGCAAGGTAAATTACCTAATTCATAAGTAATAGGAAGCTGGGATCGGGGGAATACACTGCTATACATAAGCCTCGGAATAAACAAACAGAACCGGGGTGGCCACATGCTCAATTCGCGACATTCCCTTGTTTCACCGCTGTTGCTTGGTTTCGCCTGCCACGCCAATGCGGGTTGTTTTGATCCCCCGGAGCCCTTCGTGGACTGGTCCGGCTGCGACAAGCGGGGCCTGGACCTGGCCGGCGCCAACCTGCTGCGGGCAAACCTGGAGCACACCAACCTCCAAGGCACCGACTTGTCCGGGGCCAATCTCCGGGGCGCCTACATGTACAGCACCTATCTCTGGGACGCCAACCTGCGGGGCGCCGACCTGACGGACGCCGAGCTCCAGGGCGCCTACCTGAAGGCGGCCAACTTCGAGGGCGCGGTGTGGGGGGACGGGCGAACCTGCGCCCAGGAAAGCCAGGACGGTTGCAATTAGGGCGTGCACCGGTAGCGCGTCAGCGCAGGCATTAGCCTTATCCGATGAAGGGGTTCAAGGCAGCCATCAGGTTTGCCACGCCCACGCATCGTTCCTCCTGCCGGTCACCCCAGGTAAGGCAGTAGGCCCTCGCCTTGTCCATGGCTCCTGTGGGCTGGCGCACCAGGCTCACGCCGGGCACCCCGAAGGCCCGGGCCACGATGCGACCGTGGAGGCTGGAGCCGCAATAGGCCCGGGCCCGGGAGAGAAGGGCGCAGATGTCCCAAAGGTGCAGTGAGCCGAACATCCGGACCTGGCCGGTTACCATGTGGCCCATGAGGCGACGGTAGACGGCCTCGTCGTCATGCCAGGGGGCCGCCCCCGCCCGGAACAGGCAGATCCCCATGCCGGATGCCCGGACAAGGGCGTCCAGCTGCCCCGCCAGGATGGCCAGGGTGGCATCGTCGCCGAAGTCGGCGCTGAACTGGACGGCGACATATCCATCCGGAAAACGGGCCCTGACGTCTGCGGGCTCGCCCTGATCGGCATGGTGCCCAATGGTGTTCCCAAACCGCTCGGCCACCTGTTCGCCCGGGTCGGGCTCCAGATCGGCGGGGATGCCCCAGCCGGCCAGGTGATGAAGGGTGGCCCGGTCCCTCACGGTGAGCACATCGGCCTCCTTCAAGCGTGCGCGAACTTCCGCCTGGGCGTCCGGGGATAGATCGGGCAGGTTTACCCCGCCCACGGCGCGGTAGCTGAAGCGGCGCGGATTCCGGAACAGGCGCCTGGCAACCATGTAGGCGATGCGCTGGGACAGGCCAAGCCTGGATTCCGCCCAGGACTGGCGAGCTGGAAGGTTCCGGTCGTAACGGGCGATGGCCTCACTGGCCTCCTCCGGGGGCAGCACCATGACGGCGGCTTCATACAGGGAGCAGGTAAGAATTTCTCCCCCCACGTGGCAGAGGTCCGCCGGGCGGTCTCCCCATTCCCGGGCCAAATCCGCGATGGCCTGCACGGCATGGCCGCCCCAGGGCCTCAGGTCCCGCGCTGCCACGCCGGCAAACACCAGCGGACTGTCCTGGTGCGTGGACGCAGCCACGTGGGCCAGGAGCAGATCGCCGAAGTTGTGCCGGTCGAAGGCGCCGAACAGGATGAGGGGCGTATCCGTCATGGGGTTGAACGCTGACCTGTCATGCCGCAGATGTCAGTTCCGCACGGCCGTTCCGAAGGAACTGACCTCCCCCCTCGGGGGGAAGCGAGCAGCGCGAGTCAGGGGGTCGTTTCATCCTAGAATCCACACCCTACGTTTATGCAATCCGGGAGACAAGCATGACCACAACCAAGGATGTGATGGCCGCCGGCGGCGTGGGCTTCGGTACCAGCGGCGCCCGGGGCCTGGTGGCCGACATGACTGATGCAGTGTGCTTCGCCTATGCCCTGGCCTTCCTCCATGCCATCGAAGCAAAGCCCGGCAGCCGGGTGGCCCTGGGCATGGACCTGCGCCCCAGCAGCCCCCGCATCGCCGGGGCCTGCGCCGCCGCCGTCCGCCACGCGGGCCTCACGCCGGACTTCTGCGGCGCCATCCCCACCCCGGCCCTGGCCTTCTACGCCCAGGAACAGGGCATCCCCGCCATCATGGTCACCGGCAGCCACATCCCCTTCGACCGCAACGGCATCAAGTTCTACCGTGCCGAAGGCGAGATCACCAAGGCTGACGAGGCGGCCATCAACGGCGCCGCCCTGCCCATGCCGGACGCGGTCAAAGCCGAGGTCCTGCCGACCGCCAACCCCGCCGCCGCCCGGCTCTACGCAGACCGCTATCTGGCTTTCTTCCCCGACCAGCCCCTGAAGGGCCTGCGCCTGGGTTTCTACCAGCATTCCAGCCTGGCCCGGGACCTCCTCACGGATATCGCCCAGGGCCTGGGCGCCCAGGTGATCCCCCTGGGCCGCACGGACGAGTTCGTGCCCATCGACACCGAGGCGGTGAGCGAGACGGATGCCGCCATGGCGCGCAGCTGGGCGGAGGAGCACAGGTTCGACGCCATCCTCTCCACGGACGGCGACGCTGACCGGCCCCTGCTGGGGGACGAGCAGGGCCACTGGCTGCGGGGCGACATCGTCGGCATCCTCTGCGCCCAATACCTGGGCGCCGGGGCCGTGGCCACCCCCGTGAGCAGCAATACCGCCCTGGAGAAATGCAGCAGCTTCGCCAAGGTCGCCCGCACCCGCATCGGCTCCCCCTACGTCATCGCCGCCATGGAGGCCCTGATGGCCGAGGGTCAAACCGGCGGGGTGGGAGGGGTTGTAGGTTATGAGGCCAACGGCGGCTTCCTGGTGGGCAGCAGGCTCGAAAAGGCGGGGAGGGCGCTGGCGCCCCTGCCCACCCGGGACGCGGTGCTGCCCATCCTGGCCCTGCTGGCCATGGCAAGGGAGCGGGGCGTACCCCTCTCCGCCCTGGCGAAAGACCTGCCGCCCCGCTTCACCGCCAGCGACCGCATCAAGGACTTCGCCACCGAGAAGAGTCGCCAGCTCATCCAGCGTTTGTCCACCTCCCCCGAGGCCATCCAGCAACTCCTGGGCGACCTTTGTGGCGAGCCTGCCAGCCTGGACCAGACGGACGGCCTGCGCATCACCTTCGCCAACGGTGAGATTGTCCACCTGCGCCCCTCGGGCAACGCCCCGGAACTGCGCTGCTATGCCGAGGCCGATAGCCAGGACCGGGCCGCTGTCCTGGCCCAGGCATGCCTTGAGCGGGTGCGGACCGCCCCTTGAGCGCCTGGTTCGTTTACATCCTGCGTTGCGCCGACGGCAGCTTCTATACCGGCATCACCACCGACGTGGAGCGACGCCTGGAGGAACACAACGCCAGCGATCGTCTGGGCGCCCGCTATACCCGCAGCCGCAGGCCCGTCAGCCTGGCCTACTTCGAAGAGGCCCCTAGCCGGGGCGAGGCGACGAAGCGGGAGGCGGCGATACGCAGGCTGGGCAGGGCAGGGAAGGGGGTTCTGTGTGGTGGTGGCCGCTGTGATAAATGACGACCGAAAGGCGGCCTTGATTGAACCCTGGCTGTCCGCGTCTTACGGGTTAACGGCAGCTATAAGGCGTATTCAGATTCGGCAGGATCGAACCTACTGCTGTTCTTCGCTGATCACCCTGAGTTGTCATACGACTGGCTGCTCTGCAATCAGATTCCTGCCTGATGGCCTACGCCAGCGCTCGGCAACAATAATTCAGCACTTACGCTGCGGCGCCCTGGTACCCGCGATCCGCTTCAACTCGCCTTCATGGGCTTCATAGTCGCCCAGGTGCGAGCGCATCAGGCTTTTCCAGAGCTTTCCGTGGTTGGGAACAGAGAAGTGGAGCAGTTCGTGGACGATCACGTAGTCCCATAGCTCGGGCTTCAGGGCAGGCAATTCGTCGCTGAAATTCAAATGGCCGGCAGTGGAACACGAGGCCCATTTGTTGCGCATCGGCCGTACCCCCAGCCAGACGATCTTGACGTCCAGCTTGTCGGCCCAGTGGCGGACGCGCTGTTTGAACTGGCCTTTGTGATCGAGTGCCTTCATCGCGCCAACTTTAATGCAGTCATTTACGTTCAGTCTGCTCCCCTGATGATGAAATCTACCGCCAACCTTCCCTCTCCCCCAGCCCCTCCCCCCGGGGGGGAGGGGTGCGCGGCAGCGCGGGAGAGGGTTAGCCATCTGAGCTTCTGTGGTATTTCACGTTAAATCCGGTCCGCCTTTTCCAGCAGCGTAAACAGTTCTTCCACCAGCGCCGTCACTCGCTCCAGGTCGTCCGTTTCGGCATTGATGGCAAAGGTGACTTTCTTCCGGAGTTCCCGAATTTCCTTTTCGCTGCGCTTCCAGTTCGGAAACTCGGTGAAGGCGTGGCGAATCTTGCGGCTGACCGCCTCGGCGTTCTCAATCTTCGCGTCGAGCAGGCTGCGGTAGACAAAATAGGTCAGGCCATCGAAGGACTTTTCGGCCTGCTCCTTCTTCCGCGTTTCATTGCCTTCTACCTCGCGCAGCAATTCGGCCAGGGCCTCGGCCGTGCTGGTCTGGCGCTGCTCGAAGCTCTCCTGCACCGCCCGCGCGCGCTCCACCATGGCGATGAGGTAAGGATCGTCGCTGTTTTCCTGCGCCAGCTTTTCAATGCTCTTGATCAGGTTGATGACTTTGGTGCCATCCCCGCCGGGCTTGTTCTTGATCAGCTCGATGGTGTTGCCGTCGATCGCGACCATCTCGCCCAACCCGCCCACGCCATAACTGCCGACCTTCTGCTGCACCAGATGGTTGGTCTTGGCCTGAAACTCGCGGTCCACCAACACGGTCCGGGTGTAGGCCTTGCGGACGACCTGATAGATCGCCGTCAAGGTGCCATAGTCGTCAATGAACGGGCGCAGGAAGGCATCGGGCGAGATGATCTCGTAGAGCATCTCGATCTCCTTGTACTCCTTGAAGAACGCCTTGCGCCGCTCGGGGTCGCGGAAATGCTCGATGAGGGTGTCCACATCCTTGTCGTCGAAGTTGCGCTCGATCAGGCCCAGGTAGTCCGGCGCCCTGGACTCCACCTTGTTCTTGAACAGCACCTTCAAGAGCTTCAGGTCCTTGACGATGGCGTTGATCTCGTCGCTGTCGAAGGCCAGCGCCTTTTCCAGCTTGTCGAAGATGCCAACGAAATCCAGCACGAAGCCATGCGGCTTCACCATCTCCTGCGCCTCGTTCTCGTAGGGGCGATTCACCCGGGCGATGGCCTGTAGCAGGGTGTGGTCGCGCATCGGCTTGTCGAGATACATGGCATAGAGCACCGGCGCGTCAAAGCCGGTGAGTAGCTTCTCGGTGACGATGAGGATCTTCGGCATCTGGTCGAGCTTGCCGAAGCTCTTGCGAATCTGCCGCTCCCGCTTCGGATCGAGATGGAATTCCTTCAGCAGCTTGGAATCGTTGTTGCTGCCGGTGTAGACCACTTCGGAATACTCGGGCGGCAAAAACTGATCGAGGGCGTGTTTGTAATGGGCGCAGGCTTCGCGGTCGACGCCGACCAGGAAAGCCTTGTAGCCCAGCGGCTCGACGTTCTGGCGATAGTGTTCCGCGACGAATTGCGCCACTTGCTGAATCCGCTCCTTGCCCTTGAGGAAATTCTTCAGGTTCACCGCCCGTTCGAGAATCTTGTTCAGCTCCTCGATGTCGGCCACGCCTTCGGCTTCGGCCAGCGACAGGAACTCCTTGTCCAGGGTCTCGTGGGGCACCAGCATTTCGTTGGGCGCGAGCTGGTAGTAGAGCGGCAGCGTGGTGCCGTCCTCGATGCTGTCGGCGATGGAATACTTGTGCAGGTAGCCCTGGTCATCCTCGCAGCCGAAGGTCTTGAAGGTGCCCTTGCCGTAGACGGTCTTGTCCACCGGCGTGCCGGTGAAGCCGAGGAAGCTCGCGTTCGGCAGGCCGGCCATGAGGAAGTTGCCGAGGTCGCCGCCGGTGGTGCGGTGGGCTTCGTCGATCAGGACGTAGATGTTCGCGCGCGTGTTCAGGTTCGCCGGCATGTCGCGGAACTTGTGGATCATCGTCACGATGATGCCCCGGTAGTCGTCGCGCAGGAGCTGGTTGAGCCGGGCGATGCTGCTGGCGTGCTCCAGGTTGCCCAGCCCCAGCGCGGCGAGGTTCTTGAGCATCTGATCTTCCAGCTCGTTGCGGTCGATCATCAGCAGCACGGTGGGCTTGTCCGCCCCGGGCGCGCGGAACAGCCGCTCCGCCGCCTTGATCATGGTGAAGGTCTTGCCGCTGCCCTGGGTGTGCCAGACCAGGCCGCGCGTGCGTTTGGGATCGAGGGCGCGGCCGACGGCCGCCTCCACCGCGCCGGTCTGGTGCTGGCGCAGGATGTATTTGTTGAGTTCCTCGTCCTTCTCGGCAAAGACGATGTAGTCCTTCAGAAAGCCGAGCACCTGCGGAATGGCGCAGAAGCCCTTCACCTTGGCTTCTAATTTCCCGACTTCCCCGTCCTTCCAGTTGAAGATGTTCCGCCGCACCGTGTTCCAGCTCACCCCGTAAGAAAAGCCGATGGCATCGGTGGCGGTGAACAACTGTTGCGACACGAACAGCTCGGGCGTCTCGCGGTGATAACGGCGGATCTGGTCCACCCCCAGGGCAATCGCCTCGTCCTTGTTGGCGTTCTTGCACTCGATCACCAGCACGGGGATGCCGTTGATTAGAAAGACCACATCCTCCCGCGTGCCATAGTGGCCGTTGTGAAAGGCCCACTCCTCGGTGACTTCATAAACATTGCGCGCCGGATCGTCGTAATCGATCAGCATCAGGTCGCGCTCGCGCTTCTCCTCGTGGTCGAAGAACTTGCCCCGGTTGCGCAGATGCTCGACGAATTCCCGGTTGCCGTAGATGTCGGCGTGCAGATGGCGGAAAGCCCCAAGCAAGGCGCCCTCGGCCTCGGCGTAGCGCGGATTGAATTCCCGCAGCCTGGCGTCGAGCAGGTCGTCGAAAAAAAGCGAGCGGTTCTTGGCGCGCTCGGCCGGCGGCACGTCCGGATCAAATCCGCGCCGCCGCTCGGCTTCCTCACGGGGCACAAGCGTCCAGCCGATGGCCTCGGCGTAGCCGAGGATGCGGGCCTGGACGGTTTTGTGTTCGCCCGGTTTCATGGATGGGGCTTCATGAGTAGGGTTGCAGATTCAGCGTGCGCTTAATTCTCTCGCGCACGCTTTCAGGCACGCCGGCCGTTTCTGCAAACGAAGGCCATTGCGCCACCGTCGCCTGCACCTCGGCCAAGATCTTCGCGGCGCGCCCCCGTTTCATCGACGCCGCTCTGGCGCAGGCGTTGAAATCCTCCAGGGTGAAATGGTCGCGTTTTCCGTTCATCGTCATCTGATGGCTCGCCGTCCACGCCCCCGAAGGATTGAAGCTGTAGGTCATATCAAAGGCCGGCGACAGCGACCACTCCCCGGCCTTGTTCATCAGGAAGGCGATGTTCTTCACGTGGTCATCCTGATTGCGGGCCACGATGTTGAACGCCATACGCCGGAACAGTTGCTCGATGGACTGCATGGGCAACTGCAATTGCCGCATCGCCAGCAAGGCCTGCTCGTAGCTGTACGCGCCCGCCATGTTGAAATCGTAGTGCGCCAGGGCGCAGAGCGACTGCATATGAAGTTTCTCGCCGCTCGCCAGCCGATCGAAGCGGCGTGTCATGAAATGCGAGCGACCGTTCTCCTGGAACAGCCGGCATTCACTCATCTCGATGCCGCAGTCGAGCGCCATCAGGTAATACGCATACTCGATCAACCCGTAGCCCTTCGGGTCATCCAGTTCCTTGTCCTTGTTGCCGCTGACGCCATCGAATTTCAGCAACCAGTATTCAAAGCCCTTGTCGGCCTGGACCTGGCCCGAGCGCACCTCGTTGGTCTCCGGGTTCCATGCGATCACCGCCTTCGCCCGCGCCCCCCCGGCGGAGGTGCCCACGCGCAGAATGTCCCTCAGCGCCTCTTCCCGGCCTTCCGCCGCGAATGACGCCTGCAAATCATTCCGGTGGGTCAACACCTCCGACGCCAGCTCAACCAGCTTGCTCACTTCGATGTGTGTGGTCTGCTTCGCCCGGGGACCCATGGCGGGGGCAAATTCCAGCGCCCCCATGCCGCGTTCGCCGGTATAGCAAAGCCGCTCGACCGCGTTGAAGGAACCCGGTTGCCGCCCCTGCGTAGCCAGCCAGGCATCGATCAGCGCATTGCCGAATTTGTCCGGCAACGAGTCGGCCAGCAGGCCGGGCAGGCCGTGAAAAGTCGGGCGGGCAAGTGCGGGGAAACGGTACACGCGCTGGGAAAGCGGCATCACCAGCGGCGCGACCTGAATGCCGCTCTGCGCGAAGGCCGCATCGTATTCAAAGCGGGCGACCTCCTCCCCATCCAGCAGCGAGACCGCGCCGATGGTCCTGCCCCACAGCCTGACTTCAGCCAGCGTGCTCATGGCTTCTCATCCCACTGCCAGGGTTTGCCGGTGGCCAGTGCGGCACGTTTACCCGAAGCCCGCTGCCGGACCTTGCCCTTTTGCTTCAACAAATCCATGGGGCTGGGCCCGGACTCCGGGATCAGGCCATCCAGCCCGGAGGCGGCGCCCAGAACCCGCAGCACCCGCACCAGGGTGGACAACTGCGACGTCTGCCCGGCCTCCATCCGCTCCAGGGTGCGCTTGGCGATCCCCGCCTGCTCGGCCACCGCCGCCTGAGTGAGCTGCAACTCCACCCGACGCCCGGCAATCCGCGCGCCCAGTTCGGCGAGCACGGCATCATCGGTGAGCAGGTCGGTGATCTTCATGGTCGTAATTTATTGCGAGTACACGCGAATATCAGCCATATATCGTCAGATACTGCGACATGTAGCCCAATAATCAAGTTTAGTCAAGTCGCCACTTATAGCGAGTTTTTGAGCTTAGTCTTGCTTTGTCGCAATTAATTGCGAAATGTGCGGTCCGATTTATAGGCCTGCCCCGGTTGCTGTAGATGTCGGTGTGCAGATGGCGGAAAGCCCCAAGCAAGGCGCCCTCGGCCACGGCGTAGCGCGGGTTGAATTCACGCAGCTTGGCGTCGAGCAGGTCGTCGAAGAACAGCGAACGGTTTTTGGCGCGGTCGGCGGGCGGCACGCCCGGATCAAACCCGCGCCGCTGCTTGGCTTCCTCGCGGGACACAAACGACCAGCCGATGGCCTCGGCGTAGCCGAGGATGCGGGATTGGACGGTTTGGTGTTCGGAGGGGGTGGGCATGGCTCCCTGATCACTCTGGGTTAAAAGGGGAAATGTTCTCTGCCCCAAACCACGCCTCAAGCGTGCCTAGAGCCGCCTGCGAAAGCTCTTGAGTGAAAAGCAAGGCGAGGTTCTTCTTTGGCCGAGAGCAAGCGACGTAAAAGAGATTTCTGTTCCGAACATAACTATCTTCTTTGTTGCCTGGGAAACGATTGGGAAACCACTCAAGTAATTGAGACCAGTTGTATTGATTCCAGCCTCGCCCAAGAACTACTAAAACATTTTCGAATTCCGCACCTTTTACGCCGTGCTTCGTCGAGAATGGCGTGTGATCATTAATGAACGCGGCCAAGGCGATCAGCTCCGAATATGGGAGCATTCGAATCCTTTCGATTTGCAGGAGCGTTCGTGAAGCGTCGATCTCTTCGCGCGAAGAGTCTTTCAGTCGCCGCTCTGTCCGGATTACTGCGTCGGGAAGCCGTGGTTTGCGAGTTTCCTTTAATAGATCAATGACATCTCCGATCGTCCCGTTCCCTCGAAGCTCAACTAATCGTTGCATGTCTCTAGTCCATTCGCGCTTATCCGCGAGGTTCGAGGGGTTGCCTGCATTTCGACCAATTACTGAAAACATCTCTCCAAACTTTCCAGTTGAGAAAGCTGCACATGCCGGCTCTACCGTGTCCACCAAAAAAGCGATGTGGGGATCCTCCTTCTTGAGAAGCGAATCACTGTATTCAAATGCCCCAAGAAGTTGGCTGTAGTTCTGCTCTGCTGCGAGGACGTTATGCGTAAGCATCAGGATTTTGGTCTTTTGCGGCGAGAAGTCCCAACCCGCATTGGATAAATTCTCACGAAGCCGCGACAGATATCTGTGTGCCATATCAGCGGGCAGATCACCACCCCAATGCCCACCGGTTTGGCGTTGCCCCGTAAATCCATTGGTATGAAACACTTTGGCTGACCCAGCAGCATGAGGATCACTGATCTGCTGAGGAAGCTCCGGGCGGATACGGTTTAGGACATTTACAACGGCAGAGACAGACCGGAAATTCGCCTCTTTACCAATCGGCTTCAGGTTTACGTGCTCGATAAGCCCCGCACCAGTTCGATAGATTTTCTGCCAACTATCCCCGAAAAGCCCGATGAGTGGCCCGTCCCCAGTTTGAACAAAATTCCGAACAAGACTATTTGCAAAATCGGAATCTGTATCTTGGTATTCATCGATAAATAGCACCGGAAACCGCGCAGCGATAATTCTGCGGAACTTAGGGCTCTCCATCATGGCCACCATGATCTTCAAGACATCGTCATGATGCAGAAGTATTTCCGTGTCTGTCACGCGACGGTGCCCTAAATCGTAACCGACTCGCCTCGTTCCGATTTCGCCGACTTCGTTAATCTTTTCGGCCAACTGCGGAATGTTCATGACCTCCGAGCGAAGTACACCTTGAAAACTTTTACATAGATCCCAACAGAACGAATGGATGGTCGAAGCTTGGACGGCAGGATGGCCGTCTGTCCGTTTCGTCACTTCGTCAGTCGCAACGTTGGTATATGTGATGCAAGCAACCCTTTGATGACCACGCAACAATTGAGCCCCATGCTCCTCAATAATCAGCTGAAGTGCTTTGACAAGAGAATAGGTCTTACCTGCACCAGCTCCCGCTTCTAGTCGGAAGCTTTTCCTCTCCCGAATACAACGGAACACCTCGTCAAGGGCGCGTTGTGCTGCAACCTCGGCTGGGTTTGCTGCCAAGACTTCAGGCATTGGCACCATCCTCGGCAGGAAGTTCGAATGCGGCAGGCGCTAGAGCAGCATTGTCAATCTGTCCTAGCCAACGCAACCCTTGGTCGATATAGCGTGGAATTGACCATTCCGTGTCGTTGATTGCAAACCGTAGCGCAAACTCACTCTTTTTGATGTCTTGCGCTAAATCCCACGCTTGGCTCTCCTTCTCTATCGTATTCGGACCAGCAAGACCAAATTTGTTCGGATTCGCCAAAATGAATGCATCTTCAAAGCTTCGCCCGCATGCGTCTCCATCAGTGTGGGGGATTTGATATGCAATACGCCGACAGCCTATTGATTTCTCCACGTCAGTTTTTGCCAGTAGCGACTCTAGGGTAGGGCTATTACCGCCAACCGGGGCAAACCACCTGTTCACTGACGCATTACTAGAGTGAGTTCCTCCAGATACCTTGCACTTCTTCCTATTATCTGCGGCATCAATGGAATCCAAGTCCGTGATAATCAGCGTTCGGAGATCAAGAAAATCGACAAGGTTGTAGAACAGATGGGCATAAGCTCCACCCACCTCCATAATGGAAAGGTATTTCCCCCCAATGTTGCTACCGTGCTGTTCGTCGAACTTCTCAATCGCCGCTGGGAGAATGAGTCGTTCTGTCGTGCCCTCGACCAAGATGGCGCCGTCGGCAAATAAGAGGTCGCACCGTGTCAAAGTCATATACTGGTGAAGGAACACACGGTTCTCTGGCTCTTCTCCACCCAGCCCGGTGCGAAGGTCTTTCGATTGTGTTCTCAAAATCGAGGACCCAGGCTCCCGAGGCCTCGCCAAGAAATACCGCATCGCGTCAAACGACGCCTCATTGGCGATGTGCGACGAATGAGTCGTTACAATGAATTGCACCGGCCAAGCGTTACCTCCGTTGTACGTAGCCTCAAACATCACGCGTATGCGATTGAGCTGACGGATGAAAACAGATTGCATTTGCGGATGCAGGTGCGCTTCGGGCTCCTCAATAAAGATGAGATGAACTCCTGATTCTGGCTGCCTAGTCGTGAATTCTCGAAAAAGCTCAAACAGCTTGAGCAAAATGAAAATCAGGTTTCTGGATCCGAGGCCGTTGTAGGACTCCGGTAGGTTAATTCCTTCAGGGTCGGGCCCCGAGTAAGTCACCGTTGTATGATTAGAAAGTAACTGCTGAACATCGAGCTGTGTCTCTGTTCGAAGTTGAGGATCCGAAAGGCCCGGGTAGCCGAAAAGCGCAAACGTTGGTGCTAAAGCTCCCAATTGATCGTTAAAGTCGGTGTCGATCTGGGTCTGAATACCTTCAACCGCATTTTTTAGAGTTTCGGCTATCGCTTGATCACCTGGTCCGGCCCCAACCGCAGAAGCAGACGTAAACAAGCGTTCAAACACCTTCCCTAATACAGCCTTTTCTTTGTTGGTTGCATCGTCCAACGCTCGCTGTGCATTGATGAATCCGAATTGAAGTACTGCCCGCAAATTAGCGCTTTCTAGAATCTTTGTGTTTGTGGGGTCGTTGGGGTCCTTCGCTTCAATCTGGGCCTCGAATAGTTTAGGGACACGGTCTCGTAGCGCCCGAAATAACCCACGCCGATCGTCACCAAGGTCTGCGAACAGATCACCAATTTTCCCCGCACCAACTGCGTAAGTGACAACGATCTTTGCGGTCGTGCAAGCTTCGTTGAGATCGACGATAAAGTCGGAGAGTGTGCCGAGGTCCTCGTCAGCCGAGTATTCAATTCTCAGGGCAATCGAAATAGTGGGCAGTCTTTCCCGAATCACGTTCTCTTCTACGTCATTTCTGAAAAGCTCAAACGCTTTCCAAAACCTGTCGTGCGTTCCTAGTGAAAAATCTTCGAGTCGAAATCTTGGGGAGTTCTCAGCCAGCAGACGGCGGAACAGCTCCGTTAGAGAAGTCTTGCCACTGTTATTTCGTCCCACAATCAGTGTGGTGTCGTTCTCGAGGCATAGAGAAACGTCCTCGAGTAGCCGAAAGTTCTGAATGGTGATGTCTCTGATTTTCATGTGATGGCAACTTTATGAACTCGGGTCTTCGCGGTCATTAGTTCGTGAAGAAGGGTGCGGAAGATGTCTTGGAGTTGCTTTCGCTTCTCATCGTGAAGCTCCTTTTTCCGTTCGAGGTTCTGAATCGCTGAAGCAATCTCTTCCTGTTCCGCTAAATCGGGAAGTGGGATTTTGAATGCAGCCACCTCGTGGCCCATCAAGGTGCACGTACCGTGACCCGAGCGCCCGACCTTCTTGAAGAGGTTTTCCCGCAGTGCCTCCAAGGCGTAGAGAAGAAAGCCTGACCGAAGCTTGGGCCCGGGGACGATGGCCTTCATGTCTTGATTGATGGCCATGGGGACTTCTGCGAGCGCGACTGGAACAGTCTTTGCCAGGATCATTCCTCGCACAACGACAAAAACCGAACCAGCGGGGGCAAGCTTGCTTCCGCTTTCGAGCGCCTCTTGTGAAATGTGGTCTTCAACGTCAGCGAGTCGTGGGCGCTTCATATCCTTTGGGGATACCCAAGGAATCGTTCCCTCCCAGAACTCTGGATTCTTCTTCGAAGGCGTTCCGCCACTCTGGAAGCGGCAGACATCGGAAAGCGGCACCACCTCCCAGCTTTCGGGGACGGGGCCGATTTCGGTTTGTTTTTGGGGTTCGTTGCGGAGGCTTTCGGTGAAGAGTTTGTGCATGAGGGCCTTTTTCAGCTCGGTGGTGGTCTGAATGATCCGCTCTTGCGCTTCGATCGACCGCTGCACCGTCGAAAGGATGTGCGCGATCTTCTTCTGCTCGGGGAGTGGCGGAAGCGCCATGGGCAACTCCGCCAGCTTTGACTGCGAAAGGTTCGGGATCGTCGTGACGTTGCCACGGCCAAAGTAAAGATTGGCCACGTCGAAGGCATACCAAAGCCAATACACGCCAAATTGCGGATGAGCCTTGTCGCCCTTCGCACGGAGGCGATGGAGATGGTTCTGGTATAGGCAGCCATCGACCTCATTGTTCCAAAGTGCTGTTCTTCCAATTGAGCCGCCTTCGCAGACAAGCAGATCGTTTGCCTGAAGTTCGAGACGTGTCTGCTCGGCCTCGCTGAAATGCATTTCATCGAGATCATTCAGTTCGAGGCGATTCCAGAAGACGTTTTTGGTTCGGAGAAAGGGGCGCTGGTGTTCGCCACCGCGGTTCTTTTTCGAGACCTGCTTTCCTTGCTGAATGTCGAACGCCGAATCAACGCGGCCAATCGACCAGGCGGCCGGAAGCTCGCCAATTTCGGTTTGCTGGAGTTCGGCGCTCATTCCGCACCCCCTTCTTCGTTCCCGCGTTCCACATCATTCCTTGCGATCCGCATGACTTCGGCATCGAAGTCCGAGACAAACAAGCGATCCTGGACGATGCGGTATTTCTCGAACTCGGATTCGGCGTGGGCCTTGGCGATTTCGGCGGTGACTTTGCCGGCGTCCTGCAGGATTTCCCGGTCGGTGGCTGCGATGAAGCGGTTGAGGCGTGTTTCCCAGTCCTGCATGGTCATGGGGATGTGCCGCTGGGCCATGTCTTCGGCGACATCGAGGTAGGCGTTGACGAGGCGGGAGAGCTGCGCCATCTCCGGTTCGGTCAGGTAGTTTTTGGCGACGCTGACATCGAACTTCTGGATCTTTCCATGGGGCGCGTCTTTCCATGTGGTCAGGCCCATGTGCTGTTTCCCGGCATCGGCCCGGTCCACGATGACTTCGGCGGCGGTACGGCCGTGGATGGCCCAGTGGAGCTTGTTCTGCACGGTGGCGAAGAAGCGCTGGGTGGCGGTGGCGCTGCGGTCGTAGTCGATGGCGGTGGCGTAGATGTCGGTGATCTTCTGGTAGAACTTGCGCTCGCTGAGGCGGATTTCGCGGACGCGCTGGAGCTGTTCTTCGAAGTACTGTTTGGTCAGGACGGTGCCGCCCGCCTTGAGGCGTTCGTCGTCCATCGCGAAGCCCTTGATGGTGTATTCCTTGACCACGGTGGTGGCCCATTTGCGGAATTGGACGGCCCGCTCGGAGTTGACCTTGTAGCCGACGGCGATGATGGCGGAGAGGTTGTAGTGGCCGGTGTCGTAGTTTTTGCCATCGGCGGCAGTTATCCGAAATTTTCGGATAACTGATTCTTCCGCCAACTCACTGTCTTTGAATACTTTCCGCAGGTGGTAGTTGATCGTGCGGACGTCAACGTCATAGAGAACCGCCATCATTTTCTGGCTGAGCCAGACGTCTTCATCCGCGTAGATCGCCTCGACGCCGCCTTCGCCCTTGGCGGTGATGAAGGTGAGGTATTCCGCCGCGGAGGAGCGCGTGATGGACGTCCCCTTGGGGCCGAGGCCGCTCATGGGGAGCCACCTTCCAACTGCTTTGCCGTCCGTGCGGCAAGCGTCTGCATCTGGCGAATGGCGATGGCGTTGAGGCGTTTCAGGCGCTCGCCTTGGGGGAGTTCCATGTGGATGAACTCGGCGTTCATGTTCTCGATATTGGCGAGGACGAGGAGTTGTTCCAGGGTGGCGTGGTCGCGCATGTTGCCTTCCTTGTCGGGGTTGGCATCGCGCCATTCGCGGGCGGTCTGGCCGAAGAGGGCGACATTGAGCAGGTCGGCTTCGTTGGCGTAGGTGATGGAGGCTTGCTTGGGGGTCACTTCCGCCGGGATGAGGTGCGCCTGAATGGCGTCGGTGTGGAGGCGGTAGTTGATTTTGGCGAGAGTGCGGTTGAGGTTCCAGGCGAGGGAGAGACGGCGGTTCTCGTCTTCCTTGAGCCGCTGGAATTCCTTGATGAGGTAGAGCTTGAATTCGACCGATATCCAGGAGGCGAACTCAAAGGCGATGTCCCGATGGGCGAAAGTGCCGCCGTAGCGACCAGATTTGGAAACGATGCCTACGGCTGAGGTGGTCTCGATCCATTGGCGCGGGGTCAGCACAAAGCTGTTGAGACCCGCCCGATTTCTAAACCCCTCGAATTCGAGGGGTTTGAAATTCGCGTTATTCAGGCTCTCCCACACGCCAAGGAATTCCACGGTGTTCCGGTTTCTCATCCAATTTTGGATGACGTGATCGGCGCGTGTCGGTTCTCTGTGCTTCGCAATGTCCGTGAGCGAAATGTAGTCATCGTCCTGACTACGGGTCACCGTGATCTCGCTGCCACGGACGATGATCGTGGCGTTGGTGGTTTTCTTCTTCATGAACTGACCCCCAGTTGTTTCAGGATGCCCCGCAAGGCCTTGTCCGTCTCCCGCGCCTCGGCCTCGATGACCTCCAGTTCCTCGACGATTTCCGCGATGGGCCGGTAGGTTTCGGCGTCCGATGTGTGGATGTAGCGGCTGGGGGAGATGTTGTAGTCGTTTTTCT
This sequence comes from Thiobacillus sp., assembly GCA_024235835.1. Classification (NCBI taxonomy): domain Bacteria; kingdom Pseudomonadati; phylum Pseudomonadota; class Betaproteobacteria; order Nitrosomonadales; family Thiobacillaceae; genus Thiobacillus; species Thiobacillus sp. Next base: position 836,817 of record JACKLQ010000001.1, on the reverse strand, counting down.
TCAGCTCGGCGTGGTCGACGATGCGGCTGAGTTTTTCCGCTTCGGTCCAGCCGATGAGGGTGTCGGCGATGCGCTGGATGCCGGCTTCGGGGATGAAGTTCTTGGGGTCGCCCTTTTCGAAGACCTGGGAGGCATTGACGAGGAAGACCTTGCCCTTGCGCTCCGGCGCCTTGGCCTTGTTCAGGAACAGTACGATGCCGGGGGCGGTGGTGTTGTAGAAGAGGTTTTCGGGCAGGTAGAGGACGCTCTCGATGAGGTCGTGGTCGACGAACCACTGGCGGACGATTTTTTCCTTGTTGGTGCCGGCATTGCCCGATCCGCGCGAGGCGGCGCCGGTGTCGAGGACGACGGCGGCGCGGCCGGTGGCGTTCATGCTGGCGTGGATGTGCTGCACCCAGCCCCAGTCGGCGGAGGATTTGCCGGGAAAGCCGGCCCCGGCGGGGAAGCGGTCGAGTTCGTCGTTGTCGTAGTCGGCCTCGGTGAACCAGTCCTGGTTCCACATGGGATTGGCGACGACGCGGTCGAAGGTGCGCAGCCTGCCTTTGCTGCGGAATTTGGGGTTCTTGAAGGTGTCGCCGATCTCGATCTGGCCTTCCATGTCATGGATGATCATGTTCATGTTGGCCATGGCCCAGGTTTCGGGGGTGAATTCCTGGCCGAACAGTTTTAGCGGGGCGACGGTGCGTTTCTTGCCCTGAGCGGCTTCCTCCATGGCGATCTCGCATTTCACGAGCAGGCCGCCGGAGCCGCAGGTGGGGTCGTAGATTTCCATGCCGGGCTCGGGCTGGAGCACGCGGGACATGATGGTGCCGACCTCGGGCGGGGTGTAGAACTCGCCGGCGCTCTGGCCGCTGCCCTCGGCGAACTTGCGGATGAGGTATTCGTAGCTCTTGCCGATGATGTCGGCCTCGACGTCGTCGAGCCCGAGGCGCTTGGTGCTGATGGCCTCGATGAGGTTGGAGAGGCGGTCATCGTCCAGGTCGCGCTGGCCGTGGGTGGTGGCGTTGAAATCGACGCGGTCGATGATGCCTTGTAGCAGTGGGTTTGCCCGGGCGATGGCGCGCATGTGGGTGGTGACGCCTTCGCCGATCCAGTCGGAGAGCTTGCGGATGACGGACCAGACCGGCTGCTCGGGATCGTCCGGCACGAGGGGGAGGTAGAACCGGACCAGCTTGTGGTCGGCCCTGGCGAGTTGGAAGGCCTTCTGGCGCGAACCGACTTCCTGGGCGATGCGGTTCAGCTCATCGTCGAACACGTCGCACAGGCGCTTGGTGAAGATGAGGGGGAGGATGTAGTCCTTGTATTTCGGCGCGTCCTTGGCGCCACGGATGGAACAGGCCGCATCCCAGATCCAGGATTCGAGGGATTTGTCCTTACCGTTATTGCTTGCCATCAGCCCTTAGCCCTGTTTTGTCTGTTGATCTTTTTTTGGAAAGTGTGAGAACGGAGCACCCCGCGAATTCCCAACTGAAAGGTCACTCTGAAGTACAGCTTTAAGCTGGTTTGCGGACTATATCAAAGCAAGCAGCCTTAACCCTGCTATGGCCGAGAATTGGCCGGTGAGCGGCTGGCTGGAACGGCGGGTGTTCATCAGATGCTGCCTAATTGAAGACCAATAAGCTGCCGTTCAGGGGTGCCCCCTTGCCGGACAAGTTCATGTTCTCACTGGCAACAAACCAGACAAACATCTGCGCGTGGTTATACGGCATCAAACAAGTCCTTCGATCTTGCCGCCCAGTTTCGACGTGCCATGGCGCAGAAACTCGAAGGCCGCCTCCACATGCTCAGGCGGGCCCTTAACCCCCAGTTCGATCTCGTAAATCCTGGGGTTGAGCCGGGGCAGGCTGAAGACCTTGATGCCGGGCCAGCGCTGTTCCACCTCCTCCATCAGCGGCGTCAGGGTGGCCTCGGCCAGTCCATACACCATCATGGCCTGTTCCGCCATGGGGTGTTGGTGGAACAGATGGGCGTAGTGGGTGTCCAGGGCCCATTCGATCATGGGCCAGGCCATGTCCGGGAAGCCGGGCACGAACCAGTGGCGCCTGATGGAAAAACCGGGGATGCGGTTGACCGGGTTGGGGATGATGTCTGCGCCGATGGGGAACTCCCCCATGCGCAGGCGGCCGGGGGTGACCTCCTGGCCCACTTCCAGGGTGCGTTCCGTGATCAGGTGCAGGGCCTCCGGGTGGGGCTCCAGGGGCAGGCCCAGGGCCTGGGCGGCGGCCTGGCGGGTGTGGTCGTCCGGGGTGGCGCCGATGCCGCCGCAGCTGAACACCACGTCATGGCTGGCGAAGGTGCGGCTGAGGGTTTCCGTCAGCCGCGCCCGGTCGTCCCCCAGGTAGGCGACCCAGGAAAGGCCCAGGCCCCGGGCCGCCAGGATGTCGCGCACGGCGGCGAAGTGCTTGTCCGTCCGCTTTCCGGAGAGAATCTCGTCGCCGATGATGATGAGTCCGAATGCCGTGGTCGTCTCCATGGGTCTGCCTCCTGATCGTTGGGCGCCTCAGCGGGATGCTGCCAGGGTCTGGTTACGGCAATGGGTTTCACGAAGCGTCCACGCGCCTCCAACAGCCAGGGCGGCGAAGCCGGCGGACACCAGCAGGCCGTTGCGATAGCCTTCCCACGGGTAACGCCGCACGCCCTCTGTCAGGATACCGTCCCAGGCCAGGTCCGCCACCCAGCCGAACAGGGGCTGCATGATGGCCGCCCCCAGGAACAGGCCCGTGTTCACCAGGGCGATGGCCATGCCCGCGTTGGCGGGAGGTGCCCATTCCTTGGCGGCGGCGTAGGTGACCACGAAGCCCCCGGCGGCCAGGCCCAGCACCGCGTACAGGATGAAGCCGGAGAGACCCGCCCCCCAGGGCAGCAAGGCCATGGCCAGCCAGCTCAGGCAGGAAAGCAGGGCGGCCCCCAGGATCACCGGCCTGCGCCGGGCCAGGTGGTCCGAAAGTCCGCCCGCGAAGAAGGCCCCCACGGCGAAACCCGCCAGGGCGAGGGTGGTGTAGAGGGAGGCCTGGCCCCGGTCGAGGCCGTGCACGTCGCGCAGGAGCGGCACGCCCCAAAGCCCTGCGAAGGACAGGAAGCTGCCCGTGACGCCGAAATCCACCCAGAAGCCGGGCCATACACGCCTGTTGGCCAGGATGGCCTTCAGGTCCGGCCACCAGTGGCGCTGGCTGGGCGAGTGCTCCGGCTCTCCCGCCTGGGCTCGCACCGAGGGGAAGCCGGATTCCTCCGGCCGGTTGCGCACCCAAAGGAAGGTGAGGAGGGCGAGGGCGATGGAAAGGGCCCCCGCCGCCACGAACACGTTGCGCCAGGTAAACCACAGCAGCACCACCGCCAGGGGGCCGGCGGCCAGGATGGAGCCCACGTTGCCCAGGAACAGGGTGAGGCCGCTGACCAGGCCGTAGCGGCGCTCGCTGAACCAGACGGTGTTGGAGCGCATGAGGCCCACGAACACCACGGATACACCCAGGCCCACCAGGAAGCGGCCCGCGGAAGCCGTGGCGAAGTCCGGCGCCAGGCCGAAGAGGATGGAACCCATGCCCGCCACCAGGGAGCCCACGCCGGCGCTGACGCGGGGTCCCAGGGTGTCCGCCAGCACGCCGGAGGGCAACTGCATGGCGGTGTAGATGTAGAAGTACATGGCCGCCAGGGAGCCCAGTTCCGCTCCCGTGGTGTGGAAGGCGGCCATCAGGTCCGACGCCACCACGCCCGGCGCCATGCGATGGAAGAAGGCCATCATGTAGGACGCCACCAGGATGGCGAAGATGGTCCAGCGGGTGCGCTGGAAGCGGCGGTATTCGTCGGGTGGGAGCATGGGGCGGGCCTGGGGTGGATAAGGGATTCTAGACTGCCGGCGTTCTACAATGCCGCCATGACTACCGCTACAGATGAACTTCAGCCCGGCACTCACCCCTACAGCGCCCTGACCCCAGACGTGGTGCTGGACTCCCTGGAGGGCATCGGCCTGCGGGGCGACGGCCGCCTCATCGCCCTGAACAGCTACGAGAACCGGGTCTACCAGATATGGCTGGAGGAAGGCGAGGCTCACGGTCCCGTCGTGGTGGCCAAGTTCTACCGCCCCGGGCGCTGGTCCGATGCCGCCATCCTGGAGGAGCACGCCTACACCCGGGACCTGGCGGAGCGGGAGATTCCCGTGGTGGCGCCCCTGGCGGTGAACGACAGGACCCTGCACGCCCATGCGGGTTTCCGCTTTGCCCTGTTCCCCCGCCGGGGTGGTCGCACGCCGGAGTTCGACCACGGTGACATCCTGGAATGGATGGGGCGCTTTCTCGGCCGCATCCACGCGGTGGGGGCGCTGGTGCCTTACGCCCATCGTCCCGCCCTGGACATCGCCAGTTTCGGCGAGGATTCCCGGGACTACCTGCTGGCCCACGACTGGCTGCCGCCGGACCTGCGGGACGTGTGGCAGGGCGTTTCGCGGCAGGCCCTGGACGAGGCCCGGCGCTGCTACGACCGGGCCGGGCCGGTGGCCAGCCTGCGGCTCCACGGCGACTGCCACGCCGGCAACGTGCTGTGGACCGAGGGCACGCAACAGAGTGGTCCCCACTTCGTGGACTTTGACGACAGCCGCATGGGCCCGGCGGTGCAGGACCTGTGGATGCTGCTCTCCGGCGACCGGGCCGCCATGACCCGGCAACTGGCGGACGTGCTGGCGGGCTACGAGGACTTCATGGAGTTCGACACCCGGGAGCTGCATCTGGTGGAGGCCCTGCGTACCCTGCGCCTGCTGCACTACTCCGCCTGGATCGCCCGGCGCTGGGACGACCCGGCCTTTCCCGCCGCCTTTCCCTGGTTCAACACCCAGCGCTATTGGGAAGAGCGCATCCTCGAGTTGCGGGAACAGATCGCCCTGATGCAGGAGGCGCCGTTGTGGTCCAACTGATGGAAATGGGCTTCATAAAACCTATACCCCCTTTTCGCAAAGGGGGGCAGGGGGGATTTGACGTTGTGTCCCATGGTGATGCCGCGGAAATCCCCCTCCATCTCCCTTTACAAAAGGGGGAAGCACGTTCCATGACAGTTTCTGGCCAGCCAAGCCGGGCCTAAGCTGAAGCATGGCTGAACAACAAGACCGGGTCTTCCTGGCCCAGGGCCTCACAAAGGTCTACCGCATGGGTGAAGTGGAGGTGCAGGCCCTGCGGGGCATCGACCTGGAACTGCACGCGGGGGAACTGGTGGTGCTCCTGGGGCCCTCGGGCAGCGGCAAGTCCACCCTGCTGAACATCCTGGGCGGGCTGGATACGCCTTCCTCGGGTGAAGTGTTCTACCTGGACCGCAACCTCTCCGCCGCCAGCGAACACGAGCTCACCCTGTTCCGACGGGATCACGTGGGCTTCGTGTTCCAGTTCTACAACCTCATCCCCAGCCTCACCGCCAGGGAAAACGTGGCGGCGGTGACGGAGATCGCCAGGAGCCCCATGCGGCCGGAGGAGGCCCTGGCCCTGGTGGGCCTGGGCCAGCGCCTGGACCATTTTCCCGCCCAGCTCTCCGGCGGCGAGCAGCAGCGGGTGGCCATTGCCCGGGCCATCGCCAAGAACCCGGCGGTGCTGCTGTGCGACGAGCCCACGGGGGCCCTGGATTCCACCACCGGGGTCATCGTCCTGGAGGCCCTGGAAAAGGTGAACCGGGAACTGGGCACCCTGACCGTGCTCATCACCCACAACGCCGGCATCGCCGACATGGCGGACCGGGTGATCCGCCTCTCGGACGGCCACATCGTGGAAGAGCGTCGCAACACGGAGAAGAAGGCAGCCCAAGAATTGAGCTGGTGACGGGCTAGAGTTAGATCATGACGGCCCTGAACCTCAAGCTCCTGCGGGACCTCTGGCACATGCGGGGCCAGGCCCTGGCCATCGCCGCGGTCATCGCGGGCGGCCTGGCCACCATGGTCATGTCCCTGTCCACCTACGATTCCCTGCTCACCACCCGGGACCATTTTTACCGGGAATACCGTTTCGCCCAGGTGTTCACCAGCCTGATGCGGGCGCCTGAGGCGGTGGCCCAGCGCCTGGGGGAAATACCCGGCGTGGAGCGCCTGGACACCCGGGTGGTGGCGGTGGTGAAACTGGAGGTGGAAGGCTTCGGCGACCCGGTCACCGGGGTATTGTCTTCGGTGCCCGACGTGGGCAGGCCCCTGCTCAACACCCTGCACCTGAAGCGGGGCCGCTGGATAGGGCCCTACAGCGGCGACGAGGTCATCGTCAGCGACACCTTCGCCGACGCCCACGGCCTGCATCCCGGCGACCGCATCCACGCGGTCATCAACGGCAAGCGCAAGGCCCTCACCCTGGTGGGCGTGGCCTTGTCGCCGGAATACGTCTACCAGATCGCCCCCGGCGCCATGTTCCCGGACTTCAAGCGCTACGGCGTGCTGTGGATGGGGCGCAAGGCTCTGGAGGCGGCCTACGACATGGACGGTGCCTTCAACAGCGTGTCCCTCACTCTCACACCGTTTGGCAAGGAGCAGATGGCCATCGACCGCCTGGACACCCTGCTGGCCCCCTACGGCGGCATCGGCGCCTACGGCCGCAAGGATCAGTTCTCCAACCGCTTCCTGTCCGAGGAGCTGAAGCAGCTGCAGACCACGGCCACGGTGTTCCCCGCCATCTTCCTGGGGGTGGCGGCCTTCCTGCTGAACGTGGTGGTGACACGGCTCATCGCCACCCAGCGGGAGCAGATTGCCATCCTCAAGGCCTTCGGTTATCCCTACCTGTCCATCGGCTGGCATTACGTGAAGCTGGTCCTGGGCATCGCCCTGGTGGGGGTGGCCGGCGGCGTGGCCCTGGGGGTGTGGTTCGGCACCGGCCTGTCCAATGTGTACATGGACTTCTACCGCTTCCCCTACCTGGAATATGTGCTGGAGCCCCGGGTGATCCTCATTGCCCTGGCCGTCACCGGCCTTGCGGCCCTCTCGGGCACCCTGCTGTCCGTGAGCCGGGCCATGGGCCTGCCGCCGGCGGAGGGCATGCGCTCGGAGATTCCCGTGGCCTACCGCGCCACCCTCATCGAACGCCTGGGCCTGCAGCGCCTGTTCAACCAGCCTACCCGCATGATCCTGCGCCACATCGAGCGGCGGCCACTGAAGTCCCTGCTCACGGTTTTCGGCATCGCCTGCGCCGGCGGGCTCATGATGGTGGGCAACTACCAGCGGGGTGCCATCGACTTCATGGTGGACGTGCAGTTCCGCCAGGCGGCCCGGGAGGACCTGGCCGTCACCTTCGTCGAACCCACCAGCGGCAAGGCCCTGCACGAGCTGGCCCAATTGCCCGGCGTGCGCCACGTGGAGGGCTTCCGGGACGTGGCCGCCAACTTGCGCTTCGGCCATTACCACTATCGTTCCGCCATCTACGGCATCCAGCCTGACGGGACCTTGCATCGTTCCCTGGACCGCGATCTGCGGCCCATCGAGGTGCCTGCCGGCGGCGTGGTGCTCACCGACCACCTGGCCCAAAACATTCTGCATGTGAGGCCTGGCGACATGCTCACGGTGGAAGTGCTGGAAGGCCGGCGCCAGGTGCTCCAGGTCCCCGTCCTGGGCCTGACCAAGCAATACCTGGGCGTTTCCGCCTACATGCGCCAGGATTCCCTCAACGCCGCGCTGCGGGAGGGCAACGTGGTCACCGGCGCCTACCTTTCCCACGACCCCGGCGCGGAACAGATGCTCTACGACCGCCTCCATGGCCGGCCCCGGGTACTGGGCATCGTCGCCCACGCCTCCGCCATCAGAAGCTTCTACGCCACCCTGGGAGAATTCGTGCTGTTCTTCAACATGGTGGCCACCCTGCTGGCCGGCACCATCGCCTTCGGCGTGGTCTACAACAGCGCCCGCATCGCCCTTTCCGAGCGGGGCCGGGAACTGGCCAGCCTGAGGGTGCTGGGTTTCACCCATGGGGAGATCGCCTATATCCTGCTGGGGGAACTGGGGGCCCTGACCCTGGCCGCCATCCCCCTGGGCTTCCTGGTGGGGGCGGGGCTGTGCGGCATCCTGGTGGTGGTGTTCGAATCCGATCTGTACCGCCTCCCCCTGGTGCTGGAGCCTTACAATTTCGCGCTGGGGGCCACGGTGGTGCTGGTCTCGGCCCTGATATCGGGCCTCCTGGTGTGGCACCGCCTGGGCCGGCTGGATCTGGTGGGCGTGTTGAAGACGAGAGAATAAATAGCGATGTCAGTAACCAAATCCTGGCGTGGTCGCATCGGCTACCTGTTCCTGGCCCTGGTAGTGGCGGGGGGGCTCTTGTACGGGTTCATGCCCCGTCCCGTGGCGGTGGAGCTGATACCGGCCCGCACGGGCCACCTGGCCGTCAGCGTGGACGAGGAGGGCAAGACCCGGGTGCGGGAGCGATACGTGGTGGCCGCCCCCGTGGCCGGACAGGTCCGGCGCATCACGCTCAAGGTGGGCAACGCCGTGGCCGCCGGCCAGGTGGTGGCCCTCATCGACCCCGCGCCCTCCGCCAGCCTGGACCCCCGCACCCGGGCCCAGGCCCTGGCCCGGGTGGATGGGGCCCAGGCCGCCCTGAAGGTGGCCGGCGAGAATGTCCGCAGCGCCCAGGCAGAAGCTGTGCTGGCCCAGCAGGAGCTGTCCCGCACGGAATCCCTGGCAAAGGAAAAGTTCGTGTCCCAGGCGGCCGTGGACCAGGCCCGGGCAAGGCTGCAGGCCGGCCAGGCCACGCGCCAGGCGGCGGCGTATTCCGTGCAGGTGGCCCGCCATGAAGTGGAGGCCGCCCGCGCCGCGCTGATCCAGGCCACGTCCCTGGCCAGGGGCGGGCCGGCGGAGACCATCAAGGTCACCGCCCCCGTTGCAGGCCACGTGCTGGCCGTGCCCCACGAGAGCGAGGGCGTGGTGCAGCCCGGCCAGGCCCTGGTGGAAATCGGCAATCCCCAGACCCTGGAAGTGGTGGTGGAAGTGCTGTCCACCGCCGCCGTGAAGATCAAGGAAGGTGCCACCCTACTGCTTGACCGCTGGGGTGGCGAGCAGACCCTGGAGGGCCGGGTGCGGGTGGTGGAGCCCGCCGGCTTCACCAAGGTGTCCGCCCTGGGGGTGGAGGAACAGCGGGTAAGGGTCATCGCCGACATCACCACCGCGCCGGAGGTCTGGCAGTCCTTGGGCGACGGTTACCGGGTGGAGGCCAGCTTCATCCTCTGGCAGGGGGACGACCTGCTCCTGGTGCCCACCAGCGCCCTGTTCCGACATCAGGACGGCTGGGCCTTGTTCACGGCCCGGGCAGGCCGGGCCCATGTCACGCCGGTTAAGATCGGCCAGCGCAACGGTCTCGACGCCCAGGTGCTGGAAGGCCTTAAGGCCGGCGACCAGGTCATCGCCCACCCGGACGACAAGATCGCCGACGGCGTGCGAGTGAAGGCCCGGGGCCAATGATCACAGCGCATGCTTTCCATTTGCCCCCCTTTGGAAAGGGGGGCAGGGGGGCTTCCAGACGCCTGCCAGGGCCCGGACACTCGAATCCCCCTCAATCCCCCTTTTCCAAAGGGGGAGGACAATCAGTCAGTTGCTCCCGTAACCCATAAGACATGAGCCCATACAACAAGCCCACCCTCAACGTCATCGCCGCCATGGCAAAAAACCGCGTCATCGGCATCAACAACACCCTGCCCTGGCGTCTGCCCGAGGACCTGAAGCACTTCAAGGCCCTCACCATGGGCCATCACATCATCATGGGGCGCAAGACCTACGAATCCATCGGCAAGCCCCTGCCGGGCCGCACCACAGTCATCGTCACCCGGGATGCAAGCTACGGGATGGAAGGCTGTCTCACCGCCACCTCCATCGACGCCGCCATCGACGCCTGCGGCGACGACCCGGAAATCTTCTTCGTGGGCGGGGCTGAGATGTACGCCCAGGTGCTGCCCCGGGCGGATCGCCTTTACCTCACGGAAATCCAGGCCGAGTACGAAGGGGATGCCTGGTTCCCGGAGTTCGACCGTTCAGCCTGGCAGGAAGTGGATCGCCATGCCCACGTCAACGACGCTGGCCTGGGGTATCACTTCGTGATTTACCAACGGGGCTGACTTTTCAGGGTCATCCTGATCGATTATGTTGGCATCCAGCCTGGGCTGGCCTTCTGAAATGAAAGCCGGCCCGGTCAACCAACAATAAGAGGATCAGGGAGCACCATGAGCGATTCGCAACAACTCGATATTGATGACATGAACGAGGCGCTGGCCTCCATCGAGATTCCCGCCTGTCCGGCCGTGCTGACCCGCGTGATGGCGGAAGCCCAGAAGGACGACCCCGATATCAACGCCCTGTCCCATATCATTGCCTCGGACGTGGGGATGTCGGCCTTTGCCATCAAGCTGGCGAATTCGGCCCTGTTCCGCGGCAGCGGCCCCGTGAACAGCGTGCCCAAGGCGGTGGCCCGGCTTGGCATACGCAATATCCTGTGTACCGTGGTGGCGGTTTCATTGCGGAGCAACGTGATTCCCGGCGTGCCGCCGGAGATGCTGGAACAATTCTGGGACCGGGCCGGAGCCCTGGCCCTGGCAGCCAGCCTGGCGGCACGCAAGGTGCATGGCGTGGCACCGGACCTGGCCTATACCTACGCGCTGTTCCACGACGCGGCCATCCCCATCCTGATGCGACGATTCCCCACCTATGCCAAGGTCATGGACTCGGGCAGCGAAGGGGACAGGGTGGCCATCGAAAACCAGCATTTCCAATGCAACCATGCCGTGGCGGGTGCCATGCTGGCGCGCAACTGGGGCCTGTCCGATGTGATTGCCCGGGCGATCAGATTCCATCATGACCGAGAGATCTATGTCCCCGGCCAGAACTTCCTGCCCGGCGAGGCGATGGCCCTCGTGGCCATCGTTCACGTGGCGGAATACCTCATGGCGGAACAGGGTTCGGAAGGCTACGAAGGGATGGTCGAACAATACGAAGCTGCCGCCGCCTATCTGGGCCTGGACGAGGACGACATCCAGGACATCCGCGAGGCCATCGGCGCTTCCTTGCAATGAAGGCTGACCCGGCCAGGGGGTGGTCAATCCTCAGCAGACCGTGTCCACGAATGAAACATTTTCTTGCACCGCCCCGCACCTGAACGCTAGGGCTTCTTGCCCTTCCTGGATTCCATCATGGCCTTCAGTTCCGCGAAGGGGTTGAAGGTGGCCGATTCCACAGCGTCGCCGCCCGCCCCTTCGCGCCCCGCCATGTCCTTGAGCTTGGAGTGCTCATGCTCGTGGCAATAGGTGCAAAGCAGCTCCCAGTTGCTGCCGTCGGGCGGGTTGTCGTTGTGGTTGCCGTTCCTGTGGTGGACTTCCAGCAGCTGCAGGTTGGCATGGGTGAATTCCCGGGCACAGCGGCCGCACACCCAGGGGTATAGCTTGAGGGCCCGGGCGCGGTAGCCCGCATCCCGTTGTTCCGCGTTGCGCCGGGCTTCCAGGACGATGCGGTCCAGACGGTCCTTGTTGTCGCTCATGGCTTCGCTTGCAAGTGGCAAAGTGCCAGCTTAAGGCGAAACTCCCCGGGCGGGAAACGGCCTTGCGCCGGGACCGGGCGGGTGCCGGCCATGGGGCGAGCAAGAAGCGGACGTCGGACCCGCTTCTCTCAAAACACTACTTGCTGACGGCCTTGGGTTTGCGGCCGGGGCTGGCCATGGGCACGTAGCCGGACACACGGTAAAGCATGCCTTCTACGGGCTCGTCATCCACGTAGCGCGTGGTGTGGCACATGATGACGTCGCCCTTGGCGGCCAGGCTGGAAAGATATTCGCTCACTGCTTCCAGGGACACGCCGGTTTCCTGGGCGATTTCCGCATCCAGGCTTTCGCCATGGTCCTTCAGGTACTGCATGATTGCTTGCAAGACTGGGACTCCTCTTACTTGGGTTGATAAGGGGGTGCCGCGGGTGCTTGATGGCACGGCCCGTTGTTGTCCTTGTTGTGTTCGGGCTTGAAAGTTGGACATTTTACGCCCTAAGCCGCGTATCACCTAATCAGAGGACGGGTGCGGATTTCCGTGGGGCACCAAGCATGTAAGTGCCCGATGCCGCGAACCTTTCAGCCCCTCAGGAAAAAGCCGGGAAGAACAGGGCGAGGGCGCAACTGGCCACCCCCAGGCTGCCGAGCATCACGGGCAGGCCTGCCCGCAGCCAGCGGCCGGGCGTGATGCGGGCCTCGGGCATCTGGGCCCGCTCCGCCTCGGCGATGCAGATGACGTTGGCCGTGGCGCCGATGTGGGTGCCGTTGCCCCCCAGGCCTACGCCCAGGGCCAGGGCCCACCAAAGGGGGGTCACGTTCACCCCCTGCTGTTCCAGGGCGGCGACGATGGGGATCATGGTCACCGTGAAGGGGATGTTGTCGATGATGGCGCTCAAGAGGGCCGCCACCCACATGAGCAGCAGGGCGGTGGCCAGCAGATGGCCCGGTTCCCGGGCATGCTCGGCGAGCTGGGCGCCCACCAGGTGCAGCAGGCCCGATGCGTCCACGCCCCCCACCAGCACGAACAGGGCGGCGAAGAAGAGGAGTACGGACCATTCCACCTTGGTCATCAGCTTTTCCGGGTCGGGCCGCAGCCATGTCAGGGCCAGGGCCAGGCCGATGAGACTGACGAAGGCGGGGTACCAATGCAGGGTGTGGTGCAGGAAGAACAGCACCACCACGCCCACAAGGACGGTGACGATTCTTCTCAGGGCATGGTGATCGGTGATGGCCTTGTTTTCGTCCAGGTCCACGACTGCGGTCATGTCCGCCTGCCGCAGTTCACTGCGGAACAGGAACATGAGGATGAACAGGGTGACCAGCCAGACGGGTGCGATGAGGGGGCCCATGTGGACCAGAAACCTGAGGAAGTCGATGCCGGCGGCACTGCCGATCATGATGTTGGGCGGATCACCCACCAGGGTGGCTGCGCCGCCGATGTTGGACATCATGGCTTCGGCGATTAGGAAAGGGCCCGGGTTCAGGTTGAGGAGCCGGGTAACCAGCACGGTGAGGGGCGCGAAGATGATCACCGTGGTCACGTTGTCCAGCACCATGCTCAGCACGCTGACGGCGGCACACAGGTAGACCAGCAGCAGGCGTGGACTGCCTCCCGCCAGCTTGGCCAGGCGGATGCCCAGGTATTCGAAGGCGCCGGTAGGCCGCAGCATGGCCACCAGCATCATCATGGCCATGAGCAGCAGCATGGTGTTGCCGTCCACGGCGGAGAGGGCTTCCTCCTGGCTGTAGAAGCCGGACCAGCCCCCCACCATGACCATGGCCACGGCCCCCAGCAGGGCCGCGTAGGCCCGGTGCACCACCTCTGTGAAAATCATGCCATAGGCCACCACCAGGATGCCCAGGGCGATGGCCATGTCGGCATTGAAGCCGGTTGCCTCGATTACGGGCATGCTGCTTCCATCAGGTTCGGGCGGCCTGGTGCAGCAGGTGCTGGGCCAGGCTCATGATGCTGACGGCGCCGTGGTACTCGTCTCCGTCCACGACAAAGATGTAGGTGGTGTCATCCTGTTCCATGATGGCCAGGGCCTTGGTCACGGAGGAGTTGGAGGTGACGATGGAGTGATCGGGCAGGATGAAGTCGTCCACGGTGCGGTGCAGCACTTCCTTGCTGTGGATCTCCGGCAGGCGAAGGTTCTCGATGCCGTCTCCCAGCACGTGGGAATGCTTTATGAGGTAGTCCGGCAGGCAGGTCATCTTCAGGATGTGGCGGATGGAAGCCTTGCCATTGATTTTCCCCGAGCGGTCACGGAAGGGAATGCCGGGCATCTGCACCCGCACGCATTCGGCGAACAGGTCGGCCACGGACATGCCGGGCTCCGCCACGGCGGTGGGAATGGCCAGATCGCGCAAGCTCATGATGGGTGCTCCCTAGTGCATGACGGGGGCATTCTAGATGCGCCCGGGAAAGCTAGACACCGCCGCTGTGGACCGTGGCGTAATAGATCTTCTCCAGCTCCAGCTTGTGCTTGGTCTCTTCGCTGGCCAGGTATTCGAACAGGTCGCGGATGGGGCCCGCCGGGGCGGTCTGGGCAAGCTCGCCGTAGTGGGTCATGGCGGCGTGTTCCCGACCCATGGCGTATTGCAGCACGGCCTGGTCGTCCGGGTTGTCCCCCAGGTCCGGCACGTGCAGGCAGTCGGAGAACTTGCTGTCGCTGGCGGTGCGCTGGATCTCCTCTTTCACCTGGTCGGCGATGTCGGCACGCTGGGCCAGGGCGCCGAACAGGTCGTAATGGTTCTGCTCTTCCGCGGCCAGTTCCTCCACCAGGTAGCGGATGCGCTTGCTCACCTTGGGGATCAGGGCGGTGTAGAAGTCCCGGGCGACTTCCTCGAAATGGGTGGCGACTTCGAGGATTTCCTTTAGTGAGGTCTTGCCGCGCAGGCGTTCGATGCCATGGGTGCCCTCGGCACCCTTTGTCCCTTCTCTGCCTTCGGTCATTTGCTTATCTCCTGAGGAACCAGCACGGAATGGATGCTGGCGGCGACGCGATGGCCGTCCGCCACGGCGTGCACCACGTCGGGGCCGGCGACGCAGTCCCCCGCCGACCACAGCCAGGGCTCGGACGTGCGGCCGTCGGCGTCGATGCGGATGCGGCCCCGGTTCCATTCCAGCTGCTCCGTCAGCGCGTCGCCCAGCAGGGAGGTGTCGGCGAACTGGCCGATGGCCTCGATCACCGTGTCGCAGGCGTGGATGGTTTCTCCCGCCTCGTCGTAGCGGGGCGCGAACCGCTTGTTTTCGTCGAAGATGGACAGCACCTTCCAGGTCTTCAGGCCGATCAACTTGCCATGGGTATCGATCTCGCAGCCCTGGGGACCGCAACTGTCGCGGATGACGATGCCTTCCTCCAGGGCTTCCTTGATCTCGTCCGGGTCCGCCATGAAGTGCTGTTGCTCCTCCAGGGCGGTGACCACCACGTCCACATGGCCGTACTGCTGCTTCTGCATGCGGGCGATGGAGCGGGCGATGTCCATGGCCACGTTGCCTCCGCCGATGACCACGGCGCAGTGGGGCAGCTCGAAGGGCTCGCCGGCGGTGATCTTGTGCAGCAGGTCCACGGCCCGGTGGACCTTCTCGTGTTCCGAATTGGGGATGCGGGTCTGGCGGCCCTGCTGCAGGCCGATGGCCAACACCACGGCGTCGTGGTCCCGCCGCAGATCATCCATGGTCTTGTCCACGCCGATGCGGCAGTTGTATTCGATCTTCACGCCCATGGACACGATGACCGCCACGTCCCGGTCCAGGGCCTCGTAGGGCAGGCGGTATTCGGGAATGCCGTAGCGGGTCATGCCCCCCGCCGCCGCCTTGGCCTCGAACACGTTGACCGCGTGGCCCAGGCGCGCCAGGTCGAAGGCGGCGGTAAGGCCCGCCGGGCCGGCGCCGATGATGGCCACCCGCTTGCCGGTGCTGGGGCCGGGGCCGCCGATGATGTCCGGGTAGCGGTCGCGGGGTACCTGTTCGGCCACCTGGTCGATGATGTGGCGCTTCAGCCAGCGGATGGCGATGGGGTCGCCCTCGTGGCGGGCGGCGCAGGCGTCCTCGCACTTGTGGGTGCAGACCCGGCCGCACACCTGGGAGAAGGGATTGGTCTCGTAGAGCAGCTTCAGGCCCCGCTCATAGTCGCCATCCCGCACGGCGGCGATGTACTGGGGCACCGCCATGTGGGTGGGGCAGGTGGCCACGCACAGGCCGCAGGCCACGCAGCGGTCCGCTTCCAGGACCGCCTGCTCCTTCGTGTAGCCGTGCACGATCTCCTGGAAGTTGTCGATGCGATCCGCCGGGTGCATCTCGCCCATGGGGATGCGGTACTGGCCGGTGAGGCGATGGCCGTCGGGCCGGCGGTAGCCCAGCTCGGCGTTGTCCCATGCCTTCTTGTCGATACCCGGGGTGAAGCGGAAGGCATCCGGGTCACTTTCCACCCACATGTAGGCGTTGGACATGGTGAGGGACTGGGTCATGCACACGTCCACGCACAGGGCGCACCAGCAGCAGCGGCCGTAGTCGATACGGGGGCGCAGGCCCGAGTCGCCCTGCTTGGTCTCGACGCCTGGAACCGGCAGCATGTCGATGGCGCCGTTCTGGCAGATGGTCTCGCAGGTGCCGCAGCCGATGCACTTCTGGATGTCGTTCTGGTGGAAGCCGCGATAACGCGGGGCGGCCTCCCGGTGCAGGGGGTCCTCGATGGACACCGGGTCCCGGAACAGGTGTTTCCAGGCGGTGAAGGGGGAGAGGAGGTCCTTGACGCTCATGTCAGTACGTGCCGGGCCGCCCCAAGCGTACTGACCCCCTCGGGGGGCAGTGAGCGGAGCGAATGTGGGGGCTGTTTCATTTCTCGCTCACCTTTCTATTTCCGGCGGATAGGTATGCAAAGACACCATCAACGAGGCTACATCCGAGATGTTGAGCCCCACGATCATGCGTTCCAGCAGGGCCATGGCATGGGTGTAGGACGGCCCCCGCACGTTGACCCGACGCGGATAGCCGGAGCCGTCGGTGACCAGGTAGTAGCCGTACTCGCCCCGGGAGCATTCACCCCGCACGTAGGTCTCGCCCCGGGGAATCTTCCAATGCAGCATGCTGGGCATGGGGGCCATGACCGGGCCATCCTTGGGCATCTTGCTCAAAATCTGGCGGATCAGGTCCACGGACACCAGCACGTCCCGGCGGCGTACGTCGGCCCGGGTGTAGATGTCCGAGTCCCGGCCGATGACCGGCTCGAAATCCAGCTCCGGATAGACCAGGTAGGGGGCGTCCTTGCGCACGTCCTTGGCCACGCCGGCGGCCCGGGCGTTGGGGCCGGTGACGCCGTACTCGTCCAGCCAGGCGGGGTCGATGACCCCCATGCCCACGGTGCGCTTCTTGAACACGGCGTTGCGGAACATCACGTCCCACACGTCCTTCAGGGTGCGCTCCACTTCCAGCAGGGTCTCTTCCATGCGGCCCGCGAAGCCCTCCGGCAACTGGTCCCGCACGCCGCCGGGCATGATGAACATGTGGTAGATGCGGGCGCCGGTCATTTCCTCGAAGCGGTCCAGCATCAGGTCCCGGGCGTAGGTGGTCCACTGGCCGATGACCCCCTGGCCGATGGCGCCGGCCTGGCCCCCCAGGTACATGAGGTAGCTGTTGATGCGGCCCATCTCCAGGATCAGGGCGCGGATCCAGTGGGCCTTCTCCGGCACCTCCACGCCGGCCAGTTCCTCCACGGCGGCGGCGTAGCAGTACTCGTTGAAGTCCGGCTCCGGCACGCAGATGCGGCAGACGATGGGGAAGCACTGGATGAAGGTGCGCCGCTCCATGAGCTTTTCGAAGCCCCGGTGCAGGTAGCCCACGTGGGTCTTGCCTTCCACCACCTCGTCGCCGCACACGGTGAGTTCCACCGACATGTTGCCGGTGATGCCCGGGTGGTTGGGGCCCTGCCACAGCTTCAGGTACTTGCCGGACGTGAGGTCGATATCCAGGCTGCCGTCGGGCTTCGTCGCCGGGTATTGGGAGCGGTCGGGGGTGTAGCTCATGTCAATTGATCCACAACGCGGCGCCTAACCCACGACGCATGAAACGGGCGCGCGGGTAGGAGGCCCGCTCGCGGGCCGAACCATCGCGGGCCGAACCATTCGCGCCGCAAGCAGCGCTCCTACGGGTGTTGGGAGGCTGTTTCATTTCAGTCCTTGCCCGGATAGAGCTGCTGCTTCATGTGGGTCTCCGGGTCCCGGGTCTCCCGGCCGGGCCGCTGGGCGTAGCTGTCGTGGGCGTATTTCAGGGTGTCGAACTCGCGCCGGTAGGGGGGGATGTCGTTCCAGCCTTCCAGGATGAACTCCTCGTTCACCCGGGGGCTGTCGGGAAAGTCGATGCCGAACATCTCCCGCAATTCCCGTTGATAGGTGGCCGCCGTGGGCCAGATGTCGTGGATGCTGGCCATGGTGGTGCCCACCCGGGGCAGCATGACCCGCAGGCCCATGTCCGTATTTTCAGCGCGGTTGGAGAGCAGGTAGGTGAGTTGGAATTCACAGTTTTCCTGCCCCTCCTCGTACCAGTCCACCGCCGTCAGCAGCACGAGATGGGTAAATCCCTCCAGGTCCCGCAGGTGCAACAGGGCCGGGCGCAGGTATTCCGCGGGCAGGGTGACGAAGGCGAGATTCGTCCGTTGCTCCGTGAGCTCGCCCACGGGGAAGAGGGCCTTCAGCCGGTCGTATAGCGCGCGCATCTTTTTTTCAACATTCGTTTGCCATTAATCGGTCATCACCAGTTGTAGTCCGGCATGTCCCAGTCGTGGATCACCTGCTTCTGGTTGGCCTTGTACCAGGCGAACTTCTCCGCGTACTGGTTGGCACCCTCCGCCTTGCCGGCCCGGATCAGTTTCTTCAAATCCTCGAAGCCCAGCAGCAGTGCCTCGGGCCGGGGCATGCAGCCGGTGATGTAGAGGTCCACGGGCATGTACTGGTCCAGGCACTTGATGGTGTTGTAGGAATCCCAGTACATGCCGCCGTTGATGGTGCAGGAGCCCAGGCCCACCACGTATTTCGGGCTCTGCATCTGCTCGTAGGCGCGGATGGCCCGCTTCAGGGTCTTGGTGGAAAGGTAGCCGGAGATCACCAGTAGATTGGCCTGGCGCGCCGTGGGCCGCCACTGGATGCCGTAGCGGTAGGCGTCGAAGCGGGGGGTCATGAGGGGGCGCATCTCGATGGCGCCGCAGCCGGTGCCGAAGCCCAGGATCCACAGTGAGTTCGCACGGGCCCAGTTGAAGAAGTCCTCGACGATCTTGATGTAGGCGCCGTGCTGCACCGTGGGCGGGGCGTCGCAGAAGTAGTCCTTCAGGGGCTCCACCTCGAACTCCACCCCGTCCGGCCCCTTGACCTTGCGGGGCATCAGCTCCGGTTTCACGAAATGCAGGGGATCACGTTTCATGTTGTTGCCTTTCAAGAAACTCGCCGGGCCGCCCCAAGCGTTTCTTGGCCCCCGTGGGGGGCGATTCGACCCGAAGGGGAGAAGCGGGGGCAGTACTCATACCAACAGGATGGCCAGCACGCCCAGGGGCACGGCCCAGACCAGGAACCAGCGGATGGACTGCTCCACGCGGAAGCGGGGGAACACCACGCCCACGAAGGCCGAGAACAGATAGATCAGGAAAACCTTGAGGAAGAACACGGGCCAGCTGGCCGCGCCGCCGAAGAACAGGTTCATGTAGACCACGATTTTTGCAATCGGAAAAATGGCCCGGTTGGTCTGCATCAGGGCCAGGTAGGAGGAGTGGTACTCGGTGGGCGGGCCGATGGGGATCTCCTGGGGCGCCAGCACCACGTCGAAGGGCGGCCGCATCATGGAACCCAGGAAGCCCAGCATGGCCGCCGTCACGGCGATGGGGTTGGTGAACAGGGTCCAGTTCTGGATGCCGCCCTGCTGGGCCGCGACGATGTCGGTGATGGACAGGGTCTGGTATTGCAGGGCCACGGCGAACACCGCCAGGGCGAAGGGCAGTTCGGCGGCAGTGACCTGGGACAGGCCCCGGGTGATGCCGATGGCCGCATGGGGATGGCCACTCTCCGCCGCCCCCAGGGCCATGCCCAGGGTGCCGAAGAACACGAAGTACAGGGCCAGGATCAGGTCGCCGGCGAAGGACAGGTTGGAGAACATCTCCGAACCGTGGATGGTGGGTACGAACAGCAGCAGGCCCACGCCGCCGGAGAGGCGGAACACCGGCCCCAGGTAGAACATGACACCGTGGGTGATGGAGGTGCGCAGGCCGTAGTTCTTGATCAGGTCGGCGTAGTTCTGCCAGATGGGGATGCCGTGGCGGCGGCCCACCCGGGCGCCCAGCTTCTGGATGAAGGCCCCCAGCAGCATGCCGTAGTTGACGACGATGAACAGGGTCAGCAGGGAGTAGGGAATCTTGATCCACTCGAATTCCATGTCAGTTGCTCCACCGCGCATCGCGCGAATCACGACGCATGAAACGGGAGAACCGGTAGGAGGCCCGCTTGCGGGACGATCCGTTCGCGCCGCGAGCGGCGCTCCTACAAGCGGTGTTGGGCTGTTTCATGTCAGCGCCCCATTCCCAGAATGAACACGATGACCACGAAGGCCAGGAAGTGGAAGGCATAGGTCTGACCGTTGCCGGTGTACAGGCGCCGCCCGATGTCTCCCGCCGTGTGCAGCAGGTCGGTGATGGCGCCCCAGAATTGGGTGACGAAGGGCTGGGTCATGAAGCCCAGGGCCTTGCGGTAGGGGGCGAAGAAGTTCCAGGCGAAGTGGGTGGTCTCCGGGCGGAAGGGGCGTTCGGCGGAGAACACGATGTTGAACTGCTTCACCAGCTGGGCCTTGCGGTTCACGAACAGCAGCCAGGCGAACAGGGTGGTGAAGATCACGCCGACCACGACCATGATGGCGACCGGGTTCCAGTAGCCGTACTGGCTGGTGATGCGCAGGCCTTCCCAGTGCAGGGCGCCGTTGGGGAAGAAGGTGCTGATGTAGCCATCCACCTGGCGCAGGGCCAGGCCCGGGGCCACGGCGAACACCATGAGCAGGCCCACGTAGATCATCTGGGGCAGGACGATCCAGAAGGGCGCTTCCTTCACCCGCCGCAGCTCGTCCTTCAACTGGCCCAGGAAGATGGTGTGGATGAGCCGGAACAGGTAGAGGAAGGCGATGGGCCCGGCCATGAACAGGATGGCCATGGGCAGGCGGTACTCGCTGTCCATGATGGCGTTGTAGAAGATCCAGCGGCCGCCGAAGCCGGACAGGGGCGGCACCCCGGACATGGCGATGATGCCGATGAGCACGGCGATGAAGGACAGGGGCATCAGCTTGATCAGGCCCCCCATGCGGTACATCTCCCGGGTGCCCGTGCGCTTGGCCACTCCGCCCACGGAGAGGAACAGCATGGACTTGTAGATGTAGTGGTTGATGACGAACATCAGCGCCATGAGCCAGCCCATGTGGTTCATCAAGGCCAGGCCGAACAGGGCGTAGCCCATCTGGCCGATGGAGGAATAGGCCAATAACCGCTTTGCATCCTCCTGGAAGATGGCCAGCAGGTTGCCGAAGAAGGCCGTCAACGCCGCCACCCAGATCAGCACGTGGGTCAGTTCCACGCCGTAAAGCTGCTGCTTGCCCATGGTCATGAGCAGCAGGAACAGGCCGAACAGGCCCGCCTTGAGCAGGATGCCCGACACCATGGGGGACACGTCGGTCTCCGCCTCGGCGTGGGCGCCGGGTAGCCAGATGTGCACGCCGATGGCGGCGGTCTTGGTCATGAAGCCGATGGCCAGCAGCAGGAAGACCCAGGGGGCGATGGGGTCCAGGCGCGCGGCCAGCTCGCCCAGGTCCGCCAGGGGCAGGCCCGGCGCGCCGCCGGCGGCCAGGGCGAAACCCGCCAGGATCAGGAAGGCGCCCCCCAGGGAGAACACCATGTAGGACAGGGCGTGGGGTTCGGATTCCTTGCCCCGCAGGATGAGGAAGTAGGAACCCAGGGTGAGGATCTCCCAGGCGGCGAAGAAGGTGAAGGCGTCGCTGGCGCGGATGAGCATCACCAGGCCCGCGAACATCAGCATCGTGGACGGATAGAAGCCGATGCGCCGGCCGTGGGCGTGGTAGCTGGACAGCAGGGTGACGGCGCCGCCCAGGGTGAAGATGAGGGCGAAGATCAGGCGCAGGGGGTCGTATTCGGTGTAGGTCAGGGCGAAGAAGCCCACCAGGCCGGCGATGGCCAGGCTGTTCTTCACCCAGGCGGGCAGCCAGTCCAGCACCAGGAAGGCCAGGGCAAACAGCAGGGGCAGGGCCAGCAGCAGGTTGTTCCGGGCGAACAGGCCGCTGGCCAAGTCGCCCCAAAGCCAGGCCAGTACCCAGCCGGCTACCACGGCGGCGAGCACGGGGATGAGCTTGTGGGCCGTGCAGGCCACGGCCTCATCCGGGGCCTCCCGCTTCAGAATGTAGCCGAACCAGCGGAACAGGTAGCCCGCCTCGACCAGGGCACCCAGCAGCACCAGGGCCAGCAGGGCCAGGCGGCCTTCGCCGGCCAGGTGGTGTACCAGCTCCCACTTGGCATAGAAGCCGGGGAAGGGAGGCAGGCCCGTGAGCATGGCGATGAAGGTGACGAAGGCGAAGACCAGCAGGGGGCGCTTGGCCAGGACAGCCCAATCCACCAGTTGTCGCTTCGCCACCAGGCCGGAGAGCCAGAACAGGCCCGCCTTGGCCACGGCATGGGAGATGAGCAGGCCGAAGGCGATGAAGGGAGTGCTGTCCCCCAGGATGTCCCGCTGGCCCAGCACCACCAGCACCAGGCCCGTCTGGGCGATGGAGGAATAGCCCAGCAGGCGGCGGTCGTGGGTCTGGGGCAGGGCGAAGAGGTTGGCGGCGATGAAGGTGACGATGCCGATGCCCGTGGCCATGGGCAGCCAGGCCTCGCCGCCGATCAGCAGCAGCTTGTCCACGGCGTAGAGGGCCGCGGCGCCGGTGGCGGCGGAGAAGAGGGCGGAGAAGGCGGGGTGGGCCGATTCATAGATGTCCAGGGCCCAGCCGTTGGCGGGAAAGGGCTTCAGTTCGGAGACGATGGCGATGAACATCAGGAAGAAGGCCAGGGCCCCGCCGTTCAGCAGGCCCAGCTCCGCATCGGCCATGCCGTCGATGTTGAGGGTGCCGGTGGCGTGGTAGGCGAAGATGATGCCGATGAGCAGGAACACCGAGATGAGCTGGGACACCACTAGGTACTTGAAGCCGGCGCTGAGCGACAACTGCTCGGACAGGCCGGCGCGGGCGTTGCGGGACAGCAGCACCAGGCCGGCGGTGGAGATGACCGCCAGTTCGAAGAACACGAACAGGTTGAACATGTCCCGGGTGAGGATGATGCCCCCCAGGGCCATGACGGCCACCAGCAGCACCGCCATGGCGCGGCGGCCCTGTTGCAGCAGCACGTCCTTGAGGTGGATGGCCGACAGCAGGCCCGTCAGGTTCACCAGCAGGGTCAGGGCGGCTTCCGCCAGGCCGAAGCGCAGGTTGATGGCGAAGGGCGGTGGCGTGCCGGCGGTGAGGATTTCCGCCGGGGCGGCGCCTTCCAGGGTGAAGGCCCACAGCCAGCGGGCGGGAATCCAGGCCATCCAGGCCAGGGCGGCCAGGGTCAGGCCGTAGGACGCGGCGCGCCGCTGGTCGCCCAGCAGGCCCAGCAGGAAGGCAGCGCCCAGGCCGATGGCCAGGATGAGGAGGGGATTCAGCAACAGGTTCTCCATGCCGCTCATCCCTTCAGCTCCGTGAATTGGGCAATGTCCAGGCTGCGCTTCTGGCCGAAGAGGCGCAGGGCGTAGGCCAGCATCAGGGCCGTGACGCCCACGCCGATGACGATGGCGGTGAGCACCAGGGCCTGGGGCACCGGGTCGATGATGCGGGCGGCGGCGTCAGCGGCGGCCAGAGTCGAATCCAGGATGGGCGCCGTGCGGCCGTGCATATAGCCGATGGAGACGATGACGATGTTGACCCCCGTGTCGGCGATGGTGAAGGCCACGATCATGCGCAGCAGGTTGCGGCGGGTGAGGGCGCCGTAGAAGCCGATGAGGATCAGCAGGAAGCCGGTGGCCATGGCCAGTTGGGCGATGCCGGGCATCATGGCTCCTCGGTCTCGGACAGGCTGGCGAGCATGGAGGACACCTCGGCCCCCACCTTGAGGCCGATGAGGGAATAGATCAGCGGGATGGCCCCGGCGGAGAACAGTGCCCCCAGGGTGCCTGTGGGCAGGAAGCGGTTGTCCAGGAAGCCGCCGGCCAGCACCAGGCCCAGCAGGCCGATGATGACGTAGAAGACGCCGGCCACGGATTCGATGGCGGCGATGAGGCCGTGGCTGAAGTGTTTCAGGGGATCGGCCAGCAGGAGCAGCAAGGTGCCCGAGGCGATGATGGCGCCGCCCTGGAAGCCGCCGCCGGGGGTCAGGTGGCCGTTCACGAAGACGTAGACGCCCAGCAGCATGATCAGGGGCGCGAGGTAGCGGCTGCCCGTGGTGAGCAGTTCGCCTACCGGGACGAGGGCATGGCCAGGTCTGCCGGCGTTCCCCCCCAGGGCCAGCACCAGTCCCACGACGGTGGCGGCCAGGAACAGCACCGTGACCTCGCCCAGGGTGTCCAGGCCGCGGTAGGTGACGATGATGGCGGTGACGATGTTGGCCGCGCCGATGTCCCGGGCGGTGTTGTCGGCGTAGTAGCGGGCGGTCTGGTTCAGGTCCGCGTCGGGGGTGTAGCCCGCCAGCAGCAGGGCGAACAGGCCGCCGATGGACAGCACCAGCAGGAGGGCGATGAAGCGCTTAACCATGATTGTTTCCTACCCCGCCGCTGTGCGGATGCAATCCAGCCCCCTCGGGGGGCGGCTCGGGTGGATTCACCGAGCCGGGGGTCGTTCTTATCCGACCCAGCACGAAGAAGAACAGGAAAGTGGTGAGGCCGCTGCCGATGGCGGCCTCGGTCATGGCCACGTCGGGGGCCGCCAGCACCAGGAACAGCACCGAGGCAATGAGACTCACCAGGCCGGCGGCCAGGATGGCGATGGGGAGTCCGCCGGTCTCCGTCTTGTCCTCCTCGGCGCTGGGCTCGCGGATGGCCATCAGGGCGGCGCCGATCATGGCGACGCACAGCACCCCGGTCATGACGGTCATCAGATCACCCATCATGCCTCTCCCCGGTCTTCCGACAGCCGGTCCACGCTGGTGAGGGACGACTTGACCGCGCCCACCCGGTGGGCCGCCCGGGCCAGCACCTGGGAGGAGATGGGATTGGTGAAGAGGATGAACAAGCCGATCAGCAGCAGCTTCAAGCCCCATTCCGGATGCAGGCAGGCGGCTCCGGACAGGCTCAGCAGGGTGCCCAGGGTGGTGGCCTTGGTGCCGGCCTGGATGCGGTTGAACAGGTCGGGCATGCGCACCAGGCCCAGCCCCCCCAGCAGCAGGAAGGCCGCGCCGGCCACCAGCAGCAGGCCGCCGAGAATGTTCATGGGCGTGTCGATGAGGGGCGCCATCACAGGCCCCGCTCCAGATAGCGGGCTATGACGATTACCCCCAGGAAGGACAGCAGGGCGTAGACCAGGGCCACGTCCAGGTAGATGCCGCGCCCCTCGGCCAGGGTAATCAGGACGATGCCGGTGATGCTGACGATGGTGAGCACGTCGAAGGCCACCACCCGGTCGCCGGCGGCCGGCCCCTTGAGGAAGCGGTACAGGGCCAGCAGCAGGGCCGCGCCCGTCAGCGTCGCGGCGAGATGGATCAGCGTTTCAACCATACATGACTTCCAGATAGCGCTCGAAACCGGAAACGATGCTGGCCGTGGCCGCCTCGGTCTCTTCCGCTTCCACGGCGACCCAGTGGATGTAGAGCCATTCGCCCTCCATTTCCACGGTGAGGGTGCCGGGGGTGAGGGTGATGGAGTTGGCCAGCAGCAGCCGCCCCATGGGGCTTTTCAGTTTGGTGCGCACCTTGACGATGCCCGGGTGGAGGGGCAGGGCGGGGGAGAGCACGATGCCCGCCAGGCGCAGGTTGGATTTGACCAGCTCCTTGAGGAAGTAGAGCACGTAGGCCGGCGCCGCCAGCAGGGACTGGGGGGTGAAACGGAATTCCGAGACCACCGACAGGCCATTGCGGAAGATCAGGGTGATGACCAGGGCCGCGAGCACACCCACCAGGAGGACGTCCGTAGCCAGGGAGCCGTTCAGCAGCAGCCAGAAGCCCAGCAGGGTGAAGAACATCAGGGACAGGTCCCGGACCTTGGCCGTCATGACGTCGCGCCTTCCGGGGCGACGAGAGCGGGCCGCGTCCGAGCGGACAATGGCCGCTGTGGCAGGCATGAGAATACGCCCTCCCGGCTGGCCTTGGCGGATGCGGATTTTAAAACAGTCAGAAAACTCACCTGTACGTTCTCATTGTGAATGGGTGCTACGAAGCACGAATCGGGCCATCGGAGGCGCGGGGAAGGCGGGTTTCCCCTCAAATGGCCTCTATAGCTGGGCTGAACGTGGCTTGTATATTGGAGACCCAGGATGACAGCGGCGTGAAACGGGAGAGACCCGGGAGGGATCCGCACAAGCCTGGATCATGCGTGCCCCAAGATCAGGCTTCATCCGCCGCCTCCGGACAGTCTACTGACCCCTCAGTCCTCCAGGCAAATCTCCCTTTTGGCCACGGCCAGCGCGGTACGCAGGAACAGGCCTGCGATAACTACCGTGGCAACACCCAGAAGGATGCTGGCCAGGCGGGCGAAAAGCAGGTTGCCGCCTAGCTCGTACATGACGAAGGTGGCCACGGTGACGGCCGCCAGGGGGAAGGAATAGGCCCACCAGGAGAGGAAAAACTTCAGGCGTGCGAACCAGGCCAGCTGGGCGAACAACAACAAGGTGAAGAACAGGGCGCTGTAGTAGAACAGCAGGGCCAGCATGTCCAGACCGCCAGTCAGCTTCACGTAGGACAGAAAGCCCACCGCCGGCGGCGCGATGAGAATGAACAGGGTGGGCATGAGGCGCTCTGGCAGGCTGCCGTGGAAGATCACCCGGTAGAAGATGATGGTGAGGAGCACGGGCCAGAAAAGCAGGCCGATGCTGAAGAAGAACCAGGAGATTTCGGCGGGCGCATGGTTGACGCCGGCAATGGGCACCAGGATGTTGCCCACCACGGGAATGAACCAGGCGGGGTTGAGGTGCACGATCTCGAACTTGCTGTGGTGCATCCACTGGGTCATCACGTGGAGGGTGAGGACCAGGTGAAGGGCCGATCCCGCAAGCCACAGCAGTTTGGAATAGGGGGCCGAGAGGGGCAGCCAACCGATGGACAACAGGATCAGGGCGATGCTGACCGTGGGCACGAAGTTCATCTTCACAGGATGGGCCCACTCCCTGGCCGCGGCATCCCTGTACTTCAGCATCTTCACGCCATAGGCCCCGGCCAGGGCCACGAACAGCAGGGTAGTCAGCCCCAGCAGCCAGGGGCTGATGGCCACGCCCAGGCCCATGAGTTCCTCGGCCCGGCGCCAGGCGATGGTCAGGCCCCCCAGGCCCATGATCATGGAGAACCAGGCAATGGGGAAATGCTGCAGTCGGGAGTGGGTGGCGGCGTCGTTCATGGCATGGGTCAGGACAGGATAGAAAAAAAGCCCTACCCCGGGGTCGGGGAGGGCTGCGAGTCACAGCGGCGGTTACAGCGGCTTGCGCATGGTGATGATGCCCCGCACCATGCCGGCGGCGTAGCCCACGGCCTTGTCGTTGGGGTATTCCGTGGCCAGCTTGGACTTCACCCCCTCCTTCATGGCCTCGGGTACGCCGTGGCATTCCAGGCACACGGCCTGGGTCACCAGGGCCTTGGCGTAGCGGAAGGTCCTGGCTTTGCCGTCATCCACCACTTCATAGGTATCCAGGGTCTCGGCCTTGGCACCCGCCGCCAGGTCTTTCTCGAACTTGGCGATGGCGGCGGCTTCCCAGGCATCGGGTACCCCCTTTGGATTGCGGTTCTTCGTGCTCACCCGCTTGATGCTCATGCCGGTGCGGGCGGAGGCCTCCCTGGCGATGGCGGGGGCCTTCTCCTTGCAGACGCCGATGGCGTTTTCCGGTCCGCCTGCCTTCATGGCGGCCTTCAGCTCGCCGCCCAGGGTCTTGATCAGGCCGCCAGCGGTGGCCCGGGCCTCGCCGGCCATCTCGGCCTGCTTCTCGGCGCTGGGCATGCCGGCGCAACCGGCCAGGAGCGAGGCAATTGAAAGGGAAATCAGGGTGAGTTTGACTGCGTGTTTCATGGCATCTCCTTCGGTTGGTTATTTGCCCATGGTGACCTTGTCGCGGTCGACGTTGTAGCTCCAGGGCAGGCCGGCGTTCTTCCAGCCGTTCACCACCCTCTTGCCCTTGTTGGGGCCGTCCTTGGCCATGTCGCCTTCGAAGCCATCCACCACGGACCACACGTTGGTGTAGCCATATCGGCCCAGCAGATCGGCGCTCATGGCGCTGCGGTCGCCGGAACGGCAGATGAGGACGACGGGATCCGACTTCTCGATGCCCTTCTCCAGGGCGAAGACCTCGAACTGGGACAGGAAGTCCGGGTTTGGATTGCGCTGGAAGGTCTTCTTCGCGCTGTCCCACTTGTCGTAATGCATGATGCCGAAGGAGGCCTGGCCGTCCAGGCCATCGGGAGATCCCACGAACAGGACTTCCTCGATGGTGCGAACGTCCACGAACAGCACCTTGGGCCCGTGTCTTTTCAGGAACTCGGGTACGTCCCTGGCTTCCAGGTAGAGCCCCATCTTGCTGACCTTGATCTTGGGCAGGCTGGCGGGGTCCACCGCCAGGGCAGGCTGGGACATCAAGGGCAGGGACAGGGCGATGCCCACCAGGGCACGGAAAAACTGACGCTTCAACATGGCGGTCTCCTCCAAATGTAATGCGTCTTGCCGGTCGGCCCCTGGGCCGACCGGCACGGGCTTCGATAACACACCTGGTTGCTGCCGGCGGCGAGTTGGACGATGCAGGGGCGCCGCCACCCCGATAAAGCGAGTGATTATTTTCCGAGATTATCCTTCACCCGCAGCAGCATGGTCTTGGCTTCCTTGGCTACCTCGTGCATCACCGGGTTGGTGGTGACGCCCGCCATGGTTTCCGGGTCCTGGAATGAGAAACGGGTGGTGTTGGCATCCAGGGCCATGGCGGCCACGCCGCAGGGCAGCAGGGCGCCGGCGTTGGGGTCGGAATCGATGACCCGCTTGGCCAGGCCGGGGGCGCAGGCGCCCAGGATGGCATAGGGGGGCATGTCTGTGTTCAGCTTGGCCTTCATGATATGGGAGACGTTAATCTCGGAAACCACGCCCATCTTCTCGTCGGCCAGGGCCTGCTTGAATTTCTCCACGGCCTGGTCGAAGGGCAGGGCTACGTCACAGGTGAATGCGTACATGTCGGTTCCTCTCACGTTGATTGTCGGTTGCCTGTTCAGTCGCTGACATGGTGCAGGCCGCCCGCCTGGGCCATCTGGCTCTGGGCCTGGTTTCTCATGTGGTCGGCCACCTTCAGAAAGGCCTGGTACAGCTCCTGGCGCAGGCGCGGGTCCTCCACCACTTCGTCCAGGGCCAGCCGCATGCAGTGCATCCACTGATCCCGGGCGGCGCTGTCGATGGGGAAGGGCAGGTGCCTGCGGCGCAGCATGGGGTGGCCGTGTTTCTCCACGTAAAGCTGGGGTCCGCCCATCCAGCCGGACAGGAAGTCGAACAGCTTCTGCCGGGAATTGTCCAGGGATTCGCCATGCAGCTTGCGAATGTCCCATACCTCCGGAAGTTCGTCCATGTGGTCGTAGAAACGGCCCACCAGTTGCCGGACCTTCTCTTCGCCACCGATGCGTTCATAGTGGTTTTGCATGGCTGGTGAATATATTAGAAAACACTAATTTTAATCTCTGGCTTATGACATCATAAGTAAATATGTGAGCGCCCGGTGACCAAGAAATAGTTGATCAAAATTATCGGGTTTTTTATTCTCGCCCCGTCCCGTATCGGTATTTGACCATGCACAGCAGCCATTCCCCCGACTATCAGAAGGTGATGCATTCCATCATCCAGCGCATCGCCACCGGCCCCGACTTGTCCAAGGACATTGCCCAGGACGAAGCCTACCTGGGCATGAAGGGCATCCTGGAAGACCGGGTGGACCCCGTGCAGGCGGGCATCTTTTTCATCGCCCTGCGCATGAAGCGGGAGACGGAAGCGGAGAACAAGGGCATCCTGGACGCCATCCTGGAAACCACCCAGCGGGTCACGGCGGACGTGGACGAGGTGGTGGACATCGCCGACCCCTACGACGGCTACAACCGCTGCCTGCCCGCCGCCCCCTTCCTGCCGGCCCTGCTGGCGGAACTGGGCGTGCCCGCCGTCAACCACAGCGTGGAGGCCGTGGGGCCCAAGTATGGCGTCACGGCCCGCCACGTGCTGCTGGCCGCCGGCGTGAACGTGGACCTGGACACCGCTGACGCCGCGCGGCGCTTGGCGGATCCTGCCATCGGCTGGAGCTACGTGGATCAGGCCCGGTACAACCCCGGTCTCCACGATCTCGTAAAACTGCGTACCCGCATCATCAAGCGCCAGGCCGTCACCACCGTGGAAGTGCTGGCCAAGCCCATCCAGGGCCGCAGGCGGACCCACTTCGTCACCGGCTACGTGCACAAACCCTATCCCCCCATCTATGCCATGCTGGCCCGTCACGCGGGATTCGATACAGGCATCATCATCCGCGGCGTGGAAGGGGGCGTGATTCCCTCACTGCGCCAGGCGGGCAAGGTCTGGGTCTACCAGGACCGGGGCGAGGAACTGGAGACGGACATCGATCCCCTGGCCCTGGGCATCGAGCAGTCCGTGCGTTCCGTGCCCCTGCCGGAAGACCTGCCCAAGTCCGAGCGGGCCGGGGACGAGGTGGCCATCATGGTGGACGTGAACGCCACCGCCGCCGCGGCCGCCAGGGCTGGCCTGGCCGCACTGAAGGGTGATAAGGGCGCCACCTACGACTCCCTGGTGCTGGGCGCCGCCACCATCCTGCACCATATCGGCAAGGCCCCCAGCCTGCATGCGGCCGCCGAACTGGCCCGTGCCGCCCTGGACAGCGGCAGGGCCGCGGCCCGGGTGTGCTGATGGCCTGGGTCAGCGTGGCCGGGGCCCACGAACTGGCCCCCACCCAGATGAAGCGAGTGGAGGCGGCGGGCAAGCGCCTGCTGCTCGCCAATGCCGAGGGTAAGTACTATTGCGTGGACGAGATGTGCACCCACGAGGACTATTCCCTCTGGTTCGGCTGCATCAAGGGCCGGTCCATAAAGTGCAGCCTCCATGGCAGTTATTTCGACCTGGAGAACGGCAAGCCACTGAACGATCCCGCCGACTGTCCCCTGGCCACCTATCCCACCAAGGTGGAAGACGGGCAGGTTTGGGTTGACGTGGCTTGATGGGGGCAGGCCTTTTCCCAAAGCCCGGCTTCTGGCCAAGGTGCGTCGGGAAGCGGAGCTGGTAATACCCACTACCCCCTTGTGGGTAGTGCATCCAGTCGATTGCCCAAGCTGGGAATCAGGCACTTAATTCCTCCCCTGCAAGCAAGGAGGATTCCATGAAGCGATCAATCAGATTTGCGTTTTCCGGTGTGGGCAGGGCCATCCTCCTGGTGCCGATGTGTTTGTTTGCCCTGTCGGCAAACGCCGCGGACCAGGCGCTCATCAAGAAAGGCCGGCAGGTTTACGAAGAAAACTGCTCGGCCTGCCACCAGGCCGATGCCATCGGCAAGGCGGGCTTTGCGCCTTCGCTCACCAACCCGGAATTCCTTAGCCTGAGTTCGGATGGTTTTCTGCGCGCCAACATCGTTGGCGGGCGCGAGGGCACCGGCATGCCGCCCTTCGCGCATCTGGGCGAGCGTGATGTGAACGCCATCATTGCCTACCTGCGTTCCTTCGCCACTCTGCCGGATCGCAGCGCGGAAGTGGATGCGCAGCCGGAAGCGCGGGGTGATCCGCGTCTGGGCAGCCAGTGGTACGAGTACATCTGCTCCACCTGCCACGGCGGCGTGGGTGAAGGCTACGAGACCGGCGGGCCGGGCACGGCGATTGGCCGCTCCGGCTTCCTGGACCGTGTCTCGGATGGCTACATCCGCACCACCATCAAGGAAGGCCGTTCGAATACCCGCATGCTCGGTTTCAAAGGGCCGGCTTCCATGGCCAATCTTTCCGACCAGGAAATCGACGACATCATCGTGTACATGCGCGCCATGAGCGCGAAGCAATAAGAAGGAACATCGCCATGACCATGCACACCCCTGGAGGGCTGGACCAATGAAACGAATCAAAATGCACCGCCGCGACTTCCTCAAGGGAAGCGCCTTCATCACCGGTTCCGCCGTGGGCGCAAGCCTGATGGTGGGCAGCAATCCGGAGCTAGAAGCGGCTCCGCTGCCGCCCGGGGCAGCCTCCACCAAGCGCACCACGGCCCTTGCCCAGTGCCCCTACTGCGGCGTGGGCTGCGGCACGGTCATCATTTCGGAGAACGGCAAGATCGTCTCCATGCAGCCGGACAAGGATCACCCCACCAACTTTGGCCTGCAGTGCATCAAGGGCCTGACCGCCGCCGAGCCAATCTATGTGGACCGCATGCAGGGGGACCCCTATGTGCGCCGTGACGTGTGGGCCGAATGGAACAAGCCGGGCCATGGCGACATGGATTTCATCAGCAAGACCAAGGGCTCCTTTGACGAGGAACATTTCGTGCGCGTGCCCTACGAGAAGGCGTCCGACATGACGGCGCACAAGATCGCCCACTTCGCCAAGAAGTACGGCGGCAACAGCATCGCGCTGTACGGTTCCGGCCAGCTCACCATGGAAGGCCAGTACCTGGAAAACGTGTTCATGAAGGGGGTGCTGGGCTCCAACACCATCGAGGCCAATGCCCGCATGTGCATGACCTCGGCGGTGACCGGCTATTACGCGACCCTGGGTTCGGACACGCCCCCGCTGGCCTACGAGGACATCGAGCTGTCGGACATGATCATGCACTTCGGGCACAACGCCCGAGAGGCGCACCCCATCATTTTCTGGCGCTGCGCCGACCACAAGAAAAAGAAAAACATCTCAACCGTGGTCGCTGACCCGCGTTACACCGGCACCAGCAAGGGCTATGCGGACATCAACCCGAAAAACCATGTGGATGTGCCCGTACTCAACGGCGACATCAGCTTCCTCAATGCCATTGCCCACGTGCTGCTCAAGGATCACAAGGACGTGATTGACTGGAAGTTCCTGAAAGCCCACACCACCGGCTGGAAGGAATATGTGGATGGCGTGCTGGCCCACTACAGCCCGGAGCAGGTGCAGGACCGCATGGGCACCGACGAAGTGCCGCCCGCTAAGATTCGCCTGGTGGCGAAGATGTTTGCCGACGCCACGCGCAAGCGCCTGGCGCGGGGCAGGGACGGCCACGGTGGCGTGATCATCATGTGGGGCATCGGCTACAACCAGCACATCCACGGTCAGAACAACATCATTTCCATCATCAACCTGTGCACCTTGACCGGCAACCTGGCCAAGCCCGGCTGCGGCCCCTTCTCCATGACCGGCCAGCCCAATGCCATGGGCGAGCGCTTCACCGGCGGCCTCACCGGCCGGCTGCCGTTCAACGAGCCGCTGGATAACCCCCTGCACCGCCTGAAAATGGCCAAGGCCTGGCGCGTGCCCGAGAAAAACCTGGAGCGTGCGCTCAACTCGCAGAACCCCGGCTTTGCCGTGGGCATGCTGGAACGCGCGCTGAAAGGCGACCTCAAGGCGATGTTCTGGGTTTATGCCACCCACATCGACCTGCCTGACCAGAACAACCTGGTGCGCCCGGCGCTCCTGAAAACCTTCAACGTGGTGCAGGAAATCTACCGCCATGCGCCCAACAATCTCTACGCCGACGTGATCTTCCCCGCCGCCACCTGGGGCGAGGTGGAAGGCACCTACATCAGCTCCGAGCGGCGCATCAACATCAACCAGAAGGCCGCCGAACCGCCGCCCGGCTGCCGTCCAGACATGGACATGGTGATCGACAAGGGCAAGGAAATCGCCCACCTGCTGGGCCTGGATGCGGATGCCATCTTCCCCTACAAGAAGCTCAAGGACGGCACCTACGACTCGCAGGAAGTCTTCCGCGACGTGTGCCGGGCCAGTGCCGGCACGGACGTCGATCTCACCGGCATTCTGGAGGTGGAGAAGGCGGACAAGGTGGCGCCCTATGACCAGATCGCCGAACTGCGCGGCATCATGTGGCCGGCACCCACCTACCAGATCGCCAAGGACGGCGGCACCAAGCGCCGCTACATGAACCAGGAAAACCAGTGGACCAACCGGCCCTACGGTTACTTCCGCACCAAGGACGGCAAGGTGCACATGCAGCTTTGCCAGCAGGACTACTCCGACCGCGAGGCGGTCACCGCCAAGCTGATGGAATTCGGCGTCAAGAAGGGCAAGTACACCATCGACAACCTGGCCTTGCTCAAGGAAGCGCGCGACAAGGGTCTGACCCCCGACCTGCCGGACATGAAGTTCCGTGGCAAGTCCTGGGACGCCGTACCCAAGGACAAATACCCCTACTGGCTGGGCCTGGGCGTGGTGTACGAACATTTCCACACCGCCAAATCCAATCGCAGCCCCACTACGCGGCGTCTGGTGCCGGAGATGTACGTGGAGATGCACGAGCAGGATGCGAAGGAACTCGGCATCAAGGACGGTGACAAGGTGCGTCTGGTGACGCGCCGGGGTTCCTTCGAGGCGCGCGCCCAGGTCGGCACCCACAGCCTGGTCAAACCGGCGCGCAACAGCGTGCCGCGCGGCTACTTGTTCAGCCCCTGGAACCTGTCGGTGGCCGATAGCGCCGATCCCAAAAAGAACAAGTGGCTGGTCAACAAGACCTCCAGCCGCGTCTGGGATCCGGTCTCCGGCCAGGTGGACTTCAAGAAGCTGGCGGCGCGGGTGGAGAAGGTATGACGTGGGGTTTGCCGCGGAACCTCTGCGCCGACATCCATGCAGCGCAGAAGCTTTCTTGACGCACTGCTCAGTGCCGCCGCCGCGACGGCGCTGAGCCCGCTGCTGGCCGAGGCGCGGCCAGCCGCATCGACACGTCAACCCACACGTTCAATCCGTTACTTGAGGCCGCCGGGCGCGCGTCCGGAAGCAGAATTCCTGGCGCATTGCATCCACTGCGGGCAATGCGGCGAGGTCTGCCCCAACCGCTGCATCCAGTATTTCGGCCACGAGAACGGGCTGCGCTCGCTCGATACGCCCTACATCGTGCCGCGCGAGCAGTCCTGCATCCTGTGCATGAAATGCGGCGAGGTCTGCCCCACCGATGCCATCCAGCCGGTGGCGCGCGAGCTGGCGCCCATCCTCGGCAAGGTGCGCATGGGCCGGGCGCGGGTGGATGAACGGCTGTGCCTGTCGTTTCAAGGCAAGACCTGCGGTGTCTGTTACCGCGCCTGCCCCTTGCAGGATGTGGCGATCCGCGTGGGCCGCCTGGAACAGCCCCAGGTACTGGAAGCCTGCGTCGGCTGCGGGCTGTGCGAGCGTTCCTGCATCCAGATTCCCCAGGCCATCCGCATCATTCCGGATTACGGCTAACCCTTTTTTATGAGCCTCACGATGGGCACTCCCAAACCGTTTGCCCTCTGGCGACACCTCAACAAGCTGCGCTGGCTGAGCCTTTCCATCGTGTTTGCGATGCTGGTGGCCTTGCCCTTCATTCATGTCTACCAGACCTACACCGCTGCGCATGCCTACGATCTGCTCGCCCCCGCGGAAAAACAGCTCTACGACGTGATGGAAACCCTCACCGCCGCCTTCACGGACGACCCCGCCGAAGACCTGGACGCGATCAAGGGCAACACCTGGTCGGGCAGTTTCTTCGGCTTGCAGTTGAGCGACCCGCTCGCCGTGGCCGGGCAGATGGCGGCGGGGCTCAAGCTGTATGCGCCGTTTTTGCTGACGGCCCTCATCCCCGTGTTGTTCACGCTCGTGCTGGGGCGGTTTTTCTGTGGCTGGATCTGCCCCGCCACTTTTTTGTATGAGCTCAACACCAACGTCTCCACCTGGCTTGCCCGCCTGGGCTTCAAGGTGGGCAACCGCCGTTTTGACCTGCGCCTGAAATACGCGGTGCTGGGTGTGGGGCTGCTGCTCTCCGCCGCTACCGGCTCGGTGTTGATGGCGGCGATCTATCCGCCGGCCATCGTCGGGCGCGAGCTGTACTACGCCATTGCCCTGGGCGGGTTCGGGGCCGGCGCGGCGTTCTTCGTCGGCACCCTGTTGTTCGACACCCTGGTCGCGCGCCGGGGCTTCTGCCGCTACCTCTGCCCCGGCGGCGCGCTCTATTCACTGCTGGGCCGTTATCGCCTGCTGCGCATCCGCCGCATCGTCGAAAACTGCAACGACTGCGCCAAGTGCAATGCAGTGTGCGAATTCGGCCTCGACCCGTTGCGCGACCATTTCGGCCAGGAATGCAACAACTGCACGGCCTGCATCGCGGTCTGCCCCACCCAGGCCATGACCTTCGTGCTGCGCCCCACGGACTTTCCGAAGCAAGGCCCCGGCCACCTGGGCAAACAGTACCGCCGCGCCCATCCCGACCAGGGAGCGCATTGATGCAGCGCCGTAGCGCCCTGCAACGCCTGATCCGGGGCGCGGCCCTGCTCGCCGCCGCCAGCCTGCCCTATGGCGTGGCCCGCCTGCTGGCACCGGAAGCCCGCGCGCAAAACCACAACCGCGAACACAACCGCGAACACAAACGCAACCACATCCGCCCGCCGGGGGCATTGAAGGACGATGCCGCCTTTGTCGCCGCCTGCATCGGCTGCGGCCTGTGCGGGGAAGTCTGCCCGCCGCGCTGCATCCGCTTTCATGACCGCGACGGCGGCGGCAAGGTGAACACGCCCTTCATCAACCCCGAGGACAAGGGCTGCACCCTGTGCAACAAGTGCATGGCGGTCTGCCCCACCGAGGCGCTGATTGAAACCCCGCTGGACGAGATCGATATGGGCATCGCCCAGATCGACCGCGCCGCCTGCTACCCCTGGGTGGATCGCGGCATCTGCGGTGCCTGCGTGAGCGTCTGCCCCCTGGGTGAGCGGGCCATCGGCTTCGAGATGTGGAACCAGTACCGGCCCATCATCAAGGATGGATGCGTGGGCTGCGGCCTGTGCGTGGAAGTCTGCCCCGAACCCAGCCTGCCAATCTGGATCGTCGATCGCGCCGAGGGCACGGTCGCCAGGCACACGGTATGAGTTTCTGGCTATGAAGCGGCTGCTTTTCATCGTTCCGATTTTCAGCGTCCTCCTCGCGCTGCTGCCCTGTCAATACGCCGGCGCGCACCATGTGCTGGGCCGCCCCACCTACAGCCTCAACGAAGATTCCAACACCCCGCCCAGCATGCAGGTGGAAACGCAGATCGGCGCGTATTTCGTGAGTTACATGGCCTTTCCCGCCTTCCCCAAGCCCAACGAAGCGGGCCGCGTCAGCGTCTATGCCACGAGGCTCGACGACGGCACGCCCTTCGCCGGGGAAATCACCTTCAGTGTGCGCGACGACGCCTGGCTGGACGCCTGGTTTCCCAGCCGCAAGGAAGCCCTGGGCGTGCAGCGTTCCCAGGACTACACCTACCGCCAGGGCTTCATCTTCAAGGAAGCGGGCGACTACATCATCACCGCGGAATTCGAATCCGGCGGCGAGCCCTACCTGATCGACTTTCCCCTGCGCATCGGCGAGCCTCGGTCGGTCGGCCCCCTCGGCATCGCCGTGGGGGTGATTGCCGCCCTGCTGATCGGCGTCAACCTGATACAGAAGAAGCGCCTGCCGCGCGCGGAGCGTAGGCGGGCCGACGCATGATCTATTGCAGCGCGAACGGCACCCTGATGATGACCCATCCGGGGCTACCGGAAACCTGGGCGCTCGCCATCCTCGCCCTCATGCTGCTGACCCTGGTCTGGGCGGTGCGCGCACCGCTCGCCGCAACCGGCATGGGCAGACCTGCCCTGCCGC
This sequence comes from Thiobacillus sp., assembly GCA_024235835.1. NCBI lineage: Bacteria > Pseudomonadati > Pseudomonadota > Betaproteobacteria > Nitrosomonadales > Thiobacillaceae > Thiobacillus > Thiobacillus sp. The sequence goes on along the minus strand of JACKLQ010000001.1, from coordinate 799,343 downwards.
TGATCGGTCACGGCGTCAAGGCCAGCTTCCCTACCCTTGGCCCCGGCCTCCTCCTTGCCTTGAAACTCGTGACGGTTTCGCTGTTTCTGCTGGTGATTGCCGCCGGTTTGTTCGGCTCGCCCATCCCCGAGAGAAATCTTGCCACCGTGCTGACCTGGAACCTGTGGTGGGCCGGGCTGGTGTTTTCGATCTTCTTCCTCGGCTCGGCCTGGTGCGCGGTCTGCCCCTGGGATGCCCTGGCGCAGTGGCTGGTGCGACGAAAAATCTGGGGCCGCGCCGAACTCAACAATTCACTCAATCTCGTGGTGCCGCGCGGGCTGCGCTGCGTGTGGCCGGCCCTGGGGCTGCTCGTCGGTCTGACCTGGCTCGAACTTGGCTTAGGCATCACCCTCGACCCCTATGCCACGGCCTTGCTCGCGCTTCTCATCGTGGTGCTGGCCACGGCCTCCCTGGCGATTTTTCGGCGCCGCGCGTTTTGCCACTATTTCTGCCCGGTAGGCCGCACCGTGGGGGCCTATGCGCAACTGGCGGCGGTGGAACTGCGCCCCGTCGACACCGACCTTTGCGCCCGCTGCAAGACCCTGGATTGCCACCACGGCAACGCAGCGGTGGAACCGTGCCCCACCGGTCTGGTGATGGGGCGGCTCACACAAAACACCTACTGCACGTCCTGCGGCAACTGCGCTCAAAGCTGCCCGCACGGCAACGTGGCCTGGCGTTTGCGTTCCCCCGGCATCGAAGCCGAACAGGGCGCGCGCCCGCATTGGGACGAGGCGGTCTTCATGCTCGCCCTGCTGGCGCTCACCGCCTTGCATGGGCTGTCCATGATGACCTTCTGGGAAGACTGGATGCGCACCCTGGCCCGCGCCATCGGCGACAGCGGCCGCCTGCTGTGGAGCTTCAGCCTTGGGCTTGTGGCCTGTCTTGCCGCCGTGGCCGGGGCCTATGCCCTCACGGCAGCGGCCACCCGCCGCCTGACCCGCAGCCGCCTGCCGTTCAAACGGTTTCTGACCACTTTCGCTTTCGCGGCACTCCCCCTCGCAATCGCCTACCACATGGCGCACAACCTCAATCATCTGGTGCGGGAAAGTGCGGGGGTCACCCAGGTATTGCACAACCCGCTGGGCACGGGGGCACTGCCCTTCAGCATGGCGGAAAAACAGGTGCGGCACATGAACCTGCTGCTCTGGCAGGACACGCTCTTTGCCATGCAGGCCGGCCTGCTGGTGCTGGGTTTTCTCGTCGCCGTGCGCATCGTGCGCCGACGCGGCGCGGCGGTGCTCGAAGCGGATCGGGCAGGGCAGGTCTGGCGGCTCCTTCCGATGCTGCTGTTCGCCGCCGGCATCACCGGCTTCAACCTCTGGTTGCTGATGCAGCCGATGGTGATGCGCTTGTAAATTGGGTGAAAACGGATGGATCGTCGAGCGTTCTTCCTCCAGGCCTTTCGCAATACGGGCGAAAAAGTCGTCAAGCTGTGCGATGCCAAGGCCAACCAGCAGGCCGCCCACTGGATTCGCCCGCCCTACGCCCGGGACGAGCTGGAGTTCCTGCTGGCCTGCACGCGCTGCGGTGCCTGCATGGAGGCCTGCCCCCACGAGGTGATCTTTCCACTGGCGGTCCGGCTCGGTATCACCGTGGCCGGCACGCCAGCGTTGAACCTGCTCCACAAGGGCTGCCATCTGTGCGACGGGTGGCCGTGCGTCGCCGCCTGCGAACCGGGCGCCCTGAGAAAGGCCGCCGAAGATGCCGAGGCGGGGCTGCGGCCTTTTGCCCGGGTCCATATTGATACAGAGGCTTGTCTGCCCCACCAAGGCCCGGAGTGCGGGGCCTGCGAGGGCAGTTGTCCCGTTCCCGGCGCACTCGTGTGGGATCTGTGCCGCCCGCGCATCGACCCCTTGCACTGTGTGGGCTGCGCCCTCTGCCGCGCGGCCTGCATCGTGCAGCCTTCGGCCATCAAGGTCGAAGCCCTGGCACGCACAGCCGACGTTGCCTGACAAGAAAATCGCCGTGAACAACCCGAAAAAACCCGCCAAACCTCCGTCCGCGCAGCCTGCCGAAGCGCCAGAGCAGAGCCCGGCTACGGAAGATGCCTGGCGCTTTATCGTCAATCTGCCACGCACCCGTATTCCACGGCGCAGCAGCTTGGCACCTGCTGTGGCCGAGCGTCTGAGTGAGGCAGAGATGATTGAACGCTTGCGCCGCTTCGAGATGTTCGAACCCTTGCCGGATGCGATTCTTAAGAAGCTCGCCAAGTCGGCCAGCATTCAGGTGTATCGCGCGGGAGATCGGCTCTGGAATCAGGGCGAACCCAATGAGCGTGTGGTGTTCATCGAACAGGGGCTGGCCAAGACCGCACGCCGCACACGTGGCGGTGACAGTCGGACTTTTGGCCTGTATGGCCCCGGTGATTCGATGGGCATTTATGCCATCTGGGCTGGCATGAAATACCCCACCGATGCCTGGGCCATGAGCGATGGCATGGCGGTGATTCAGCTTGATCCGCTCACGCTCCTGCAATGCGCCGAAAAACAGCCGCGCCTGTCCGTAGCGCTCATGGCTGAAATCAGCCGCTTTACCGAGGCGCTGGTGCACAAGATCGAAATCGTCGGGGCAGGTTCCATTTCCGAACGCGTGGCGGCCCTGATGGTGATGCTGGTGGATCGCTACGGCATTGAAGTGGGTGAAGGCAAGGCCTGCCTGCCGGTTTACCTGACCCTGGAACAGATCGGCGAGATCGTCGATTCACGCATGGAAACCGTAAATCGGGTATTGGCCAAGTGGAAACGGCAAGGCTGGCTGACCGTGAATGCCAGCGGCTATCACTTTCTGCATTTCGACAACGTACGTGCTTTATTGCCGGAATTTCCGGCCCGAGACGGTTTTTGAGCGTTGCCGCCGGCTACCCCGCCGGGAGGGTGCGGCTACCTATTCTGGAGGAGTGTTTGGGGTGGGTTCCGGGCTGAAAATGACAAGTTCTTGAACTGCCCGTGCCGGGGATAGCCGGCGCGGTCGCTTTGCAGCCGGAGATTCCAAAGTCCGACAGGCTCCTGGCGGCTTTGCCAGGTTGATTGACCCCGTTTATTGCCTCCCTTCGTTTTCAGGAGCGCTTCATGTCCCTCGCCGTTCGCCCCCAGGCCCAAGCCACCCCATTCAGCCCCTTTGATCTCGATGCTGATGCCCTTTACCAACGCTGGCGCGACGCCAAGCTCAAGGATTACCCGCAAAACCTGGGTGACCTGGTGGTGGAAATCAACGACCCACGCCGCCTCGCCGAAGCCGAACACGCCGCCATGCTGGCGCGCTGCCGCAAGGCCAACATGGTGGTGTACGTCGGCAAGACCGGGGCCGACCCCGACCCGGAAATTCCCCTCTCGCTCGCGCGCCGCTTTGGCCTGCAGGACATCAACAAAAACTGGCTGGCCGACGAGACGGGCCTGACCTCGCTGACCGTGCGCGAAGAAGGTATCCGCCAGCACTACATCCCCTACACCAACCGCGCCATTCACTGGCACACCGACGGCTACTACAACACCGCCGACAAACAGATTCACGGCCTTAACCTGCATGTGGTGCAGCAGGCCGCCACCGGCGGCGAAAACGCGCTGATGGATCATGAAATCGCCTACCTGATGCTGCGCGACAAAAACCCGGATTACATCCGCGCCCTCATGGCCCCGGACGTGATGACCATTCCTGCGCGCATCGACGAAGGCGGCACGGTGGGCCGCCGGGAAGAACCCGGCCCGGTGTTCAGTCTGACCCCGGCCGGCAACCTGCACATGCGCTACACCGCCCGTGCCCACAACGTGATCTGGACGGAAGACCCGGTAGCCCGCGAAGCGCTGGCCTATCTGCATGACCTGCTCACCGGCAACTCATCCTATGTGTACCGGGGCCGCCTTGAATCCGGCATGGGCCTGGTCAGCAACAACGTGCTGCACGACCGCGCCGCCTTCACCGACGACGCCACCCACAAACGCCACTACTACCGCGCCCGTTATTTCGACCGCCTCGCAGGCACGGATGTGGCGGAGGTGTACGCGCTGTAGCGCGGATGCAAGCGAGCGACATCGAGCAGCGCCCAAGATGGGCATCGAACTGCGCCGCGGCTACTGCGCCCTGTGCATCTCTCGCTGCGGCTGCGTCGGGCTCATCGAGGATGGTGTGCTCACCCGTATCGATCCCGACCCGGACCACCCCACCGGCCAGGCCCTGTGCATCAAGGCGAAAACCGCGCCGGAATCGGTCCATGCGCCGGAGCGCCTGCTGTACCCGCTGCGCCGCACCCGGCCCAAGGGGGAGGCCGATCCGGGCTGGGAGCGCATTTCCTGGGAGGCGGCGCTCGATCTCGTCGCCACCAAGGCGAGGGAGGCCATTTCCCGCCACGGCCCCCAGGCACTGGCCTTCGGCGTGGCCACCCCGAGCGGCACGGCGGTGGCGGATGCCTTCGCCTGGATCCACCGGCTCGCCCATGTGCTGGAAAGCCCCAACCTGGTGTTCGCCACCGAAAACTGCAACTGGCACAAGGATTTCGCCCCTGCCTACACCTGGGGCGCGGGCATCGGCATGCCGGACTACGAACACACTGGCTGCATCCTGCTGTGGGGCTTCAATCCCGCCACCACCTGGCTGGCGCAATCCACGCGGATAAAGGCGGCGCAAAAACGCGGGGCGAAGCTCATCGTCATCGACCCGCGCCGGGCGGGGCTGGCCGCCGGGGCCGATCTCTGGCTGCGCCCCCGGCCCGGCACGGATGCCGTCCTGGCTCTGGGGCTGGCCCATCAACTGCTGGAATCCGGCCATTACGACCAGGATTTTGTCCGGCGCTGGAGTGATGCGCCGTTTCTCGTCGCCGAGGCCGATGGGCGGGTGTTGACCCAGGCCGATCTGGAGGCAGGAGGCGATGCAAGCCGCCCCCTGAGCTGGGATGAAGCGGCAGGCCGGGCCGTGGCCTGCCCGGTACGTCCGCCCAATACGAACACGGAAACCCGGCTGGCCCTGGAAGGCCGATTCAGTGTGCCGACCCGACACGGCCCCCTCGTCTGCCGGCCGCTGTTCGCCCTCTGGCGTGAGCGTTGCCGAGACTATCCGCCGGAGCGGGTGGCAGCCCTCACCGGCATTCCCGCCGCGCAAGTCAGCGAAGCCGCCGACCTCCTCGCCGGCTACGGCCCGGTTTCCTTTTTCACCTGGACCGGCACGGCCCAGCAGGCCAACGCCACCCAGACGGGCCGCGCCATCGCCGCCTTGTATGGTTTGACCGGCAACCTGGATGCCCCCGGCGGTAATGTCTGGTTCGCCAAACCACAGGTCGCGGACATGATGGCCTTCGACCGGGTCGTACCCGCCACCCGCCGCCTCACCCTGGGGCTCACCGAGCGCCCCCACGGCCCGCCGCAAAAGGGCTGGATCACCTCCCGCGACCTGTTCCGCGCCATCGTCGAGGAACGGCCTTACCCCATCACCGCCTTCGTCTCCTTCGGCGGCAATTTCCTCTCCTCCAAGCCCCACACCCGGCTCCAGGGCGAAGCCCTGGCGAAGCTGGATTTCTTTGCCCTGGCCGAGCAGGTGGAAACCCCCACCGCCCGCCACGCCGATCTGCTCCTGCCGGTCTGCACCGCCTGGGAACGGGAAGGGCTGCAAGCCGGCTTTCAGGTGGATGCGGCGGCGGAAGCCCGCGTCCAGTTGCGCCCCGCCTTCGTCCCGCCGCGCGGGGAAAGCCGCGCCGATACCTGGATCGTGTTCGAACTCGCCCGCCGCCTGGGGGTGGCCCACGACTTCTTCGGCGGCGACCCGGAAGCCGCCCTCGCCGCCGTCCTCGCCCCCGCAGGACTGACCCCGGAGGCCCTGCGCGTAGCGCCCGGGGGCCTCGACCTGCCCCGGCAAACCCGTTACCGCAAATACGAGCAAACCGGTTTCGCCACCCCGAGCGGGCGCTTCGAATTCCTGAGCGCACGACTGACGGAAGCGGGCTTGGATGCCTTGCCGGAGGCCGTGGAACCGACTCACGGATCAACGCCAGACCCGGATTTTCCGCTCCTCCTCACCACCGCCAAATGGCCGCAGTACTGCCACAGCCAGCAGCGCCACATCACGGGCCTGCGGCGGCGGATGCCGGAACCGCTGGCGGAATTGCACCCCGCCACGGCGGCGGCGCGGGGAATCACGGAAGGCGACTGGTTTGAAATCGTCACTCGAATGGGCACCCTGCGCGCCCGCGCTCGTCTCGATACGCATCTCGACCCCGATGTGGTCTGCGCCCAATACGGCTGGTGGCAATTTGCCGATCATGCGGGGGACGCCAACCGGGTCATCGACGGCGAATGTTTCGACCCGGCCTCCGGCTCCAACTGCCTGCGCCGGTTTCCCTGCGAGGTGAGACGGGCGCGGCGCACCTTATAAGACAGTGGATCGAAACTCCAATGGGCAATCCGGGTTGGCTGCGAGCGTTGGCGGCTGCATGCCCGCCCCTCTCCCGCAGGCGGGAGAGGGCACGGCCGGCTGAACGACGGCCTCTCCCCGCGAGGAGGGACTGCCACTCATGGTGTGACCGTAGTGGTCTCGGTGGTGGGCGTGGCCGTCTGCCGATGCTCCTGGCGCATCTGCCGATTCTGCTGCGCGCCGCCTTCCTGTGAAGCATCGCGGGTGCGGGTGCGGGTCATGTCGCCTTGTTGCTGGCCCTGGCCGCCCATTTGGCCATAACCGCCGGAGCCCTGGTACGAGCCGCCACCGCTCCCGCCACCGCTCCCGCCTCGGCCGCCGCGGGCCTGGGCGTCCAGGGACAGGGTCAGGGTGGTCAGCGCCACCAGGGCAATCCGGGTAAGTAGAACCGTCTTGTTCATGAGATTTTCCTTTCGATCGATTTGAGGGATGTCGATCTTCAGCGTCCCCGTCCCCGGCCTCGGCCATATCCCCCGCCCCCCGTACTTTGCCGGGCTTCGTAGCCGGCACCGTAGGGCAGGCCGCCGCCCTGCCGCGCCGCACCGGCATGGTCCATGCGCGAGCCGCCCAGGTCGGGCAGCGGCATGGCATTTCCGGCGGAAGGCGGGGGCCAGACTTCGGCCAGGGCTTCGCGTGGCAGGGAGAGATCCAGTAGCCGGCGCGCCGCCCCCTCGCCCGCGCCATCCGCCGCGGCGGCGAGCGCCGGGGCGAGCAGGACGCCGAGCAGGAAGGGGAGGGTCGCGCTTTTCATGGCGGTTTCAAATTCGGGAGCAGGTTCGCCTCGGTTTCGACACGGTGCATTCTGGGCAGGCTTTGTAGCCACACATGGGCAACCGTGTAGCGCCGTGTATCGCTTTGTATCTGTGCGTGGCCAAACCAGCCCGCCAGCCGCCGCCACGATTACACTGCCGCCATGAACTCACTCTCACGCATCCTGGTGGTGGATGACGACCCCGCCTTGCGGGCGTTGCTCTCCGCCTATCTGTCCGACACCGGCTTCGTGGTCGATCTGGCCGGCGACGGGGCCGGCATGCGCCGCGCCATCGAACAGGCCCGGCCGGATGCCATCGTGCTGGACCTGATGTTGCCCGGCGAGGACGGCCTGACGCTCACCCGTTCGCTGCGGGCACAAACGGGGGCGGCGGCGATCCCCGTTCTCATCCTTTCCGCCCGCGGCGAGGAGATCGACCGGGTGGTGGGCCTGGAGATGGGGGCCGACGACTATCTGGCCAAGCCCTTCAGCCCGCGCGAACTGCTCGCCCGGCTGCGGGCGCTGTTGCGGCGTGCCCGGACCGTGCCCGCCGCGGCGGCAGCGCAGGCGATCCGCTTCGGCCCCTATCACCTGGACCTGGCGGCGCGGCGCCTGCTCAAGGGCGATGGCGATCTGGGGCTCTCGGGCGCGGAATTCGATCTGCTCAAGGCCTTTGCCGAACGCCCCAACCGGGTGTTGACCCGCGACATCCTGATGGATCTGCTCAAGGGCTACGACTGGGATCCCAACGACCGCACCGTGGATATTCGGGTGGCACGCCTGCGGCGCAAACTCGAACCCGATCCCGCCAACCCGGTTTACATCCGCACCGTGCGCGGCGAGGGCTATCTGTTCAACCCGCGCGGTGCCGCGGCCTGAGCCGCCATGAAATCCGCCGCGAAGCCCGCATTGAGCCTCAGCCAGCAGAATGCGATCCGGCTCGCCCTGGTGTTCGTGCTGTTCGAGGTGCTGGCCGTGCTGGCCGTGGTTTTCTTTCTTCTGCTGCCCCTGGCCCGCCGCGCGGCCAGCGATCTGGCCGGCCTGATGGTGCTTTCCGCGCAGACCTGGAGCGAGTTGCCGCCCGACACCCGGCCGGCCTTCGAGCGGGAACTGGCAACCGCGCATGGGCTCAGCCTCGCCGCTTCCGAGCCCGTCATCACCGCGCGGACCCTCAAGGGCAGCCCCTATCTGCGCCTGCTGGAATCGGAACTGGCCCGGCGCGCGAGGACGGCTGTCGCGTTTGCGAGCAAGGAACAGGCGGGCGAGACCTGGCATTGGGTCGGCCTGCCCAGCGGGGGGCGGGTATTGTGGGTCGGTTTTTCACATGGCCGCATCGGCCCCCAGCCGCTCGCCGCCGGGGTGTCGATTCTGGCCGTGGGGCTGATCCTGGCCGGGCTTGCGGCCGGGTGGCTGGCGCGGCGCACGGTGGCCCCGCTGCAACGTCTCGATGCCGCCGCCGCCAGCCTGGGGCGGGGGGAAACCCCCGATCTGCTGCCCGAATCCGGCCCCCGCGAGATCGCTGCCCTGTCGCGCCGTTTCAACGCGCTCGCCAGCCAGGTGCGCGATCTGCTGGATGCGCGCACCACCCTGCTGGCGGGCCTGTCCCACGACCTGCGCACACCGCTGGCGCGCATGCGGCTCGCCCTGGAAATGCAGGCCCGCCGCCCCGATCCGGCCTGGATCGCGCGGCTGGACCAGGATGTCGAGGAGATGAACCGCCTGGTGGGCGATCTGTTGAACCTGGCGCGCGGCCTGGGCCGGGAAGAAGCCACCCGGATCGACCTGGCCGGGTGGCTGGAGGAACTGGCCGGGCGGGCGCGGGAGACGGGCAGCGAGGTTCATGTGCACTGTCCGCCCAACCGGATCGACGCCCCGCCCGCGGCCCTGCGCCGCGTGCTGGCCAATCTCCTGGCCAATGCCCAGCGCTATGCCGGCGGCAACCCCGTGGAACTGAGGGTCGAATCGGATGCAGGCGAGTGCCGCATCGGCGTGCTGGACCGCGGGCCGGGCATCCCGGAAGACCAGTTGGAGGCGGTATTCCGCCCCTTCCACCGGGTGGAATCCTCACGCAGCGCCGCCACCGGCGGCACCGGTCTGGGGCTGGCCATCGTGCGCCAGCTCGCCCAGGCCAATGGCTGGCGGGTCTGGCTGGAGAACCGGCCCGAGGGCGGGCTTGCGGCCTGGGTCGGCTGCCCCGTCCGACAGGCGGCCGGGCGGGCGATCCACACCCCGCCTGCGCAGGGCGAAAGCGGGCTGAAACAAAGCGATACATCGGGATACGGCCGCGATACCTGACGCCGTGATGATGGCGGTGTTGTTCGAGGGTTCGGACAAACTTCCAAGGAGACATCATGAGCAGCGCAATCGGCGGTATCGGAGGAAGTTCCTCCATGATGATGCAGGGCATGGGGCGGATGCAGCGCCCGGATGCGTCGAAGATGGCGGAAGCACTGTTTTCAAAACTCGATACCGGCGGCAAGGGATATATCGAGCAAGCCGATCTTCAGGCCGCATTCCAGCAGGTTCCCACAGCCAACAGCGGCAGCGCCGAGGAGGTCTTTGCCACCCTGGACGGCGACAGCGACGGCAAGGTGACCCGCCAGGAGATGTCGGACAGCCTCAGGAAACTGTCGGAGGCCCTGGACGACCAGTTCAACAGCATGCGCATGCGTGGGGGCGGAGCCGGCCTGACCGCAGCGGATCTGAACGGCGAGCTGGCCGCCATCGGCAATTCCGACAGCCAGCGCGCCGACACCCTGACCCGCCTGCTCGAAAACTTCGATCAGACCGATGCCGACAGCAAGGTCAACCGCGAGGAAACCCAGGCCGACAGGCAGTCGAGCCAGAACACCGCCGAGGTCATGAAACAGATCATGAATCTGGCCCAGGCCTACGGCCTGGACGGGGGGCAGGCCGGCAGCATCGGCCTGTCGGTCAGCGCATGATCGACGCATGCTTGGCAGCCTGTCGGACTTTGGAATCTCCGGCTGCAAACCGACCGCGCCGGCCCATTTTTCGCCCATTTCTTGGGCAATATTCTGGATATTCCCCAGCGAAATGGTCGAAAACTGATCTCGGCGGGGCCGATTTTCGCTATCGGAGCCCAAAGTCCGACAGGCTGCTAGCGAGGACACCATGAACCGCCTGGCCATTGCCCTTCCCTGGTTGCTGGTCGCCGGTACGGCATGGGGAGGCGGGCAGATTCCGGCGGCCGACGAAGAGGTGATCCGGCTGCGCGCCGAAGTGGCAACCCTGCGCGCCGAAATCGAAACCCTGCGGACGCGGAGCGAGAGCGGGTTGCGGCCGGCCGCGGTGCAGCAGATGCCAGACGGTGGCCTGCGGGATGAGAGCGGCGCCGAGGCCGTGCACACCACGCCGCTGCCTGCAAACGAACTGTTTGCGCCCCTGCGCGCCGACCCCAAGGAGCCGCGTTTCTTCGTCAGCGCGCTTCAGGTCGATTCCGCCCTGCGCGAAACCACGCTCGGCGCGGTGGGGTTTGGCGAGCACTTCGGCCTGGTGCGCCGCGAAACCCGTTCCGGGCTGGCCTGGCAACTGGGCATCGCGGGTGCGGTATTCGCCCAGTTCGATCTGGAAGCGCCGTCCTCCGATCTCATGAATGCCGACTATGTCATCGGCCTGCCGCTGACCTGGCGGCAGAACGACTGGTCCGGGCGGGTGCGCCTGTATCACCAGAGTTCACATCTGGGCGATGAATTCCTGCTGAGCGCCCAACCGCAGCGGGTGAATCTCAGCTTCGAAGCCATCGAAGCGATCATCGCCCGCGACTTCGGCAATCTGCGCGTCTATGGCGGCGGTGAAACCCTGTTCGACCGCGATCCCGCCGATCTCGGCCGGCATCTGCTGCATGCCGGCCTCGACTGGCGCGGGCGTGAAACCGCGTTCCGCCTGGGTGGCCTGGGCGGCGCGCGCTGGGTGGCCGGCCTGGATGTGAAACGGTGGCAACAGAACGACTGGGCGGCCCAGATCAGCGCCAAGGCAGGGCTGGAGTTTGCGCCGCTTGCCGAAACCGGACGCCGCTGGAATGCGCTGCTGGAGTTTTATGACGGCCCGTCACCCTACGGCCAGTTCTATCCACAGGATGTGCGCTACTGGGGTATCGCCATCCAGTTGGGCCTGTAAGCACTCTCTACAACCTCCAAAGAGCAAGACCATGAAACGATCCCTTTTCACGCTTTCCATCCTGACGATCCTGGCGGTGCCGGGCGCGCAGGCCGAGTCAACCCAACCGCCCACCCAACCGCCCACCCAACCGCCCACCCAGCCGCTCGCCCTGCGCGGCATCATGCAGGACCTCGGGCGGCACATGGAGACCATCACCCAGGCCCTGGCCCGCGAGGACTGGACGCGGATCGAGGAAACCGCGCCGCTCATCGCCGACCATCCCCAGCCGCCCTTCATGGAGAAGGCGCGCATCCTGGCCTACGTCGGCACGGACATGCGCCGCTTCAAGCGCCACGACCAAAAGACCCACGAAGCCGCGCAGGCACTGGGCCAGGCGGCCGGCAAGCAGGACGGTCAGGCGGTCGCCGCCGCCCTCCAGACCCTCCAGGGCCGTTGCAACGACTGCCACCAGGAATTCCGCAAGCCCTTCGTCGAACACTTCTATGGGGCGCGCTGAAACGCCCCTGAGCCGCCCGTTTCGCGTTTGCCGTGGCGGGCAGGTACGGCCCAATACGGACCGATACACACCGCTACAGGGTTGCGGGATGCCGGTTACCCATGCCGTCCAGAATGGGTTGCGGCGAATGGCCGCCGCGAATGAAACAGGAGACGCATCATGCAGACGGACGACAGGAAAGGATTCGACCACGCGCATTTGCAGGCATGGTGGGCCGCCACCCGCGACTACCTGTCCGCGGATCTGGAAAATCTGCCAAGGGCCATTGACCGGGCCGGTGATGGCTGGCCGCCGTCGCAGATGGACAGCCACGGTGGCCGCAAACGCTTCATCGCCCGGGCAAGAGGCCGGTGCCTGCGTTCGCTCGGATGCGGGGAACACGACGATCCGCTGCGGGAACTGGAGCGCGCCTTCCAACGGCAGATTGCCTTCATCGCGTGGCATCCCGAGGTTCCCAGACGCTTGTTGACCTGGTTGCGCCAGGACGGCGATGTACGCCTGAGACGGCGTATCCAGGCGCTCATCGGCCACTATGCCGGCCGTCTCGCCAGGCTCATCGGCCAGGCTCGGCAACAGGGCCTGGTCAGGTCCGACATCGAACCGCAGTCCGAGGCGATGCGCCTGGTCGGGCTGATCCAGAACCTGGCGCTGGGCATCGACCCGTGCACCACTCACCGGGAAACCCTGTTCAGGGAGGCGGCCAGCACCTTCGCCCTGTTCCGGGCCGGGCTCTCGAACCATTCGCCAGGCCCAGACTACGGCGCGGACGCTTTTGCCGCGTTGGGGGCTGCGCTGGTCCAGCCTTTGGATTGCCCCCGTGCGGCAGTGGAGTAAACGATGCGGATGAAGATGCTCCCCCGGCAAGACGCGATGGCCGCACTGCGTTTTCCCGTCGTGATCGGTATGGGTCTGGCCTTGCTCGGCTGCGCCAGCCCGCCGCCCGCGGTTAGCCCCGCGCGTCCGGCCGTTGCCGAAGCCGATGTGCATGCCTCCGTCCCCGCCGAGCGGCCATCCCACGCCAGGCCGGATTTTTCCGGGCACTGGAAGCTCGATGCCAAGGCCAGCGACGACCCGCTGGAAAAGGCCAGGAAGTCCACGCAGACGGCGCGACAAGCCAGCGGCGGCGGGCGCGGCATGGGCCGGGGTGGTGGCATGGGCGGCAAACGCCAGGGGCGCGGCACATCGGCAGGCAGGGATGGCGGCGGGCTGCCATCCGGCGAATTGGCTGCGTTGCTGGTGCCATTGGCGGAACTCCACATCACCCAGCAGGACCCGATGCTGCTGATCACCGACGAAAACGACCGGCACCAGCGCCTCTACACCGATTTTCGTGGTGCCAGCGTTTCCGCCTCGGGCGGCTTGCGGCAGCGGGTGAGCATCGCGGGCTGGGAAGGCGGCACCCTGGTGGTCGAGTCCACGGTGCTCGGCGGGAAACTGACCCAGCGCTACCAGATCGACGAAACAGGACAACTCGTCATCGCCTCGGTGGCCCAGGTTTCCGGGGCGCGGCCGGTTTCATATCGTCTCGTGTATGGACGCATGCCGCCCGGGGCCGCGCTGGCAAGCCGTGGATCGGCCGAGGGTCAGTGAACCGGGTCTATGCCGCTACGGTCCCCCGACCGCCGACGCCGTCCGTTCCTCGCCCCCCAGGTCGCGCAGCACCTCCAGCGCACCGGCCAGGATTTCCTTGCGCCGCTCCAGGGAATACACCATGTAGGCCGGCAGGGTGAAGGACGGCTGCCCTTGCAGCAGCCACAACTCGCCCGCTTCAACCAGATCGCGGGTGATGCGCCAGGGGAAGTAGCCGCTGCCACCGCAATGAAGAATCTGCTGCATCACCAGCCAGCCGATGTTGGCGGTGATGGCCGGGGCGGCCAGATCGGGAAAAGCGGTGCCGAACTGGCTGTGGAATTCCGCGCCCCAATCCATGTGGATGTAACCCGGATCGGGCCAGGGCCGGGCGGGGTCGGTCGCCACCAGCACCAGTTTTTCCTCGAACAGCCGCTCGATCCCCAGACCCGGCCGGTTTTCCGGGGTGTACAGCAGGCCGATGTCCACCGTGCCTTGCACCACGCCTTGCAGGGTGTCTTCCTCGAAGCCCACTTCCAGATGCAGGGATATGTCCGGATGATGTGTGCGCATGCGCGCGACCCACTGCGGCAGAAAGCCATCCCACAAGGCGATGCGCCCGCGCAGGGTGAGGCTGCCCTTGAAACCGGCCGGCAGGCCCACTTCGTGGCGCGCCTGTTCCAGGGTGCGCACCAGGGCATGGGCATGGCGCAGGAAGCGGTGCCCGGCGGGGGTGAGCTCCGCGCCGCCGCGCCCGCGCAGGAACAACTGCGCGCCGAGCTGGGTTTCCAGGGTCTGGATGCGCGCGCTCACCGTCGATTGGGTGACATGCAGGCGCTGCGCCGCGCCGACGAAGTTGCCGGTGGCGGCCACGGCGAGAAAGGTCCGGGCGAATTCGATGTCCATAGCGCGATGTCCATAGGGGTTATGTATCGGGAAAACGAATATTAAAAGCCAAATAAAAGCGTTTGTCTGATGGAATGCTGCCCCTTAGCCTGAAACCCCGCCATATACAGGGTCACGGCCATGACGCATCCGGATAGCCATCTTCACCTGCCCCAGCCCACCGGCAATACCCGTGTGCTGTGGATTTCCTTCCTGGCCTTTTCGCTGGGCTTCGCTGTCTGGGGGATGTTTGCCGCCCTCGGCCCGTTTCTCATCAAGTGGTATCACTTCAGCCCCACCCAGGCGCTTATCCTCGCCGCGATGCCGCCTTTTTTCGCCACGGTGGTGAGCATTCCGCTGGGCATCCTGGCGGATCGCTACGGTGGCCGTCCGGTGTTCACGCTGCTGCTGTTGAGTCTGTGCCTGCCACTGTTCTCCGGGCTGTTCGCGGAAAGCTATCTCTCCTTCCTGCTTTTGGGCCTCATGCTCGGTCTGGGCGGGGCGAGTTTCGTGGTGGGCAATGCCCATGTCTCGTCGTGGTATCCCAAATCGAAGCAGGGCACGGCACTCGGGCTGTTCGGCCTGGGCAACATCGGTATCAGCCTGGGCATGGTGGCGGTCGCCTATCTCATCACCCATGTGCTGGGCGGCCCGGAAGGCTATGCGCCGCTGCCGGCCAGATTCAGCTTCGGTGCCTTCTCCGGCTGGCGATTGATCTTCCTGATCTTCGCCATTCCCACGTTTTTCATGGCGCTGGCCTATTGGTTCTTCACCGCCGATTCACCGCACAAGCAGCACAAGGGCGTGTCGCTGCGCGAGGTGGCGGCGGTGTACCGCTCGGGCAAATTGGTATGGCTGGTGACTTATTTGTATTGGGTGGCTTTCGGCACCCTGACCTTCTTCGCCGCCACCCTGCCGACCTATCTGGTCGATCAATGGCGGGTGGACAGTACCGATGCCTCGATGGTCTATACCGCGCTACTCGTCGTGTGCGTCGCCATCACCCGGCCTCTGGGCGGCTGGCTGGCCGACCGCATCGATACCCTGAAGCTGTTGGGCTGGATGTTTGCGGCCACGAGCCTGCTGGCGTTCATTCTGATAGGACAGGTCTCGTTGCCGGTGCAGTTGTTCGCCGTCTATGCGCTGGCCCTGCTGTCAGGGGCGTCCGCCGCCGCGGTCATCAAGCTGATTCCGACCTATTTCAGGCATGTCGGCGCGGTGAGCGGGCTGGCCAAGGCGGCGGGCGCGGCCTGCGGCTTCACCATGACGGTCACCCTGGCGGCCAGCAAGCATCTTTTGGGTGGCTATACTGTTAATCAGCGTGCAAATCTGACCAGGCAACCGGGGTAAACAGCGTGCAAATTTGACCACCCTGGTTGAGTCAAGATGCCGCCCTTTTGGCGGAGCAACCTGGAGTGATCAGCATGGAGAGTTTGTTGAAGCTGCGGCGAAAAGCCCTGGTCAAGGGGGAACCGATCAGCCGCATCGCCCGCGACCTGAACCTGTCGCGCAATACCGTCAAGAAGTACCTCAAGGCCGAGATGGAGCCGGTCTACCAGAGAAGTCACCAACCCTGCCCCAAGCTGGGCAAGTACCGTCAGCAACTGGAGACCTGGCTGGAACAGGACGGCCAACGCCCCAAGGGGCAACGGCGCACTGCCCGGCGGCTGTACGAAGATCTTCAGCGGGAGGGCTATGCCGGCGCCTACGACAGCGTGCAGCGCTTCGTGAAGCACTGGAAGGGCAAAGCCCCCACCCCCGCCTGCGACGCCTATGTGCCCCTGAGCTTCCCCCCGGGCGAGACCTGCCAGTTCGACTGGAGTCATGAGCAGGTGGAACTGGGCGGCGTGGTGCAGACCGTCAAGCTCGCCCACTTCCGCCTGGCCCACAGCCGCCAGACGTTCCTGGCGGCCTACCCCCGGGAAACCCAGGAGATGGTCTTTGACGCCCACAACCGGGCCTTCGCCTTCTTCGGAGGCGTACCCGAGCGGATGGTCTACGACAACCCCAAGACCATCGTCCAGGTCATTTACGCGGGCAAGGAACGCCAGTTCAACCGCCGCTTCCTGGCCCTGGCCAGCCACTACCTGTTTGAGCCCGTGGCCTGTACTCCGGCTTCAGGTTGGGGCGAGGCAGGGTTTCGCAAAGCATGCTTTGCGCTGCCGCAGCCGGCCCGGTATGCAGACCGGGCCGTGGGGCGCGGAGCGAGGGGCAAGTGGAGAACCAGGTGGGCAACGTCCGGGAATGGCTGTTCACCCCCCGACCGTCCTTTGCTGACTTCAGCGCACTCAACGCCTGGCTGGAAGTCCGCTGCCGGGAATTGGCCCAGCGTGCCCACCCCGAGCAGAAGGACCGCCCCATCGCCGAGGTGTTCACCGAGGAACAGGCCCGGCTGCGCCCCATCGCCGCCCCCTTCGACGGCTACTTCGAGCAACCCTGCCGGGTGTCCAGCACCTGCCTGGTGAGCTACGACCGCAACCGCTACAGCGTCCCGGCGGAGTTTGCCGGCCAACGGGTGTCCCTGCGCGCCTGGGCGGATCGAATCGGGGTGGTGGCCGAAGGCCGTCTCATCGCCGAGCATGTCCGCAACTTCGGGCGGGAACGGTTGATCCTCGACCCCTGGCATTACCTGCCGGTGCTGGAACGCAAACCTGGGGCCCTGCGCCATGGCGCCCCCTTCCAGGGTTGGAAGCTGCCCGCGCCCATCTTCGCGGTGAAGGAACGCCTGCTGAAACAGCCCCAGGGCGACCGGGCCTTCGTGGAGGTGCTCTTGGCCCTGCGGGAACACGGCTCCGAGATCCTGACCGTGGCCTGTGATCTGGCCCTGGAACACCGTACCGTCACGGCGCCGGTCATTCTCAACCACGTGGCCCGCCTGGTGGCGCCGCCGCCGCCCCTCTCCACTGTGGTGACCGCCCTGATGCTCAAGGAAGCCCCCGCAGCCAACTGTGCCCGCTACGATGCCCTGCGCGGGAGGTCTCCATGCTGACCGAGTCCATCCAGTCCCTGAAGGCCATGCACCTCTATGGCATGGCCACCGCACTGGCGGAACTGGAGGCCGAGCGGTCCCGCATCCCCCCCAGTCCGGAGGTCTGGCTCAAACGCCTGATCGAGGCCGAGCAGGTGGATCGCCAGACCCGTTCCCTGCGTTATCAGTTGCGGGTGGCCAAGTTCCCCATGCACCGGGACTTCGCTACCTTCAATTGGCAGGAGTCCAGCCTCGACCAGGCCCAGGTTCAGCAACTGGCCACCGGGGCGTTCATGGCAGCGGCCCATAACCTGATCCTGGTGGGCGGGACCGGCACCGGCAAGACCCATGTGGCCATCGCCCTGGGGGTGGCGGCCATCCATGCCGGCAAGCGGGTGCGCTTCTTCAATGCGGTGGACCTGGTGAACCAGTTGGAGCGGGAGAAGGCCCAGGGCCGGGCGGGCGCCCTGGCCCGGCATCTTGCCCAGATGGATGCCGTGATTCTGGATGAACTGGGATATCTGCCGTTCCCGGCAGCGGGTGGGGCTTTGCTGTTCCACCTCATCAGCCAGCTCTATGAACGCACCAGCCTGATCGTCACCACCAACCTGGCCTTCGCGGAATGGGTCCAGGTCTTCGGGGACGCGAAGATGACCACCGCGCTCCTGGACAGGCTCACCCACCACTGCGACATCCTCGAAACCGGTAACGATTCCTTCCGTTTCAAGCACCGCAATCAGCCACGCTGACCCTGGTCAAAATTCAACGCTGACAGGTGGTCAATATTGCGCGCTGATTGACACTCAACAATTCACTCAATCTCGTGGTGCCGCGCGGGCTGCGCTGCGTGTGGCCGGCCCTGGGGCTGCTCGTCGGTCTGACCTGGCTCGAACTTGGCTTAGGCATCACCCTCGACCCCTATGCCACGGCCTTGCTCGCGCTTCTCATCGTGGTGCTGGCCACGGCCTCCCTGGCGATTTTTCGGCGCCGCGCGTTTTGCCACTATTTCTGCCCGGTAGGCCGCACCGTGGGGGCCTATGCGCAACTGGCGGCGGTGGAACTGCGCCCCGTCGACACCGACCTTTGCGCCCGCTGCAAGACCCTGGATTGCCACCACGGCAACGCAGCGGTGGAACCGTGCCCCACCGGTCTGGTGATGGGGCGGCTCACACAAAACACCTACTGCACGTCCTGCGGCAACTGCGCTCAAAGCTGCCCGCACGGCAACGTGGCCTGGCGTTTGCGTTCCCCCGGCATCGAAGCCGAACAGGGCGCGCGCCCGCATTGGGACGAGGCGGTCTTCATGCTCGCCCTGCTGGCGCTCACCGCCTTGCATGGGCTGTCCATGATGACCTTCTGGGAAGACTGGATGCGCACCCTGGCCCGCGCCATCGGCGACAGCGGCCGCCTGCTGTGGAGCTTCAGCCTTGGGCTTGTGGCCTGTCTTGCCGCCGTGGCCGGGGCCTATGCCCTCACGGCAGCGGCCACCCGCCGCCTGACCCGCAGCCGCCTGCCGTTCAAACGGTTTCTGACCACTTTCGCTTTCGCGGCACTCCCCCTCGCAATCGCCTACCACATGGCGCACAACCTCAATCATCTGGTGCGGGAAAGTGCGGGGGTCACCCAGGTATTGCACAACCCGCTGGGCACGGGGGCACTGCCCTTCAGCATGGCGGAAAAACAGGTGCGGCACATGAACCTGCTGCTCTGGCAGGACACGCTCTTTGCCATGCAGGCCGGCCTGCTGGTGCTGGGTTTTCTCGTCGCCGTGCGCATCGTGCGCCGACGCGGCGCGGCGGTGCTCGAAGCGGATCGGGCAGGGCAGGTCTGGCGGCTCCTTCCGATGCTGCTGTTCGCCGCCGGCATCACCGGCTTCAACCTCTGGTTGCTGATGCAGCCGATGGTGATGCGCTTGTAAATTGGGTGAAAACGGATGGATCGTCGAGCGTTCTTCCTCCAGGCCTTTCGCAATACGGGCGAAAAAGTCGTCAAGCTGTGCGATGCCAAGGCCAACCAGCAGGCCGCCCACTGGATTCGCCCGCCCTACGCCCGGGACGAGCTGGAGTTCCTGCTGGCCTGCACGCGCTGCGGTGCCTGCATGGAGGCCTGCCCCCACGAGGTGATCTTTCCACTGGCGGTCCGGCTCGGTATCACCGTGGCCGGCACGCCAGCGTTGAACCTGCTCCACAAGGGCTGCCATCTGTGCGACGGGTGGCCGTGCGTCGCCGCCTGCGAACCGGGCGCCCTGAGAAAGGCCGCCGAAGATGCCGAGGCGGGGCTGCGGCCTTTTGCCCGGGTCCATATTGATACAGAGGCTTGTCTGCCCCACCAAGGCCCGGAGTGCGGGGCCTGCGAAGGCAGTTGTCCCATCCCCGGTGCGCTGGTGTGGGACCTGTATCGCCCCCGCATCGACCCCGAGCATTGCGTGGGCTGCGCCCTGTGCCGCGAGGCCTGCATCGTGAAACCTGCTGCCATCAGGGTCGAGGCGATTGCGCGTACCGCAGAAGTTGCCTGAAATTCATTGATATCCCCGGTCATGGATCAGCCTGCAGGTCAGGAAGGGGCGGCATGAGCTGATTGACCCCCTTGCCGGGCGTGGGCCGCGCCGATTCCGGGGTGACGATGCAGTGGGGGGCGGTCATGGAAAGGGTACCGGCCCTGCCTCGCCGCCGGTACTGCTGGAAAAGGGCTGGGCGCGAAGCACGGATGGGCTTTGAGAAGGCTCCATACCGCCGGATAATCAGGGCTCCTGGTTTTCTCCGCTTCCCATGAACATGAAAAAAGTCCTGTTGCCCCTGCTGTTGCTGGCCCTGGGCATCGGCGGCTTCATGGCCCTCAAGGCCACCCGGCCCAAGCCCCCCGTGGCCCAGGCCCAGGAACCCGTCTGGCGCGTGAAGGCCGTGCCCGTGCGGGTGGAAACCGCCAGTCCCGTGCTGAACCTTAACGGCAAGGTGGAGAGTCCGGACGAGACCCAGGCCGCCGCGCCGGGGGTGGGCCGGGTGCTGGTGGTGCGGGTCCGGGAAGGCCAGGCGGTGGCGAAGGGACAACTGCTGCTGGAACTGGACCCACGGGACTTCCTGCCCAGGGTGGAGCAGGCCCGGGGCCAGGTGCGGGAATTGGAGGCGGCCATCGCCAGCGAGCACCTGCGCCACCAGGCGGACCTGGACCAGCTGGCCCAGGAGCGGCGCCTGCAGGATTTCGCGGCTGCCGACGTGGACCGATTCGAGCGCCTGCAAAAGGAAAACTTCTATTCCCAGGCGGCGGTGGAACAGAGCCGTTCCAACCTGTCCCGCCAGCAGATAAGCGTGCGTGGCCGGGAACTGGCCATCGCCGACCACAAGGCGCGCCTGGCCCAGCTCCAGGCCAGGCTGGTCCAGGCAAATGCCAGCCTGGACCAGGCGGACCTGGCCTACCAGCGCAGCCGGGTTGTGGCCCCCTTCCCGGGACATGTGGCCCAGGTGGCCGTGGCGGCGGGGGACCAGGTAAACACAGGCCAGGCGCTGGTGAAGATGTATCCCTCGGCTGGCCTGGAGGTGCGGGCCAAGCTGCCTGCTCCCCTGCAGGACGAGTTCCTCGCCACCCTCCGCCAAGGAGAACATGCCCAGGCCTACGCCCGCATGGGGGATGCCGTGCTGAGTTTCCGCCTTGCCCGGGTGGCTGGCGCCGCGGATGCCCGGGGTCTGGACGGCTTCTTCGTGCTGGCCCGGGGCGCTGCCGTGCTGCGGGTGGGCGAACTGGTGAGCCTGAACGTGGTGCGGGCGCCCCTGGTGGGGGTTGTGTCCGTGCCCTACGGGGCCCTCTTCGGTGGCAACCGGGTCTATCGCATCGAAGGCGACCGCCTCAATGCGGTGAACGTGGAGGTGCTGGGCGAGGCGGCCAGCAACGAGGTGGTCAGCGGTGAACCGGCCCAGGCGGGCCAGCCCGCCCGCCTGCTGGTACGCGCTGCCGCCCTGAAGGACGGTGAGCGGCTGCTGGCCACCCACCTGCCCAATGCCGTTACCGGCTTGAAGGTAGAGGTGATCAAGTGAGTGGATCAGTGAAGGGAGAAGGGGGAAGGGGGAAGGGTAGAACCCGGCCCCACGCTGACCTCCACCCTTCACCCTTTACCCTTCCCCCTTCACTCCGCAAAGCATGAAACGCCAGGATCTCCTCGGTTCCTTCGTCCACCATCCGGTGGCGGCCAACCTGTTGATGATCATGCTGATCCTGGCGGGCTTGTTTGCCCTTTCCCGGCTCAACGTGCAGTTCTTCCCCAACTTCAACCTGGACGTGGTCACGGTCAGGGTGGAATGGCGGGGGGCGGCGGCGGAGGACGTGGACGAGGGCATAACCACGCCCATCGAGCAAAAGCTCAAGACGGTCTCCGGGGTGAAGCACGTCACCTCCACCTCCAGCCAGGGCGTCAGCAGCATCAGCATCGAGTTCCATGAGGGCGTGGACCCCGTAAGCGCCGTGGACGAGGTCAAGCAGGCGGTGGACCAGTTCCGTAACCTGCCCCAGGACGCCAAGCAGCCGGAGGTGGCCCGGGTGATCCGCTACGAGCCCATCGCCCGGGTGCTCCTGGTGGGAGACAGCCTGGAGGAACTGCGGCACCTGGCACGCCGGTTCGAGAAGGACCTGCTGGCCCGGGGCGTGGACAAGGTGGACCTGCTGGGACTGCCCGACGAAGAGGTATCCATCGACGTGCCCGCCCGGGAGCTGGAGCGACTGGGCCTGACACTGGACCAGGTGGGGAGCCGCCTGGCCGCCACCAACCGGGACCTGCCCGCCGGTGCCGTGGGCGGCGAAGGGCCGGGGGGCGAGGTGGAGCGGGAAGTGCGGGGCGTGAACCTGCGCAAGGACCCCAGGGACTACGCCGACCTGCCCCTGGTGACGGAGGCGGGCACCCGGGTGGAACTGGGGCAAGTCGCGCAGATCAGCCGGGGTGCCCGGGATGGCAGCGTATTCATGGAGGTCGGGGACAAGCCAGCAGTGCAGTTGTTGCTGCAGCGGGCGGAGGAGGGCAACTCCCTCAAGGCCGCCGAGCGCATGCAGGCCTGGCTGGAGGCGGCACGGCCCACCCTGCCGCCCACGGTGCAGCTGCATGTTTACGACGAAACCTGGAGCCTCATCGAGGACCGCATCGGACTGCTGGTGAAAAACGGCGCCCAGGGCCTGCTCATCGTGGTGCTGATCCTGCTGCTGTTCCTCAACGGCCGGGTCACCTTATGGGTGGCCATGGGCATTCCCACCGCCTTCATGGCCACCCTGGGGGTGGTGTGGCTGGTGGGAGGCTCCATCAACATGATCAGCCTGTTCGCCCTCATCATGGCCCTGGGGGTCATCGTGGACGACGCCATCGTCGTGGGGGAGGATGCCTACGCCCACCACAAGATGGGGGAGGACCCCCTGTACGCCTCGGAAGGCGGCGCCCGGCGCATGTTCTGGCCCGTCATCGCCTCCAGCCTCACCACCGTGGCGGCCTTCCTGCCCCTCATGCTGGTGTCCGGTCCCATTGGCAAGATCATGTTCGACATCCCCTTCATCATGGTGTGCGTGCTCATCGCCTCGGTGGTGGAGTGCTTCCTCATCCTGCCGGCCCATTTGCGCAACGCCTTCGTCAAGGACACGGGGCACCAGGCCAGTCGTCTGCGGCAACGCCTGGAAGGCGGGTTCGCCCATTTCCGCGACGGCATTTTCAGGCCCCTGGTCACCCGGGCCATCGACTATCGAGGCGTGACCCTGACCACCGGAGTGGCGGTGCTGATCCTGGTGGTGGGGCTGCTGGAAGGCGGCCGCGTGAAGTTCACCTTCTTCCCCACGCCGGAACCCTCCGTGGTGTACGCCAACGCCACCTTCGCCAGCGGCACCCCCCGGGCCCGGGTGGACGATTTCCTGGCCCATCTGCGCCATACCCTGGCGGATACCGAGAAGTCCTACGGCACGAAGCTCATCCTCCAGGCCGTGAGCCAGAGCGGCGCCCTCACGGGCGCCAACGTGCGCCAGGGTGACCAGTTCGGCGCCGTCACCGTGGAGCTCATCCCTTCCGACCACCGGGAAGTGCGCACCGAGTCTTTCGTTCAGGCCTGGCAGGACCGCATCCATGTGCCCGCCGGCATGGAGAACTTCGTGCTGGTCACCCGGCGCCAGGGTCCCCCCGGGGGTGATCTGGTGATCCGGCTCCAGGGCCAGAACCCCCATACCCTCAAGCAGGCCGCCCTGGAACTCCAGACCAGCCTGCGCCAGATCCAGGGGGTGTACGGCATCGAGGACGACATGCCTTATGGCCGGGAACAACTCCTGTTCAAGCTCACCCCTGCCGGCGAGTCCCTGGGCCTGACCCTGGACGAGCTTTCGCGCCAGCTGCGCGCCGCCCTGGACGGCAAGCTGGTGCAACTCTTCCAGGATGGGGCCGACGAGGTGGAGGTGCGGGTGCGCCTGCCGGCGGAGGAGCGGGCCAGCCTGTCCCTGCTGGACCGCTTCAACGTACGCACCCCCGACGGCAGCTGGGTGCCTCTCACCACCGTGGCCACCTGGTCCACTCGCCAGGGTTTCGAAGCCCTGCGCCACGCGGAAAACAACCTGGCGGTGGAGGTGAACGCCACGGTGAACAGTACCGAGGCCAACGTCAACGAGATACTCTCTGGCCTGTCCGAGAACGACATGCCCCGCCTGGAAAACAAGTACGGCGTGCGATGGACCTTCGAGGGCAGGGCGGCGGACCAGCGGGAGACCATGGCGGACATGAAGACCGGGCTCATGCTGGGCCTGGCCTTCATCTACCTGATCCTGGCCTGGGTGTTCGGGCATTACGGCTGGCCCCTGATCATCATGCTGGCCATCCCCTTCGGCCTGGTGGGGGCCGTCACCGGCCACTGGCTAATGGGCATCGACCTCACCGTGCTGTCCCTGTTCGGCCTGTTCGGCCTGTCTGGCATCGTCGTCAACGATTCCATCGTGCTGGTGGAGTTCTACCGCCAGGAACGCCAGAAGGGCGTGCCCGTGCGGGAGGCCCTCATCAACGCCGCCTGCCTGCGCCTGCGCGCCATCCTGCTCACCTCCCTCACCACCATCGGCGGCCTGTCCACGCTTATGATGGAGACTTCACTCCAGGCCCAGTTCCTCATCCCCATGGCCACCAGCATCACCTTCGGCCTGGCGGCCACCACCTTCATCGCCCTGCTTTGGCTGCCGGCCATGCTCTCTCTGTACGAGTCGGGCCACGTGCGCCTGATGCGCCTGATGGGCAGGCCGGCACCGGTTTGAGGGTGCCATGGACAAGCACGCCGTCCGCTTCTTCGACACCCAGTTCCAGCGCCAGGTGGCCGGCGGTGAATTCGATCTTAATCCCTTCGAGCGCCTGGCCCTGCCATACCTGGAAGGCGAGGTGCTGGACCTGGGCTGCGGCCTGGGCAACCTGGCCCTGGAGGCGGCCAGGGCCGGCTGCCGGGTCACGGCCCTGGACGGAAGCCCCGCAGGCATCGCCTACCTGAGGGAGATGGCCATGGGCGCCGGACTGGAACTCGTGGTCCACGAGGCGGACCTGGCCCATTACAGGCTGGACCGGGAGTACGACACCATAGTTGCCATCGGCCTGCTCATGTTCTTTCCCCAGGCCCGGGCCGAGGCCATGTTGGCGGACATCATCGCCCACGTGCGGCCTGGCGGCGTGGTGGCCCTGAATGTGCTGACCCAGGGCACCAGCTTCCTGGGCATGTTCGAACCCGGCCACTATCACCTTTTTCCCCAGGGGGGCCTGGAAGATGCCCTGGGCGGCTGGGACATGCTGGCGGTATCCCGCCACAGATTTCCCGCCCTCCGGGACACCTGCAAGGACTTCGATACGGTCATCGCCCGACGGCCACGGCGGTAGGTTCAGGGAAATTTTCCCGGCATCTCCTGGAGTGCAGCTCGACCGCAGGGTAGTCCCAAGTGCTTCATGAGCAACCAGTGTGGTCGCTAGTCCAGATTGCCGTCCCGAGGGTTCAGCCGCCGGGCCATGATGGACTGGGTGTCCCATGGCGTCCTACTGCAAGAAATATGGCGCACCGCTGGACACGCCACGGTTGCACGCCAACCCGGGTCACGCCGGGAGCGAGTTGACCTGCACCGACACTTTGAGCAAGGGTATCTGGCCAGGGGGGCCGATGAAGTTGCCTGCCACCGGCGGTACGGCTTCCGGGTGACGGGCCACGGCCGTGGCGATGTGCCGATTGCCCACCACCTCGCCGCTGGTGGGATCGAATCCCTTCCAGCCGGCGCCTGGCAGATAGACCTCGGCCCAGGCATGGGTCGAACAGTTCTGCGCCTCGGTGGCCACCGAGTAGAGATAGCCGCTGACGAACCGGCTGGCCAGCCCAAGGCACCTGCATGCCTCCATCAACAAGGCCGCGAAATCCCTGCAGGACCCGCTGTTGCGCGACAAGGTCAGCCCGGGGGGCTGAACGCCCTCTTCCTCCCGCATCTGATAGAAAAACCGCGAGGCGATTTCCCGGTTCATCCGGTCCACCAGCACGAAGGTTTCCATGGACTGGAGCAGGCCCAGTCCCTCCAGCCAGCACCGCACAGCCTCTGTGCCGGACGGATGGATGGATTGCAGGAAGGGCACCAGGTCGGGCAGTTCCGCCTGGTTGTAGTCGAAGGGGTGGATGACCGCGTAGTCATCCACCAGGAAATCGAAGGGGTTGTCCTCGTAATGCTGGATGACCACGTTGCTGGCAAAACGCACCCGGTCGGAAGGCTCGACAAAGCTCACCAGCGCCATCGAGTTGTCCAGCACATCCCGCTTCCACTGCAGCAGATGGCCAGGAAAGATATCCAGGGTCGAGGATTCGATCCTGACGTTGTGGTTCTCCCGTGGGCGCAGCAAAAGCCTATGGGGCAACAGCGATACCGGTGCAGCGAAGAGGTACTCCGTGACGTGGCTGATATTCAGGCGACGCATGAAAGCCTGGCAGTGGAATAGGCGGGAGTGGTTGCCTGAGGGCGTTTAAAACATGCACCACCAACCCGTGAACGGGGGTCGCTCATGCCAGGAGCCGCTTGAAGATCCACTTGCGGTTGGCGTTGTCATCAGGGGCCTGCATCAGTTCCCAACCCTGGGCGCCGAGTTTGTTCAGCGCCATTTCCACGGCCTGGTCATAGGCCTTGGTCCGTTCGCGTTCCCTGCCGCCATGGCCCCGGGAGGCATTTTCCGCCTCTTCATGGAAATCGCTGCGGACCAGGTATTCAAAGCGTGTCATGGAAGTTCCTTCGGGGAGACACCGGAAAGGCCGGTGAAGGACCCAATGTAACGCAGTAGGGCGGCCGATGCCGAACAGGCAGGTAGCCCTTGCCGACAGAACGTACGGCCAGGCATGGCGCATTCATGAAGATCCGCCCCTCAATCCATGCTCACCATGCTTGCCCGGTGTGTCCACATCCGCTTGCCGCATCCGCGTACTGGACCGTCCTGGCGCCCCTTACAAGTGGAGGCTTAAAGGGTGGTTATGGAGTATTGCTTGAACACGGCGCGGGCGTCCTGATGGGCCCGGTCCAGGGTGCGCAGGGAAGGGTCGTCGTCGTGGTCGACAAAGAAGTCATCGGCCTGGGCGCGCATGACCATCTGGACGGCGGCCTCTTCGCTCACGTCGTAGTTCTCGTAGATCAGGGTGGTGACTTCGTCGAGGAATTCTTCGTAGGTCATGGGCGTTCAGGTTTTCTATGATGTTGTCCGGCCGCTATTCGCGGACCTTGCCCCGCTGGGCCTTAACCGTGGCGCGCCGGGCCTTGTCCTCCCTGCGCCGGGCGACGGAGGCCCGGGTGGGCCGGGTGGGGCGGCGGGCCTTGGGGGGCGCGGCGATACCGTCGATGAGTTCCTCCAGCCGGCGCAGGGCTTCGGCGCGGTTCTTTTCCAGGCTGCGGAATTTCTGCGCCTTGATGATGACCACGCCATCCTTGCTGATGCGCTGGTCGCCCAGTCTGAGGAGTCGCTCGCGGATGTCCTCCGGCAGGGAGGAGGCGGTAATGTCGAAGCGCAGGTGGACGGCGTTGGAGACCTTGTTCACGTTCTGCCCCCCGGCGCCCTGGGCGCGGATGGCGCTGAATTCCACTTCCTCAGGCGGGATGGTGATGGGGGGGCGCATGGAACGGTATGGGCTGGGAGGCAGGCCGTGGGGCAGGATTGTGGCGACATTGTAGGGCGCTGCTCCAGGTGCCGCGAATAAATGCGCCTTGTGTCGCCACAGGCCTATACTCAGGGCACTTGAATGGCTCCGGCCGCAGTCAGTGGCGGGTCGTGGGGGCAATGCCCTCCCGTTCCACCGCTCATCGCTCCTCGGGTGCACCCACAACATGATCAGGAGCAAACACCATGTCCAAGACCCAGAAATCCAACAAGGAAGTGAAGAAGCAGGCCGCGTTGAACCCCAAGGAGAAGAAGGCGGCGAAGATGGCGAAGAAGCACGCGGGGGACGTCGTTCCCCTGACCATCAAAGCCAAATGAGTCCCTGCTTTAAGCCCTGCCCCGTAAGGTAAACCCGATTTAGCCCCTTTCCGGCCGGGAAGGGGCGGTACGGGGTTACTTTGCCGGCGCCACCTTGGGCAGCTTCCAGATATCCGTGTTGTATTCCTCCATGGTGCGGTCCGTGGAGAACTTGCCGCTGGTGGCGGTGTTGAGAATGCTCATGCGCACCCAGTGCTCCCGGTCCCGATAGGAGGCGGCTGCCATCTCCTGGGCATCCACGAAGGCGCGGAAGTCGGCGGCCACCAGCCAGGGGTCGTGGGGGCTGCGGATGGCTTCGATGATGGGGTCGAACAGTCCGGGTTCGAAGTGGTTGAAGAGGCCGGATTCCAGCAGGCGCATGACCCGGCCCAGATCCGGGT
This sequence comes from Thiobacillus sp., assembly GCA_024235835.1. Classification (NCBI taxonomy): domain Bacteria; kingdom Pseudomonadati; phylum Pseudomonadota; class Betaproteobacteria; order Nitrosomonadales; family Thiobacillaceae; genus Thiobacillus; species Thiobacillus sp. Next base: position 771,251 of record JACKLQ010000001.1, on the reverse strand, counting down.
CGGCGGCGATGAGGGCGTTGGGGTCGTAGTGGGCGCGGGTGGCATCCACTTCAGCTGCGTTGAGGCCGAAGAGGAAGAAATTGTCGTCGCCGGCTTCCTCGCGGATCTCGATGTTGGCCCCGTCCAGGGTGCCGATGGTGATGGCGCCGTTCATCATGAACTTCATGTTGCCCGTGCCGGAGGCCTCCTTGCCCGCGGTGGATATCTGCTCCGAGAGATCGGTGCCGGGGGCGATGATCTCCATGGCGGACACCCGATAGTTGGGCAGGAAGGCCACCTTGAGGCGGCCGTTCACGGCGGGGTCGCCGTTCACCATGTCCGCCACCTTGCAGATGAGGGTGATGATGCGCTTGGCCATGAAGTAGCCGGGCGCGGCCTTGCCGCCGATGAGCACGCAGCGGTCGGTCCAGTCCTGGTCCTCGCCGTTTTTCAGGCGGGCGTAGAGGTGGATGACGTGGAGGATGTTGAGAAGCTGGCGCTTGTATTCGTGGATGCGTTTCACCTGGACGTCGAACATGGCGTCCGGATTGAAATCCACCTTGCAATCCTTCTTCACCAGAGCCGCCAGGCGGACCTTGTTGGCCCGCTTCACATCATGCCAGCGGGCGCGGAAGGTTGGGTCGTCCGCCTTGGCCGCCAGGGTCTTCAGGTCTTCCAGCCGGGTGACCCAGCCGCCGCCGATGGTCTCGGTGATGAGCCGGTTGAGGCCCGGGTTGGCGGCAGCCAGCCAGCGGCGCTGGGTGACGCCGTTGGTCTTGTTGTTGAATTTCTGCGGCCACAGCTCGTGGAAGTCCCGGAACAGGCCCTGCTTGAGCAGGTCGGAGTGGAGCGCGGCGACGCCGTTGACGGAAAAGCTGCCGACGATGGCCAGGTAGGCCATGCGCACCTGGGGCTCGTGGCCTTCCTCGATAAGGGACATGCGGGACATGCGCTCGTTGTCGCCGGGCCAGCGCCGGGCCACCTCGGTGAGGAAGCGGGCGTTGATCTCATAGATGATCTCAAGCAGCCGGGGCAGGAGCTGGCGGAACAGGCGCACGGGCCACCTCTCCAGGGCCTCGGGAAGCAGGGTGTGGTTGGTGTAGGCCATGGTGCGGCTGGTGATGGCCCAGGCCTCGTCCCACTCCATCATGCTCTCGTCCATGAGCAGGCGCATCAGTTCCGCCACGGCGATGGTGGGATGGGTGTCGTTGAGCTGGAATACGTTCTTCTCGGCGAAGTGGCTCAGGTCCATGCCATGGTGGAGTTCCCAGCGGGCCAGCACGTCCTGGAGGCTGGCGGAGGCCAGGAAATACTGCTGCTTCAGGCGCAGTTCCTTGCCGTTCTCGCTGGCGTCATTGGGGTAGAGCACCATGGTGATGTTCTCGGCGGCGTTCTTGGCCGCCACCGACTCGGTGTAGGAACCGGCGTTGAATTCCTTCAGGTCGAACTCGTCCGTGGCGGAGGCGCTCCACAGGCGCAGCACGTTCACGGTGTCGTTCTCGTAGCCGGGGATAGGGGTGTCGTAGGGCACCGCCAGCACGTCCTCGGTGTCCACCCAGCGCACATGCTGGCGGCCCTTGCTGTCCACGTAGGTTTCCGTCAGGCCGTAGTACTGGATGCGGCGGGTGTGTTCCGGCCGCTCCAGTTCCCAGGGGTTGCCGTCCCGCAGCCAGTGGTCAGGTTCCTCCACCTGGCGGCCGTGCTCGATGTGCTGGCGGAACATGCCGTATTCGTAGCGGATTCCGTAGCCCATGACGGGCAGCTGCAGAGTGGCGCAACTGTCCAGGAAGCAGGCCGCAAGGCGGCCCAGGCCGCCGTTGCCCAGGCCTGCGTCGTGCTCCACGTCCATGAGCTCTTCCAGGTCCAGGCCCAGGCGCTTCAGGGCCTGGTGGGCGGCCTCGTCCAGGCCCAGGTTCAGCAGGGCGTTGTTGAGGGTGCGGCCCATGAGGAATTCCAGGGACAGGTAGTAGGCGTGCCGGGCGTCGGCCTGTTCGTAGGCGGTGCGGGTGCGTTTCCAGCGTTCCATGAGGCGGTCCCGCAGGGCCAGGGTCAGGGCCTGGTAGGGGTAGTGGGTGGAGCGGCAGTGGTTGTCACGGCCAAGAAAGCTGCCGAAGTAGCGGCGGATGTCCAGGGCCAGGGCCTGGTCGTCCATGCCCAGGGCGGGCATTTCGTAAAGCTCGCTGGTGGGCTGGCTATGACGCAGGGGTTTCATGCGGAGGGAGGCGGGCTTGGGGACCATGGTGGCGGGCGATATGAATATTGTTGTAGCCCCACAGCATAATGGCCCTGTCGGGGCATGCAAACATCAGGGATGGCCCCGGGCTGTTTTGGCGGGGGCTTTGTAGCCTGGAAGTCCAGGGGTTCCAGGCTAATGGGGTGGGTATTCCTTTCGCAGCCGCGCCAGTTCGGCCCGGTAGCGTTCCCCGTCGCCGTAGTCGAGGAACCGGTGGTAGCGCGCGTGGGGCTGGGCCTGGCGGCGGGCGTGCTTGATGGGGCACCAGAATTGCTCGGTGCGGGCCACGATCTCCCGGGCGAAGGCCATGAGGCCGTTGGCGTAACTGCAATAGGCGCAGTTCACGCGCTCGATCCAGTTCAGGTAGGGCAGCAGGCCACGGTCGAAGACGAAGTAGTCGGCGCGGCGGATGGGTGGAATGCCGTACACGGGAAAGCAGACGCCTTGGTAGACCGTCACCATCAGGTCCAGCAGCAACAGGGGGACGATGGAGGCATAGATCACCGGGGCGGTGAGCAGGTGGCTCGGGGGGGTGTCCAGCAGGTAGCGCAGGCTGCCCGTGCGGAAGCGGAGCTGCATGGCCCGCATCTCCTGTTCGATGCGCACCCGATGGTCCTCGATGCGGTAGCGGAACTTGGCCCGCTTTGACTCCAGGTCTGCCTCCAGCTCGGTTTCCAGTTCCTGGATGCGGCGCAGGAGTTCTTCGATTCGGGGATTCATGGTGCGCTCCAGGGTAACAGGCCGGGATGATGGTACAGGGCAGGCAACCCGCGCCATGCGAAAATCCGCGCCATGAAAAACCAAGCTTCCATCCTCATCACCGGTTGTTCCTCCGGCATCGGCCTGGCCGTGGCCAAGGGCCTGGCTGACCGGAACTGGCGCGTGTTCGCCACTGCCCGGCGCCAGCAGGACGTGGACGTCCTGAAAGCCATGGGCCTGGAGAGCCTGGTCCTGGACCTGGACGATTCCGCCAGCGTCCAGGCCGCGGCCACGGAGGTGCTGGCCCGGGCCGGGGGGCGCCTGGATGCCTTGTTCAACAACGGCGGCTTCGGCCAGGTGGGGGCGGTGGAAGATCTGACCCGGGCAGCCTTGCGGGAGCAGTTCGAGACCAACCTGTTCGGCTGGGTGGAATTGACCAACCTCCTGCTCCCCGCCATGCGGGCCGCCGGCCGGGGGCGCATCGTCCTCAACAGCTCGGTGCTGGGCTATGCCGCCTTCCCCTACCGGGGAGCCTACGTGGCCGCCAAGTTCGCCCTGGAGGGCCTGGCCGACACCCTGCGCCAGGAACTGCAGGGCACGGGCATCCACGTCAGCCTGGTGGAGCCGGGTCCCATCACCTCCCGGTTCCGGGAGAACTGCCTGCCCCACTTTGAAAAGCATGTCGACTGGCGCCACAGCGTGCACCGGGCCAGCTACGAGCGGCAACTGGAGCGCCTGCGCAAGCCGGGCCCCGCCGCCCCCTTCACCCTGCCGCCGGAGGCGGTGCTGGAGAGAGTGATCCACGCCCTGGAAAGTGACCGGCCCCGGGCCCGCTACCCGGTCACGGTGCCATCCGTGGCTTTCTGGTGGCTGAAGCGGCTGCTGTCCACCCGCATGATGGACCGGGTGCTTCTGAAAGCGTCAGGCGGGGGAGGGCGGTAGGGTGTCGGGATTGGAAATGCCGCTCCCTCACCCCTGCCCCTCCCCCGAGGGAGGAGGTAGGGATTGGCTCCATCTCCCACCGGGAGAGCACCCTGAAGGCCATAATGGTGAGGGTGAGGGAACAGCGTCTCGAGTGGCACTTCCCCCACGTCCCCGCATCGCCGACCTGCGCCACCACCTGCAAGCCCTGGGCGCCCTGCCCAAGCACCAATACCGCGTCCTGCGGGCCTGGGTGCAGCGGGCTTCCCTGGACACCCGCTACCGCAAGGCGGAAGACTTCCTGCCCAAGGCGGTGCGTGAGGCCCTGCCGGACCTCATGGACGGGTTGCAGGGCCTGGCGCGCCTGGTATCCCGGCACCCGGGGGCCGACGGCTCCTCCAGGCTGCTGGTGAGGCTGGCCGATGGACAGACGGTGGAGAGCGTGCTCCTACCCCGGGACGGCCTGTGCGTGTCCACCCAGGTGGGCTGCGCCGTGGGTTGCACCTTCTGCATGACGGGCCGGGAGGGCCTGAAGCGCCAGCTGGGCAGCGCCGAGATCCTGGCCCAGGTCGCCCTGGCCCGGTCCCTGGCCCCCGTGAAGAAGGTGGTATTCATGGGCATGGGGGAGCCATCTCATAACCTGGACAACGTGCTGGAAGCCATCGAGTGCCTGGGCCAGGAGGGGGGCATCGGCCACAAGAACCTTGTGTTCTCCAGCGTTGGCGACCCGCGCGTGTTCGAACGCCTGCCCCAGGGCCCGGTGAAGCCGGCCCTGGCCCTGTCCCTGCACACCACCCGCCCGGAATTGCGGGCCCGCCTGCTGCCCAAGGCGACCCCCATGGATCCCGCCGAACTGGTGGCCCTGGGGGAGGCCTACGCCCGTGCCACGGGTTACCCCATCCAGTATCAGTGGACCCTGCTGGAGGGCATCAACGACACGGACGATGAGGTGGAGGCCATCATCCGGTTGCTGGCCGGCAAGTACGCCATGATGAATTTCATCCCCTTCAATGCCGTGGAGGGGCTGGATTACCGGCGCCCCGACCTGGAACGGGCCGCCCGCATGGCCGGCATGCTGCACCAGCGGGGCATCATTGCCCGGCTGCGGGACTCCGCCGGCCAGGACATCGACGGGGGCTGCGGCCAGTTGCGGGCCCGGGCACTGGCACAGGCCGAAGCCCAAGCCTAGTCCCACCCCCGGGCCTGGGGCAGTGTCAGGTCATATGATGCAGCAGGCTGGCGTCAGGCCCTCGGAACGGTAGTGGCGCCGCACCAGGCTGTGGACCTGCCACAGGCACCGGCCCGCGGGGATCACCACCAGGTCGCCGGCGTTCACCGTGACCGGCTCCCCGCCCTCCGGTGTCAGGGTGGCGCTGCCCGCCAGGAAATAGCTGTTCTCGGCGGCGTCGTAGGGCAGGGTGCGCTCGCCCTCGGCATCCTTCCAAGTAGGCCAGCCATGGACTCCCAGCTCGGTCTGTCTGGCCTGGGAGATGGCGCGTTCCACAATAAGAGACATGGGTATTATCCCTGCAAGGTAATCGGGGTATGAATTAGGGTATGTTATGGCGGCCATGACGAAAAGAATCCGCTACGGTGACTACCTGGGTCAGGTCCGGGTGCGCCAGATCGCCATCAGCTACAACCATGTCACCGCCTACGACGCCCAGCACCGGCGCCGTCCCCGCCTGCGTCCCCGGGACATGTACCGCCTCGTCGCTCCCTACGTGAGCACCCGATTCCTGGACCAGTTCCGTGCGGTGATTCCGGTGGCGATCTTCCTGGCCCTGTTCCAGTGGCTGGCCCTCCAGTCCCACGTGCAGGGGGCCACGGGCATCGCCCTGGGCATCGGCGTGGTGATCCTGGGGCTCATGCTGTTCATGGAGGGCCTGAAGCATGGCCTGATGCCGTTTTCTGAGAATATCGGCCACCTTCTGCCGACCCGCTCCTCCCTGGCCTCGGTGCTGGGGGTGGCCTTCATCCTGGGGGTGGCGGCCACCTTCGCCGAGCCGGCCATCGGCGCCCTGCGCACGGTAGGCCAGTTGACCGACAGGGAACAGGCGCCCCTGCTTAATTACCTGCTCAATACCAACCCCGAGGCGGTAGTCTATGCCGTGGCAGGCAGCGTGGGCCTGGCGGTGCTGGTGAGCATGCTGCGCTTCATGCGGGGCTGGAACCTGAAATGGCTCCTGCTGCTGGTGGCCGTGCCCTGTCTCCTGCTCACCGCCTACCTGGCCATGGACCCCCTCCTGAGCCCCATCATCGGCCTGGCCTGGGACTGTGGCGCCATCACCACCGGCCCGGTCACCGTGCCCGTGGTGCTGGCCCTGGGCATCGGCGTGTCGGCGGCGGCGGGCAAGGAGAACAATGCCCTGGACGGATTCGGCATCGTCACCCTGGCCTCCCTGTTTCCGCCCCTGGCGGTGATGCTGCTGGGCCTGTTCATTGGGCATGGGGGACTGCCGGCGGACCTGGCGGCTGCCTCCCCCCCGGCCGCCAATGCCGGGTTGATGGAGGACGTGGCGGCGGCCCTGCGCGCCATCGTGCCCCTTACGCTCCTGCTGTGGCTGGTGCAGCGCTTCTGGCTCCGGGAGCGCGTCCAGCATGCCAACCTCATCCTCTATGGCATCTTCCTCTGCGTGCTGGGCATGATGGGCTTCAACATCGGACTTTCCGAGGGCCTGAGCCCCCTGGGGGTGCAGGTGGGGGACCAGCTCTCCTCGGCCTTCCAGGCGGACGGCGCCCTTTACCCCTATTGGGTGGGCCTGGCCCTGGCCCTGCTGTTCGCCGCCTGCCTGGGCTTCGGCGCCACCATGGCGGAGCCCGCCTTGAGCGCCCTGGGCACCACGGTGCAGAACCTGACGGACGGTGCCCTGCGCAAGCGCACCCTGATCCACGCCGTGGCTGCCGGGGTGGGACTGGGCACCCTGCTGGGGGTGGTGAAGATCATCTTCGGCGTGCCCCTGGCCTGGCTACTGCTGCCAGCTTACGGCCTGGCCCTGGTGCTGACCCTGTTCGCCAGCGAGGAATATGTGAACCTGGCCTGGGACAGCGCGGGCGTCACCACGGGGCCGGTGACCGTGCCCCTGGTGCTGGCCATGGGCCTGGGCCTGGGCCGGGCGGTGGAGGCCCAGGAAGGCTTCGGCATCCTGGCCATGGCCTCGGTGGGGCCCATCATCAGCGTGCTGGTGGTAAGCCTGTGGGTACAGATCCGGGAATGGTTGTATCGATTCGATTTCGGGAGAGTGGCATGAAGACCACCAAGGAAGGCACTGAGGAGCTCATCGTCCTCACCGACGCCGTGCTCATCACCTGCATCGTGCAGCGGGGGGCGGCGGAGGCGGCGGTGCAGGCCGCCCGCCGGGCCGGGGCCCAGGGGGCCACCATCTTCTACGCCAAGGGCACGGGGGTGCGGCAGAAGCACCTGGGCATCCTGGGGGTGACCCTGTCCGCCGAGAAGGAGGTGATTTACATCGTCGCCGCTTCGGACCAGGCTGACCGCATCTTCGACAAGATATTCACTGCCGCCCAGCTGGATACGCCGGGCATGGGCATGATCTACATGACCCCCCTGGAAAAGATGGCCACCTACGTGCCGGCCGAGATCATCGAGCGCTTCGCCCACTGAACGGCTGACCATGTCCATACCTCGCTACAAGGTCATCCACTGCCTCCTGCCCTCAGGCCGCGCCGTCGAGGCCCTGGAGCGGCTGCGCCAGGAAAAGGGCATCGCCGACGTGTTTCACCACCATGCCCGGGGCGGTGGCATCAGCACCCGCAAGGGACGGGAATCCTTCCACTACATCGAGCGGGAGATCGCTACCGTGCTGGTGCCGGAGGAACGGGCGGACGAGATCTTCGAGTTCCTGTACTTCGCCACCGGGGTGAACCAGCCCCACTCGGGCATGGTGCTCATGGAAAAGACGGTCATGGCCAGGCCCATCGTCCTTCCCCCGGATATGGAGGGAGACGGGGAGGCACCGGGTGCTGACCCGGTTCCCTGAAGTGGCGCGGGCAGTTCTTGCCCAGGGAGCGATGCGCCCGTCTGTTTGATCGGCGCGGGCAATCCCACCCTGGGGCCCAACCGGCCAGCCCCAGGCAGGTGGATGGCCGGGGATGGGGTGGCGAGGCCACCCCGCCCTGTCAGGCCCTGGAATCCCCGGAACCGCCGCTGGTGATGGCCGCCTGGGCCGCCGCCAGGCGGGCGATGGGTACCCGCGGCCCGGAGCAGGACACGTAGGTCAGGCCGATCTGGTGGCAGAAGCGGATGGAGGCCGGGTGGCCGCCATGCTCGCCGCAGATGCCCACCTTCATGTCCGGCCGGGTGCCCCGGCCCCATTCCACGGCCAGCTGCATCAGCTTGCCCACGCCCTTGGTGTCCAGCACCTCGAAGGGGTTGTCCTGGAGGATCCTGCTCTGGTTGTACATGGGCAGGAACTTGTTCTCCGCGTCCTCCCGGGAGAAGGAGAAGGTGGCCTGGGTGAGGTCGTTGGTGCCGAAGGAGAAGAACTCGGCCTCCTCCGCCAGCATCTCCGCCCGCATGCAGGCCCGCACCACCTCCAGCATGGAGCCGAACTTGAAGTTCAATTTCACGCCCGAGCTGGCTTCCACGTCGGCGCGGATGTCTTCCACCCAGGACTTCACCTTCCGCAATTCCTCGGCGGTGCAGACCTGGGGCACCATGATCTCCGGGTGCACCTCGACACCGGCCTGCTGGCACTGGGCGGCGGCCTCCAGGATGGCGCGGATCTGCATGGAGTAGATCTCGGGGTAGGTCAGGCCCAGACGCACGCCGCGATGGCCCAGCATGGGGTTCACCTCGAACAGGGCCCGCACCTTCCTGAGCATGGCCTCCTTCTTCTGGATGGCCTCGTCCACCAGCACCGGGTCGGCGGGCAGCTGCACGTGGGGATGGATGTCCTTGGTGCGGTACATGAAGTCCACCGCGTCATGGAGCACCTGCATGCCGCGGATGGTGTCCCGCAGGTGGCGCAGCTCGGTGAGATCCTCCACCAGCTGGTCGGCGGTGGGCAGGAACTCGTGGATGGGCGGGTCCAGCAGGCGGATGGTCACGGGCCGGGGGGCCATGGCCTTGAAGATGCCGGCAAAGTCCTCCCGCTGGATGGGCAGCAGCTTGTTCAGGGCCACCTGGCGGTCCGCCGGGGTCTCGGCGACGATCATCTCCACCACGATGGGCAGGCGTTCCACGGCGTTGAACATGCGCTCCGTGCGGCACAGGCCGATGCCCATGGCGCCGTATTTCAGCGCCTGCTCCGCATCTGGGGGGGTATCGGCGTTGGCCATGACCTTGAGGCGGGCCATCTCGTCGGCCCAGCCCAGCAGGGTGTCCAGCTCGGCGGAGAAGTCCGCCTCGATCATGGCCACCTCGCCCACGTAGACGTTGCCCGTGGTGCCGTCGATGGTGATGATGGCCCCCTCGCCGAACACCTGGTCGCCGACGATGGCCTGGCGGGTGTGCACGTCCACGTGGATGCCTTCGGCGCCGGCCACGCAGGGCTTGCCCATGCCTCGGGCCACCACGGCGGCGTGGCTGGTCTTGCCGCCCCGGCTGGTGAGGATGCCCTGGCTGGCGAAGAAGCCGTGGATGTCTTCCGGCTTGGTCTCCTCACGCACCAGGATGACCTTCTGGCCGCCCCGGCCCAGCTTCTCGGCCCGGTCCGCGTCGAATACGGCGATGCCCGAGGCGGCGCCGGGGGAGGCGGGCAGGCCCCTGGCCACGGCCTTGGCCTTGGTCTTGGGGTCCAGGCGGGGGAACAGGAGCTGTTCCAGCATCTCCGGCTGGATGCGCATGAGGGCCTGGGTCTTGTCGATGATGCCTTCCTGGACCATCTCCACCGAGGTGCGCACCAGGGCGGTGGCGTTCATCTTGCCGTTGCGGGTCTGCAGGCAGTAGAGGGTGCCCTTCTCGATGGTGTACTCGTAGTCCTGGATTTCCTTGTAGTGGCCTTCCAGCTGGTCGCGCAGCTCCACCAGCTGCCGGTACAGGTCCGGCATCTCCTTTTCCAGTTCCGCCACGGGCTTGGGGGTGCGGATGCCCGCCACCACGTCCTCGCCCTGGGCGTTCACCAGGTACTCGCCGAACATCACGTTCTCGCCGGTGCCGGGGTCCCGGGTGAAGCCAACCCCTGTTGCCGAGTCGTCCCCCATGTTGCCGAAAACCATGGCCACCACGTTCACCGCTGTGCCGTTGGCCATGTCCGGGGTGATCTTGAATTCGCGCCGGTAGTCCACGGCCCGCTTGCCGGACCAGGAGTTGAACACCGCCTGGATGGCGATCTCCAGCTGTTCGTAGGGGTCGGCGGGGAAGGGCTTGCCCGTGACCCGCTCCACTACCTTGAGAAAGCGCTCGGAGATGTCCGCCAGGTGCGCGGCTGACAGGCCCACGTCGTGCTTCACGCCCGCGTCCGCCTTCACGGCGTTGAACTCGGCGTCGAATTCCTCTTCCGGCACGCCCAGGGCCACCTTGCCGAACAGCTGGATGAAGCGGCGGTAGGCGTCGTAGCCGAAACGCTCGTTGCCGGTCTGGGCGACGAGGCCCTGGAGTGTGTCCGCATTGAGGCCCAGGTTGAGGATGGTATCCATCATGCCGGGCATGGACAGGGCGGAGCCGGAACGCACCGAGACGAGGAGAGGGTTCTCCCGGCCGCCGAAGGTCTTGCCGCTCTTCTCCTCCACTGCCGCCATGTGCAGGCGCACCTGTTCCATGACGCCATTGGGCAGGGCCTTTTCATCCAGGTAGGTCAGGCAGGCCTCGGTGGTGATGACGAATCCCGGTGGCACCCGCAGGCCGATCTGGGTCATTTCGCAAAGGTTGGCGCCCTTGCCGCCCAGCAGTTTCTTGTTCTTGCCGTCGCCCTCGGCGAAGGCGTAGACCCATTTGCTCATGGTGTGTTTCTCCCAATGACTATCCCCGCCAGGGATGCGGTGACGACAACGTACGGCACACAGGGGGATTTTTGATGAAAACGGTTCCGCAACGAGACAGCGGAATGAATGTATGGTGACACAGAGTTCTGACCTGGGCTAAACGCGAATGTTCACCGACTGTCGGCAGGCGATAGCCGCCGGGGACGGGTTGCATGGCCGCCGGCACCAGACGGGCAGACGCGGTGTTCGCTGAACTAACCTTAGCCCGGGTGAGGCTGGAGCGCTACCGGTTGCGGCGGCACACTGGCCTAATTGCTAACCAGCCCATGTCGTGCCATATCGATCTGTTCCGGGAAGAGACCCCTACTTGGACAGGCTTTCCTTCTCCATCAGGATGTAGGTGTTGTAGGCGTTGCGCCGGTTGGCCTCGATGAAGGCGGGCATGTGCTCGTACCTGGACCAGTCGGTGTTGAAGTACGCCTCGTCGAAGGGCACCAGGTCCGCCACCGCCTTGCCCATTTCCGCCCGCACGAAGCGCAGGTAGTCCCGGGTCAGGGTCAGGTCCTGCACCGGGGTGTCCGAGGCGCCGCCGTGCCCTGGCACCAGGTACTTGGGCTGGAGGGCGATGAGCTTGTCCAGTGCGGCGAGCCACAGCTTGGAGTCGGCATCCCCCACGAATGGCACGCGGCCCTTGAACACCAGGTCGCCGGCATAGAGCACCCCGTCTTCCTGCACGAACATCACCATGTCCTCGGGGGAGTGGGCGGGACCCACATGGCGCAGGTTGAAATGCACGCCCCCCAGCTCGAAGTCGGTATCGCCGGAAAGCCACTTGTCCGGTTCGGGGAAGCGCTGGGTCTTGTCGTTGATCCACTTGCCCAGGATGGTCTTGCGCTGCTCGAAACGCAGCTTCTGGGCATCGGTGCCGTTGGCCATCTTCGCGCTCTCGTGGGCCCATACCTCGGCACCCAGTTCCTGGAACAGCTGCATGCCGTAGTAGTGGTCCGCGTGGTAGTGGCTGACGATGGCGATCCTGATGGGCTGCCGGGTGACCTCCCGGATGCGCTTCACCATGGCCTGGGCCAGGGAGGGGGAGCCCAGGGTGTCGAATACCACCACCCCCGCCGGCGTGACCACGAAGCCCGCGTTGGACATGAAGCCCTCGTTGCGGGTGCTGGCGGCGCCGGCCAGTCCCGGCACGTAATAGCTGTGGGGCGCCAGTTGCGCGGCCCGGACTTTCACGCCAACGGGCGGATAGGTGGACGCCGCCAGGGCGCTCAGGGCGGACAGGCAGGCCAGGAAGAGAGATAAAAGGGCGAGGGACCGTGGGAGTTTTGCATTCATGGAAGGGATTATAGAAAGGCCCGCTTCGGGAGGGATGTAGTATCTTTGGGCCGTTTGCCATAGCCCATTTCGCCTGTGAACGCCCCCAGGTTCCTCAAGCCGTTCATTCCCTTCCTTCTGGCCTTTGTCCTGCCCCTGGTGGCCATCTACGCCTGGTGGGGCGGCTTTCGCGATGTGGCCATCCAGCCGGGCACGGGTGGGCCCTACGCCTATGTCTACCTGGAACAGAAGGGCGACTACTCCAAGCTGACTGAACTGGCGGGGGAAGTGGCCAGGGAACTGGCGGCCCAGAAGATCGAACCGGGCCTGCCCATCACCGTGCTGTACTCCAATCCGGACCTGGTGGACGTGGGCAAGCGGGTGGGGCGCGCCGGCTACCTCCTGCCGACGGGTGTCCAGGTCCGGCCACCCCTGCTGCAGGACACCATTCCCGCCCGCCCGGTGCTCATCGCCCGCATCCAGGCAGGCAGCCTCCTGGCCCCCGGCAAGGCCTACGCCGCCCTGGATGAATACCAGCAGGCCCGGGGCCGGGGCATCGTGATGCCCACGGTGGAGATCTACCGGTCTTCCGGCACACCCCTGGAGATGGGGTTGCTGACGGTGGAGATGGAGGATGGCCCCCAGCGTGCCCCCGAGGGACAAGGCTCCCTCCGTGAGGACCAGGAATCTTCCGGGGAGGACCGATGAACCTCCTCGCCCTCATCGCCGCCATGTTGTGGGAGCGCTACCAGCCGGATCTGCCCGTGCGCCCCCGGGAAACCGCCCGGCGCTGGATGATCTGGCTGCTGAACAACGTCAACGCGGGGGACGAGCGGCATGGCCTGCTGGCCTGGAGCCTGGGCGTGCTGGCCCCCGCCCTGGCGGTGGGCCTGGCTGCCATGCTGTTGCACGGCATCTGGACGCCCCTGGGCTGGGCTTTCGAGGTGGTGGTGGTGTATTTCTGCCTGGGGTTCCGGCGCGCCTCCTACCAGGCTTCCAGCGTGGCCCGTGCCCTCCAGGGTGGCAGGCTGGAGGCGGCCAAGGCCAAGCTGGGCGAATGGCGGCCCAGCCTCATCATCGGCGATGGCGGCGATGACGTGGCCCTGCAGGCTGCCGAGGAAATCCTGCGCCAGGCCCTGGTGCGGCTGTTCGGCGTGGTGTTCTGGTTCGTGCTGCTGTCGGGCCTGGGGGCGGTGCTGTTCCTTCTCAGCCACCTGGCCCGGGACCAGTGGCACATGGAGCCCCGCTTCGGTCGGGTGGCCGCCCGGGCCGTGTATTACCTTGACTGGCTGCCGGCCCGGGCCACGGCCTTCAGCTTCGCCATCGTCGGCAACTTCCAGGATGCCCTGGAGAGTTGGCGGGGACAGGCCCATGACTGGGGCGACGAGAACGAGGGCATCCTCCTGGCCGCCGGCGCGGGGGCCCTGGGCATCCAGTTGGGCGGCACCGTGCTGCTGTCGGGAGGCGAACTGCAACGGCCAGTGCTGGGGAGCGGCGATCCACCCTCCGCCGAATCAATGAACGGCATCGTCGCCCTGGTCTGGCGCGCCGTCCTGCTCTGGGGGGCCATCCTGGGCCTGTTCTGGCTGGGCAGCCTGTAAACGGCTGAACCCGAATGCTCAACACCCTGTGGGTCAGCTTCTTCGCCATCGCCTTCGGGGCCTCCGTCCTGCAATTCATCGGCGGTGACCCGGCCATCTTCGGCACGGTGATGAAGGCGGCCTTCGAGGCCGCCAGGACCGCCTTCGAAGTGGCCCTGGGCCTCACCGGCGTCATGTGCCTGTGGCTGGGGGTGATGAAGGTGGGGGAGCGGGCGGGCTTCCTGGACCTGCTGGGCCGGGCCCTGGCACCCCTGTTCGCGCGCCTGTTCCCCGACGTGCCGAAGGGGCATCCCGCCCTGGGCTCCATCACCATGAACATGGCCGCCAACGTGCTGGGCCTGGACAACGCCGCCACGCCCATGGGCCTGAAGGCCATGCGGGAATTGCAGACCCTGAACCCCAGCCCGGACACGGCCAGCAATGCCCAGATCCTGTTCCTGGTGCTCAACGCCTCGTCGGTGACCCTGCTGCCTGTGACCATCTTCACTTACCGGGCCCAGATGGGGGCGCAAGATCCCACCGACGTCTTCATCCCCATCCTCATGGCCACCTATTGCTCCACCCTGGCGGGCTTCCTGTTCGTCGCCACCATGCAGCGCCTGCGCCTGGACGCGGTGGTGCTGGCCTGGCTGGGGGGGCTGACGGCGGTGGTGGGGGGGGCGGCCCTGTACTTCGCCCAGTTGCCGGCGGAGCAGATGACCGCCCAGTCCTCGGCCCTGTCCAACTTTCTCCTGCTGGGCCTGGTGACCCTGTTTCTTCTGGGGGCAATGGCGAAAAGGGTGAATGCCTACGAAGCCTTCATCGACGGCGCCAAGGACGGCTTCCAGACTGCGGTGACCATCATCCCCTACCTGGTGGCCATGCTGGTGGGCATCGGCATGCTGCGGGCCAGCGGCGCCCTGCCGGCCTTCGTGGAGGGTGTGCGCGGCATCGTGGCCGGCCTGGGCTTTGACACCGCCTGGGTGGATGGCCTGCCAACCATTTTGATGAAGCCCCTGTCCGGTTCCGGCGCCCGGGCCATGATGGTGGAGACCATGCAGGCCAGCGGCGCGGATTCCTTCGCCGGCCGCCTGGCCAGTATCGTCCAGGGCAGTACGGAGACCACCTTCTACGTGCTGGCGGTGTATTTTGGCGCCGTGGGCATCAAGCGGGTGCGCTATGCCGTGGCAGGGGGTCTGGTGGCGGACCTGGGCGGCTTCGCGGCGGCCATTGCGGCGGCCTATCTGTTTTTTGGCATCGCTGCCTGATGTCCTAGGACTGGAAGAAACGAGGAGATGTCGATGTTGTCCCGGCTTCGCGCTTTCCTGGCAAACCTGTTGGTGAAGACCCCCGTGCGGGTCATCCTGGCTCTGGTGGTGGTCTATTTCCTGTTCGGCTGGTTCGCCTTCGAGCCCCTGGTGAAATGGGCCGCCCCCAAGGTCGTGGCGGACAATAGCCGGCATCACCTGGCCATCGCCACGGCCAGGTTCGACCCTCTGGCCCTCTCCGTCCAGGTAAAGGGCCTGGCCCTGAAGGAACCGGACGGCAAGCCCTTGCTGACCTTCGACGAACTGTTCGTGGACTTCGAGGCCAGCGGCCTGCTGCGGCGCGCCTTCGCCTTCAGTGACATCCGCCTGGTGGGGCCGGATGCCCACCTGGTGCTGCTGCCGGATGGAAAGCTCAACTGGACGGCCCTCATCGAGGCCTTCAAGAGCGAGGAGGAGGATGAAGACAAGGAACTTCCACGCCTGCTCATCGACCGCATCTCCCTTGCCAAGGGGCAACTGCACTTCACCGACCACAAGATTGCCCAGGGGCACACGACCAATCTGCACGACCTGCATTTCCAGTTGACGGATCTGTCCACCCTGCCGGACGACAAAGGCGCCTACACCCTTTCAACCCGCATGAACAACGGCGCCCGGGTGCGCTGGAAGGGGGAGTTGAGCCTGAACCCCATCCTGGCCACGGGGAAGCTGGCCCTGGAAGAACTGCATCTGGCGAAGGTGTGGCCTTACCTCAAGGACAGCCTGAACATGAGGACGCCGGGCGGTGTGGCGTACCTGGGTTTCGACTACCGGGCGGCCTACGACAATGAACAGTTGTCCCTCTCCCTGGATGACATGGGCTTCAAGCTGGAGGGCCTCGCGTTGCAGGGCAAGGATGCCGCCGAGCCGGCGGTGGCCCTGGGTAGCCTGCAAGTGAGCGGTGGCCGCTTCGACCTGCAACAGCGACGACTGGACATCGCCAGGGTGGCCCTCCAGGGCGGCCATGTGCACGTGGCGCGCCGGGTGGACGGCAGCTTCGACCTGACAGACTGGTTCCGGCCTTCTGACGATGCGTCCCAGGCCGAAGCGACAAGGGGTGGTCAGGAGGCCGTGCCTGGATCGCCTCCCCTGGTGTCTCCAGCCAAGGGCACGGTTGCCGACCTGGACAGCATCCTGCCCGGCGGCGAGGTGCGGCTTGGTGGCCTGGCCTTTGCCTACAAATCCACCAGGCTGCACCCGGACAGCAAGCCCCGGCTGGACAAGGTGGTGCGGGCCATGCGGGACAAGCCGGACCTGCGGGCCCATATCGGCGGCCACTCGGACAGCGTCGGCAGCGATGCCTACAACCTGCGCATGTCAGCAGCCCGGGCCGAATCGGTAAAGGCCTATCTGGTCGACAAGGGCATCAGCCCGGAGCGCATCGCCACCCGGGGTTACGGGGAAAGCAGGCCCGTGGCGGACAATGCCACTGACGCCGGCCGCACCGCCAATCGACGGGTTGTACTGCGCTTCCATCTGCCGGGCGAGGACCCGGATGGTCCTGCGGCTCCAGGTGGTTCCGCCGCGGGTGTATGGACCGTGAACCTGGGCGATTTCCTGCTGGATGGCCTGGGCGTGCGCTATCGAGATGCCGGCTTCGAGTCACCCCTGGGCGTGGAGGTAGGCAACGTGAAGGTGGGTTTCCAGGCCCAGGCCCAGGCGGGTGCCGGCATCCCCCAGGCCAGGGTTGACGGCTTCGGGGCCAGTCTATCCGGCATTCGGCTGACTTCCGAATCCATTCACCAACCCATCCTTGTCATGGGTGGCATCAACCTGGAAGGGGGGCGACTGGACCTGGCCGCCCGGGACGCCAGCCTGTCCAGGCTGGCCCTGGTGAATGGCAGGGTGGTGGCCGAGCGGGATGCCCAGGGGCGCATTCCCCTGGCGGCAGCCTTCAACCCGGCTGCGGCGGCCGGCCCGCGGACCACGCCGGTGAACAACGGCGAAAGCGGCGGCAATGGCGCCGGGGAATCCTGGAAGTACCGTCTCGATGCATTCGAACTGACGGGCTTCGAAGTGGCCGTGCAGGATCGCACCACCAGCCCGGCAGCCGGCCTGACCTTGCAGCAGATCCAGGCCAGTCTCACCGGCCTGAGCCAGGACATGGGGGCGAACCTGCCCTTGAAGCTCAGCCTGAGGGTGAAGGAGGGCGGTGCCTTCCAGGCGGACGGCAAGGTCGTGCCCGCCAAGGCGGCGGCTGACATCCGCCTCAAGCTCACCAATCTCAGCCTCCTTCCTGCCCAGCCCTACGTCAGCCAGGCCGCCAACCTGATCCTGGCTTCCGGGGCGGCATCCGCATCCGGGCGCGTGAAGTTCGACAAGCAGCTGAAGTTCGACGGCGGCTTCCGGGTGACGAACCTCCTGCTGAACGAGTCCGAGGGCGGCGCCCGTTTCCTGGCCTGGAAGGCGCTGGAGAGCGATAGCGTGAGCTACCGCCCGGAGGCCCTGGACATCGAGGAACTCAAGCTGGATGGCCTGGGGGCCAAGCTGGTGATCTACGAGGACAAGACCGTCAACCTGAAGAAGATCCTCAAGCCCCAGGTGCCGCCCGCCCAGGGGCCTTCTCCGGCGCCTGCCATGCCCCGGGCCGACAAGGACGCTCCCGCTACCCGCATGACCATCGAGCGGGTGCGGGTGGCCAATGGCGAGATGGATTTCGCCGACCACTCCCTGGCCCTGCCTTTCGGAACCCGCATCCACAAGTTCCAGGGAGCACTCAACGGCATCTCCACCCAGCCTGGCAGCGCGGCCCAGCTGGAACTGGACGGCCAGGTGGACGAATACGGCCTGGCCAGGGCCGTGGGCCAGCTGGACCTGTTCGATCCCACGGCCTTCATGGACATCAAGGTGGTTTTCCGCAACGTGGAAATGACCAGCCTGACGCCCTACACGGCCACCTTCGTGGGCCGCAAGATCGCATCCGGCAAGCTTTCCCTGGACCTGGAATACAAGATCAAGGAACGCCAGCTCCTGGGCGAGAACCAGATCATCATGGACAAGCTGACCCTGGGCGAGCGGGTGCAAAACTCCACGGCCAAGGATCTGCCCCTGGACCTGGCCATCGCCATCCTCCAGGACAGCGACGGCCGCATCGACCTGGGCCTGCCCGTGTCCGGCAGCCTGGACGATCCCCAGTTCAGCTACGGCCGCATCATCTGGAAGGCCATAGGAAACATCATCACCAAGATCGTCACCGCTCCCTTCCGTGCCCTGGCCAGCCTGTTTGGCGGCAATGGCGAGAAGTTGGAAAAGCTGGCCTTCGAGCCGGGGGAGGCGGGCCTGACGCCGCCGGAGAAGGAGAAGCTCAAGCAGATCGCCACCGTGCTCAACAAGCGGCCCGGGCTGGCCCTGACCGTGCATCCTGCCTGGTCCGCCGACATCGACCGTCCCGTGGTGCGGGAAGCCCGCCTGCGCCGGGCTGTGGCGGAAAAGATGGGCCGCGGGCTAGGGCCCGACGAGGAACCCGGACCCGTCTCCACCGCCACTCCCAAGGTCCAGGCTGCCCTGGAGGCCCTCTACGCCCAGCGCGTCGGCGAGGAAGCCATGAACACGCTGAGGGCCAGGTGGCTCCAGGCCAATCCGGACAAGAAGCAGGAGAGTGGCGCGGGCAAGCTCATGTCCCGCCTGAAGGGGTTGCTCAAGAAGGAGGAACCCCTCTCCGAGTCGGACATGAGCGCCCTCAAGGGCACCGAGCTCCATGCCTTGCTTTATGAACGCCTGCTTGCCAGGGAGACGGTCACGGATGACGATTTGCGTGCCCTGGCCGGCAAGCGCGGCAAGGCCATCTTGGCCGGCCTGGCCGGCGCGGGGATTTCCGAGGCGCGGGTCAGGCTCGGGGAAACAGAGCCTTTCACCCAGGAAGGCAGGGAAGTGCCGGCCCGCATGGAGCTTGGCGTTGCCAAGTCCTTGAGCCAGGACACTCAAGTTTCTTCCGATAATGCCGAAAAGTAGAAATCTGTCACCTTCCAGCCCGGTATTCGGGAGTGCATATGCTCAACAAGCTCAGCATTGCTCAGCGTTTCTGGTTCATTTCCGTGCTGGCCGGAACCCTGTTCGCCATATCCGTGGTCCTTGGCTGGATCGGCCTCCAGGCCGCGCGGGATTCCCTGAAGACTGTTTACGAGGACAGGGCCGTACCGCTCCATGACCTGGGCCAGATCCAGCACCTGATCGACGAAAACCATGCTCATGTGCTGGCGGGCTTCCAGCATGATCCGAATGGCCTGCTGCATGCCGCTCATGATCATCCAATGTCCCTGCACACCGATGCAGTGCGAGGGAGTAAGAGCAAGATCGATGTACTGTGGGACAAGTACATGGCGACCTTCTTGACGGAGGAAGAGAAAGCGCTGGCGGCGGATTTCAAGGCCAAGCGCAAGGTCTGGGTGGAGAAGTTGCTGGTAGCAGTGGCGGCCCTGGACCGCGGGGATTTCAGCGTCTCCACCCTTTCCGACTTCCTTGCCGCAAGTATGGAGGAGCGCAAGGCCGCCTCGGATGCCCTGACGGCCTTGATGGATTTGCAGCAGCGGGTGGCCCGGGAAGAATTCGAAGCCGCCGAGGCCCGTTATCACCTTGATCTCAAGCTCTTCGGGGTACTGCTGGTCATCGGAGTGGTGGGCGTGCTGGGCACGACCTGGTTCACCATCCGCCGCATCAGTGCGTCCCTGCATGCCGCCGGGGAAGCGGCCGAAGCCATTTCCCAGGGCGATCTTTCCCGTACGGTGCCCGACATGGGAGCGGACGAGCTGGGACAGCTTTTGAAAAAGCTGGCCACCATGCGCGAGGGCTTGCGCAGTCTGGTGGGCGCCTTGCGCCAGAACGTTGACAGCCTGAACCAGGCGTCGTCTGAACTGGCTGCCGCCGCTGGCAACAGCGCCAGCGTTAGCGAAAGCCAGTCCGAGGCCGCCTCCAGCATGGCCGCTTCCGTGGAGCAGTTGTCCGTCTCCGTGGACCAGGTGGAGGAGCATGCCCGGGATGCCCGCAATGTCACGCTGCAATCCGGCTCCCAGTCGGAGGAGGGCGGGCGCATCATCCACGAGGCGGCCAACGAGATGGGCCAGATCGCCGAGGCGGTCAACGCCACGGCGGGCACCATCCGCGAGCTGGAGGATTTCTCCGGCCAGATTTCCAGCATCGTCAACGTGATCCGCGACATTGCCGACCAGACCAATCTGCTGGCCCTGAACGCGGCCATCGAGGCGGCCCGGGCCGGAGAGCAGGGCCGAGGCTTTGCCGTGGTGGCGGATGAGGTGCGCAAGCTGGCCGAGCGGACCGGCAAGTCCACCCAGGAAATCACCGACATGATCACCAAGATCCAGTTGGGTACCCAGCGGGCCGCTCATGAGATGGAGTCCGGCGTGCGTCGGGTCAGCGAAGGCGTCAAGCTGGCCCACCAGGCCGGGGATTCGGTCATCGGCATCCGCGCCAGCGCCGACCAGGTCACCAAGGCCGTGGACGACATCAACCTGGCATTGAGGGAGCAGGCTGTGGCGGCCCGGGAGATTGCCCAGAAGGTGGAGCGCATCGCCCAGGGCGCGGAGGAGAACAGCGCGTCCGTGGCCCAGACCGCCGCTTCCGCCCGCCAGCTGGCTTCCCTGGCCGGGGAACTGCAGGATATGGCGAGCCGCTTCAAGGTGTGAGCGGGTTATACCGGGAGGGGAGTGCCTGAGCCAAGCCTGTTCGCGGGCTTGTCATGTTTCTGTCAGATAATCGCAAACTTCCTTTCCCCCATGCCCAAGTCATGCAGGAATACCAGACCCTTGCCGCCATCGACCTCGGTTCCAACTCCTTCCATCTACAGGTGGGGCGAGTGGAAGGGGAACAGCTTTTCTACCTGGACTCGCTGAAGGAATCTGTGCGCCTGGCTGCGGGGTTGACGGAACAGAAAAAGCTGGATGGCGCCGCCCAGAAGCGTGCCCTGAACTGCCTGGCCCGCTTCGGCGAGCGACTCCAGGGCATGCCGGCCGGCGCCGTGCGGGCGGTGGGTACCTCGGCGTTGCGGGTGGCCAAGAATGCGCCCGCATTCCTGGAAAAGGCCCGGGCTGCCCTGGGTTTCGACATCGACATCGTGGCCGGCCGGGAGGAGGCGCGCCTCATCTACCTGGGTGTGGCCCACAGCCTGCCACTCACCCGCAGCCCGCGTCTGGTGGTGGACATCGGCGGAGGTTCCACGGAGTGCATCCTGGGCGTGGGCTATGAGCCCGGGGAAAGGGAAAGCCTGCGCATGGGCTGCGTCGGCTACACCAAGCAATTCTTCGCCAGCGGCCGCCTGGACAAGGTCGCCTTCTGGAACGCGGAGACCACTGCCCGGGTGGAGATCCAGGCCGTGGCATCCGGCTTCCGCGACGGTGCCTGGGAGGAGGCGGTGGGCTCCTCCGGCACCGCCAAGGCCCTGGGGGAAATCTGCATGCAGAACGGTTTCTCCGACGGGGCCATCACCCTGGGAGGGCTTCTGTGGATGCGGGAACAACTCATCAAGGCCGGTTCCCTGGATCGCCTGGAACTGGATGGCCTCAAGCCGGACCGGCACCCCGTCATTCCGGGTGGCCTGACCGTGATGCTGGCCCTGTTTCAGGAACTGGGCATCGAATCCATGACCCCGGCCCTGGGGGCCATGCGGGAAGGCATCCTCTGGGATCTGCTGGGCCGGGTCCACGACCAGGACATGCGGGACGTGACCGTGTCCCAGTTCCAGCGCCGTTACCAGGTGGATCGGCGCCAGGCCGAACATGTGGAGGGGGTCGCCATGGGCCTGCTGCGTGACATCGCGGGCTCGGTGCACGAGCCCATGGAAGAGGTGCGCCATCGTCTGGCCTGGGCCGCCAGGCTCCACGAGGTGGGCATCTCCATTGCCCACTCGGGCTTCCACAAGCACGGCGCCTATATATTGGAGAACGCCGACATGCCAGGCTTCTCCCGCCGCGACCAGGCGAACCTGGCCACCCTGGTGCGGGCCAGCCGGGGCAGCCTGAAGAAGTTTCCCCTGCCCTGGGGCGATGCCAACTGGCCCCTGATCCTGTGCCTGCGCCTGGCCGTGCTGTTCGGCCTGGGTCGTCGGGACATGGACCTGGCGGGCCTGCGCCTGGCCAGCCGGGGAGGGGACAGATCGGACGAGTGGGAACTTGTCGTGCCGGAAGCCCTGTTGCAGGCCAACCCCCTCACCCAGGCGGCCCTGGAGGACGAACTCCAGGAGTGGGCCGCCGTGGCGCCCTCGGTGCGTCTGGCGAGGATCCGGGGGGGTTGACCCCACCATTTCCCGGCGCGAGGCGGGCTTAGCCTTGCAGGCCGCCGCTCCAACGCCGCCCGTCGCGGCGGATAGCCCGAAAATTGAAATTTTCTTGTCGAAAGTCAAGCCAGCGATTTCAGCTTCCCTGCCTCCGGGCCGTAATTAACAAGGTCATGGGGCGGCTATCGCGATGCCTGCGCACTATCACTTGTTCAGAGCGGGTTTCAGGCATCGGGACTCCGCATGCGTAGTGTCGCCGAAACGACAACGGCTAAGGAGATTCGGACTTGAAATCATTGTTCTTGCGCATGCGCATGGTGCATTGGCTGGGCGTCGCCCTTCTGCTCGCCAACGCTACCTTCTTCACCGACAACCTGTTCGGTTCCATCGTCCAGTACGTGGTGGCCCTGGTGGTCCTGATCCACGACATCGACGAAAAGCGCTGGGGCGTGGACACCGTGCGCCAGGTCTCCGCTTACCTGGCCCACTTCAACGCCCGGGACCTGTCCAGGGCCGCCGACATCGACGCCCGTTTCAATATGGAAGTCCAAGACATGCTGACGGTGATCGACCAGTTCCGGGAGAACATTCGGGTGGCCCTGAACGATGTCAAGGACGCTTCGCGGGAAAACAGCCGGACCTCGGCCGAATTCTCCGAAGCATCGCGCCGCATCGGCCAGCACGTTGAAGTGGAAACCGGCCTGGCCACCCAGGCGGGCGACAGCGCAGCCGGGATCGCGGAGGCGGTTTCCGCGCTGACCCGGGACGCGGAACACACCGCCAGCAACATGGAGGAAGCCAGCCGTCAGCTGAGCCAGGCCCGGGAAGAAGTCCAGACCATGATCCAGCGGGTGGCGGACAGCATCCGCACCGGCGACGCCCTGTCCGAGAAGCTGGCTCGGCTTTCCGATGCCTCCGTCCAGGTCAACCAGATCCTCGCCACGGTATCCGCGGTGGCGGAGCAGACCAACTTGCTC
The DNA here is from genome assembly GCA_024235835.1 of Thiobacillus sp. NCBI lineage: Bacteria > Pseudomonadati > Pseudomonadota > Betaproteobacteria > Nitrosomonadales > Thiobacillaceae > Thiobacillus > Thiobacillus sp. Next base: position 748,122 of record JACKLQ010000001.1, on the reverse strand, counting down.
GCTCTCAACGCCGCCATCGAGGCGGCCCGCGCCGGGGAACAGGGCCGCGGCTTCGCCGTGGTTGCCGACGAGGTGCGCAAGCTGGCTGAGCGGACCCAGAATAGTGTCGCCGAAATCGGTGAAACCCTGGCGGGCATCAACCGGTCGGTGGCCGACACCACCCAGGAGATGGATCTCCAGGCAGACATGCTACGGGGCCTGGGAGAGGCTTCCCGCAAGGTCGAGAGCGTCATCGACGACAGTGTCCGCTGGTCTGCCGAGGCCGCCACCATGGTCCAGCGCACCGTTCAGGTAACGGGCCAGGCCAGGCTTGGCGTCGAACAAATCGTCCAGCAGATTTCGCGCATTCGGGAGTCCTCCCGGGCGAACGCCGAAGAAGCGGCCGGCATCATCGGCAACGCGGACCGCATTGCCAGGCTGGGCGAGGAATTGGACGGACGGCTCGCCCGCTTTCAGACCTGATGCCCCCATGAAACCTGAACATGGCCGCGACGGTGCGCCGGCATGAAGCTGAAGCTGAAGATCTGGCTGCTGATGGGTGCCCTGCTGGGGGCCGTGCTCGCCCTAGACCTGATCTTCAGCTTTCAGAAACTCAAATCGGAAACCCGGGCGGAAATCGAATACGACGCCAAGACCATCTATGGCTTCATGATGGCGACGCGGCGCATCTACCAGGAACAGTTCATCGCCAGTGGCCTGCCGGTGGACGAGAAGACCATCGGTTTCCTGCCGGCCCATTCCTTTTCCCGCATCTCCAGGGATTTCGCCAACTGGAATCAGAGTGGCATTGTCTTCAACAACGTCTCCGACATGCCGCGCAACCCGGGCAACAAGGCGGATCGCTTCGAGATGGAGGCCATCGCCTGGTTCAAGGCAAATCCCCAGGCCACCGAGAGGTTGTCCGACATCGTCACCGACCGGGGTGTGGGCTACCAGCTCTTCACCGCACCCATCCGCATCGAGCCCTTCTGCCTCAGATGCCACGGCGACCGGGAGGCGGCACCGCCCAGCATCCGCGCGCGCTACGCCACGGCCTACGACTATCGGGTGGGCGACCTGCGCGGCGTGGTGAGCATCCGCATTCCCACCGCGAAATTCGAGGAGAGGGTGTGGCGCCTCTGGAGCAGCCAACTGGTTAAAAGCCTGGTCGGCTACGCCGCGGCCTTTCTGGCCCTGGGCCTGATCCTGGACCGCCTGGTGCTGCGCCGGCTCGCGCGCCTGCGCGAAGGCGCGGAGCGCATCGCCGACGGCCAGTACGGTACACGCATCGACCGGAATCTGGTGCCCACCACCGGCTCAGGTAGCGAGGACGAGATCGGCGGCCTGGCCGCTACCTTCAACCGCATGGCTGACGAGGTCCAGAGCCGGGACAAGGCTTTGGTCAAGCTCTCCCAGGCGGTGGAGCAAAGCCCGGCGAATATCGTCATCACGGACCTGCAAGGACGCATCGAGTACGTCAACACGGCCTGTGTCCGGGATACGGGATATACCCGCGAGGAACTGCTTGGTGCCAGCCCCAGCATACTGAAATCCGGCAGGACGCCACCAGAAACCTACACCGCCATGTGGGCTGCGTTGAGGTCGGGCCAGACCTGGGAAGGCGAATTCATCAATCGGCGCAAGGGCGGGGACGAATATGCGGAGTCCGCCATCGTGGCGCCGGTGCGCGACGCCGACGGCGCCATCACCCATTACCTGGCGGTCAAGCAGGACATCACCGAGAAGAAGCGGGCGGAGGCCGAAATCCACAACCTGGCCTATTTCGATCCCCTCACCAACCTGCCCAACCGGCGGCTGCTCATGGATCGCCTGGAACAGGCCCTGCGCGCCGGCCGTCGCGGCCAGAGCCACAGCGCCCTGCTGATTCTCGATCTGGACAACTTCAAGGCCCTTAACGACACCCGGGGGCACGGCGAGGGCGACCAGTTGCTCAAGGAAGTGGCAAGCCGCCTGGTGGCCTGCGTACGTCAGGAAGACACAGTATCCCGTCTGGGCGGCGACGAGTTTGTGGTCATCCTGGAGAACCTGGGGCTCGATGAGACCACCGCTGCCCGCCAGGCGGAGGCGGTGGCCGAGAAGATCCGCGCGGCGCTGGGTCAGCCCTACTTCTTGCAAGGCAGCGAAGGGCCTTACCAAACCACAGTCAGCATAGGCATCATCCTCTTCCAGGATCACGAGGAGCCCAAGGAGGTGTTGCTGAAACAGGCGGATGTGGCCCTCTACCAGGCCAAGGATGCGGGCCGCAACCAGACCCGATTCTTCAACGTCGCCATGCAGGCCACCATCGATGCCCGCGCTGCCCTGGAAAGCGCCCTGCGCCAGGCCCTGGCAGGAAGCGAGTTGCGGCTCCACTACCAGCCCCAGGTGGACGAGCATGGACGGGTCACCGGCGCCGAAGCCCTGCTGCGCTGGCCCCGCCCGGACGGTACCCTGGTACCGCCCTCCCAGTTCATTCCCCTGGCGGAGGATTCCGACCTGATTCTGGCCATCGGGGAATGGGTGTTCAAGACGGCCTGTGCCCAGGTCAAGGCCTGGTCCCTTGATCCCCGTACATGCAATCTGGACCTGGCGATCAACATAAGCGGCCGCCAGTTCCACCAGCCGGATTTCGTGGCCCGCATCGCCTCCTGCATCAGCCAGTGCGGCATCGACCCTTCCCGTCTAAAGCTTGAAATCACTGAAAGCGTGCTTCTGGACAAGCTGGGTGAAGTCATTCAGCGCATGCGGGAACTAAAGGCCCTGGGCGTGAGATTCTCCCTGGACGACTTCGGCACGGGGTACTCCTCCCTCTCATACCTGAAAAAGCTGCCCCTGGACCAGATAAAGATCGACCAGTCATTTGTCCGAGACATCAGCGTGGATCCCAATGACGCCGCCATCGTCCGCGCCATCCTGGCCATGAGTCGTTCCCTGGGGCTGGATGTCATCGCCGAAGGCGTGGAAACCCCCGCGCAAAGAGACTTCCTGCGGGAAAACGGCTGCGTCGCCTTCCAGGGCTACCTCTTCGGCAAGCCTACCCCCATCGAGGACTGGCGCTTCCCGTCCTCGCCCCCCGGGGAAGCTGGCTGACCCTTTCCTGGGACCAAGCCACGCCGGGGAGAAAGGGGCTCAGCTCTTCGCCCGGCCAAATTCCCGCAACAGCTGGTGCAGCTCATCCTGGTGCAGGCATGCGATGCGCTCCAGCTTCTCCTCCCCCGGGGGCAGCAGATGGATCTCCACCACCCGCCGGTCCAGGCGCCCGGGGCGGCGTTCCACCAGGCCGAGCTTTTCGCAGCGGTCGATCAGGGCTACCACGCCATGGTGCTGGGCCTGCAGGCGCTCGGCCAGTTCGCCGATACTGGCCCAGTCACGGCCAGGGGAGCCCCGCACGTGCAGCAGCAGCTGGTATTGCAGGGGCGTCAGGCCGTGGGCCTGACAGATGCGCTCGCTGATGCGCAGGAACCGGCGCAGGCGATGCCGGAAACGGGACAGTCGTTCGTAATCGTCCTTGCCCAGGGTGGCGGGCGGGGGGAAATTCGAGCTTGACATGGTCATGAGCGGGGTCTACGAAAAAAACATCACGACGTGATGTAAATACGGAGTGATTGCCGGGCGAGATGCCCGTCCATCAAGTGAGGAGATCGATCATGAAACTGAGCGTCATATCCCATCTGCCGTTATCCTCGTACCAGGGCTGGCCTGAAATCGAGCGCATCCATCCGCGCCTGGTCAAACTGTTCGCCTTCATTGTTCTGCCACTGTCCTTGTTGCCGCCAGCCATGCTGTACTACGCGGGCTCGCAATACCCCGAGGCCTTCCTGCCCCAGGCGTCGCCCAAGGACTGGAGTGTGGTGGCCGCGGCCTTCTTCTTCACCGAGCTGATCACCGTGCTGGCCATGGGCTGGCTCATCAAGCAGGTGGCCGAGACCGACGGCCTGCGGATGGACTACCACGATGCCTACCTGTTGGCCGGCATGGCCCCCATTCCCTTGTGGCTTTCCTCCCTGGGACTGTTCGTGCCGAGCCTGGGCTTCAACGCGATCCTTACCCTGGCCGCCCTGGGCCTGTCCTGCGGCATCATCTACCACGGCATCGAGGGCCTGAGCCATACGCGGGAAGACGTGACCGCGGCCAGCATCGTGCAGACCGTCATCGGCGCCGGCCTCATCGCATGGGCCCTGCTGCTGATGCTGGTGGTGCTGTTGTAAGGGTTGTCATCGGCGTGGCTGGCCTCTCCTCGGCGCCCAGGGCGCGCAAGGCCTCCAGGGCAACCGAGAGGGTATCCTCGTCCCGCTCCACCGGAAACACCATGTAGGCCGGCAACGTGAAGGACGGCCGGCCTTCCATGAGCCACAGTTGTCCCGCTTCAACCAGGTCGCGGGTAATGCGCCAGGGGAAGTAGCCGCTGCCGCCGCAGTGAAGGATCTGCTGCATCACCAGCCAGCCGATGTTGGCGGTGATGGCCGGGGCGGCCAGATCCGGGAAGGCGGTGCCGAATTGGGCGTGGAATTCCACGCCCCAGTCCATGTGGATATAGCCCGGGTCCGGCCAGGGACGGGCCGGGTCGGTGGCCACCAGCACCAGCCTTTCCTCGAACAGGCGTTCGATGCCGAGGCCGGGCCGGTTTTCGGGCGTGTACAGCACCCCCACATCCACCGTGCCCTGCACCAGGCCCCGCATGATGTCGTCCTCGAACCCTACCTCCAGGTGCAGGGAGATGTCCGGGTGGGTGGCGCGCATGCGCGCCACCCACTGGGGCAGAAAGCCGTCCCACAGGGCGATGCGGCCCCGCAGGGTAAGACTGCCCCGGAAGCCGGCGGGCAGCCCCACCTCGTGGCGGGCCTGCTCCAGGGTGCGCACCAGGGTGTTGGCGTGGCGCAGGAAGCGCCGCCCGGCCGGAGTGAGATGGGCGCCTCCCCTGCCCCGCTGGAACAGCTGCGCCCCGAGCCGGTTCTCCAGGGCCTGGATGCGCATGCTTACGGTCGACTGGGTCACGTGGAGGCGCTGGGCCGCGCCGACGAAATTGCCGGCGGCGACCACGGCGAGAAAGGTCCGTGCAAATTCGATATCCATGGGCGATTCACTCCATACATCAAGAAATCGAATATTAGAGTTCAATTAATATCGTTTGCCAGATAGAAGGGTCCGGCAATAACCTGAAGTCATGCCTTTGTCACGAAATCCTTGACGCCACCAGGAGCGACGAAATGACCATGACTCAGCCCCCCACTTCCGGCAACCCCCCGTTGCAGAACCCCAAGGGCCACTACCTCGAGGAGGCCCGGGACAGCACCAACCCCTACGCCATCTACACCCGGTCCGTCAGGGTGGATGGGAAGGAAATCCTCACCGACCCCGAGGGGTACATCCTGAACATGGATGAATGGAGCCCGGGCTTCGCCCACGCCCAGGCGGCATGGGAGGGGCTGACCCTCACCCACGAACACTGGGAAGTCATCCGCTTCATCCGCGATTACTACGAGCACCACGGCGTGCAGGCCCAGGTGCGCGACATGATTCGGTATTTCCGCGAGGCGTGGGGCCCGGAGAAAGGTAACAACCGCCATCTCCACGACATCTTCCCCATGGGCGGGCCCCAGAAGCAGGGCAACCGGGTGGCGGGTATCCGCAAGACCAAGGGCGAACACTGACCGCAGCGGCGAAATCCGGCTGACGGTGGCGACGCCGGACGATTCAGGCAAAAGGACGACCATGACGCACCATGACAGCTCCCTCCAGTCGATACCTCACCCCGCCGGCAATGCCAGGGTCCTGTGGATATCGTTCCTGGCCTTTTCATTGGGTTTCGCCATCTGGGGCATGTTTTCCGCCCTGGGGCCCTTCCTCATCAAGTGGTACCACTTCAGCCCCACCCAGGCCCTGGTCCTGGCGGCCATGCCGCCGTTCTTCGCCACCGTCGTGAGCATTCCCCTGGGTATCATGGCGGACAAATACGGCGGCCGGACGGTTTTCTCGCTCTTGCTCCTGAGCCTGACCATTCCGCTGTTCACGGGGCTGTTCGTCGACAGCTACCTGTCGTTCCTGTTTCTGGGGATGCTGCTGGGCCTGGGCGGGGCCAGTTTCGTGGTGGGCAATGCCCATGTTTCGTCGTGGTACCCGAAGAACCAGCAGGGCACGGCCCTGGGCATCTTCGGCCTGGGCAACATCGGCATCAGCATCGGCATGGTGACTGTCGCCTTCCTGATCACCCATGTGCTGGGCGGCCCCACGGACTATGCCCCGCTGCCGGCCCGGTTCACCCTGGGAGACTTTTCCGGCTGGCGGCTGGTGTTCCTGATCTTCGCCGTGCCCACCCTGCTGATGGCCCTGGTCTACTGGTTCTTCACGTCCGATTCTCCCCACAGGCAGCACAAGGGGGTCTCCCTGCGGGAAGTGGCCGCCGTGTACCGCTCGGGCGCCCTGGTGTGGCTGGTGACCTATCTCTACTGGACGGCCTTCGGCACGCTGACCTTCTTTGCCGCCACCATGCCCACCTACCTGGTGGACCAATGGCAGGTGGACACCACCCAGGCCTCCATGGTGTACACCTCGGCACTGGTGGTCTGCGTTGCCGTCACGCGGCCCCTGGGGGGCTGGCTGGCCGACCGTTTCGATACCCTGAAAATCCTCGCCTGGATGTTCGGCCTTGCCACCGTCCTGGCCCTGCTCATGGTGTTGCAGATTTCGCTGAGCGTGCAACTGTTCGCGATCTACGCCCTGGCGTTGCTGTCCGGCGCGTCCGCGGCCTCGGTGATCAAGCTGATCCCCACCTACTTCAGGCACGTGGGGGCGGTCAGCGGCCTGGCCAAGGCCGCCGGCGCGGCCTGCGGCTTCACCATGACGGTCACCCTGGCGGCCAGCAAACACATGCTGGGCGGTTATACCTTCGGTTACGCCGTGTGGGCACTGATGAACGTGGCCGCGTTCTACATCGTGTTCACCCGGGTGGGCTTCAGACACGCTCAACCCTTGCATTGAAGAATGCCCCTTGGGCGCCGGAACGCCCCGGGGAAGTCCTCTTGGTCAGCCGGGCTTATACCCGATCCACCCGGCTGACCCAGCCTCCAGGAGATGCTCCCGCAACACCCATGCGTTGTTGTGGCTCTCATTCCTGGCCGCATAGAGCAGCGTCGACCGCTCTCCCGCGCCAAGAGCAAGGGTAATAGGGGTAATAGGGGACGAGGGGGTAATAGGGGACAGACCAAGCACGGTAATAGGACACGGTAATAGGGGACCACGGTAATAGGGGACCACGGTTTTCATCTCTCCAACAAACCCCAAGTATCAATCTCCGCTTTCTTCCGGGGCCTGCCTGAAACTCCCGGGGCTGCACGCCTGCCCAGGGCTGTTTCAATCTCGGCTGCAAAGCGATTGTCTCCCAACGCATAGTTCCCATTCGTCGCCTGGCGAATGCTGTCCACCATGCCAGGTTCCAGTTCATGTCGGAACAGTTCCCGGTAGATCGACGCCCATCCTGCTTCATCGCCGGACAGCGACTGGTAAAGCGCGTGGGGCGTAACCAGTGGGTCGGGCTCTCCCTGGGCGTTGGCCCGATAACTTGACCATCGGTATTCTCCTGGATGGGCCACCATGCCCGCCCGAACAGGGTTCAATTCGATATAGCGCATACAGGTCAGCAGGTAACTGTCCTGCTGGGTCAGGCAGGAGCGGAAACGTCCCTCCCAAAGCGTGCCGCTGCGGCGATAGGTGCGATTGACGTACTGCACGTAGCGTTGCCCTAAAGCCTTCATCAGGGCACCGGCACCATGGCCTTCTTCTGATGTAAGCAGCAGGTGCACGTGGTTGGTCATCAACACGTAGGCGTGGATTTGGCAACGGGTCCTCTTTGCGCACTCGCCAAGCGTATCCAGGTAGTTACGGTAATCTTCGTCAGCGTAGAAACAGGCTTGACGGTTGTTGCCCCGCTGGATGATGTGTAGCGGAATGTTGGGAAGGGTCAGGCGCGCGCGGCGGGGCATACCGGATGAGTTGTTGGATCGTCTTCAATCATAATAAACCGTGGTCTGTCCCCTATTTCTTGTCCTATTTCTCTACTATTTCTCCTAGTCCCCTATTTCTCCTCGCTGCCCGTTCAGATAGGCATAGGCCACGTCGCGGGTGAAGCTGCTGCCGTGCACCTGGGTCTTGCTGGCGACGTTGCCGCCATAGTCGTAGGTCCAGGCGGTGGTGCCGCTTTCGTCGGTCATGCCGGTGAGGCGGTGGGCGGCGTCGTAGGTGAACTCGAACGCGGGACCGCTCATGAAGTCCACACCGGTCAACTGGCCCGCCAGGTCATAGGTGTAACTGACCATCTGGCCCACGGAGTGGCTGAATGTAAGCCACCCACGGGGGTGCGTTATTGCAAGACCTGACCCCATCCCTGCCATCCCTGCTCATCCCTGCTATCGTTTCTTGCGGCGATGGCCATTCCTCGCAGCACGCTTTCTCTTTCTGCTCCTCAACTCCTTCATGGCAAGGGCAAAAATTCCGAAGGCTGAGATACCGATCACCACGTAGCCCTCGTTTCCAGGAAAGAACTCTCGAGTCACCATGATGGCGACCGCGAAGATTGCGAATACGCCTCCAACACGCAAGAAGTAGCTTGACCACGTTGGCTCACTCATAGCATTCACCTGCACTCGCACGGGTCGCCGATGCGGATGTGACGTTCATCTGGGATCAGATTACCCAAAAGTTCCGCTCCTCCTTCGATGCCAGCCCATGAAGCACCTTCTTTCCAAGCACTACTGTTGTGTTTGTCTCCGCGCAGTGCGGTGCGGCGTGCGGCACGGCTGCCTGGGCGTAAGCCCTTAGCTCGCACCCACTGCCTTTCGGCTTTCAGCGTAGAACTCAACGCCGACAATTCGCTGAATGGGTTAACCAATCCGGCTAGTGCCGAGATCGCGACTACATCCCACTTGATACAGCGAAACCTGCCTCCGTTAGACATCAACTGAATCCCTATGTCTATCCCAGCACCGACAAGTGCTCCCCCAACAGCAAATTCACCTGTGGGGTCCGTATACATCAGCGGATTCCCATCCACATAGCCATAGGGGTTTGTGCCGCCCGCAAGGCCAATCGGATCAAACGAGGTATAGCGTCCTGTTCTGGGGTCGTAATCTCGATTGATGTTGTAGTGCAGCCCCGTTTCCCCATCGTAGTACTGCCCCGGGAACCTCAGGTTGTAGCTGAAGGTCCCCAGCCCCGAGGGATTCTCGTCAGGCAACCCCACGCCGAAGGGATCGGCATTATCCCACCGCCACACCACCCGGCCCTGGGTGTCCATGATCACCCTCGGCGCATTCAGGTGGTCCGCCTGCACGGTGTACACCGCCCCGCCCTTGAGCACGGCCACGGGCAGGTCGCCCAGCCACACCGTCTCCTGGATCGCCTGGCCGCTGCCGTCGTATTCCCCCAGCAGGTGCCCGTCCTCGTCATACACATAGCGCAGGGGGCCGCTGGAGACACCCCAGCCGCTCTTCTCCACCCGCTCGCCCAGGCCGTTGTGCTTGTAGGTGGTGGTGTTGGTGCCCAGCCTGGCCTGACGCAGGCGGCCGAAGTCGTTGTAGACGAAGGCGTAGGTGCCGTCGTGCGTGATGTTGCCGGCGGCATCGTACTGGTAGGCCTTGGCCACGGGGCCGGCCACGCTCATGAGCCGGTTGCTGCCGGCGGCCAGGGTGTAGGGGAAGATGGCGCTGCCGCTGACATGGCTAGTACGGTTGCCGTTGGCGTCGTAGGGGTAGGCCTGGCTGCCCTGGTAGGTGGTGGTACCGGAGAGCCGGTCCAGGACGTCGTAGCTGAAGCCCTGGTCCAGGGTGGACTGGCCGTGGGCATAGCCGGTGATGCGCCCGGCGGCGTCGTAGGCCAGGGCGCGGGCCTCCGACCCCAGGGGATGGCTGTTCAGCCAGCCCGTCTCCCCATCGAAGCCCCGTGCATAGGGCTGGCCGTTGCCCCAGGTCCAGGCCTTGGGGGCGCCGAAGGGCTGGTACTGGATTTCGCTCACCAGGGGGGCGCCATTGAGGGTGACGGCGGTGATCCGGCCCTGGCTCCAAGCGTAGTCCACATAGGCGCCGCTGGGGTAGGCGATGTGGGTGCGCTGCCCGTTCAGATAGGCATAGGCCACGTTGCGGGTGAGGCTGCCGCCGTGGACCTGGGTCTTGGTGGCGACGTTGCCGCCGTAGCCGTAGGTCCAGGCGGTGCTGCCGCTTTCGTCGGTCATGCCGGTGAGGCGGCCCAGGCCATGGTCTCCCTGGTCCCAGGTGTAGGTGGTGGCCGGTGTACTGCTGCCCCCGCTGATGCGGGTCAGCCGGTTGAGGGCGTCGTAGGTGTAGGTGAGTGTCTTGCCCCGGGCGTCGGTGCGGGTCTTGAGGTTGCCGGCCGCATCGTAGGTGTAGGTGGTGATGCCCCGGTCCGGGCTGGTTTCCCTGCGGACCTGGCCAAAGGCATCCCGCTCGTAGGGGGTGTTAAGGCCCCTGGAGTCGGCCACGGCGGTGAGGCCGTCCATCGCGTCCCGGGCCACGTCGGTGTGGCCCTGGAGGGCGTCCTCGCTGCGGGCCAGGCGGTCCAGGGCATCGTAGAGGGCCTGGCCGGCGTGGCCCAGGGGGTCGGTGCGCCGGGTGGGATTGCCCTGGGCGTCGTAGGCGTATTCGGTCACCGCGTCCTGGCCGTTGACGCGGCGGATCTCCTTCCAGAGCCGGCCCAGGGCGTCGAACTGGCGGGCCAGCTTCCGGGTCTGCGCCCCCTGGGCGTCGCGCACGGTTTCGGCGGTGACGTGGCCCAGGCCGTCGAGTTCATATTGGAGGGTGTTGCCCTGGGCGTCGCGGATGCCGGTGAGGCGGTGGGCGGCGTCGTAGGTGTATTCGAACCATGGGCCGTTCAGGAAATCCAGGCGCGTCAACTGGCCCGCCGGGTCATAGGTGTAACTGACCATCTGGTCCCCGGAGTAGCTGAATGTGAGCCATCCACGGGGGGAGTAATTCAGGACGACGACCTCGTAGTTGGGGCCGTGCAGGTAGAAGGGCCGGCCCTGGGCATCGTAGAGGTCGATGGTGGTGACGTGGCCCAGGGCATTGGTGATCGTCCACAAGCGGCCGCGCCGGGCCGGGTCCCAGTCGTCATCCGGGTGGTATGCGTAGGTGGTGACGTCGGCCACGTCGGTGCGGGGGCCGTCGGCGCGGGTCATGCGGCCCAGGGTGGTCCAGGTGTAGGTCCAGGTGCGGGACTCGTTGCGCGGGTTGTCGGTTTCCGTGCGGGTGAGCAGGTTGCCGTGGGTGTCGTAGGTGGAGGTGACGGTCTTGATGAGGGTGCCCAGGGGGGTGCCGTTGATGTCGGCGCCGCCGGTGTAGGTCTTCTCCACCGTGGGCAGGCGCCAGGTGGGGTGCCAGGCGGTGGTGAAGGTGCGGGTCTCGGGCCGGACCTGCTCGCTGCCGCTCACCACGGCCAGGCCTTCCACCCGGGTGGTCTCCAGGTTGCGGGCCAGGTCGTACCAAGTGCGGGTGCGGTGGCCGTTGAAGTCGTCCCAGGTGGTGACGTTGCCATTGACGTCGTGGCTGATGGCGGAAGAGGCCGCGCTGCAGCCGGCGCCGCCGGGCTGGGAGATGCCGGTGCCCTTCACCACCCTCAGGATGGTCTCGAAGCCGTAGGTGCGGGCCGTGCCCAGTGCGTCAGTGACGGTAGTGGTGCCGTCGGGGTTGTAGGCGAGGTCCACCCGCTCGGCGCCACCGGCATGCTCGCTGGAGACGGCCCGGCCCTGGGCGTCGTAGGTCCAGGTGGCGTAGCGCTGGCCGTTCTCGTCGGTGATGCCGGTGAGGGCGTGGGGGAAGTTGGGGTCTTCGTAGTGGTAGGTCTTGGTGGTGCCGTCCTGGTAGGTCACCGTGGCCAGGTTGCCTGAGGCGTCGTAGGTGTAGCTGATCACGCCGCCGGCGGGGTCGGTCAGCGTGGTGATCTGCAGGAGGGATGCGTATGAGAATGTCAACGAACGACCAAAATGATCCTCCACGCGCAATAACAAACCGGGTGGGAGCGGCGTGGAGGTTCCTTCAAAAACACCGCCACCAGGTGCCGCGGCGGTGCCGTCGCTATAGGTGAAGGTCGTGGTCAGGCCCGATGGTGTCTGAACCGCCAATAACTTGCCCGCGCCATCGTATTGCTCCACGTTCCTGTCGCTGGATGTGTAGCGCCAATCTCCTGAGATCTGGTCCAGGCTGGCGTTGATATCCGCATCGGGGGTCCACACGCCACCCACCCTACGGAAGAGATGCTCGTTGCCGCCGGGGCGCTCCACCCGGGCGAATTCCACCGCACCATCAACGCCAGTGACGATGCGCCTGTCATAGGAATGGCGCCACCCTTCGCCGACTTGTCCCGTTCTTGGCGCTGAAGTGCCATAGCGCCGCATCAGGTGTAAAGGGGCTGGGCCTGCCCCTCGATAGTCTTCCTCAATCTGGTGTTTGCCCCCTATGCCTAGGTGAATGGGGTTGGCACCCCAAACGCTGTCGCCCTTACAAGAGATCTCATTGTTCTTCAACGCATCATATGTGCCGTCCTCGCAGAGGCCACTGGCGGCACGGTAGGCAGTCCCGGCAGGGCAGCCGGAAGAATTCCAGTACACCCATCCTCCGTAATTGTCGCTACCACATCCGGCATTGGGGTTTTTGTGCAGCGCATAGCCACAGGAACCGCTTGTGTGAAAGACGTCAGGGGCAAGGCCTGCGCAACTATTAAAGTACACCGCTCCACCACAGGGACAGCCTGCGACATAGCCTAATACCGCAGCAAACGCCGAACCAAAATTCGGATGCTGGGTAACGCCGGTGTTGCCACAGTAGAAATCCCAACTGTGCGCAGAGAACTCAGTTATTGGTGCAACGGCGGGAGCAGCCTTGGCCGGTGTTCCTCACACAAGCAATCCGAGCGCCAAAGAAATTCCGAACAATGATTTGCACGTATGGATAAGCCCGGTCATTGTTTTCTCCCTTAGGCTGGATGCCTTATTGAAAAAACCTAACCGGAATCTAGTGGATAGGCCATATGCCAATCGGCATAGTGACTAAGTGCCCTGCTGCACAACGCGTCCGTTAGGCCAATTCTTCTACGTCATAGATAGATGCGCCTGTGTTATCGGATGGCGTAGCGGTCCGTCATGCACACGGTGTAATTTCCGAGCCATGGAGTCAGGATGTCCTGGCAATGACTGCCTTGAGACGAGGGCAGGGTCAACAAACGCCAGGCCGAGAAGCCTACCCTTTGCCCCCCAGCAGGTGCAGCAGATGGGCCTGGGCATCGAAGCCCCGGCCCCGGCGGGCGCGTTTGTGGAAGCTGCCGTCGGGTTCCATCTCCCAGCTCAGCACGTTGTCCTTCAGGTAGGGCTTGATGCCCTCGTTGATGACCCGCTTCTTTACCCTGGGGTCCAGCAGGGGGAAGCCGGTCTCGATGCGGCGGAAGAAGTTGCGGTCCATCCAGTCGGCGCTGGCCAGGTACACGTCCTCCTGGCCGCCGTTCCAGAAGTAGAAGATGCGGTGGTGCTCCAGGAAGCGGCCGATGACTGAACGCACGCGGATGTTGTCCGACACCCCGGGGATGCCCGGGCGCAGGGCACACACGCCGCGGATGACGAGGTCGACCTGCACTCCGGCCTGGGACGCGTCGTACAGGGCGGCGATGATCCTGGGTTCCAGCAAGGCATTCATCTTGGCGGCGATGATGGCCTTTTCCCCGGCCCGGGCCCGCTCCGCCTCGTTCTGGATGGCCTTCACCATGCTGGAATGCATGGTGAAGGGAGATTGCAGCAGGTGGCTATGGACCCCCGCGTCGCCCAGGCCGGTGATCTGCTGGAACACGTCGCTCACGTCCTGGCAGAGTTCCTGGTTGCAGGTGAGCAGGCCGAAGTCGGTGTAGAGGCGGGCGGTGCGGGCGTGGTAATTGCCGGTGCCCAGGTGGCAGTAACGTTTCAGTTTTCCGTCTTCCCGGCGCACCACCAGGGCCAGCTTGGCGTGGGTCTTGTAGCCCACCACGCCGTAAACCACGTGGGCGCCGGCTTCCTCCAGTTTCTGGGCCCAGTTGATGTTGGCCTCCTCGTCGAAGCGGGCCAGCAGTTCCACCACCACCGTCACTTCCTTCTGGCGCTGGGCGGCCTTGATGAGGTGGCGCATGAGTTCAGAGTCGGTGCCGGTGCGGTACACGGTCTGGCGGATGGCCAGCACGTTGGGGTCTTCTGCCGCCTGGCGGATGAATTCCGTCACCGGCTGGAAGCTCTGGAAGGGGTGGTGCAACAGGATGTCGCCCTTGCTGATGGCCTTGAAGATGTCCGGCTGCTTCAACAGGGGCGCGGGCGTGCCCTGGGTGAAGGGGGGGAATTTCAGGTCCGGCTTTTCCACCCGGTCCGGCACCTGCATGAGACGCACCAGGTTCACGGGGCCGTGGACCTGGTAAAGGTCTTCCCGTTCCAGGCTGAACTGGCCCAGCAGGAAGTTGGTCATGTCCTCGGAGCAGTTGTCCGCCACCTCCAGGCGCACGGCGTCGCCGAAGTGGCGGTGGGGCAGTTCCCCCTGGAGCTGTTCCCGCAGGTTCTTGTTCTCTTCGTCGTCCACGAACAGGTCGGAGTTGCGCGTGACGCGAAACTGATAGCAGCCCAGTACTTCCATGCCGGCGAACAGTTCCCCCACGTGGGCGTGGAGGATGGAAGACAGGAACACGAAGCCGTATTCGCAGCCGGCGATGGCGGCGGGCATCTGGATGACCCGGGGCAGGCTGCGGGGGGCCTGCACCACCGCGCCGCCGGAGTTGCGGCCGAATGCATCCTTGCCGGTTAGTTCCACCGCGAAGTTCAGGCTCTTGTTGAGCACGTTGGGAAAGGGGTGGGCCGGGTCCAGGCCGATGGGGGTGAGCACCGGCATCAGTTCCCGGAAAAAGTAGTCCCGGATCCACTGGGCCTGGGTCTCGTTCCAGTGGGTGCGGCGCAGGAACCGGATGCCCTCGTCCTCCAGCATGGGCAGCACGGACTTGTTCAGCAGCTCGTACTGGCGCGCCACCAGCCCATGGGCCACCTGGGCCACCTGCCCGTAGGCCTGGCGCACGGTCAGGCCGTCCGGCCCCTTCATGCCCGGGTTGAGCCGCAGCTGCTCCTTCAGGCCCGCCACGCGAATCTCGAAGAACTCGTCCATGTTGCTGGAGAAGATGCACAGGAAGCGCAGGCGCTCCAGCAGGGGTGTGTTCTTGTCCTCGGCCTGGGCCAGCACCCGGCGGTTGAATTCCAGGATGCCGAGTTCGCGGTTGATCAGGTGTTCGGGGGCGGGCAGGGGCAGGCTCATGGAGGTCTGTAACACATGGATGACCGTCTGATGCTAACTTCAAACCCCCAGCTCCATCTATCGCGCTCCTGAAATGAAACGGTTCCCTCACCTTCCCCCTGGCGGAGGTCCGGTTGGCGTGTCAGGCCTCCCGCAAGGCAAGGCGCTGAGCGCCGTGAGTTCCCTGCCGCAATGCGCCAGGGGAGAGCAACCCCCTTGAGGCGGCCTGGAGAGTACTGACATGGAAGTCGAACTCAAGCTTTCCCTGGACCCGGTCCACGCGACCAGGTTACGGCACGCCCCCCCGCTGGCCGGCGTCAAGGCCGCTACTCGCCACCTGCACAGCGTCTACCTGGACACGCCTGCCTGGGATCTGGTACGGCGGCGCATCGCCTTCCGGGTGCGCAAGGCGGGCAGCCAATGGCTGCAGACCCTCAAGGCGGAGGCTCCATCGGTGGGTGCCCTGACGCGGCGGCCCGAATGGGAAGTGGAACTGGCCCGGGGCCATCACGACCTGGCCCTCCTGCCGAAGGAGGCTATTTCCCTGCTGAAAGGCCTGGACACGGACCTCATCGGCCCGGCTTTCGCCACGGACTTTCGCCGCACCACATGGCTGGTGGCCCACGGCGGCGCGCGGATGGAAGTGGCTCTGGATTTGGGAGAGATCCGGGGCGGCGAGCAGGTCTTGCCCCTTAGCGAGGTGGAGATCGAATTGAAGGCCGGCCCCAGGGAGGCCTTGTTCGACCTGGCCCTGGCCCTGCTGGACCACGTACCCCTGGGTGTGGAGCCACGCAGCAAGGCGGCCCGGGGCTATGCCTTGGCTGGGGCCGTGACCCCCGGGCCTGTGAAGGCCGTCGCCCCCGGCCTGGCCCCGGGAATGCTGGCGGGCCAGTCCTGGGCGCTGCTGGCGGAGGCGGCCCTGGTGCAGATGGTGGGTAACGTGCCGGGTTTCCTCGTCGCGCCTGATGAGACCGAATACCTGCACCAGTTGCGCATCGGTCTGCGCCGCCTGCGCACCATGGCCGGCCTGGCCGCCAGCCTGGGCCGTGCAAGGCCCGCCTGGGACAAGGGCCTGAAGGACGTCATGGGGGACCTGAACGGCGCCCGGGACTGGGACGTGCTGCTGCACGAGACTCTGCCCCGGCTGGATGCCACCCTCCAGGCCCCCCCCCTGGGCCGGGCCATGAAGCTGCGGCTGGGCCGCGAGGGCCAGGCCGCCAGGGATGCGGCCCAGGCGGCTATCGCCAGCCCGGTCTTTGCACGACTGGTGCTGGAGATTGGCCGGGATCTGCTGGTTCCGTCTCCAGCCGCCGAGTTGATGCGCACCTGGGCAGCAGCCTGCCTGGAGACCCGCTGGCAGGGCGTGCTCAAGCGGGGCAGGGGATTCGATGGCCTGGATGCGGCCCAGCGCCACCGGCTGCGCATCGCCGCCAAGCGCCTGCGCTATACGGCGGATGTGCTGGGCAGCGCTTTCGCAGGCCAGCGGAAGTTCATGGATCGCCTGGCCAGCCTGCAGGAACATCTGGGAGCCCTGCAGGACAACGTGGTGGCCTCCCGAATGGTGAGCGGCCTCGGGACCCGTTCCCAGGCCATGCGCTTCGATGCGGGGCGATTGGTGGGCGTGCTGGCCGGTGAACGGGAAGGTCGGGGCCAGGGCGGCGGCAAGGCCTGGCGGGCATTGGCACGCTCCAGGCCCTTCTGGCACGCCAAGACGGGTAAAGCCGGGATCAGGCCAGGGAAGCGTTGAGGACGTCCCGGGCCGCCTGGGCCACCTCGGACGCGGTGAGTCCCACGGGCCCGCGCTTCTGGGACGCGGCCTTGTCTCCCGCCGCCCCATGCAACCAGACACCCACCACCGCCGCGTGGTCCAGGCTCATGCCCTGGGCCGCCAGGGCTGCAATGATGCCGCACAGCACGTCTCCCATGCCCGGTGCCGCCATGCCGGGATTGCCCGTGGTATTTCGCCAGGGGATGCCGTCCTCTCCCAGGACCAGGGTGGCAGGGCCCTTGAGCACAACGCTGGCGTAACAGCGCTGGGAAAGGGCCAGCAAGGCGTCATGCCGGTTTGCCTGCACCTCGGCGGCCGTGGTGCGTAATAGCCGCGCGGCCTCGCCGGGGTGGGGGGTGATCAGGGTCGGGGCGCGGCGGA
Source organism: Thiobacillus sp. (assembly GCA_024235835.1). Lineage (NCBI taxonomy): Bacteria > Pseudomonadati > Pseudomonadota > Betaproteobacteria > Nitrosomonadales > Thiobacillaceae > Thiobacillus > Thiobacillus sp. Next base: position 730,704 of record JACKLQ010000001.1, on the reverse strand, counting down.
CGGCCAGGGAGGCCACCAGGGCCTCGTCCCGGGCCAGCAGGTTCAGGGCGTCCGCGTCCAGAAGCAGGGGCTGGGGAACGGTCAGGGCCTTTTCCAGCCAGTGGCGGGCGGCGCCGGACTGGCCCAGGCCTGGGCCTGCCACCAGGCAGGCGGGCGACGGCAGAGCCATGGCCTGGTCCGGCAGGGTAAGCATGAGCTCCGGGGTTGCGGCATCCACCGCCACCCGTTCGTCCAGCAGGCCCGCGAAGACCCTTCCGGCACCGCACAGCAGGGCCGCCCGGGCGGCCAGCAGGGCGGCTCCCACCGTGCCGGCAGCACCGCCCACCACGCCCACGGCACCGAAGTCGCCCTTGTTGCAGACGACCTTTCTGGGCGCTAGCCGGGCGGGAAGGGTGCTATGGCATATTTTCAGCATGGTTTTTTTATTGAATTCATGGGCCTATAAAAAGTGTTACACACCTTTGGCAGGAGGATGTCATGGAACACCCCATCCTTTCACCCCTCACATCGGCCGGCGGGCCGGTCACATCCTGCGACCTGGACGAGGCTTGCATGGAACTGCCTTGCAGCGATGTCATGGATGAATTTGGCGACATTTTGCTGGAAAGCAGCGAGGGCCGGGATTTCCTGGCCCACTACTGTGGCCTCGACTACATGGAAAAATTGCCCGGTCAGGGGAAATCTGGGAAATAATCCCGCCATAGCAAGACTTGTCAGGGACCGGCTGCGCCGGTCTTTTTTTCGTACCGCCCATGCCGCCAAACGATAAATCACCGAATGTCCTTGTTGTTGATGACGACACCCTGATGCGGGAGGTATTGAAGGCCATCCTGCGGGATGACGGTTTCACTGTGGTGGGGGAGGCCCGGGATGGCCAGGGCGCCCTGAGCCAGTTGGGCAAGCTGAACCCGGACGTGGTGTGCCTGGACGTCAACATGCCTGGCATGTCCGGACTGGATGTGCTGAAGGCCATGCAGCGGGCCGCGCCGGACACCAAGGTGGTGATGATCACCGGCGATGCTTCCATGGCCACGGTGCGGGAAGCCGTTAGCTTCGGCGCCGCCGGCTACATCATCAAGCCCTTCAAGGCCGGGCGCGTGGGCCCCGCCATCCGGGCCGCCCTGAAGGGGCCGGGCGACTCGCCCTTCAGCTAAAATCCCGACCTTTCCCATGCCTTGGGTAGGTCCATGTCCCGTGTTGACTCCCGCGTTCTGTTTCTTTCCGGCGCACCCGCATATTCCGATTTCCGCATCACCAAGCTGCTGGAGGCCCTGAAGCCCCGGGGCGTAAAGGGCCTGGAGGCCCGGTTCCGCTATTTCGTGGAGCTTGGCGATGATCTGGCAGAAGCAGATCTGGCCTTCCTGTGCGAACTGCTCCACGCCGAGGCCCACACGCCCGAGAAACCCGCCATCCTGGTGACTCCCCGCCTGGGCACCGTGTCCCCCTGGTCCTCCAAGGCCACGGACATCGTCGCCAACTGCGGCCTCACCGCCATCAGCCGCATCGAGCGGGGCGTGAGCTGGACCATCACCGCCAGGAAGGGCAGGACCCTGGACCTGGATGCCGTGCTGCCCGCCCTCCACGACCGCATGACCGAGAGCGTGCTGCTGGACGAGGTCGAGGCGCAGAAGCTGTTCCACCACGTGGAAGCGCCCCCCTTCAAGACCGTGGATGTGCTCAAGGGCGGTGTCAAGGCGGGCACGGGTTTGGGTAAAAAAGCACTGGAAAAGGCCAACAGGGACTGGGGCCTGGCCCTGTCCCCCGACGAGATCGACTACCTGGTGGAGAACTTCACCAAGGCCGGGCGCAATCCCACGGACGTGGAACTGATGATGTTCGCCCAGGCCAATTCGGAGCACTGCCGCCACAAGATTTTCAACGCCGACTGGGTCATCGACGGCAAGAAGCAGGACGAGTCCCTGTTCGGCATGATCCGCCACACCCACAAGCTGCGTCCGCAAGGCACCCTGTCCGCCTACACCGACAACGCCTCGGTGATCGAGGGGGCCACCATCGGCCGCTTCTACCAGGACGAAAAGGGCGTGTACGGCTACCACACCGAGCCCACCCACATCCTCATGAAGGTGGAAACGCACAACCACCCCACCGCCATCTCTCCCTTCCCGGGCGCGGCCACGGGTTCCGGCGGCGAGATTCGGGACGAGGGCGCCACGGGCCAGGGTTCCAAGCCCAAGGCCGGGCTATGTGGATTTACGGTGTCCAACCTGCGCATCCCCGGCGCCGAGCAGCCCTGGGAGAAGGACCACGGCAAGCCCGACCGCATCGTCTCCGCCCTGGACATCATGATCGAGGGCCCCCTGGGCGCCGCCGCCTTCAACAACGAATTCGGCCGGCCCAACCTCACCGGCTACTTCCGCACGTTCGAGATGGACACCCCCGATGGCCAGGTGCGGGGCTACCACAAGCCCATCATGCTGGCGGGCGGCGTGGGCAACATCCGCGAAGATCACATCCACAAGCTGGACTTCAAGCCCGGCACCCTGCTGATCCAGTTGGGCGGCCCTGGCCTGCTCATCGGCCTGGGGGGCGGCGCCGCCTCCAGCATGGGGGCCGGCACCAATGCCGAGGCCCTGGACTTCGATTCCGTGCAGCGGGGCAACCCGGAAATCCAGCGCCGCGCCCAGGAGGTCATCGACCGTTGCTGGCAGCTGGGCGAGGCCAACCCCATCCTCTCCGTCCATGACGTGGGGGCCGGCGGCATCTCCAACGCCATGCCGGAACTGGCCCACGGCGCGGGCCTGGGCGCCACCTTCCAGCTGCGGGACGTGCCCAGCCTGGAACCTGGCATGTCGCCCCGGGAGATCTGGAGCAACGAGGCCCAGGAACGCTACGTGTTGGCCATCGGCCCCGAATCTCTGGACTTGTTCAAGGCGATCTGCGAGCGGGAGCGCTGCCCCTTCGCAGTGGTGGGCAAGGCGACGCGGAAGAACCAGCTGGTCGTCGAGGACCGGCTGTTCAAGAACAAGCCGGTGGACATGCCCATGGACGTGCTCCTGGGCAAGCCACCGAAGATGACTCGCAACGTGAAGCACGTGGCCTCCGTCCTCAAGCCCTTCACCGCCGAGGGCCTGGACCTGGTGGAGGCCGCCTACCGGGTGCTGCGCCATCCCACCGTGGCCAACAAGACCTTCCTCATCACCATCGGCGACCGCACCGTGGGCGGCTACACCGCCCGGGACCAGTTCGTGGGCCCCTGGCAGATGCCTGTGGCGGACGTGGCCGTCACCACCCTGGGCTATGACACCAACCTGGGCGAGGCCATGGCCCTGGGGGAACGCACTCCCATCGCCCTCATCGACGGTCCCGCGTCGGGCCGCATGGCCATCGGCGAGTCCATCACCAACCTGGCGGCGGCCAACGTCAACGACATCGGCGACATCCGCCTGTCCGCCAACTGGATGTGCGCCGCCGGCCACCCGGGCGAGGACGCGGCCCTGTACGACACCGTGCAGGCCGTGGGCAAGGAGCTTTGCCCGGCCCTGGGGATCAGCATTCCCGTGGGCAAGGACTCCATGTCCATGGCCAGTCGCTGGGAAGAGAACGGTGAGAAGAAGGCTGTGGTGGCGCCCCTGTCGCTGATCGTCACCGCCTTCGCGCCAGTGACGGACGCCCGCCGCACCCTCACACCCCAACTGCGCACCGACTGCGGCGACACGGACCTGATCCTGCTGGACCTGGGCCGGGGCCACAACCGCCTGGGCGGCTCCATCCTGGGCCAGGTCTACGGCGAGCTGGGGGACAGTTGCCCCGACGTGGTGGACCCGGAACGCCTGAAGCGCTTCTTCGCCCTCATCCAGAAGCTGAACAGGGAAGGCAAGCTGCTGGCCTACCACGACCGGGCTGACGGCGGCCTGTTCGCCACCGTGGCGGAAATGGCCTTCGCCGGCCGCTGCGGCGTGGACCTGGACGTGGACGAGCTGCGCTACCACCGCCTCCACGACGACATCATGGAAGACGTGGAAGACGCCCCCGACCCCCACGAGCCCTACACCAGCCGTTTGTTCGGCATCCTGTTCAACGAGGAACTGGGTGCCGTGATCCAGGTGCGCAGGAAGGACACGGGCGACATCATCAACGCCTTCATCGACGCCGACCTGCGGGACGAGTTCTACATCATCGGCCAGCCCAACAAGAAGGACCGCCTGCGCATCAAGCGGGAAGGCAAGGCCGTGTTCGACGAGAAGCGGGAAGCCCTGCTGGCTGCCTGGTCCGAAACCACCTGGCGCATGCAGCGCCTGCGGGACAACCCCGCCTGCGCCGACGAGGAATTCAAGGGTCTCACCGACAAGAAGAACCCGGGCCTCCACGCCAGGCTGACTTTTGACCCCAACGAAAATGTCGCGGCTCCTTTCGTGAAGTCCAAGCGCACCCAGCCCAAGGTGGCCATCCTGCGGGAGCAGGGCGTCAACGGCCAGGTGGAAATGGCCGCCGCCTTCCACCGGGCCGGCTTCACCCCCGTGGACGTGCACATGAGCGACATCCTTTCCGGCCGGGAGAAGCTCAAAGGCTTCAAGGGCCTGGCCGCCTGCGGCGGGTTCTCCTACGGCGACGTGCTGGGGGCGGGGGGCGGCTGGGCCGCATCCATCCTCCACAACCAGCGCGCCCGGGACGAGTTCGAGGCCTTCTTCCAGCGGGAAGACAGCTTCGCACTGGGCGTCTGCAACGGCTGCCAGATGATGAGCCGCCTCAAGGGCATCATTCCCGGCGCCCAGCATTGGCCGAGGTTTGAACGGAATCTGTCGGAGCAGTTCGAGGCTCGCTTCGTCATGGTGGAGGTGCCCGAGTCACCTTCCATCCTGTTCGACGGCATGGCTGGCTCCCGCATGCCCATCGTCGTGGCCCATGGCGAGGGCAGGGCGGTATTCGACAGCAAGACGCAACGCCAGGCCGCCCAGGACTGCCTGCGCTACGTGGACAACCGGGGCAGGAAGACCGAGGCCTACCCCCTCAACCCCAACGGCTCCCCCAAGGGCATCACCGGCCTCACCACTCCCGATGGCCGCTTCACCATCATGATGCCCCACCCGGAGCGGGTCTTCCGCGCCGTGCAGCATTCCTGGCGACCCGACGACTGGAACGCAAATGCATGGCAGGAGGACGGTCCCTGGCTGCGGCTGTTCCGCAATGCCCGGAAGTGGGTGGGGTGATAGTAAGTGGGGCTGAGCGACGCGAAGTCTTCCGGCAACGGGACCAATCCATGTTGAGCACCGGTATCCGCCCGTCTGCAGGCTATTCCTTTTCGATCAGGCAGATCACTTCGTGGCCATTCATTTCGAAGTGAACGACTGATCCGGGAAACCTCAAGTACTCGATTCCCGCGGTCAGGCAGTGGAGCAGGGCCCTTGCGTCCCATGCGTGAAAGTGGATCGAGTATGCGGCGTCCATCAGAGACTGGGCGTAGGCTCCTGCTTTGTGAGCGGGTGTCTTCGCGACGAGATGAACCCATTCCAGGTAGTGATCACGCTTGCTCAAGCTGGGTCCTTGCTCATGGTCCAGAACCAGGTGTTCGATCGTGGTGTTCGGCCTATCCCTGTCAAAGGTGAACAGACGGTTGGGAATCGCGTAATACAAGCGACCACCGGGCCTGAGCTTCCCAGCGTGCACGAGCAATGTGCCAAGAAAGTCCTGGCAATGCTCCATGAAGTGGTTCGCGATGATGAAGTCAACTGATGGGATGGACTCCCCCCGCCTTATCGCGGTGTCTAAGCACCAATGATCTACCAAGGGTTGGGGATCAGGTTGAGACGAAAGGAGTCCACCATGAAAGCTAGTACAACCGTAGCCGTTGATCTGGCCAAATCCATTTTCCAACTCGCCGTCGCCGATGCGCAGTGGAAGGTAGTCGAATCCCACCGCCTCACCCGCGCCCAGTTTGAGCGCTGGTTCGACAACCGCGATATCGACACCGTGATCATGGAAGCCTGCGGTTCCGCCCACTACTGGGGCCGGCGCCTGGCCGGCCTGGGCATCCGGGTCCTGCTTTTGCCCGCCGCCTATGTCCGCGCCTACGTGAAGCGCAACAAGACTGACGCCGCCGATGCCCGCGCCCTGCTTGAAGCGGCTCGCGCGTCCGACATCGTGCCCGTGCGGATCAAGTCGGAAGAGCAGCAGGCCTTGCAAGGCCTGCACCGCATCCGTTCCCTCTGGATGAGCACGCGAACCGCCCGCATCAACGCCTTGCGCGGTTTCTGCCGGGAATTCGGCTTGGTCATTCCACAGGGGGCGCGCACCGGCGTCGAGGCAATCAGCCGGGCATTGGCCGATCCCGAGGTGCGTATCCCCGGGCTGATCCGGGGCGCCATGAACCGGCTCATCGAGGAAATACGCCTTTTGGAACAACGCATCGCCCAAATGGAACGGGAACTGACCGATGCCGCCCGTCACAGTCCGGCCTGTGCCCACCTGCTCACCGTGCCGGGTATTGGCCTGCTCACCGCCACGGCGATGGTCGCCGCCACCGGCGGCTCGGTGGCCCACTTCAAGGATGCCCGCCACTTCGCGTCCTGGTTCGGTCTCACGCCGAGGGAATTCTCGTCCGGCAACAGCCGGACCCTGGGGCGCATCTCGAAGAAGGGCGACCGTTACCTGAGGATGCTGTTGACCCACGGGGCGAGAGCCGTGCTGCGCGCGGCCTACGTGGCCCGACAGGCGAACCGGAGCCTGGATGGCCTGCGCACCTGGGCGCTTGAGGTGCAGGCACGGGCCAACCACAACAAGGCGGCCTGCGCCCTGGCCAACAAGCTGGCGCGCATCTGCTTTGCCGTGCTCCGGGATGCCGCGCCCTACGGCCAGCCGGTCAGCCGGCCGAACAAGAAGATCGAACGCACCGCGTTCGCCATCGCCCAATAGGTTCAGCAAGGAGAAAACAGTGTTTCCCACCCCGCGTTTGCCAAGAGACTGATCGCCCATCATGGCTAAAGAGGTCGCACCCACACGGATTGACGCCGATAACACTGCCGGCTCCCCAGCAGCCGCTTGTACCGATTGGCGCCCCGTGGGCAGATTCCATGTCGGCACGGGTCATTCAGAACCCACTCCAGATGCCGGATATACGACTGCATGCGTTTCCTCCCTGTCATTCTTATCGATCAACGCTCTTGCTTTTGGGGGGAGTCCATATACGAGTTGTTAGGAATGTGCTGGAGCACCTCTCCGTCGTCGATGCACTCGACATCCACCAGGGACCTCCCCTTGAGTTCTGGATATTGTTCGTACAAGGCGCTCTTCGACATCCTGTCCACGTACTGCACCCTGGCACCCCTTGGAACCTTCAAGGGCGTGCCGAGAGCGCCTATCTCGATGCCTTCGCCGCGGATGTACCGCTTCGCGACGGACGCGCGCAGGATTCTCTTGTCGAATTTCCGTGCAAATTTGAACATGCTGGTGAACCGCCGTTGTCGAAGTGCCAACCCGGGGGGGGCGGTGCCTGCTCTGCCCCGATCCTAGAAGAGCTCCATTCCCCCATCCTGCTGGGGCGGGTTGAGCAGCCCGGCTTCCACCAGGGCTTGGTAGTCCCGCACCTGGTTGCGCCCGTGGGCCTTGGCGAAATAGAGGGCCCGGTCGGCCTCGACGATGCTGAGGCTGGCCGGCTGCAACTGGCAGTCGATGGCACTGAAACCGACGCTGACGGTGACCTTGCCCACCTGGGGAAAGCCATGGCTTTCCACATTGTGGCGGATGCGATCCAGAGCGGACTGGGCGTGTTCCCGGGTGACGTCCTGGAGCAGGATGAGGAATTCCTCGCCGCCGTAGCGGAAGCACATGTCGGATTCCCGCAGGCTCTGGTGCAGGATGTTGGCGAAGATGATGAGTACCTCGTCGCCGATGAGATGACCGTGCTTGTCGTTGACCTTCTTGAAGCGGTCCAGGTCCAGCAGGGCCAGGTACTCCCCCCGGCCGGTGCGGTCTTCCTGGCGCCGGCTGTTGAGGTGGGCGGTGGTGATCTCCGCCAGGCGTCGCTCCAGGCGCTTGCGGTTGTAAAGGCCGGTGAGGGTGTCCTTCTCGCTGTCGAACAGCAGGCGGGTGAAGTTCATGTAAACCCGCACCATGCCGAGGGCCAGGCGGGTGTCGGTGTCGTCCCAGGTGGTCCGCCACAGCACCAGCACACGCCTGGCTGTCAGGTCGTGCACGGTGAGATTGACCAGCAGGAAGGACATGCCGCCCAGTTGGGTGTTGCGGGTTTCTTCCATGCCCGCCATGTCCAGAGCCATGTCCAGGATGGCATCGGGCAGGTCGTGGCCTTCCTGGGTGGTGTGGATGACGTGGAAATCGCCGGATTCCCGGAATTCCAGCACCTGGCATTCCACACCCTCCAGCATTTCCTCCAGGGAATGGAACAGGCTGTGTTCCAGGGAACGCTGGTCTCGTTGCTCCGTGAGCAGGACGATGGACTCCAGGACCTCGTGGATGAGTTCCGGGCTGGTGGCTTCCATGATGTTTTTCAGCTCAGAATGAAAAGGGTCAGAGGACGGGGAGCATGAACAGCAACATCCACCAGGGCACCTGCCGCTCCAGGGTGAAGGCCACGGCCGGGCTGGGCAGGCTTGCAACACCGTCCTCGCCCAGGGCGATGACCCGGACGTGGTAGTCGCCGGGTTGCAGGTCCTTCAGGACAGCACTGGAGGCGTCTGTGACCATGCTCAGGACGGGGTTGGCGAAGGCGGGTTCCGGTGCCACTTCCACGCGGTAGCGCTTGGCCTTGCCCTGCCAGGCCACGCCGGGTGGCGTGGCCTTGGCGTCCACCCGCAAGTCCGTGGGGGGGGGCGGGGGCAGGATCACCACATTGTGGGGGCTCCAGCCGCCGGCCTGGCCATCCTCCTCGTGTCCCCGCACCCGCCAGTGGTACTTGCCCGGCTCCAGTACCGCGAAGGCGGCGGTTTCCCTGGCTTGCTTGCTGGCCACCACCTTCCGGTCCCTGGCGATCTCGATGCCGTAGCTGTCGGCGCCCTTGACCGTGCTCCATGTGAAGTGAGCCTTGCCGCCATCTGCCTTGCTCTGCGCGTCGGCAGGGGGTATGGGCAGGGGTTTGACGATGAAGGCCCGGTGGGGGCTGAAAAGGTGCATCCGGCCCGCGTCGTCCAGGCTGGCCACCCGCCAGTGCCATTCGCCTTCCGTCAGGACTTCCTGGTGCTGGACCACCGGGGGCAGCTTGCGCTCCAGCACGCCGTTGTTGAATTCCGGGGTGGGGGAAACCTGCAGCACATAGCCGTGGGCGTCCGGTACGGCGGTCCAGGCGAAGTTGGACTGGGGCACGTAGAACCGTTCTCCCAGGGCCGGGGCGATGGGCACGGGGGGCATGGGGTGTACATCCAGGATGAAGGCGTGGACGCTTTCCATGCCCTCCAGGCCCGCCTCGTCGATGGCACGGGCCAGCAGGTAATAGGTGCCGTCCGGTAGGTTGTCGCTCCATTGGGCCGTGGGGCCCGTGAATACGTCGTCCAGCAGCACCGAACCATGGCCCTCGTCCCCGGCCACGCGGGCGCGCCAGGCCACGGCGCCCGCCTGGGGCGGCTTGGTGAACTGCAGTGGCTGGCGCTGGATCGTGCCGGGCATGGCGCTTACGTCGGGCGGGGCCAGCAGTTCCCGGGGCTGCACCGGGGCCTTGCCTGCCTCGGTGTAGGTGCCGTAGCCGGCGTTCACGGCCACGGCCTTGCCTTTGGCGCTCACCGCGACGCTGCCTTCCATGACCTCGTTGGTCATGCGCTGGCCGTCCTCCGCCACGTTGAGGCGGAATCCGGTGCCCCGCAGACCGGCCACGGCCACGGGGGTGCGTACGCTGAAGCCGCCGGCGGGGGCCTGCTGCCTGGCGGCGCTGGCCTCCAGGCGACCGGCCTCCAGGCTCAGTTCCGTGGAGATCATGCCGGTGTTGCCGTAGGCCGCCAGTCGGCCGAAGCCCAGGCGGCTGGAGGCCTGCTGGGTGAGGGTGGTGCCATCGGCGAAACGGAACGCGGCACTGCTGCGGGGACCGGTGATGACGGTCTCGCCGCCAATGAGCCGGGCGTTGGCCTGGAGGGGCTGGAAGCGGCCATCGGCTCCCTTGGCGCGCACGTTGCCAGTCACCGAGGTGACGGTCACGGGGGCCGGGGTGACCTTGAGGAGTTGCACGGGGATGCGCAGGCGGAAGTTGGTGGGCATGCGCTTGGGAATGTCCACCCTGTTCTCGGACTGGATTCGGGGCCAGTCGCCGGGATTCCTGAGGTAGCGCTGGCCGATGCCGATGAGGGTGTCGCCGGGTACCGTGAGGTATTGCCAATCGCTTGAGTCGCTGGCGGCGTGGCCCGGCAAAGGCAGGAAGAGCAGACCGGCCATGGCGAGCGCCATGAGGCGAAGTGCGATGTGTCGATGAGGTTCGGCCATGGGGTGCGCTCTTACGGTAACCTTGGTAGGCCTATTTTACGTTCGATAGATTGGATTGGCCGACATGCATATCGGAACCCCTTTGTCCCCCTTTGCCACCCGGGTCATGCTGCTGGGAGCGGGCGAACTGGGTAAGGAAGTCATCATCGCCCTGCAGCGCCTGGGCGTGGAAGTCGTCGCCGTGGACCGCTACGACAACGCCCCGGGCCACCAGGTGGCCCATCATGCCCAGACCATCGACATGAGCGATGGCAACGTGCTGGCCCGCCTCATCGACTCGGAGAAACCCCACCTGGTGGTGCCGGAGATCGAGGCCATTGCCACCGAGACCCTGCTGGAACTGGAGAAGGCGGGCCTCTGCACGGTCATTCCCAGCGCCCGGGCCGCCAATCTCACCATGAACCGGGAAGGCATCCGCCGCCTGGCCGCCGAGGAACTCAAGCTGCCCACTTCGCCCTACGCCTTCGCCGACTCCTTGAAGGACTTGCGTGCCGCCGTGGAAGGCAAGGACGGCATCGGCTACCCCTGCGTGGTGAAGCCCGTCATGTCCTCTTCCGGCAAGGGCCAGAGCAAGGTGGACAGCGAGGAGGACCTGACCGGGGCCTGGCGTTATGCCGCCAGCGGCGGACGGGTGGACAAGGGCCGGGTCATCGTCGAGGGCTTCATCGACTTCGACTACGAGATCACCCAGCTCACCGTGCGGGCCAAAGGTGCTGACGGGCGGATCGAAACCCACTTCTGCGAGCCCATCGGCCACGTGCAGGTGAAGGGGGACTATGTGGAAAGCTGGCAGCCCCAGCCCATGTCCGCCAAGGCCCTGGCGGAGGCCCGGCGCATCGCCAAGGCCGTCACCGACAACCTGGGGGGCCTGGGGCTGTTCGGCGTGGAGTGCTTCATCAAGGGGGACAAGGTGTGGTTCTCGGAAGTGAGCACCCGGCCCCACGACACGGGCATGGTCACCATGGCCACCCAGCGGCAGAGCGAATTCGAGCTCCACGCCCGGGCCATCCTGGGCCTGCCCGTGGACACCAGTCTGCGCAATCCCGGTGCCTCCGCCGTCATCTACGGCGGCATGGAGGCGGAGGGCATCCGCTTCGAGGGCGTGGACGAGGCCTTGCGGGTCCCGGGTACCGACATCCGCCTGTTCGGCAAGCCGGAGGCCTTCTTCCGCCGCCGGATGGGCGTGGCCCTGGCGGAAGGCAAGGACACGGACGAGGCCAGGGCAAGGGCCAAGAAAGCGGCCGGCAAGGTACGGCCGGTGAAGGCCTAGGAGGACGCCTCAACAGACCCGTAGCCTGGAGGAGTACAACGAGTCCAGGACCGGTGCGACGGGCTTTCCCGGACTCGGCTTCGCCTCCTCCGGGCTACATTGTTCAGGGCTTGCCCAGGGGCAGGCTCAGGGTGAACAGGGCACCGCCCTCGGGCGCGTTGGCGGCCTCCAGGCGGCCGCCGTGCTTTTCCACCAGGCCGTAACTGATGGCCAGGCCCAGGCCCGTGCCCTTGCCCACGGGCTTGGTGGTGAAGAAGGGCTCGAAGATGTGGGCCAGGTGGCTTGCCGGAATGCCGGGGCCGTTGTCGTGAAATCCCACCTCCACCTGATTCCCGCTTTGCCGCGCCGTGATGGTAAGGCGCGGTTCGGCCACGTCGGCGGTGGCGTCGCTGGCGTTCTGCACCAGGTTCATCACCACCTGCTGGATCTGGCCGGAGGAACCCACCACGGTGATGCCCTCGGGCAGGTCCAGGTCCACCTGGAAGCGGTCCGGAGCGGCCTTGCGCACCCAGTTGACGGAACGCTCGATCACCTCCGCCAGATTGAAGGGGCGGGCCTGGTCCCGGTCTACCACGGAGAAACGTTTCAGGCTGTCGACGATGTCCCGGGTGCGCTCCGCCCCTTCGATGGTGCCGTCCATGAGGGAGGGCAGGTCTTCCACGATGCGGTCGATGCGCAGCTCGTCCCGCAGGCGGGCCAGTTCCTCTGGGCTGTGATCGCCGTGCAGCAGCTGGATGTACTGGCCCAGGCGTTCTGCATAGCGGCGCAGGGCGTGGACGTTGCCCAGGACGAAGCTGATGGGGTTGTTGAGCTCATGGGCCACGCCCGCCACCAGGCGGCCCAGGGAGGCCATCTTTTCCGAGTGCAGGAGTTGCTGCTGGGTGCGCTTCAGGTCCTCGTGGGCCTCGTGCAGGGCCTGGTAGGCCCGGCGCAGTTCGCCCAGGGGCCGGCCTGTCACCACCATGCCCAGCAGGGCGCCCCGGTGGTTGTGGCGGGGCATGCAGTTGAAGGACACGGCCACGGGCACAGTGTCGGCGCCCAGCAGTTCCAGTTCGCAGTCCGCCAGGCCCTTCAGGCCCCGGGTGGCGAAGGACTGGCGTGCTGTGATGCGGGTGGCCTCGTCCGGGAACAGGTCGAACAGGGAGGTGCCCACCAGCGCCGCCTCGGTTTTGCCCGTGAAGTTGATGAGGGCCTGGTTCACCACCTCGATGCGGCCCTCCCGGTCGCACACCAGCAGCAGGTCGGACATGGAGGACAGCACCGACAGGACGAAGCGCTGGGATTCCTCCAGGGCGGCGTTCTTCTCCTCCAGGGCCACCTCGTACTTCAAGAGGTCGCTGTAGACCTCATCCATCTTGTGGATGACCTCGATCCAGGCCTCCTCGCCCTTGCGGCCTTCCTCGCCGCTCAGGGGGGAGGGCAGGGAGGTGTGATCCTTGGCCGACTTCGTCGTGTTCATGATTTCAGTGCACCGTGCAGACCATGCACGGATCGAATGATCGGACCACATGCTGTACCAGCAGGGGTGGCTCCTCGGCCTCGGGGGCGGGCAGGCCGGCCAGGGCCTGCTCCAGGGCGCCGGGGGTGCCTTGCTCATCCCGGGGAGAGAAGTTCCAGGTGGTGGGGGCGATGATCTGGTAATTGGCGATGCGGCCGTGCTTCACCGTGAGCCAGTGGCCCAGGGAACCCCGGGCCGCTTCCACCAGGCCCGTGCCGGATGCATCGTCCGGCAGATCCCCGTGGTGGCACCAGGGGGCCTTGGGCTCCAGTTGCCGCGCCCAGGCCTCCATACGGGGCAGCACCAGGGCCAGTTCCAGCAGCCGGGCCAGCACCCGGGCGGTGACGCTGCCCCCGTGGGTTTTTACCAGCTCCCGGATGAGGGGATGGCCCGCCACCATTTGCCGCGCCAGGGCGCCGGTCTCCGCTACGCCGCCGTTATAGCGGGGGGCCTTGCACCAGGTGTAGGCCTCGGGCTTGTCCGCCAGGGGCAGGGTCTGGCCCTGGGCGGGAGAGGAGGTATCCCCCGCCAGCCAGGCGTGGCTCAGGTCCTCCACGATGGCATCGGGTTCCAGGGGATGCCCTTGGGCCGCCCGCCACAGGCCGGAGGCGAACAGATGGCCGTGGGCTTCCTCATAGGCGCCGTAGCTGAGGAACACGTCCGTGGCCCGGCCGATCCTGTCCAGGCCCAGGTCCTCGGCCGCCTCCAGGAACAGGGCCAGGTCGCCATGCCTGTTTTGCCGCCAGGCGGCCAGGTCCGAAAGACTGGCGAGACCCCCCACGCTTTCCAGGCTGTCGTCGAACACGTGGCGCTCCAGGAAGCGGCGGAAGGCCCTCAGCAGCGCCGTGAGTTGAAGGCATTCCGCCTGCTCCAGGGGCCGGGCGGTGCCGCCGGGTTGCAGGCTCAGGGTGTGGGGCCATTTGCCGGCCATGAGGCCCATGAGGTGCATGAATTCCGCCCGGGCGGGGAGCACGTCGGCCGTGGCGCTGCCGCTGCTGGCCTTGAAGCGCTTTGCCACCCGCTCGAACCAGGGCCGGCCCGTGTAGCCGTCCCGGGCGAAGTCCGGCATGAAGAACAGATAGAAGTGGCTCAGGTGGTCCGCCAGGTTTTCGCAGGCGCTCACCAGGTTGTGGGCCAGGCGGCCGTTGTCCGGCAGGGCCAGGCCGGAGAGTGCGCGCAGGGCCGAGGCGGAAGCCGCGCTCTGGGCCACGGAACAGATGCCGCAGATGCGGGGCACGATGACCAGGGCGTCTCCCGGCGCCTTGCCGGACAGCATGGGCTCGAAGCCGCGATACAGGGGGGAGTTGACGTAGGCGGCCTTCACCTGGCCGCCTTCGGTCTCCAGGCGGACTTCCAGGTCGCCTTCGACGCGGTTGAAGGGGCCCACCAGGCGGGTGGTCATGAATCGATCCTCCAAGGAATGGAAGCGCCGCTGGAATCCCCCCTGGCCCCCCTTTTGCAAAGGGGGGGACTGGTGTGGGGGGCTTCTCCCCCCTTTGGAAAAGGGGGGCGGGGGGGGATTTGAGTCCGTATGAAGCCCTGCCCACGCATCCTCGCCTCCCTCACTTCAACCCCGTCTTCTTCACCGCCGGCGTCACCACCACGTGGTCGGAGGTGGCGTTCTCACGCACCCGCTTGGGCGTGGCGGATTTGGACAGGGCCGCCAGGGCCACGAACCAGGCCTTGGGCATGTCGCTGGGCAGGCCGATGGGAATGCCCGCCACCTTGGGGGTTTCGGTGAAGGGGTGGCCCGGCTCCTCGAAACGGGGCTCGGTGCAGGAGATGCAGGCATAGCCCCCCCGCAGGCAGGAGCCGCTGCCGTTCCACAGGCGGGTGTTGCAGTCGGCGTGGGCCTGGGTGCCCTTGCAGCCCATGTTCTCCATCATGCAGCCCAGGTCCGAGGCCTTCTCGGCGCTGGCCTTGAATTCGTAGAACTCGTTGCGGGGGCAGCCATGGTGGACCAGGTGATCCGCGTAGAAACGGGGACGGTGCAGGGCATCCAGATCATCTTCTGTCAGGCGTCTCATGGACAGGGCCAGCAGGGTGTCCAGCACCCAGCCCGGATGGGTGGGGCAGCCGGCCACGTTCACCACGGGCAGGCCGGCGCCGGCGCGGAAGCTGGCCGGCAGCAGGCCGCCGGGATGCTCGCCATGGAATTGCAGGCCCGTGGCCCCCACACTGGGGCCGGTGATGCCGGCGCTGGTGATGCCGCCGTAGGCCGCGCAGGTGCCCACGGCCAGCACATGGGCGGCTTTTGCCGCCAGCTCCTCGACCCAGGCCATCATGGGCCGGCCCGTGCCCGCCAGCATGTGGAAGCGGCCGGTGCCCGAGGGGCCCGTCATCACCGAGCCTTCCAGGCAGAGGATGTCCAGCCGCTGCCGGCCCTCGGCGCAGGCGCGGAGGATCTCCAGGGCCTCGTTGCCGCTGGCCTCCGACAGGCTGGGGTGCCACAGCAGGCGGATACTCGCGTCCGCCAGCCGGTCCATGAGGGCCGGCTGTTCCGCGTTGAGCAGGGACAGGGTGCAGCCGCCGCAGCCGCCGGACTGGAGCCAGAGCAGGTTGAGTTCAGGCATCAGTATCCCGTTCCGTGTCCCGGGGTCGGCCCCGCCGGGCCTGGGGCCGGGCCACGCCCAGGCGGTCCAGCTTGTTGCGCAGCCCCAGGCGGGTGAGGCCCAGTTCCGCCGCCGCCCGGGTCAGGTTGCCGCGATGGCGGGCCATGGCCTGGCGCAGGGCCTCGGCTTCCACCGCCTCCACCCGGCTGCGCAGGTCGTCGGCGGCCGGGGCGCGGGGCGCGTTGTCCAGGCCGGATGTGGCCGACTCCATGCCCAGGCGCGGCCCGTCCGCCAGGACCAGCATGCGGCGGATCTCGTTCTGCAGCTCCCGCACGTTGCCCGGCCAGGGTCGGGCCATCAGATGATCCAGCAGTTCCCGGCTGAAGCCCGTGGCCTTGCAGCCCAGCTGCTGCGCGGCCTGGGCCAGGATGGCCCGGGCCAGCAGGGGGATGTCCATGGGCCGCTCCCGCAGGGGCGGCACCCGCACGGGCACGGTGGCCAGGCGGTAATACAGATCCTCCCGGAAGCGCCCGGCCCGCACCTCTTCCCCCAGGTCCCGGTTGGTGGCGGCGATGACCCGCACGTCCACGGACTGGGCCCGGTTGCTGCCCAGGGGACGGAACTCGCCCTCCTGCAGCACCCGCAGCAGCTTCACCTGGAAGGCGGGGGAGGTCTCGCCGATCTCGTCCAGGAACAGGCTGCCGCCGTGGGCCGTCTGGAACAGGCCGATGCGGTCCTCGCTGGCGCCGGTGTAGGCCCCCTTGCGGTGGCCGAACAGCTCCGACTCCAGCAGGTTGTCCGGCAGGGCGCCGCAGTTCTGCACCACGAAGGCCTGGTCCGCCCGGCCGCTGGCGTAGTGGATGGCCCGGGCCAGCAGTTCCTTGCCGGTGCCGGACTCCCCCATGAGCAGCATGGACACGTCGTAGCGGGCGGCCTTGGCGATCTGTTCGCACAGGCTCTGCATGGGGCTGTCCGGGGCCCGCACGATGCGCTCCAGGCTGAAGGCCTCCTTCACCCGGGCCCGGCTGGTTTCCACGTGCTTGCGCAGCACCGGCTCGGCGGCCCGCAGTTCCACCGCCAGCTGGCAGTTCTCCTGTTGCAGGCGGTACAGCTCGGCGGCCCGCTTCAGGGTGAGCAGCAACTGTTCCGGGTGCCAGGGCTTGAGCAGGTACTGGTAGATGCCCGCCTCGTTGATGCCGGCGATGATGTCCTCGCTGTCCGTGTAGCCGGAGATGATGATGCGCACCGTGTCCGGCCACTCCTGGCGCACCTGGCGCAGGAATTCCACGCCGCTCACCTCGGGCATGCGCTGGTCCGTGAGCAGGATATGGATACCTTCCCGGATGCCTTCCCTCTCCATGACGGCCCGGGCCTCGGCGGCGCTGGAGGCGGTGAACACCTGGAAGTCCTCCTCCAGGGTGCGGCGCAGGGCCTCCTGGGAACGGACCTCGTCATCGACGACCAGGACGGTGGGCAGGGAGGGTGCGCTCATAGGCATGATCGTTCGGTACCAAAGTGTTTCAGGCCCGCAGGAATCCCTCCTGTCCTCCCTTTTGCAAAGGGAGGGACCCTCCGGCTGAGGCTTGTGGTACTCCCCCCTTTGGAAAAGGGGGGCGGGGGGAGATTTGACGGCCTATCCATCATGCCTCCGCGTCCCCCGGCACCACCCAGCCCAGCTCCCGGTGCCTGGCCAGGTGCCGGGGCGTCCAGGAATGGGGCGTCTTGTCCACGAAGTGATGCCGCGCCACGTGGTAGCTGGGATCGAAACCGTAGAAGTTGCGCTTCATGTGGGCCAGTTCCTCGGCCCGGTACTGGGCCAGGGGCTTGGCCGCCTCGTCCGCCGCCCGTCTGGCGCGCTTCTCATCCAGGTGGCCCATGAGTTCCGGTGCATCGGCCAGGGCGGCGGCGCGGTGCCGGACCTCGGCCTGGAAGGACGCCACATCCTGGCCAAAGCAGGTCTCGATGAAGCCGGTGGCCACCGCCTCCTTCGTGCCCAGGGGCAGGCGCCGGGCCATGATACGTTGCGCGGCCTCGCCCCCCACCCGCCTGGGCAGCAGGTAGGTCCAATACTCGGAGCCGTATAGGTTGCCCATGTTCTTGTAGTGGGGGTTGAGGATCACGCCCTCCCGTGCCCAGACGCAGTCCGCCGCCAGGGCCAGGAAGGCGCCGCCGGCCCCGGCGTTGCCCTGGAGAGCGGCCACGGTATGGTGGGTGGTGGTTTCGATCACCGCCCGGCACAGGTCGTCCATGGCCTCGATGTTGCGCATGGACTCGTCCGGCGGGCTGTCCGCCGCCTCGATGCGGTTCAGGTCCAGGCCGTTGCTGAAGAAGTCCGGGCCGCCCAGGAGGACGATGACCCGGGTGGGGCGCAGGCGCGCCGCTTCATAAGCCGTTTGCAGGCGCCGGCAGGCGTCCGTGCCCATGGCGCCGTTGTAGAAGTCGAAGTGGAGATAGCCCACGCCGTCGGCTTCCTCGTAGCGGATGTCGGGGTCGGCGGGATTTGATTCGACAGCCAATTCCATTAGTCCCAGCACTTCCGGAAACGCCACTGCGGCGGGCAGTTTGATGGACAGCGGGCTGTCGCCGCGCTTCACATGGCCGATGCACACCGCGCCATCGGCCGTGGCTCGCACCACGCCTTCGCCGCTACGCCCCAGCACGTCCCCCGGCGCGCCCCGGGCGGGGAAGGCATGGGCATTGAACAGATGGCAGGGGTGGCCGAACAGCTCATCCTTCACCCCGGGAAACCCATCGGCGGCATTGAGCTTGGCCAGCACGGTCTCGGTATTGTCATGGGCCCAGTCGATGGCCCGGTTCGCTTGCTGCATGAGGGCATGCATGGGGCGCAGGGGCACGGCCTGGGGGTGCCACTTGCCCGCGCGGTAATCCGGCAGCCGCTCCAGGGCCGTCATCACCACCCGCACCGCCGCCTCGGTCACCTCGTTGCGGTAGACACTGGATTTCTTCGCCTGCCGCAGGGGGAAGGTCGCGCTGGCCCACACGGGCCCGGCATCCATTTCCGCTTCGGCCTGGAGCAGGGTCACGCCCCATTCCTGCTCCCCCTTCAGGATGGCCCAGTCCAGGGCGGAGGGGCCCCGGTCGCCGACGATGCCCGGGTGCAGCACCAGGCACAGGTGGTTGCGCCAGATGGCCTCCGGGATGGCCCGGCGCAGGTAGGGGGCCAGGATCAGGTGGGGTCGGAACAGGTCCACCGCCTCGATGGTGACGCTGTCGTTGATGTCGAACTCGATGGAAACCTCGTGGCCCAGCCGGCTCAGTTCCAAATACAGCCGCTGGGTCAGGCTGTTGAAGGCGTGGGTGAGGAAGAGAATGCGCATGTTTACTGGGTGCTCCGGGGTGGATTGGAGGCGCCGTCAAATCCCTCCTGTCCTCCCTTTGCCAAAGGGAGGGACCCTGCGATCGACTGCGGAGGTATTTCTCCTAAAGTGGGGGGGCTTTCGGCGATGGTTTGCCGGGGTTCTCCCCCCTTTTGTAAAGGGGGGTTGGGGGGGATTCCAGCGGCGCTTCCATCTCGCACAGCCTGAAAAATCACCCCCAGCACGGCTTCTGTCTCGGTCAAAGCCTGCCGGTCGTCGAAGCGCAGGACACGGATGCCTTGCGCATCCAGCCAGGCATCCCGCTGAGTGTCCTTCCGCCTCTGCGTAGGATCGTCAACATGCTGGCTGCCATCCAGTTCCACGACCAGTTGGGCTTTGGGTGCGTAGAAATCCAGAATGTAGGGCCCCAGGGGGCGCTGTCGGTAGAAGCGGACACCCAGCTGATCCCGGCGCAGGTGGGACCAGAGCTTCTGTTCGGCTTCGGTCTGGCGGCTACGCAGGTTGCGGGCCAGGGGTTTCAGGCGGGGTTCATATTCGGTCATGGGGAGTGGTGCGCCGGCCTCGGGAATCCCCCCCGGCCCCCCTTTTCCAAAGGGGGGAGTAGAAGCTGCGTAGGGTTCCATTTCGCCCTTTGAGTTGGGTTCCGTTCCCCCCTTTGAAAAAGGGGGGCTAGGGGGGATTAGAGTCTTCCCAACCACTCAGCAAATCCTCGGCAACTGTTCACCACTCAGCCAATCCACCATCCGCCGTCCGCCGAACTTCGTCTTCATCTGCACGAAGCCATTGGGGTCTTCCACCACCTGGCCGATGACGGCGGCCTGGATGCCCAAAGGGTGGGCGCGCAAGGCGGCCAGGAGCCTGTCCGCGTCCCCGGCGGCACAGATGGCGATGAGCTTGCCTTCGTTGGCGATGTTCAGGGGGTCCAGGCCCAGCAGTTCGCAGGCGGCGTCCACTTCCGGCTTCACAGGGATGGCCGCTTCATCCAGGTGGATGCCCACGGCGGACTGGTGGGCGATCTCGTTGAGGGTGGCCGCCAGGCCGCCCCGGGTGGGGTCCCGCATGACCCTGATGTTGGCGCCGCTGGCCAGCATGGCGGCGGTGAGGCCGTTCAACGAAGCCGTGTCCGAGAGGATGGGCACATCGAAGCCCAGGTTCTCCCGCTTGCTCATGATGGCCACGCCATGGTCCCCCACGGTACCGGATACCAGCACCGCGTCGCCGGGCCGGGCCAGGTCACCGGAGATGTGCACGCCGTCTGGAAGGAAGCCCACGCCGGTGGTGGTGATGAACACCCCGTCGCCCTTGCCCTGTTCCACCACCTTGGTGTCGCCCGCCACCAGCTGCACGCCTGCATCCACGGCGGCCCTGGCCATGGACTCCACGATGCGGGCCAGGTCCGCCAGGGGAAAGCCTTCCTCCAGGATGAAGCCGGCGGTGAGGTACAGGGGCGTGGCGCCCATGACCGCCACGTCGTTCACCGTGCCGTGCACCGACAGGCAGCCGATGTCGCCGCCGGGGAAGAAGAGGGGCGAGACCACGTGGCTGTCGGTGGACACCACCAGCTTGCCCTGGCCCAGGGGCAGGCAGGTGCCGTCATTGCCCTGGGCCAGGTAGGGATTGCCCAGGTGGTTGGCGAACAACTCGGTGATGAGCTGCACCATGGCCCGGCCGCCGCCGCCGTGGCTCATGTCCACCCGGCCGTGCTTGATGTCCAGGGGGCGTACGTAACCTTTCTTGACCTGGCCGCTCATGGGGTGATGCCCAGGTGGTCGGGTTGAAGACGCGCCGTCGAATCCCTCCTGTCCTCCCTTTGGGAAAGGGAGGGACCCTTCGATACGCGCCGGAGGAACTCCCCCCTTTGCAAAAGTCCCCATTCGGGGATAAAGGGCTCCGGGGGGGATTCCCGCAGCGTATCCAACCCGTAAGTGGTCATTCCGTCACCTCCACATCCTTATACCGTCCGTAGGTGTAATGGGCCGCGCAGGCGCCTTCCGAGGACACCATGCAGCTGCCCATGGGATTCTCCGGCGTGCATACGGTGCCGAAGATCTTGCAGTCCGTGGGCTTCTTAACACCACGCAGGATGGCGCCGCACTCGCAGGCCTTGTTGTCCGGCACCGGCTGGTATTCGAGATGGAAGCGCCGCTCGGCATCGAACTCGGCGAAGCCTTCGCGAATCTTCAGGGCGGAGTAGGGCACCTCCCCCAGGCCCCGCCATTCGAAGCTGCGGCGCAGCTCGAACACCTCGGACACCAGGTTCTGGGCTTTGGTGTTGCCTTCCGGCGTGACAGCCCGGGTGAACTCGTTCTCCACCGTGGCCCGGCCCTCGTTCACCTGGCGCACCAGCATGAGGATGGCCTGCATCACGTCCAGGGGTTCGAAGCCGGCGATGACCACGGGCTTGCGGTATTCCTCCGCGAAGAACTCGTAGGGCCGGCTGCCGATCACCGTGGAGACGTGGGCCGGGCCCACGAAGCCGTCCAGGGGCACGGTGCCCAGTTCCCGCACCTCCTTGGACTCCAGGATGTTCATGATGGCCGAAGGCGTCAGCACGTGGCAGCACAGCACGCTGAAGTTCTTCAGGCCTTCCGCCTGGGCCTGCTTGATGGCCACCGCCGTGGGGGGCGTGGTGGTCTCGAAGCCGATGGCGAAGAACACCACTTCCTTGTCCGGATGGTCCCGGGCGATCTTCAGGGCGTCGGTCACCGCATACACCATGCGGATGTCTCCCCCCCGGGCCTTCGCCCGCATCAGGGACAGGCCGCCGGAGGCGGGGATGCGCAGGGTATCGGCGTAGGTGCAGAGGATGGCGCCCTGCTCCAGGGCCAGCCTGATGGCCAGGTTGATGCGGCCGATGGGCAGCACGCACACCGGGCAGCCGGGGCCGTGGATCATGCGCACGTTGGGAGGCAGCAGGTCCGGCACGCCGTAGCGGGAGATGGCGTGGGTGTGGCCGCCGCAGAACTCCATGAAGTTGTAGCGGCGGTCGTCGCGGACTTCGGCGGCGATGGCCTTGGCCAGGCCCTGGGCTACTTCTCCATCGCGGAATTCGTCGACGTATTTCACACGGCCTCCGGGGCAATGCCCGCCTCGGCCATGAGGGCCAGGGTCTTCTCCGCCTCCTCCGGGTCCAGGCGGGTGAGGGCGTAGCCCACGTGGACGATGACGTAGTCGCCCACTGCCACGTCCTCCACCAGGGCCAGGGACACGTCCTTGCGCACGCCCCCCAGGTCCACGATGGCCTGGTCGCCGACGGCGATTTCAACGACCTTGGCGGGAATCGCTAAGCACATTGGGTTCTCATTCCTTTTTCTCTGGGGATGGCTGAATCTGCTGCCAGAGGTCCCAAATGGAAATCCCATCATGGTTTACCCAATGTGTGGGGCCTCTTACGTCAGTGCTTTTGTACCCAAGCTTGAGCAGTAGCTTCTTAGCTAAATTACTCATTGAATAAAACTTATCCTGATACTTAAGTCGATTTCTGGTTACGGTTGCTTCCAATCCATCTTGTTTCTGTCCTTGATAGTCGACTAAGAACACCGTCTCGCCTTCCTTGACCAACCCATGCTGGATAAGCGCCTCTAGATTGGTTTTGGGTGCTTTTTTTCGTGAGTTATACAGCTCCATGCTTTCAGTAAGAAGCTGATCTAGGTCAAGCTCACCTGAGCTCTTGTCTG
Source organism: Thiobacillus sp. (assembly GCA_024235835.1). Taxonomy (NCBI): domain Bacteria; kingdom Pseudomonadati; phylum Pseudomonadota; class Betaproteobacteria; order Nitrosomonadales; family Thiobacillaceae; genus Thiobacillus; species Thiobacillus sp. The sequence continues at coordinate 707,992 of JACKLQ010000001.1, read as the reverse complement.
TCGTTGCTCTTGCTGTAAGTGGGCTCGAGTTAAGTCCCAGCAGCCTCCGAAGTGTGGCATTTGGTGTGTCGACAAACGGCTTTGCATGCGTTTGCAAGAAGGAAAAAACTTCGTCATCAATTTTGATTGTTTGCATCATGAGCTCCTTGAGAGTGGTGGCACACTCCAAGTCTAAGTAAGAACAAGAATAATACAAGGATAAGGTTGTCATTGTTTCTTGTTTAGCTCAGTCAGCGTGACCCAGGCCTGGCCTAAGCTCAGGCCGCCGTCGTTGGGGGGCACTTGGCGGGCCTCCAGGACTCGCAGTCCCCGCTGGCCAAGTAGGGCAGCCAACTGGCGGGACAGGATGTGGTTGAGGAAGCAGCCGCCCCCCAGGGCGATGGTATCCAGGCCCTGGGATTCAGCGGCTTGCAGGGCCCAGTCCGTCAGGGCCCGGGCCAGGGTGGCGTGGAACAGGGCGGCACCCCGGCGGGCATCGGGCTCGTCCGCCAGCCGGGCCAGAAGGGGCAGCAGGTCCAACTGGGTCGTCACCCCGGCGGAGGCCGGGGTCCAGGGGGTGTGGCTCTGGATTCCGGCGTTCGCCGGAATGACGGTCTCGATGAGTCGCCAGCCGTCCGTCATGGGCGCCACATCACCGGCTTCCTCCGCCAGGCCTTCCAGCAACATGGCTGCCTGGCCTTCGTAGGCCATCACGTCGCGGATGCCCAGCAGTCCCGCCGCCGCGTCGAACCATCGGCCCAGGCTGGTGGTGGGGGGGCAGTGCAGGTCCCGCTCCAGCATCACGTGCAGTTGCCCGGCTATGGGTTGATGGGGGAAGCGGCGGGGAATCTCGTCCGTGCGGCCCAACAGGAACAGGGTCGCCGCCGCCATGCGCCAGGGCTCTTTCGCCGCCTTGTCGCCGCCGGGCAGGGGCAGGGGGGTGAGGTGGCCCAGGCGGGTGAAGGAGGAACCCTCCATGCGCAGCAGTTCTCCGCCCCAGGCTGTGCCATCCGAGCCCAGTCCCACGCCGTCCAGGGCCAGGCCGAGGATGGGGTGTTCGACGCCATGTTCCGCCGCCACGGCGGCGATGTGGGCGTGGTGGTGTTGCACGGCCACGGCCGGCACGCCCCAGGCATCGGCCAGTGCCAGGGCGTGGCGGCTGCTGAAGAAGTCCGGATGCAGGTCGTGGGCCACGGCCTGGGGCTGCACCTGCAGGATGTCCAGCAGATGCGCCGTCACCTCCTGGAGCATGTTGCAGGTGGCCGGGTTGTCCAGGCCGCCGATGTGCTGGGAGACGAAGGCCTCGTCCCCCCGGGTGACGCAGATCGTGTTCTTGAGGTAGCCCCCCAGGGCCAGCACCGAAGGGCCGGAACGGGGCAGGCGGATGGAACGGGGGGTGTAGCCCCGGGCGCGGCGGATGAACTGGGTGGCGGGGGTGGAAGCGCCGTCAAATCCCTCCTGTCCTCCCTTTGCTAAAGGGAGGGACCCTTCGGTGGCGGTGGGCTGGAACTTCACTCCCCCCTTTGCAAAAGGGGGGCTGGGGGGGATTTGGGTGACACTCCGTACCACCGAGTCATCACACCGCACCACGATGTCCCGGTCATGCATCAGCACCGCGTCGGCGATACCGGCCAGGCGCTCGAAGGCTTCGTCGTTGCCGATCACCAGGGGCTCGCCGCCGGGGTTGGCGCTGGTCAAAACCAGCACCAGGTCCTGGGGCTGGTCCATCCAGGCCGTGCCGGCGGGTTGGCCGGTGTCGTCGCCTAGGCCTTTACAACGTTCGTTCGAATCGTGGAGACCTGCACCAACTGCATACGCATCGGTTGCGACGACATTCGTCTGCTTCACGGTCGCATCCCCGCGTTGCGGGGCCCCTGCTCCGCGCTTCGCAGCCGCCTCGTGGAAGATCAGCCAATGCAGGGGCGTATAGGGCAGCATGACCCCCAGCCAGGCCAGTCCCGGGGCGATGCCCGGGAAGGCGTCGTCGGTCCCCGGTTGCTTGCGCAGCAGGACGATGGGCCGCTCGGGGGATGCCAGCAGGGCCTGTTCCGCCTCGTTCATCTCCACCCACTCGGCGATGGAGGCCAGGTTGGCGGCCAGGACGGCGAAGGGTTTTTCCTCCCGGTTCTTGCGCTCCCGCAGGCGCTGCACGGCTGCGGCATTGCGGGCGTCGCAGGCCAGGTGGAAGCCTCCCAGGCCCTTGATGGCGATGATCTGGCCGGCCTGCAGGCGGGCGAGGGTGTCGGCGATGGGGGCTTGCTGGCGTGGGTCGAATCCCTCCTGTCCTCCCTTTACGAAAGGGAGGGACCCTTCGATGCCGGTCGGTTGGGATTTCACTCCCCCCTTTTGTAAAGGGGGGTTGGGGGGGATTCCGCCGGGGAGGATTCCAGCGGACTCCACCACCCACAAGCGCGGCCCGCACACCGCACAGGCCGTGGGCTCCGCATGGAAGCGCCGATTCGCCGGGTCGCGGTATTCCTTCTCGCAGTCCGGGCACAGGGGAAAGGCCGCCATGCTGGTCTGGGCCCGGTCGTAGGGCAGGCCCCGGGTGAGGGTGTAGCGGGGGCCGCAGTGGGTGCAGTTGATGAAGGCGTAGTGCCAGCGCCGGTCGGCGGGGTCGAACATCTCCGCCAGGCAGTCGGGGCACACCGCCGTGTCGTGGCCGATCATGGTGGCGGCCCGGCCGGCGCCGCTTTCCGTGATGAGGAATTCGGTGTGTTCGCCGGTGTGGGGCGCGTCATCCCAGGTGAGTTCCCGCACCCGGGCCAGGGGCGGGATTTCCTCGGGCAGGCGGCGGGTGAAGGCCTCGATGTGGAGGGGGTTGCCCTCCACCAGGATTTCCACCCCGGCGGCGTCGTTGCGCACCCAGCCGGACAGGTTCAGTGAATGGGCCAGGTGCCAGACATAGGGCCGGAAGCCCACGCCCTGGACGATGCCAGTCACGCGCAGGCGGCGCCGGCACACGGAGTCGGTGAGCAGCGGAGTGTTCATGAAATGCGAGGGCCACGGGAATCCCCCCTGCCCCCCCTTTTCCAAAGGGGGGAACCCTTCGCTTCAGGCTGACGCGGATACCCCCCCCTTTGGAAAAGGGGGGTGGGGGGGGATTTGAGTGGGCCGGCAACCCGCAACACGCTCACTCCCGGGCCGTGGCCTGTTCACCCAACCGCGCTTCCAGCTCCGCAATCCGCTTCTTCAGCAACTCCACGTTCTGCAAGCGGGCCGTTCTGGCCTGTTCCAGCCCGGCCATGAGCCAGTCCAGCCATGCCTCCATGCCCTGGCCGCTGGTGGCGGAGACCTGCATGACCTGGAGTCTGGGATTCACCCGGCGGGCGTAGTCCACGCACTTGGCCACGTCGAAATTCAGGTAGGGCAGCAGGTCCACCTTGTTCAGCAACATCAAATCCGCGGCGTGGAACATGTCCGGGTATTTCAGGGGCTTGTCCTCGCCTTCCGTCACCGACAGGATCACCACCTTGTGGGCCTCCCCCAGGTCGAAGGCGGCGGGGCATACCAGGTTGCCCACGTTTTCGATCATGAGCAGGCTGTCGTCGGGCAGGTTCAGGCGTTCCAGGGCGTGGCCCACCATGTGGGCGTCCAGGTGGCAGCCCTTGCCGGTGTTGACCTGGATGGCTGGGGCGCCGGTGGCGCGGATGCGGTCGGCGTCGTTGCTGGTCTGCTGGTCGCCTTCCACCACCGCCACCTTCACCTTGTCACTCAGCATCTCGATGCTCTTCACCAGCAGGGTGGTCTTGCCGGAGCCGGGGCTGGAGACCAGGTTGACGGCGAAGATGCCGTGCTCGGCGAAGTGCCTGCGGTTGCCGTCGGCGTAGGCGTTGTTCTTGCCCAGGATGTCCTGCTCGATGCGGACCATGCGCGCCTGGGTCAGGCCCGGCGCGTGGGCGTGGGCGGGGCCCAGGCCGTAGTGGAGGTCGCCTTTTCCCCCCTCGGCTTTGTGCTCGTGGTAGTGGGGCACGCCGGGTTCGTGCAGGTGGCCATGCCCATGGTCATGGCCCGTGTGGTCGTGGCTATGGGTGTGGCCATGCCCATGGCTGTGCACGGTGCCGTCGGCATGGACGTGCTCATGGCTATGGTCGTGATCATGATCGTGGCTGTGACCGTGAGGATGGTCATGAGAGTGACCCTGGCCTTCGATTCTGGTTTCGCCTTCGCCGCATCCGCATACCGTGCACATTGCTTTTCACTCCTATCATCGCTTCAACCACCGTCACCCCGGCGGACGCCGGGGTCCAGTTCCACTACCTGGATTCCGGCCTTCGCCGGAATGACAAGCAAAAGTCACTATTCCACCAACAAATCCTTGACCCGCATTTCCGTGCCGCCCGTGGCCTGGACCTGATAGCTGCCGCACTTGGGGCAGGCGTCGTACAGGGCCTGGATTTCCACCGTCTCGCCGCAGCCCAGGCAGTAGCCCTGGCCGGGAAGGCGTTCCAGTTCCACCCGGGCGCCCTCGGCCACGCTGCCCTTGAGCACCACGTCCATGCAGAAGCTCAGGGCTTCCACTTCCACGCCGGAGAGGGCGCCGATCTCCAGGCGCACTTCCGTCACCCGCTTGAAGCCCTGCTGGGCGGCGGTGTCTTCCACGATCTGGAGTATGCCCTCCGCCAGGGACATTTCATGCATTGCCTGGCTCCGATTCAATCTCCACGCCAAAGGCCACGCAGGGGTCCAGGGAGCGGGACACCAGGCGGGCCTGGACGTTCAAGTCCTCCGTTGTGGCATCCAGGCCGGTGAGGGCCTGGGCCAGGGGGCCGGCCGGGTGGAAGTTCCATTCCGTGGGGGCCAGGATGCGATAGTCCGCCACCTTGCCGTCATGGAGGCTGGCCACGTGGAACAGCAGGCCCCGGGAGGTTTCCACGCCGGCTATCCCCACCCCTTCACCTATAGACCACGCCCTGAGGGACCGGGTGCCCCCCGTCCGCATCGGGTAGGGCAGTTCCGCCAATTCATGAAGGCGCGCCAGCAGGCGGGCGCCCATGCCCCGGCCCCGTCTGGCGATCCACTCGGCCACCAGGGGCTGGCGGTGGCTGCGGGCGATGGCACCGGTTTCCGCCGGGGCGCCGCGCCAGTCAGGCAGGTTACAGAAGGCCATGTCCGCCAGGGTCCGGTGGGCCAGGGCCGTGGCCATTTCCGGGTTCCACGCCGACAGTTCGGGCAGCCATGCCGCCTGGCTGATGCCGGTATCGGGACCCTCGCCCAGGGTGGCGATGAGGTGGGCGAAAAGCCGGGCGGGGAGGGTGGCGCCCTGGCGCGCCCAGGCGTCCAGGCCGGCCAGGTCCCGGGCCAGCCAGGCGGCGGGGGCCTCCCCCAGCAGCGTTTCCCGCAGCAGGGTTTCCAGGCTGGCGTCGAAGTGCTCCGGCGGCGCCTGGCGCAGGGCCAGCAGGCTGGCCATGTCCGGGGCCTGGTCAACTTCCTGGGGCCAGTCCAGCAGCAGGCGCCAGGCGTGTTCCCTGGCCAGTTCCATGAGCACGGGGATTGTGTCCGACGAGTCGGTGGACTTGCCCAGGGCGGCATCGCAGGCGGCCCGGGCGGCGGCCCGCTGGGCCTGGCCGCACAGGCTGAAGATCATGCCGGCCAGATCGGCCGCCTCCTCAGGCGTGCGGCCGGCCATGAGCCTGCGGGCCAGCTGCGGACGGGTGGAGCGGATGTCCACGCCGGTGATGCGGCCCGCCTGCTGGGTCAGGCGCACGTCGATGCGGCCTTCCAGGTCGGTGCTCATGGGCGGTTTTGTCCCATGAACGCCCCCAGGAAGCCCCGGCGGCTGACGGGCTGCTCCAGCTTGCCCGTGAGGCCGGGGAGGGACGGGGCCGGCGCCTGGGGAGCCTGGGGCGTGAAGACCTCGGCCAGCGCCGCCGTCGCCACCTCCCGGGCCTGGTCCATGTCCTCGAACCCGAACATGGGGGAGAACAGGGAACTGGTGAGGTAGGGGCCCAGGGCGTCCTCGTGGGCGGTGAGGAATCCGTAGGTGCCGGAGGGCAGTTCCAGGTCCCGGTTCGAACCGCTGGACGTTTCTTCCCAGGCGGCGTTCGGGCCGGGCAGGCAGACGAGGCTCATGAACCAGGGGGTGATGAGCACGCCCACCCAGTCCGGGCCCCAGGGCCGGAAGCCCACGGCCTCCACCGTCAGGGCCGGGGTGACCATGGCCATGCCCGCCATGCGGGTCTCGGCGATGTGGCGGAAGGCAGCTTCCAGGCGGGCCGCGGGGTTCTCCCCCCTTTGCAAAAGGGGGGCTGGGGGGGATTCCAGCGGCGGTGCTTCGGGGGCGGCCGTCGAATCCCCCCTGCCCCCCTTTTCCAAAGGGGGGTTAGAGATGCGGGTCATGTCAGTCATCGATCACCATGAACTGTTCCCGGGCGCCGTCGCAGTTGGGGCAGCGCCAGTGGGGCGGCAGGTCGGCGAAGGCCGTGCCGGGGGGAATCTGCCACACCGGGTCACCCTCCGCCGGGTCGTAGACATGCCAGCAGATCTTGCACTCCAGCCTGGCGTCCGGGGGCAGACGGCTGGCGTCGCCGAGGAAGGAGCCTTCGAAGGTGGGCTTGGGCGTATTCTTGGGCGTATTCATGGCCACATATTGGCCCGATCCGCCCGGCTTTGTCTCCCCTTTGTGGAGGTGACTTTCAGCCTATCCATGCCAGGACTTCCGCCAGGCGGCCGGCGCTGTCTTCCAGGTCCTCGGCGGAGGCCCGCGCCACTTCCGGCACGTCGCTGATTTCCAGGGTGTTGAGGATCAGGGCGTCCTGGGAGTTGAAGTACTGCACCCACCAGACCCGGGCGATGCCCGTGGCGGTGATGCGGCAGTTGCCGTAGCCTCGGGACAGCAGCGTGACCCGGCCCCGGCCCAGGCGCTCGTCCAGCCAGGCGGCGTCTTCCGGGCTGAAGGGCAGCAGGGAGAGGTTGATGACGTGGGTGCCCCCCACCGGCCGGGCAGTCTGCTCGGCAATCTCGGCCAGCAGGGCGGGGGCGTTGATCACGCCGGGGCCAGGTGCGACCTGCATGGGAACGGGGTGGCCCGATTTCGCGGCGTTGCGGATGGCGGCAGGCACGTCGCCCACTTCCACCCGGTCGGCAAAGGTCCGGCCTTCCGCGTCCCGGCCCCGCAGGCGCCAGATGCCGGCGAACACGCTTTCCTGGATGGATAGGGTGCCCGCGTTGGCGCCTGTCTCACCGGTGATCTGGGCGCTGACTTCGCCTTCCCCCAGTACCTGGTCGATGAGCAGGCGGTCGGCCTCGTCCAGGCCACCCATGTCCAGGCTGAAGGCCACCTTGCCGGGGCGCCATTTTTGCGTGGCCTCCAGCAACTGGCCCAGCCACATCCTGGCGCCGGTCCGGTCGCGCACCTCTTCCGGCTCCGGCAGGATGGGGGTCTGGTAGGTGCGCATGTCGTGGGGCATGGGCAGGTAGTCCAGGGTTTCTTCCTCCAGGTGGGAACCCGGTCCCAGGGCCACAACGGGAATGGGAAAGGCATGCATGGCGTTGTCCTCTCAAGTAAACGAAGGGCCGCCCCGAGTTGACTTGACCCCCTCGGGGGGCGGGCTGGGCGCAGGCCGGCCCTGGGGGCGCTCAGTGGCAGGTGGGGGCGGCGGCGGTGCTGACGGCAATGCCGATGGAGGGCGGCCGGGAGGTGTTTGTGGCGAGCAGGTCCTGGATGCGGGCCAGGTACACGCTCCAGTCCTGGATGCCCGAAAGGGCCCCCACGTAGCCGCCGTCCCGCAGGAAGACCAGGGTGGGCCAGCGGTTGAAGCCGTAGCGGGCCTGCATCTCCGGCTCCAGGCCGGACGATGCCACGGCGGCCCGGAAACGGCCCGGGAAGGCGCGCAGCAGCTCCGGCAGCACCACGGCCACGTCCAGGCATTCCGGGTGCTGCACCGGGTCACCCGCGCACAGCAGCACGGCGTCGCCGTTTGCGGCGCAGAAGGCTTCCAGGCTGGCGGCATCCAGCAGGGGGTAGCCATATTCGCCGGTGAGGCGGGCGATGAGGGGATGGATCTGGGTCATGGGGTCACTCCTCTGAGATGGGGCGGCAGTTCCGGGGCGCGGTCCACAAGGTCGGCAAAGTGGTGGCCGATGTCGGTCTCGCCGGACAGCACCGCTTCCAGGCCGTCCAGGGCGGCATCTATTTGGGCGGCGGTGTCGGCGTCGATCACTTCCCGGGCGGCGTCGATGAAGCTCAGCAACCAGGTGCCCGGGGGTTGCTCGCCCACCAGGGCCAGGTCCAGCTGGCGCTGGCCGTTGCGCCCCTGGCACAGGGCCATGTAGCCGTGGCATGCGATGACCCGCATGGGGATGCCTACACACATGGGGCGTTCCCGAGGCTGCCGGCCGGGTCAAATCCCTCCTGTCCTCCCTTATCCAAAGGGAGGGACCATTCGGCAGGCGTGGTGGGATGAAATCCCTCCTGTCCTCCCTTTGGCCGCAAGCGCGAAACTTCGCTCCGCTCGTTTTCCAAAGGGAGGGATCCTGCGGCGATGTTCAGCGCTTCTTCCCCCTTTGCAAAAGGGGGGCAGGGGGGGATTCCAGCGGCGCCAGTCATGCCGCCTCCGCAAGAAACCTCACGTCGCCCACGCGGCAGGCCTGTTGGGCGCTGGGGCGCTGGCCTTCGTAGGGGGCCATGTCCAGGCTGCCCAGGGTGATGCGCTCCTCCGGGCCGGGCGGCGAGGCGCGCCGTTCCGGGCGGGCGCCCCAGGTGCGCAGGAAATCCACTGCCACGTCGATGGCCACGGGCAGTTTGGCCTTCACGGTGTCGGTGAGGCTGCCGCCGTAGTCCTCCAGCACCTCGGGCTGCACGCCGATGAGGGCCAGGCGTTCCGGCTGCCAGCCCCGCAGGGCGGCCACCGCCAGGACTTCCTGGAAGCCGGTCTGGTGCAGGCTCATCTTCCTGGCGCCCATGAAGGCGGGGACTTCGCTGTCCTGGGCGATCTTCACCGTGCCCGGCCGCAGGCCGTAGTCCACCGCGTCCAGGATCAGCAGGCGGCGGCTGTTTTCGACGAAGGGCAACAGGTACAGGCCCTGGGTGCCGCCGTCCAGCAGGCGGGTGCCGGGGCCGAAGCGCCAGCGCTCGTGCAGGGTTTCCAGGGCGCGGATGCCGAAGCCCTCGTCGGCCCACAGCAGGTTGCCGATGCCCAGCACCAGGGCGTCGCTGGCGTAGTCCAGGGCGTCGTTCACCGGGCGTCTCCGGAGGCGGAGGGGCCGGCCTGCCCGCGGCCCCGGTACAGGTAGGCGGCCAGCAGGGCGATGAAGGTGAGCAGGGCCACGGCCAGGTAGTCGTGGAGATGGCCGCCTTCATGGCCCGGATGGGCCAGGGCCGTGCCGGAAATCAGCATGAACGGGGCGGCGAGGGACAGGGTGGCGAAGCGGAATTTCATGGAGATCTCCTGGGTTGGTGTTGAAGCGCCCGATCAGGCGTGGCTCAGGGCTTGTCGTCCTTGAACAGGCGCCAGCCGGAGAGCATGGTGGAGACCAGGCTCTGGCGGGACATGATGTCCTCCCGGATGGCGGCATACACGTGGATCATCACGAACAGCACCATGACCCACAGGCCCACGTGGTGCCAGGTGTGCACGTCCTGGCTCTGGCCGAACAGGGGGATGACCCAGGAGGTGAACAAGGTGTGGGCCCAGCTACCCTCCTGGGCGCCTTCGCCGTAGAGGGCGAAGCCGGTGACGATCATGAACACCACGGTGGTGAGGAAGAGGCCAAACATGGCCAGCTGGGCCAGGGGGTTGTGGCCCACGTATTTCTTGGGGTCCGGTTCCAGGAACAGGTACCAGCGCAGTTCGAAGAACACTTCCTTCCACCAGTTGCGGTTGAAGACGGGCAGCACGAACATCTGCCGGGCGTGGTGGTTGCCCACGAAGGCCCAGTACACCCGGCCCAGGAAACCCGCCAGCAGCACGTAGCCGGCGGCGAAGTGGGCGAAGCGGATGTAGCCCATGAGGAAGTTTTCGCTGGCTTCCCCCGGCACGCTGGGCAGGGGGCTGGCGATGAACCAGCCGGAGATGGCCAGCACCGTGATGGCCAGGGCGTTGACCCAGTGCCACAACCGCACCGGGGCCTCGTAGACGTAAACCGCGCGGACGTGACGGCCGTGGGCCGCCGCTTCCTGCATGTCTTGTGCTGAGAGCATGTGTTTCTCCTAGTGGATGGCGGAGGTAGGGCAAGCGTGTCTGGAATCCCCCCTGTCCCCCCTTTTGCAAAGGGGGGGACCCTTCGGCAAGCGGAGGCGGGAATTCACTCCCCCCTTTGCAAAAGGGGGGCTGGGGGGGATTCGAGTACCCATTCTCACCGCACCTTCACCTTGCTCATCTCCTGTCCATCCGGCGCCATCACATGGGTGGAGCAGGCCAGGCAGGGGTCGAAGCTGTGGAGGGTGCGCAGGATTTCCAGGGGCTGGTCCGCCTTGGCCACCGGGGTGTTCATCAGGCTGGCCTCGAAGGCGCCGATCTGGCCCTTGGAATCGCGTGGGCTGCCGTTCCAGGTGGTGGGCACCACGCACTGGTAGTTGTCGATGCGCGTGTCCTTGATGCGGATCCAGTGGCCCAGGGCGCCGCGCGGCGCTTCGGTGAAGCCCACGCCCTTGGCTTCCTTGGGCCAGGTGGAAGGCTCCCACTTGTCGATGTTGGCCGTGGCCAGGTCGCCGGCCTTCAGGTTGGCCATGAGCTTGTCCTGGAAGTAGCGCATCTTGTGGGCGGCCCAGGAGGCCTCCAGGCCCCGGGCGGCGGTGCGGCCCAGGGTGGAGAACAGGGCCGGCAGGGGCAGGCCCAATTGCTTCAGGACCATGTCAACCGGTTCTTTGAACTCCGGGTTCTTCTGCACGTAGCCGATGATGTAGCGGGCCAGGGGGCCCACCTCCATGGCGTGGCCCCGCCAGCGGGGGGCCTTGATCCAGGAGTACTTGCCGCCCTCGTCGATCTGCTCGATGTTGGTGGAGGTGCCCTTGGCGTTCTTGCCCAGCTCGTAATGGGGCACGGTCTCGCCGTCCCAGGGGTGCAGGCCCTTGCCCGCGGCGCCAGCTTCGTACTTGAACCAGGAATGGTCCACGAACTCCTGCACCTGATTGGGATCCCGCAGGTCCACCTCGTGCACATTGGACAGGTCGCCGTTGATGATGGCGCCCCGGGGCAGCATGAGGTTGGCGGCGGAATGGTCGTTGGCCTTGTCCGGGATGTCGCCGTAGGACAGCACGCTCTTGGAGGAGAGACCGCCGCCGTGGGTCCAGCCCTTGTAGAAGCTGGCGATGGCCAGCAGGTCCGGGATGTAGACCTGGTCGATGAACTCGATGGTGCGGTCGATGATGTGGGACACCAGGTTCAGGCGCTCCATGTTCACCGCCCCCACGGCGCCCGTGTCGTGCACGTTGATGGCGCAGGGCACGCCCCCTACCAGCCAGTTGGGGTGGGGGTTCTTGCCGCCGTAGATGGTGTGGATCTTGACGATCTCCTTCTGGAAATCCAGTGCTTCCAGGTAGTGGGTCACCGCCATGAGGTTGGCTTCCGGCGGCAGCTTGTAGGCCGGGTTGCCCCAGTAGCCGTTCATGAACGGACCCAGCTGGCCGGATTCCACGAACTTCTTCAGGCGGTTCTGGATGTCGCGGAAGTAACCGGGGGAGGACAGGGGCCAGGAGGAGATGCTCTGGGCCAACTCCGAGGTCTTCTTGGGATCGGCTGACAGGGCGGAGACCACGTCCACCCAGTCCAGGGCGTGCAGGTGATAGAAGTGCACCAGGTGGTCGTGGGCCTGGAGGGTCAGCTGCATGATGTTGCGGATGCTGTTGGCGTTCTCCGGGATCTGGATGCCCAGGGCGTCTTCCACGGCCCGCACGCTGGTGAGGGCGTGGGTGCCGGTGCAGACGCCGCAGATGCGCTCGGTGAAGGCCCAGGCGTCCCGGGGGTCGCGGCCCTTGAGGATGACCTCCAGGCCCCGCCACATGGTGCCGGTGGAGACCGCGTTGCGAATCACGTTGCTGGAGTCCAGATTGACCTCTACGCGCATGTGGCCCTCGATGCGGGTCACCGGGTCCACCACCACGCGCTTGCCGGAGTTGTCGAGCTTGAAGCCCTGGGTTTCGTAAGTGCCCATGTCGGTCATCCTCACTTATCGTTGGCGGGGGTTTGCGTGGACTCGGACTGCCTGGTCCGGCTTTGCTTGATGGCGCTCACCGCCGCGTGGGCCGCCACCGCGGCGCCCACCACGCCGATGGCTGCGGTCCCCACCTTGTCGGCGTTGGATTCCACGCCGAACTGCTTGATGTCCGTGACCCGGTCGTAGAACCCGCCCTTGTCCCAGAAGCCGTCCTCGGAACAGCCGATGCAGCCGTGGCCTGACTGGATGGGGAAGGACACGCCGCCGTTCCAGCGCACGGTGGAGCAGGCGTTGTAGGTGGTGGGGCCCTTGCAGCCCATCTTGTAGAGGCAGTAGCCCTTGCGCGAACCCTCGTCGTCCCAGGCCTCGGCGAACTGGCCCGCGTCGAAGTGGGGGCGGCGATAGCATTTGTCGTGGATGCGCTGGCCGTAGAACATCTTCGGCCGGCCCTGGCGGTCCAGCTCGGGAATGCGGTCGAAGGTCAGCATGTAGGTGATGACGCCGGTCATCACCTCGGCGATGGGCGGGCATCCCGGTACCTTGATGATGGGCTTATCAAAGATGACCTTGTGCACCGGCGTCGCCTGGGTGGGGTTGGGCTTGGCAGCCTGGACGCAGCCCCAGGAGGCGCAGGAACCCCAGGAGATGATGGCCTTGGCGTCCTTGGCCACGTGCTTCAGCTGCTCCAGGAAAGGCTTGCCGCCGATGATGCAGCTCATGCCTTCCTGGTTGAGGGGCGGGTTGCCCTCCACTGCCAGGATGTAGTTGCCTTTGTACTTGGTCATGACCTCGTCGAGGATGGCCTCGGCCTGGTGGCCGGCGGCGGTCATGATGGTGTCGTCGTAATCCAGGGAGATCATGGACAGCACCGCGTCCTTGGCCAGGGGGTGGCCGGAGCGGATGAAGGACTCGGAGCAGCAGGTGCATTCCAGTCCATGCAGCCACAGCACCGGGGTGCGGGGCTTGGTCTCCATGGCGTGGGCGATGCGGGGCACGAAGCTGGGGCCCAATCCCAGGGAAGCGGCGGTCAGGCTACAGAATTTGAGGAAGCTGCGGCGGGTGATGCCCTGCCGCCGCATCACCTCGTAGAAGGTCTCCACCATGGGAACGGTCTCCTCTTGAGATCAGATTGGAATCCAGCCGGACCTGTTGTCTTGCCAGGTCTGGCGGGTCCTATCTCAAGAAGTGTGCCAAGTGTCTGTCTCTCTTCCGCTTCATAACAATCAAGCAGTTATGAGTTCCGAGTGGGCTCGATCACACATAAAACATATACAACGTAATCGTGTAAACGTTCAGCAAACAATCATTAATATGGACATTGACGACGTTTACCGTGAAACATGAGGCGGTAGGAGGCCCGCTCGCGGGCCGAATCCTTGTCCGCCCACGACACCGTGTTCGCGCCGCAAGCGGCGCTCCTGCCCGGTTTCATCAGCAGGGACGGCCCTTTGGGCCATGAACGGTTAGATGGTCTGTTTTCGTATTGTGGGAAAATAGCGGAACTTATGCGGAGGTGGTCCGTCCCGTTACGGGGGACACGTCCAAGCCAACTTGCCCTGGAAGCCGGATAGGGGCGGCAAGGCGGCATCCTCCGCACTGTTGTATCCAAGGAGAAATCTGCATGCAGAAGAAAGCCATTGCCGCCGCGGCGCTGTGTTGCGCTGCCCTGACCACATCAAACCAGGCCGCCGCCTGGTGCATCAAGGTGCCCGAGGCCAACCTGCGCCAGGGGCCAGGCACGAATTTCGAGAAAAGCTGGGAAGTCTTCAAGTACATGCCCTTGGAGAAGATCGGCCAGAAGGGCAGCTGGTACCAGATGAAGGACGTGGATGGCGACAGCCATTGGGTCTACAACAAGCTGGTCACCAACGGCATGAAATGCGCCGTGGTCAAGGTGGAAACGGCCAATGTGCGCACCGGACCGGGAACCAACCATGAATCCTCGCCCCTGAGCCCCGTGGAAAAATACTATTCCTTCAAGGTCATCGAGACCCAGGGCGACTGGGTCAAGGTGGAAGACGAGGTTTTCAACGAGGGCTGGGTGTACAGGCCGCTGTTGTGGATCCAGTAAGCCAGATATGGACGTAGCCCGGAGGAGCAAGGCGAGTCCGGGCTACGGGGGGGCTACTCCCGTCCGAAAATTTTCTTTAGCCACAAAGAGTTGGGGCTTTTTGCCACGTGCGGCTGGTAGAATCACGGGCTTTGTCTGATTCTGGTAACCCCCATGCGCCGCGCCCTTAGAAACATCGCCATCATCGCCCACGTCGACCACGGCAAGACCACCCTGGTTGACCAGCTCCTGCGCCAGTCCGGCACCTTCGCCGCCCACCAGCAGGTTTCCGAACGGGTCATGGACTCCAACGACCTGGAAAAGGAACGGGGCATCACCATCCTGGCCAAGAACACGGCCGTGGAATACGAGGGCGTGCACATCAACATCGTCGACACTCCCGGCCACGCCGACTTCGGCGGCGAGGTGGAACGGGTTCTGGGGATGGTGGACGGCGTGCTGCTGCTGGTGGACGCGGTGGAGGGCCCCATGCCCCAGACCCGTTTTGTCACCAAGAAGGCCCTGGCCCTGGGCCTGCGCCCCATCGTGGTAGTGAACAAGGTGGACCGGGATGGCGCCGACGCCGACAACGCCGTGAACCTGACCTTCGACCTGTTCGACAAGCTGGGCGCCACGGACGAGCAGATGGACTTCCCCATCGTCTACGCTTCCGGCCTCAACGGCTGGGCCGCCATGGAAATGGATGCCCCCCGGGAAAACATGGTCCCGCTGTTCGAGACCATCCTCAAGCATGTACCTGCCCCCAATACCGACGTGGTGGCCCCCCTGCAGTTGCAGATTTCCGCCCTGGACTACTCCAGCTACGTGGGCCGCATCGGCGTGGGCCGCATCCAGCGGGGCCGGGTCAAGACCGGCCAGCAGGTGATGGTGCTGTTCGGCACCGACGAGGAGATGGCCGAGCACGAGCGCACCCCCATCAAGGCCAAGATCGGCCAGGTGTTCGGCTACCAGGGCCTGAACAAGATCGAGCTGGATGAGGGCCTGGCTGGCGACATCGTGCAGATCACCGGCATCGAGGACCTGGTGCTGGGCGCCACCATCACCGACCCGGACCAGCCCGAGGCCCTGCCCCTGCTGAAGATCGACGAGCCCACCCTGTCCATGCAGTTCATGGTCAACGCCAGCCCTCTGGCCGGCACCGAAGGCAAGTTCGTCACCAGCCGCCAGATCCGCGATCGCCTGCACAAGGAACTGCTCACCAACATGGCCCTGCGGGTCCACGACACCAAGGACGCGGAGATCTTCGACGTGTCCGGCCGGGGCGAACTGCACCTGTCCATCCTCATCGAGAACATGCGCCGGGAAGGCTACGAGATGGCCGTGGGCCGCCCCCGGGTGGTGAAAAAAGTGGTGGATGGCGTCGAAATGGAGCCCTACGAGCAGCTCACCGTGGACGTGGAAGAAGGCCACCAGGGCGCCGTCATGGAATCCCTGGGCCTGCGCCGGGGCGACCTCCAGGACATGGTGCCGGATGGCCGTGGCCGGGTACGCATCGAATACCGCATTCCCGCCCGGGGCCTCATCGGTTTCCAGGGCGAGTTCATGAACATGACCCGGGGCACCGGCCTCATGAGCCACGTGTTCGACGAATACGCCCCGCTTAAGGAAGGCGGCGTGGCCGAGCGCCGCAACGGCGTGCTCATCTCCCAGGAGGACGGCGAGGCGGTGGCCTACGCCCTGTGGAAGCTCCAGGACCGGGGCCGCATGTTCGTCAACCCGGGCGACAAGCTGTACGAAGGCATGGTCATCGGCATCCACAGCCGGGAGAACGACTTGGTGGTGAACCCCATCAAGGGCAAGCAGCTCACCAACGTGCGCGCCTCCGGAACCGACGAGGCGGTGCGCCTGGTCCCTCCGCTGGACATGAGCCTGGAGAAGGCCATCGAGTTCATCGACGATGACGAACTGGTGGAGGTGACTCCCAAGACCATCCGCATCCGCAAGCGGCACCTGAAGGAACACGACCGCAAGCGGGCCGCGCGGGAATCAGCTTAAGCGCGCTTTGTCTAAATCAAACAAAAACCCGCCTTGTGCGGGTTTTTGTTTGTGGGTGGCTGCAAGCGCCGCCAATGCTGTTCAGGTATTGACGGTTTTTGCTTCCCTTCCTGTTGCTGGGTCGAACCTGAATCCCCAGCAAAAACCAAGGGAATGATGACTCGTTCCAGCGCAGGGCCTGGTGTTAAATGCTCAAGCAATCGCCCATCAAGCCGATAACAAGAATTCGTGCGTAGCAGCTTTTGGCTGGAAATTGGAGCACCGAGATGAAGCAGTTCAAATGGTTTAATGCTTTGCAATTAACCTTGATCCTGTTGCTTGCGTGTTCATCGTCAGCTGGTGCGGCTGACTTGGCTGAAATCAAGGCCAAAGGTGAAATCAGGCATCTCGGCATTCGCTATGCGAACTTCGTGACAGGCGCTGGGGATGGTTTCGATGCTGAGCTTGTGCAGGGCTTTGCCAAGCACCTCGGCGTCAAATACAAGTTGGTGTACAGCGACTTCTATTCGGTGATCCGCGATCTGCTGGGCAAGGATGTGGTTCGCAATGGCGACACGGTAACCCTGAAAGGCGACTACCCCATCAAGGGCGAAATGATCGCCACCGGTTTCACTGTGCTGCCCTGGAGGGAGAAAGTGCTCCTGTACTCGGAGCCCACTTTCCCCTCCCAGGTAATGCTGGTGGCTCGGGCCGATTCTCCGATAAAACCCATCAGGGGCAGCGATGACCTGCGCAAGGACATTCAAGAAACCAAGGCCCTGATTGGTCGGCAGAGTCTGCTGGTCATGGAGAATGAGGTTCCCCCGGAATTTCGTCTTCCAAGGGTGACATAAGATGGACGTCACGAAGGAAAGGAAGACGATGAAGATCCCGAAGCAGGAGTACACCGCCGAGTTCAAGGAGCTGGCGGTCAAGCGAGTCAAGGAAGGGCAGTCGATCGGCGCAGTGGCCAGGGAGTTGGGGCTGGTCGAGCAGACGCTGCGTAACTGGGTCAAATCGGCAGCGGCTGGCAAGCTCAATGGCGCTGGCGCCAAGGTGGTGACCCCGGAGGAAATGGAACTTTCGCGGCTGCGTGCTGAGAACATCCGGCTCAAGCGGGAGAACGAAATCCTAAAAAAAGCGACGGCGTACTTCGCGAGGGATGCGCTGTGAAGTACGCCTGGGTCGACGCGCAGCGGCAAACCTACGAATTGGCCGAGATGTGCGCCGTGCTGAACGTCAGCGTCAGCGGCTACCGGGCCTGGAAGCGTGGCGGCACGCCCAACCGCAAGCGCCTGACGGACGCCCAGATGCTGGTGCTGATCCGCGCCATCGACGCCGAACTCAAGGGCAGCTATGGTAGCCCGCGGATGGTTCTGGAGTTGCGGGATCGTGGTTTCTCGGCGGGCAAGGAACGGGTCGAGCGGTTGATGCGGGAGAACGGCATCCGGGCTCGTCACAAGCGGCGTTACAAGGCCACGACGGACTCGAAGCACAGCCTGCCGGTGGCGCAGAATCTGCTGGATCGGAACTTCACCCCAGAGGCGCCCAACCAAGTCTGGGCCTCGGACATCACCTACCTGTGGACGAACGAAGGCTGGCTGTACCTGGCCATCGTCTTGGACCTGTTCAACCGCGAAGTCGTGGGTTGGTCGCTGAAACCCCGGATGACGGCGGATATCGTGACGGATGCGCTGACGATGGCCTGGTTCCGCAGGCGGCCGGCGCCGGGGCTGCTGCATCACTCCGACCGGGGCAGCCAGTACGCCAGTCATGCCTTCCAGGCCAAGCTGGGCGGGTATGGGATGACCTGCTCGATGTCGCGCCGTGGCAACTGCTGGGACAACGCACCCGCCGAGAGCTGGTTCAACAGCTTCAAGAACGAGCGGGTGCATGGCCAAGCATTCGAGACGCGCGAGGAGGTGAAGGCGATGGCCTTCGAGTACATCGAGGTGTTCTACAACCGGAAACGCCTGCACTCGACCCTCGGATACAAGTCGCCAGCGCGGTTCATGAAGGATTGGATCGACACTCAGAAACGAGTGCAGCAGGTAGCATGAAGCCCACCCGTTGGAAGACGAAAAACCAGGGGAAGCTCATACCTTCAAAGGATCAAGGCTGACGGCACTTACAACCGGCTGGTCAACAAATATTACCCGGGCATACAGCGCTATTTCCCTGATTTCTTTGCTGGGCAAAGGTAAGGGGAAAGAGCAAGGAGTTATTGGGCATGCCTTCCTGGCTGACGCGTCGGCGCTGGATCTTGTTGTTGGCGGGCATTTTCTCTGCCTACGTGGTGGTGCTCCTCACAAATGTCTATCGCTCCCAGCAACAGCTGCGTTCCGCGGCGGAGGCGCGTCTTCTGGCAGATACGCAGCAAACGGCCGGCGTGCTGGGCGATCTCATCGCGGAGCAGCGTAACTTCGTGCGCAACCTTGCTGAAAGCCATGAGATCGAGACCTTTCTCATCAACAAGGCCCTGGGCATGTCAATGCGCTATGGTCTCAACGCAAACCTGTATGCCATCGAGGAGAGCTTTCGGCGCAAGATGGCACTCAGGCAGGTGATGGGTGCATCCGTTTACTCGCGCATCCTGTATCTCGATGAGCAGGGTGCCCTGATGGCCGACACCTCCCCAGGTAATCCCCTCCTGCCGATTCCCCGAGGCAACGGCCCTGAACCGGTAGTAACCATTGATGCCGCTCATGGCCGCATCATCGCCTCAGTCCCCATCAATTATCGCGATACGCCGGGCGGCACGCTCATGACGGTGACTAGCCTGGAACTGCTTTCGCGTTTTCTGGCCTCTTCCTCCGAGGAACTGGGCATTCGGCAAGTGCTCTTCAACAGTGCCGGTGAAGAGGTGGGGGGGGCGAGCAACACATTGATGGGGCACCTCGAAAAACCACACCTTGACCGTCCCCGGTAAAATCCCGGCTATCTGAACCCAGCTCCCCAGACCCCGATGAAACAGCGAAGCGCCATCAAGACAGACTTGTTTGCGGCGGACAAGCGGAAAGAGAAGATTGACCGGCTGGGCGACCCGCTGACGGCGATTGAAGAACACATTGATTTTGTGTCCCTGGCGTCTGAAGTGGATCGGGTGGCGCCGCGCCCGGAGAGTCTGCAAGGCGGCCGCCCCCCGTTCCCGACCGAGACGATGGTGCGCATCCTGATACTCAAGCGGCTCTACAACCTCTCGGACGAACAGATGGAATACCAACTGCTGGACCGGATGAGCTACCAGCGCTTCTGTGGCTTGGCCGACTCGGCCAGTATTCCAGACCGCACCACGATCTGGACCTTCGAGAACCGGATTGGCGAAGAAGGCGCCCAAGGCCTGTTTGAGGGTGTGGAACAGCAACTGCTCAAACAAGGCTATATAGCCCGGGGCGGCCAGATCATTGATGCCAGCCTGATTCCGGCGCCGAAGCAGCACTTCACCAAGGAAGACAAAGCACAGCTCAAACAGGACGCCATGCCGGCGGACTGGGAACCGGCCAAGCGTCGGCAGAAGGATCTGGACGCCACCTGGACCAAGAAACACGGCAAGAGCCATCACGGCTACAAGCTGTCCATCAATGTCGACAAGCGCTACAAGGTGATCCGCAAGCTTGAGACCGATACAGCCTCGACCCACGACAGCCAGCACTTCGACACGGTACTTGATGCGGCCAACACCAGCCGGGATGTATATGCCGACAAGGGCTACCCGAGTGCAGAGCGGGAAGCCAAGCTGAAGGCGGCCGGCTATCGCAACCATATCCAACGCAAAGGCCAGCGTAACCAGCCGCTGTCCGAGTGTCAGCAACGGCGCAACCAACGGATTGCCAAGACCCGTGCCCGGGTAGAGCATGTCTTCGGCGCGCTGGAGCAGATGGGGGGCAAGCTGATCCGCACCATTGGCCAGACACGAGCGAACTTTGCCATGGTCATGATGGCGGCTTGCTACAACCTGAAGCGGCTGACCTATCTCAAGCGGGCGGGAATTGAAGCCTTCTGACGCCGAAAATGGGCCGAATTGCCTGAAAAACAGGCAATTCGAAGAAAAAATGGGGCGAAACCGCCCCGCAACCCAGGCACTTGCCGGAAAAATCGAGGCTGATTCGGTCACACGCATCGTTTCGTCACCGGATTCACCCAAAGTCTCGGGTTATTCGAGGTGCCCTGATGCATGGTTCCCCATTTACGGACCTGAACCGCCTGCCCATCAATAAGCTGGTGCGGCTCGGCAGCCTGCCCAGCCTTGGCCCCGAACTGAAGAAGCGCTACGACCTGGTCCTGCGCACGCCTGTGATGGGAACTGCCCTATCCCTAGTGACGGTGCTTCCCGAGTCCCTTATCTATGGTCATATCACATCCAGGATCTTTCTCGTACTCGCCACCGCGGGGCCATTGGCATTCCTGGTGGCTCTGCTCTGGTTCGATCACATCCAGCGGCGGACTCGCAAGCTGGAAGCGGATGTCATCGAGTCCAACCGCAACCGTTCCGAACTGCAGGACAGAAACGAGACCCTGACTTTGGAAATCGCTCGCCGCGAAGCACTGGAGCATGAGTTGCGCGAAAGCGAGGAGCGTTACCGCACCTACATCGAACATGCGCCAGAGGGTATCTTCGTTGCCGACGCTGCAGGTCGCTTCGTAGACATCAACCCTTCTGCCTGCGAAATGGTCGGCTATACGCGAGAAGAACTATTGGGCATGACGATCACGGACTTGTCTCCACCTGGTCTTTCAGGAGAGCACACTGCCTTGCATCAGGCGGTCATTGAAATTGGCGCCCAGGAGGTGGAAATCAAGCTGCGCCGGAAGGACAGCAAAGAACTGATCGCCAACATGCGGGCCATAAACTTGCCTGGTGAGCTGGTCATGGGGTTTTGCGTGGACATTACCGAGCGCAAGCAGGCCGAGGAACAGATCCGACATCTGGCCTACTTCGACCCGCTGACGGCCCTTCCGAACCGGCGCCTGCTCATGGACCGCCTGCGCAGGGCCATGATGGGCAGCAGCCGGGACAGGCAATACAGCACCATGCTGATGCTGGACCTCGACCACTTCAAAGACCTTAACGACACCCAAGGGCATGATGTTGGAGACAGCCTGCTCATAGAGGTCGCGAAGCGACTGACATCTACGGTGCGCCAGGAGGACACCGTCGCCAGGCTCGGTGGTGATGAGTACGTGGTGCTGGTGGAAGAGTTGGGCACGGAGGAGGCGGCCGCCGCGCTGCAGGCCGAGATGATCGCCGAGAAGGTGCGCAACGCCCTTTGCCACCCCTACGCCATCCAGGAAGGCCGGCCTGCCTACCACAGCACACCCAGCATCGGCGTGACCCTGTTCCGGGGCCAGGAGGTGGCCGTGGACGTACTACTCAAACAGGCTGACGTGGCTCTCTACCAGGCCAAGAACGCCGGGCGCAACACCATTCGGTTCTTCAACCCGGACATGCAGGCCGCCATCGATGCTCGCGCCTTGATGGAGGCTGCCCTGCGGCGCGGCATCAATCAAGACGAACTGCGGCTCCATTACCAACCCCAAGTGGATTGGCACAACAAGGTGATCGGTGCGGAGGCCCTGCTGCGCTGGCTGCCGCCTGAAGGTGAACCGGTTCCTCCTGTGCGCTTCATACCCTTGGCGGAAGAGACTGGGCTCATCATCCCCATCGGCACATGGGTCCTGGAGCAGGCATGCGCCCAGTTGCAGCGCTGGCAGGTGGACCCCCACACACGCGATCTGGTGATTTCCATCAATGTCAGCGCCCGTCAGTTCCATCAGCCGGATTTCGTCCAGGTGGTGTTCGACAAGATGACAGCATACGGCATCGATCCGACCAGGCTGAAACTGGAACTCACTGAAAGCGTGGTGCTCGCCCGGGTGGAAGAGGTGATCGAGCGTATGCACTCCCTGAAAGCCCTGGGCGTGGGATTTTCCCTTGATGACTTCGGCACCGGATATTCGTCCTTGTCCTATCTCAAGCGCTTGCCGCTGGATCAGGTCAAGATCGACCAATCCTTCGTCCGAGACATCACCAATGACCAGAACGACATGGCCATCGTACGTGCCATTCTCGCCATGAGCCAGTCCCTGGGACTCAACGTCATCGCCGAAGGCGTGGAAACGGAGGAACAACGCGCATTTCTGCTGAGGTATGGCTGCGAAAACTACCAAGGCTATTTGTTTGGCAAGCCCGTTCCGATAGAGGATTTTCCCACTCCAGCCAATGCGAGCAGCTAGCTCTCATTGTGGGGAGCCACTCTCATCCCTGTATCAGGGAGCAGGGAGCCCGGCCAATATTGTCATGCTCTCGTAGGGAAGCGTGCTTGGGCCATGCGCTTTTCTGGATATCAGTCTGCACCGCAGCTCCGGACATGAGGGGGGCGGACCTGACATGCCCCTCGCGCGGGCCTGGTACGCCCTAGACGACCACGAAAATGTCCCCGGCCGTCAGGCTGGGGTGGGTGGACGTGCCGAGGAGGGCAAATTGCACGGCCTGAACGCCTCCCTGCCCGTCGGCATCGTAGTAGAGGGCACCTGTGGCGCTGTCGTAGACGACGCGGTCGTTCCCGTCATGGGCCGCGGTGGCACCCGCCGCCGTGTGGAACTTCCCGGCGGCCAGGACGGTGGTGGTCGAGACCGGACCCAGGGCCCGGAAAATGTCGTCGTCCAGGCGGATCGTGTCCGTTCCGGGGGTGAAATCCACCAGGGTGTCCAGGTTGGCGCCGGCGTTCAGGGAGGTGTTGAAGACGAAGTGGTCCACGCCGGCGTTGCCAGTCAGTCGGTCGTTGCCTGTTCCGCCGGCGAGCTGGTCATTGCCGCCACCACCCTGGAGGGTGTCGTTGCCAGATCCGCCGTACAGACCGTCGTTGCCACTGTTGCCCAGCAGCGAGTCATTGCCACCGTTGCCCCACAGCTTGTTGCTGGCGCCGTTGCCGGCCAGGGTGTTTGCCAGGCTGTTGCCCGTGCCGCTGATGTTCTGGTTCCCGGTGAGGGTAAGTTTTTCCACGTTGCCGCCCTTGCCGCCGGCGCCGTCGGTGTCCACCAGGCTGAAGGTGACGCCGGACTTGATGAGGTCCAGGCCTTGTCCAGCCAGTTCCAGAACCCGGTCATTGATGCTGCCGACCACGTAGGTGTCGTTGCCACCGTCGCCGCTCAGAGTGTCGTTGCCCCTGCCGCCGTTCAGGGTGTCGTTGCCTGCCTTGCCTGACAGGGTGTTGTCGCCTCCGTTGCCTTCCAGTACCTGGTTGCCAGCCGCTCCCGTGAGCATCAGGTCCTGCACGCCCAGGGCCACCAGGCGGGTTGCGCCGCTGACCAGGGTCAGGTCCACGGAGGAGAGGAGGGTGGAGGCGTCCCGCACATCGATCTTGGCGTTGGTGCCGTTGGACATTTCTGCGGAGATGACCAGGGGGGTTGCCAGGCCGCCGCCGCTGAAGGTGATGGTCTTGGTGCCGGCGGTGAGCTCAAGGGTATAACCGCCGCTGGCGGTTGACTGGGATGATGCCTCAGCGGTGGAGACGGTCATGGCGGAGCGACCCTCGCCCAATGAGTAGAAGCGGTTGCCGTCGCCGTCGGCGTAGGAAACGCCAAGCAGGAATACCTGGGGGCTGCCCCAGCGGACACCGAAATCCTGCGTCACCACATAGGGGCCCACCTGGGTGGCGGGATTGGCTTCGCTGACCACCCCCAGGCCCACCTCGCGGAAAATTGCGTTCATGATGTTGTCGCGGTGTCCGGGCGGGTCCTGCATGCCGACGGGCCCGGGGCCCCAGTCCACCATGAAGCCCGCGTGGGCGTAGAGCATGCTTTTTGAATAGGCGTAGATGTTTTCCCCCACATAGGAATAGCTGTAGCCGGCGTTGCCGATGCGGGTGCCCAGGCTGGCTTCCCCGGGCAGCTGGTGGGACTGCGCATCATGGGTGATCATCAACTGGGAATGGGCCTGGGCGGCGTCCGCGAGTTGGCCGTTCCAGGCCAGGGGCTGGGTAGGCGACAGGGCGTCGTAGGCGGTCTGCAATGCGGCGCCGGAAACCCCGAAGTACGCGAGCGCTCCCTGGATGTCCGGGTCGCTGGAAACCAGGGGCACGTAGCTGGAAATGTAGAGCGTCGACGACCCCGCGGGGTCCAGGCGGGTGTGGTTGATCAGCTCGAGCAACAGTTGTTCCTGATTGCTGGGTGCGCTCATGGGTTCTTGGCCTTCTTCATGCGGGTGGCATGTCCGGTGAAACCGTTTTCGCCGAAGCTCGTCTGGTCGTCAAGCCCCGGGGAACGAGGCGGGGGATGGTTCATCTTCATCCAGCACGTCGGTTACCCTGGCAGAAAAATCCGCCTGGGCGACGCCAGCCAGGAAATCCAGCCCCCCGGTCAAACTTTCCTCAGGACGTGCCAAACCAGAAGCCCAGGCTCTTGCCCAGGAACTCGTCCCAGCGCATGTAGTGGCTGCCGTCGCAGGAGAAGGTCAGGCTGATCATGCCGTTGAACAGGTTGATGGAGGCCATGCGCAGGTAGATGTTCTCGTCCGCCATGCGCAGGGCCTTCAGGGTGTCCAGGATGCGGGGCACATCCTCCTTGGGCACCAGGGCGTCGTCGGGATAGGGAATGGCGGGGTAGACCAGGCAGATGTCCGGGTCCGCCAGGGCGTCCTGGTCCAGGATGCGGTAGCGGTAGGGATCGTCCAGGGTCCACACCGTGGCCCGGCTGCTGGAGAAGTGGATGACGGCCTGGAACACACCCCGCTCCGTCATCAGCTCTTCCATGATGGACATGGACTGCTCCAGGGTCTGGTCCATGGGGCTGTCCACCCGGCATTGCAGCATCACGTTGCCGCGGATGGAGGGATCGCCCTTGATCTGCCGCCAGGCACTGGGTTCTTCATAGCGTCCCACGTTGGCCGGCAGATTGCGCAGGTCGAAGTCCGCCCCCAGGTAACCCACTACCTGGCCGTCCCGGCGCACGATCTGCAGGGCGGTGAGGGAAGGGCGCTTGTTCAGCAGGCTGATGTAGGCGTCGGAAAGCAGAAAGCCCCACACGGGCACTGCTTCCTTCATATAGGGCCGCTGGGACCGGTCGCGGCCAAAGTGCCCCGGCAGCAGGCCGGTGGCCTCGATGTTGTCGCAGATCTGGACGCCGTCCGTGCCCAGGCAGTACAGGAATTTGCAGTGGGGAATGGCGTTGAAACCCGTCATCAGCACGGCATTCAGGGCCTCCCGGTCTCCCCAGGCGGGGGCGCATTGCTCTGCCAGCCGGGCCAGGGGATCACGCAGCAGAAGGGCGAGTTGTTCGCGCTGTTGATAGATGCTGTCTTTCCAGGACATGTTGCTATGGGTCTCCGAGGATGGTGGCTCTATTGATCCGGCCAAGTGAAGATTGAAGTGGCCGTCATACCGGCGCAGGCCGGTATCCAGGTCTTCCGCTGGTGTATGACTGGACCCCGGCCTTCGCCGGGGTGACGAGTTCAAACATATTCTGGCCGGATCAATAATGATCCGGCCCGGTTATTTCTCTCTGCCGTTCGTGTTGAGCCTGTCGAAACATGAGCCTGTCGAAACATGAACGGAATCGAACATTCAGCCTGCCCAAATAGATTAATGCCAACCGCGCTACGAGTGCAGGGCCATCCGGGAGTTCCTGAAGCCGTTCTCCCAGGGGCGTGCGCGATTATTTCGGCGGCAAGCCGTTCACGAACTCAAGGCAATGGCCAATCCATTCCGCCAGGGCCTTGTCGGCTGCGATGCCCTCCGGCGACACATGCACATAGCCCTTCATCGGCTTGCCCGTGAAATCCATGGGCCGGGCATGGGGCCTGGCCAGGGCCTGGGTGTTCCTGTTTGGCCCCACCCGGGCCATCAGGGTGTCCCCCAGCACCCCCACCAGCATGTTGCCCCGCAGCATGAAGGCCAGGCCGCCGAACATCTTCCTTTCCGTCAGGTCCGCCTGGTCTTGCAGGGTTTCGCGAATGCGCTGGGCGAGTCCTTCGTCATAGGCCATGTCGTCTCCTCCGGGCTTACAAGGGTGTTGCTGCGGATCACGACCATACTGGACTTGAATGGTCGGGTATTTTGGCTAGGGTTAGGTTATTACTCCAGCGATGCCGAGTACAGGCACGTGGAGCCAACCTGAGGAGGATGACATGAGCTACGCCACGCAAAACATCGTTCGGCCCGGATACGAAGTACATCCCGACCCGGACTTTCCCCATGCCCCCATGGAGTGGAGCCGCGAGTTGGCCGAACAGCAGGCCCACCGGGAACACCTGACCCTGACGGAAGACCACTGGCAGGCCATCTGCGCCCTGCAGGAGTTCTACGCCCGCCATGACGGCTCCACCATCAATGTGCGCGAACTGCACGACGCCCTGGACGAATATTTCCACCCGGAAGGCGGCATCAAGTACCTGTACAAACTCTTCCCCACAGGCCCCGTGGCCCAGGGCTGCCGCCTGGCCGGCCTGGAACCGCCCCCCGGAGCCAATGACAAGGGGTTCGGCAGCGCGGTGTAAGGCCGTATCCGGCGAACGGCCTTTCCGTCGCCCCGCGCAAACAAATACGGCATGCCCGAGGGCATGCCGTTGGGCCGTACGGGGAAGGTTCAGTTCAGGCCAATGTCCAGGGCCACGGTCGCCCCCCTGGGCTGCACGGATTCGATCATGGAGATGTCTTCCGGGCCGAGTTGCGCACGGTGGCCGGACAAGCCCGTAATCACCAACGGCCGCACGGGCGCTGTGTCGGAAGGCTGCACGGACTTCACGTAGGACAGGTCATCCTGGGAAAGCTGGCCGCGGTGGCAAGCCGGGCCCGAGTTGCCCAGCGGCGCCTCCAGGGCGGCCAGGCGGACAGGTGCGGACTGGGGCTGCACCGAGACGACGATGGACTCGTTTTCCAGGCAAGGCTGGTTGAAGGGGCTGACCTTGGCGGCATGAACCGGCAGGGACAGCAAGGCAATGGCAATCAAGGCAGTGGTACGCATCATGGTTCCTTTACAGAAGTTTAAAAAATGCCAAAACATTAGCAATTTCTAATATAAGGACACCACCTAGGGGATGTTCTTGATATAAGTCAATAATGCCCGAGTATCGTACTGGGGTATGTGGTGTGGAGGATACATGCACGCTTGGGTGCGAGCATCCCTCAAAATGAAGGCCCACTCTCTGAAAGCGAGGCTCCCATGACCCAAGACACGCCGGTATTTGCCCTCTTGGGTTTCCTGGAGCGGAAGAGTTGGCATCCTCCCAGGTCCATAACAATCAACAAGCTGGCTATCCTGGCTGGTGCCCTGGGCCTGCTGTGGGGGGCTGGCGCGATGGCCGAGCCCTCATCCAAATCCTTGACCAACCCTCTGTCCAACACCCGAGCCAAGCCCTTGCCCACCCACGTGTGTTCGCCCCGCATGGGCGACTACAACGACCGCCAGGCCTTCGTCGGTTTCAATGATGGGTCTGTACAGTGGTGCCTTAGCCGCAACCAGTGCCGGCGGCTGGAAGGCCTGCCGGAGTCACAGTCCGCTATCGTGGCCTTTTCCTGCGAGCGGGAGCAGTTCGTCTGGCTGATCCGGGCCGATGGCCTGGTGTACCGCTGTGGCGGCGCCATCGGCCGCAAGGCCTGCGAACCGGTGCTGCTGCAATAGCGGCGCGCCTAGGGCGCGGGATTGCCGTGGCGCAGGTGCAGGTCCTCGATTTCCGCCTGGACCCCAGCGGCCAGGGGCCGGTCCCAGGCGTCCAGGTTCTCCCTGAGCTGTTCCAGGCTGGTGGCGCCGATGATGGTGCTGGCCACGAACCAGCGCCGGTACACGAAGGAGAGGGCCAGTTGGGCGGGGCTCAGGCCGTGCCGCCGGGCCAGGTCCGCGTAGGCCGCCACGGCGGACCCTACGCCGGGCTTGTCGTAGCGCTGGGCAAAGCCCTTGAACAGCGTTACGCGGCCTGATCCGCTTGGTTGCAGGTATTTCCCGCTGAGAAGGCCGAAGGCCATAGGGGAGTAGGCCAGCAGGCCTAGGTTTTCCCGGAAGGCAACTTCCGCCAGCCCGTGCTCGAAGACCCGGTTGAGGAGGTTGTAGGCGTTCTGGATGGACGCCACCCGGGGCAGGTCGTGCTCGTCGGCGGCGCGCAGGAATTGCATCACGCCCCAGGGGTACTCGTTGGACAGGCCCACGTAACGCACCTTGCCTTCCCGCACCAGTTCGGACAATGCCTCTAACTGGGCAGGGATGGGCACTGCATCGGTTTCCTGGGCCGGGTCGAACTGGTATTTGCCGAACATGGGTACGTTCCGCTCCGGCCAATGGATCTGGTAGAGGTCGATGTAGTCCGTACCCAGGCGC
Organism: Thiobacillus sp.; assembly: GCA_024235835.1. Taxonomy (NCBI): domain Bacteria; kingdom Pseudomonadati; phylum Pseudomonadota; class Betaproteobacteria; order Nitrosomonadales; family Thiobacillaceae; genus Thiobacillus; species Thiobacillus sp. The sequence continues at coordinate 679,566 of JACKLQ010000001.1, read as the reverse complement.
TGAAGGGATCCCTCGATGCCGGCGCGGATGTTGGCCCGGTCCAGGGCCGTGGGGCCACCGCGTATCCAGTCCATGCCCCGCCGGGGCCCGGTCACCTTGGTTGCCAGGATCACCTGGTCCCGTTGCCTACCCCGCAGCCAGCTGCCGACGATGCTCTCGGTGCGGGTGACCGATTCCGCCCTGGGGGGCACGGGGTACATCTCCGCCGTATCAAGAAAGTTGATGCCCCGGCCGAAGGCGTAATCCAGCTGGGCATGGGCCTCGCTTTCAGTGTTCTGCTGGCCGAAGGTCATGGTGCCCAGGCAGATTGCGGAAACCTCAAGGTCGCTGTGTCCCAGGCGGCGGTATTCCATGGCGGGGTTCCTTAGAGTCGGGCTTGGCTGTCAGGCAAGCATACCAATGCATCAACTCGCCAGACAGGGCATCAACGGATATGCAGCTGGCGCATGAGGCGTTCGAAACGGGCCAGGCGGGCCTCGTCCGGTGGCCAGCCCCCGGTCTTCTCCATGGCTTCCATGGCCAGGGCGTTGCCGCCGCCGTCCGGGGGTAGACGGGCGTGATGCAGGGCGGCCAGGGCCACCAGCAGGGCGTCGCTGATGCGTTCCGCTTCGGGTTGGGACTGTTCCATCATGGCCAGGAAGCGGACGCGGTTGACGAAGCGCTTCACACCCCGGGGGGTGGGGTCGCCCAGCAGGATGACCGGGTGCCAGTCCAGCAGGGCGGCGCCGAACTCGGGCTTGTCGCTGCCCCGGTCGGCCTGGCCCAGGGCCCGGCGCAGGGCGGGGAGCACGCCCTTGCCGTGGAGCCAGGGCAACCAGCGGTTGCGTGTGAACCAGAGGGCCAGGGCGATCAGCACGGCGGCGGGGGGCAGGGCCAGGAGCCAGGAGGAACCGGGCTGGGCCGCGCGCTCCAGGCCCACGGCCAGGGGCATTGATGCCGGCTCCGGCTGGGTGGCGATGGCCTTGGACGGGGTCAGGTTTGCGGCGGCCTGGGGTGCCGCGTCGGTGATGAAGGCCTTGGGCTCGGCCTGGGGCTGGAGCTGGTTCCACACCTGGGGCAGGCCCCAGCTCATGGCCACTACGCCGCCCAGCACCAGGGCCCAGCCCAGCCAGCGCCGCCAGGGGCTGGGGGGCGGTGGGCGTTCCGTGGCGCCGGTCTGGCGTTCCAGCATCTCCCGGGAGCGGTTGGGGTCCAGCATGGGAACGGGCACTTCGATGTTGATGAGCTTCTTCAGGTATTGCAGGGCGTATTCGCGCTTGTCCTGGTCGTCGGCCTTGGGTTCGATGCAGCAGGCCACGTGTTCCATGGCCATGCCCAGGACGATGAAGCACTGGCCCACGCTGGCCAGGTAGTTCACCAGTTCCAGCACTTCCCGCACGGTCTGGCAGGAGCAGCGGTCCAGGTCGTCGATGAACAGCACCAGGCGGCCGTCCAGGGCCTCGGTGAGCAGGGCGAACTCGGTGCGCAGGTTTTCCATGGTGCCCACGGCTTCCTTGCCTTCCGGCCGGGCGCGTTCCGGCAGCAGGCGCTTGAAGATATCCAGGTAGTTGAGGCCGTACACCGCCAGGCCCTTGCCCAGCAGCAGGGGCACCACCAGGGCGCCCAGCAGCACCGCCAGCATGGACTTGGGCCCCGCGCCCAGGTGCTGGGCGGCGGCGTCCAGGGCGGTACGCTCCTCGTCGGTGAGGCGGCGGGGCTTGATCAGCGCTTCCAGGCTGGCCTGGAGCTGGGCCGAGCTGGCGAAGGCGCAATCGCCGTCCCGCACCCGGCAGGGGCCGGTGCCGTCCGGAGCGCGCTCGCCCTTGGTCCACACCATGTTCTGTTCCAGGGCGGCCAGTACCTGGTCGTCCACCACGCCGTCCTTTTTGAGCCTGGCCAGGCTGGAGGGGGTGATGACCACGGGGCGGGTGTCCGTGAGGGCGGAGACCAGGGTCTGGCGCAGGCTGTCCAGGGGCGCTTCCTGGCGCGCCGCTTCGAAGCCGCCCAGCAACACCAGGGCCACCATGCCCAGGATGAGCAGGCGGTAGAACCCGCCCCGGTTCCAGATGAGGGTGCCGCGGATCACCCAGGCGGGGAAGGTGTAGAGGGGCGGTACCGCCTGGCGGCGGATGGTGTTGAACAGGGAGGCCAGTTGCCGGCCTTCCTGCTGGTGGTGCCAGGCGTTGAACCAGGCAGGGCGGAAGCCGGCTTCCTCCAGGCGATAAAGCAGCAGCCGCATGATGGAACTCTTGCCGCTGCCCCAGGAGCCGGTGACGGCCATGGTGATGCCGGGTTCCGTATTGCGGTTGAGGATGAAGTTGGCCAGGCCTTCCGCCACCAGGCCGTGGCCCAGGGGGTCCGGGTCGCCGGGGCCCAGGGGGTGGTCGGAGACGAACAGGCCGGCGATGCCCGCCGGGCTGGCGGCCTCGGGCGTCCTGATCTGGCCGATCTGCCGCCCGGCCCGCAGCATCAGGCCAATGCCGGCCAGGAAGGCCACATAGGTCCAGGGGGCGGGCAGGCGGGCGTAGGTGCCCGTGGTCTGCTGGTCGGCGGGACGGGTCTGGCGCTGCCAGGTCCGGCCGCCGTCCCGGGTGGCCAGGATGACGCCGTTCCTGCCCACGGCCCACCGGCGCAGGTCGTCGGCCTGGGCCGTGGCCAGCAGGGTGGCCTGGATGCCCGGGGTGGCGGGGGGCGCATAGGGCTGGACGGGTTTGAGGGCGGCCTGGAGCTGCTCTTCCGCCTGGGGGAACAGGGTCTTCAGTGTGTCGGCGCCGGCGGGGGACGACCAATCCGCGCCGCCGTTGCGGGTGATCAGGGCGATGCCCTGGGCGCTGGCGGCCCAGCCGTGGTTTTCATCGTTGAAATGCACGGCCACCAGGTCGGCATTGGCGGGAATCACCGGGGCGGCCTTGGGAGGCTGTGCCGGCGACTCGATGGCGGGTTTGGCCGCTGGTTTGGGTACCTGCTTGGGCGCTTGTTTGGGGGGTATCCGGACGGGGGGCGTGGGGGAGGCTGCCTGCTTATTCAGCTCGTCCGCCAGCATCTGCTTCTTCATGGCCTCCAGGTCGGCATTGCTGGGGGGCGTGCTGTCCGACTTACCCTCCGGGGCGGCTGGGGGCAGCGTTTGTTGCACAGGTTCCGTGACGCGCAGGTTCGCGGGGGCGTTGGGCAGCATGCGTTTTTCGACGGGTTGCGCCGGCTCGGTGAGCGTGCGCTGCACCGGGGCGTCCACGGCATGGGCTGTGGAAATGAGCCCGGGCAGGTAGGCCTTGCTTGGCGGTGTGGGCGTTTCGCTGTTTTCAATGGAGGTCTTGGGGTGTTGTTGCTGCCAGTCGTGGCCATCCTTGGCGTGCAGGATCAGGCCCTTCTGGCCCACGGCCCAGACCTTTTGCGTGCCCGGCAGCACAAACATGCCGGCCAGGTCACCGCTGACCCGGGGCAGGCGCAACTGCGGATTGCGTTCCAGGGGCTGGAGCCACCAGGCCGCCTGGCCAGGTGTGGGGGGCGTTGCCGTGGCATCGTCGCGTACCGGTTGCCGCCAGGCCGCCGCCAGGGAGACCAGCACCAGCAATGCCCCCAGGATCAGGCCCAGGCGTGGCAGCCACGGGTTGGCCGGGGCCACTGGCTGGGGGCGCTTGGGTGGATGGGCAGGTGTGGGGCCGTGTTTGCGCTGGGGTGGGGGGCTCATGGGGTTAGTTGCCTGATACGGTGTGGCATGTCATGGGGTTTCCCCCCTTTGGAAAAGGGGGAAGGATGGGCGGGAGTTGTGGACCCCCCTTTCGCAAAGGGGGGCAGTGGGGATTTGACGGCGGTGCCTGGGGAGATGCCGCTGGAATCCCCCTCGGTCCCCCTTTTGCAAATGGAGAAGGATGGACGGGAGTTGTGGACCCCCCTTTCGCAAAGGGGGGCAGTGGGGATTTGACGGCGGTGCCTGGGGAGATGCCGCTGGAATCCCCCTCGGTTCCCCTTTGGAAAAGGGGGAAGGATGGACGGGAGTTGTGGTCCCCCCTTTCGTAAAGGGGGAAGGTGGATGTCGGTAGGGGGTGGCCCATGTCACACCGCCGCAATCAGCTCCATCCCCCGCCGGTAGGTGTCGCTGAACCGGTCCAGGCCGTGGCTGCCGCCGTTGACGGCCCGGCGGGCGGCGCGCAGATCGTCTTCCAGCAGGGCTTCCTTGATGACCCGTTCCTTGTCCTTGAGGAAGGCGGCCAGGATCTTGCCGGCGATGTCCGGCACGCTGGCAAGCTCGGGCTTGTTCACCAGCTTGATGCCCAGCACCCTGCCGTAGCGTTCGTAGTTGGCCCGGCCGGTGAGTTGCACGTAGCCCCGGCCCCGGAAGCGTTCCCCGTCCGGCGCGCCCCGGTTGCCGATGTCCCGGCGCCTGTCGTACAGGTCGAAGGGATGGCCGTTGGGGGAGGTGTTGTAGCGAGAACGGTATTCCGCCACGGGCTCGAAGCTTTCCGTTTCCGCGCGGATGGTGGCCAGGGCCACCAGCACCATGGGCCGGTCCACCAGGCCGAAGGCTTCCAGCCCCGCCAGGGTAGGGGGCAGATTGGCCTTGATGTTGCCGATGGGGGTGAAGGGGAACAGGCGGGAAACCGCCTGGGTAGTGACGCCGGGAATGACGGTGGCCAGGTTGTCGTCGTCTACCAGGCCCAGGGACTTGAGGGTGCGGGGGCCGGCCACGCCGTCCGCCAGCAGGCCCTTGCCGCGCTGGTAGGCGATGAGCGCCGCCTCGGTGCCTGGGCCGAAGTCGCCGTCGATGTTGCCGGGTGAAAAGCCCAGCTTCTGCAGGCGCTTCTGCAGGCGTTCCACGTTCTTGCCGGTGGAATTGAGTTTGAGGATGTCCATGGTGTCTCCCGGGCTGTATCAATTGGGCTTGGTCAATTGTTCCGCCGGCATGGGGCAACGCTTGTCCAGCAGGGCCGTGAAGCGATCCGCCAGGCTGGTGCCGGCGGGGGCATCGGGCAGGTTGTCGATGCCGTTGCCGGCACAGCCGGCCAGGGTGGCGGCCAGTGCCAGGGCCAGGATGGAGCGGCGCAGGGACATGGCGGTCTCCAGGTGTGATCGATCAGTCATAGGCCAGGTCCCTGGCATTGAAGGGCCGTGCAGGCGAGGCGCCCAGGATGCGGTAGAGCACCGAGTTCATGGTGGCCACGTCATTGTCGAAGCCGCCGTGGGATCGGCTGGTGCTGGCGGCCCTGGCCTGTTCCGGGTTGCCCTCGGAGTCCTTGGTGAGGATCAGGTGGGGCAGGCCGTTGGCATCCACGCCCTGGTAGGCCGTCCGCATGGCCTTGTCCTTTGCCAGGAAGCAGTTCATGCCCAGGATGGGGGTGCCGCGCTTCTTCTCGCAGGCGTTGGACACCAGGTAGAGCAGGGACTTGCCGTACACCAGCTGCCCGCCCACGGTGTCGTCCAGCTCGGCGGCGTCGGAGAGCAGGTACATGACGGGCAGGGGGCACTGGCCCTGGGTGGCGGGCTTGAACACCTTGTCGCGGAACACGTCCAGTTCCACCGCCGGGGCCAGGAACTGCACGCTCTTGAGGGGCAGTTCCAGTTCCAGGATGTGGCGCAGCATGTGGGCGAAGAAGATGCTGCCGGCGGAGTGGGCCACCACGTGGAGTTCCCAAGGTTTGCCCCCCTTGCCGCCGCTCTTGCCGGCCTGGCGGATGTAGCTGGCCAGGAGCTGCATGGCGCCCTGCTTGTCCCGGTGGTCCGAGGCCAGGCGGGCGTTTTCCTTCATCTCGCCCCAGATCCTGCGCAGGGGAAAGGCCAGGCTGCGCTCGATCATCCAGTCCCGGCCCTCGCCCACGCTGTCCAGCAGGCTGCGGCCGGAGAGCTTGTCGGCGTTGGTGAACCAGTCGCCGAATTGGCTGGTGAGGGATTCCATGAAGCCGGTTTCCCACATCACGTGCAACGGATAGATCTCATTGGCCAGGCAGGGGCCACGCATGGCGGCGATGCGCTTGGCCGCGGATTTCTCGTTGTTGAGGCCCCCGTGCAGGTAGAGCATGACCCGGCTCTTCTTCCAGCCGGCCGTGGCCCGGGGGATGTCATGGGTGACCAGACGTTCCAGGTCTTCCGCCGTGGTCCAGTAGTCTCCGTTGTTGGACAGCTCGCCGTTGTTGCCCACGTCGATGACGTAGGGCCGCAGGCTGTCCAGGGTGAGGGCGGGCAGGGCGCGGGAGGAACCTTCCGAGATGATGGCGTTCTTCTTCTCCTCCTCCGCCCACACATCCACGCTCACCGGCACACCCAGTTGGGCCACCCACACGTCCGTGGCGTGGAGCATGTAGTCTTCGTAGGGCAGCAGGGCAAAGCCCCCCGCGCCCCAGCCGGTGCCCCAGGAATTCTGGATGACGAAGCCCTGCTCCGTGTAGCCGACGATGGCCACGGCATGGCCGCTGTCGGCGCGGCCCTGGCGGGTGATGACCGGCAGCTTCAGGGTGGTCTTGCGGGTACCGTTCACATATGCCACGGGCACGGTCCTGGGGCCGGGTTCCATCCAGCCGTCGTGGACCATGAGGGTGGCGTAGAGAATGCCTACTTCCGCCAGGGCGGCATGCATGTCCCGCACCTGGCGGTGGTTGACGCGGTAATAGGCGCCGCCGGGGCATTTCATGGCGTCCCGCACCACGTCCTGGTTCATGTGCCTGGTGCCGTGCTGGGTGTCCTTCCACAGGGTGCGGCGGGCCACGCCATGGCGCAGCCAGCCTTTCATGGCGCCCCGGGCGGAGGAGCCTTCGTACCACTCTCCCGGCCATTCGTCGTAGCGCCGGGCCATCTCGTAAAGCATGCGCGGGCTGACGCGCCGGTCCTGGCCCTGGTTGTGCAGCAGGAAGTTGGCCACCGCCGCCAGGGCGAAGCCGGTGCAGGCGCCTTCCTGGCCCTGGTCCAGGATTTCCGGCACCCGGGCGCAGTTCACCAGCACCGGCGGCACGGGCAGCAGGCTGGGCTGGTAGATCCAGTCGCGGATGTCGATGCTGTCCGGCAGGGCGTTGAGGGAGGCCTTGCGTGCAGCCCAGTTCTTGAGCAGGGCGCTGCTCCTGGCTGCCTTGGTCGAGGGGGTCTTTGATGCGCTTTTGCCGCGGGTCTTGCTGGCCATGGAATGTCCTCCTTGAGTGCCTGTAGGCTGTTTATGAGGACAGATAGCGCAAGGGCCGTGCCATGCCGAGCATGGCCACGGTCCGCATGTTTTCAGGGGCTTAGCGTGGGCGGGGGGGTGGGGAGTGGGTCATGGGCGACCCGATTGGATCAAGTGGGTACATGTCCCCGGGTCGTTCATGACCCAGGGTTGGGTGGGGCGTGAACCGGATGGGAGGCCGTGTCCGGCCTCGCCACCCGATGAAGCTCAGAGCACCTTCACCTCCACCTTGCGGGGCTGGGCGTGTTCCGCCTTGGGGATGCGCAGGGTCAGCACGCCATGGTTGAACTCGGCCCCCACCTTGGTGCTGTCCAGTTCCTTGGACAGGGTGAACACCCGGCGGTAGCGGGGCAGGCTCACCTCGGCATGGGTGGCCTCCATGCCCTCGGGCATGGCCAGGTCGATCTCGCCCTCGATGCTGAGGGTGTCCGCCTCCACGTGCAGGTGGAGCTTGTCCTTGGGCACGCCGGGCAGGTCGGCGTAGAGGGTGATGCCGTTGGCGTCTTCGATCACGTCCACGGGGGGCATGAGTGAGGCTTCCGGGCGGGCGGTTTCGGCTTGCTTGGTGTCGGCCATGGTTTCGTCCTCCTTGCTGGATGGCTTATTGAACAGTGATACGGCGGGGTTGGGCGGCTTCCTGGCGGGCGATGCTGATGTGCAGCACGCCGTCCCGGTACCGGGCCTCCACGGCATTGGGGTCCACGTCGTCGGGCAGGGTCACCACCCGGCGGAAGGGGCCGGCGAATCGTTCGTCGATGTGCACGGCGGCCTTCTCGGGGGCCTCCAAGGCCTTGCGCTCGCCGGCGATGGTGAGCACGCCCTTCTCGATCTGCACGTCCAGGCTGGCCGGGTCGATGCCTGGGGCGAAGGCGTAGATTTCCACCGACTTGGGCGTGCCGCCCACGTTCATGGCGGGGAAGCCCCGGGTCAGGCCCCGGATGCTGGGGGACCACTCGGAAGCCTGCTGCATCTCCCGCTGCAGGCGGTCCAGTTCCGCGAAGACGTCGCGGGGAAACAGGGTACGGTACATCATGGTTCTATCCTCCATGGTCAGGTCATGGACGCCATCCGGCGCCCTTGCCATCCAATGTAGGTACGGCCTGACGGAGTTCAATATCTTGATCTTGGGCATGTAGCTACCATGTAACGTGAGGCTCGCCGTGCCCCCGGCCCGGCGAATGACTTGTGATTTTTCAGAGGCCAGCATGCAATTCAAGGACTATTACGAGACCTTGGGCGTGCCCCGGGACGCCACGGCGGAGGACATCAAGAAGGCCTTCCGCAAACTGGCGCGCAAATACCACCCGGACGTGTCCAAGGAAAAGGACGCCGACGCCCGCATGAAGGACGTGAACGAGGCCTATGCAGTGCTCTCGGACACGGAGAAGCGGGCCGCCTATGACCAGTTGGGCCAGGGCTACCGGCCCGGCCAGGACTTCCGGCCGCCGCCGGACTGGGACGCGGGCTTCGAGTTTTCCGGCCACGGCTATTCGCCCCACGGGTTTTCTTCCAGCGAGGCGGCGGATTTCTCGGATTTCTTCTCCGAGTTGTTCGGCCGCATGGGCGGCGCGGGCTTTCATGCCCAGGGCACGCACCATGGAACACAGTTTCGTGCCCAGGGGGAGGACCACCACGCCAAGGTGCTGCTGGATGTGGAAGACGCCTTTACCGGCGCCACCCGCCAGCTCGGCCTGCGGGTGCCCCAGGTGGACGCCCAGGGCCGGGTGACCCTGTCCACCCGTACCCTGAACGTGAAGATTCCCAAGGGTGTGCGCGCCGGCCAGGTCATCCGCCTGGCGGGGCAGGGCGCGCCGGGCATGGGGGGCGGTCCCGCTGGCGACCTGCTGCTGGAGGTGCAGTTCAATCCCCATTCCCGTTTCCGCGTGGAAGGCCGGGACCTGCACCTGACCCTGCCCGTGGCCCCCTGGGAGGCCGCTCTGGGGGCGGTCATCAACGTGGACCTGCCGGGTGGTTCGGTGAAGGTGCGCATCCCGGAAGGGGCCCAGAGCGGCAGGCAGCTTAGGGTGCGGGGCAAGGGCATCCCCGGCGAGCCGGCGGGGGACCTGCTGCTGGACATCCAGGTGGCCTTGCCGCCGGCCGATACGGTCAGGGCCAGGGAACTCTACGAAACCATGGCCCGGGAGATGGCCTTCAATCCCAGGGACAACACCCCCCATGGAAGGAGCTGAGCCATGCGTGAAGAAGACATCCTGACGGGCTGCCTCATGGAGGAGAGCTGGCTCACCCTGGAGCAGGTGGCCGCCGCCTGCGCCGTGGAGCCTGCGTGGCTGTTGCGGCACCTGGACGAAGGTCTGTTCCCCCACGCGGAAAGCGTGGCCGGCGTGTGGCGCTTCTCCGGCCCGGCCCTGCTGCGGGCCCGGCGCATGCGCCAGCTGGAGCGGGATTTCGAGGCCGTGCCGGAGCTGGCGGCCCTGGTGGCCGACCTGCTGGAGGAGATGGACGACATGCGCGCGCAATTGCGCTGCCTGGGGAGGATGCCATGAGCATGCGCTTCACGGCCTTCTTGGCGGCCATGATCTTCCTGATGCCGTCCGCATGGGCCCAGGATGGTGGCATCGAGAGCCTGCGCCAGACGGGCAAGGCCTTTTCCACCGTGGCGAAGAAGGTGGCGCCATCGGTGGCCTTCATCCAGGTGGAGGAGCGTTCCGTTGTGGAAGAAGAAGGAAACCGGGCTTTTCGGGACGATCTGTTCCGGCGGTTCTTTGGCGATGATTTCCCCGGGTTGTCGCGCCGCTCCGGCCCCCGCAAACCGCGCCACACCATCGGCCAGGGCTCCGGCTTCGTGTTCGCCACCAAGGAGGATAGGACTTACCTGCTTACCAACAGCCACGTGGTGGAGGATGCCCAGAGCATCCGCGTGAAGTTCCAGGACGGACGGGAGTTCGACGCCCGGGTGAAGGGCACGGACCCCAAGTCCGACGTGGCCGTTCTGGAGGTGGCTGCCCGGGGGCTGCCGGCCTTGCAGTGGGGGGATTCCGGCAAGCTGGAAGTGGGGGAGTGGGTGGTGGCCATGGGCAATCCCTTCGGCCTGTCCCACACCCTCACCACCGGCGTGGTGAGCGCCAAGGGGCGCACCAGCCTGGGCATCAACGACTACGAGGACTTCATCCAGACGGACGCGGCCATCAACCCGGGCAACTCAGGTGGGCCCCTTTTGAACCTGGACGGGGAGGTGGTAGGCATGAACACCGCCATCTTCAGCCGCAGCGGCGGCTATATGGGGGTGGGCTTCGCCATACCCAGCAACCTGGCCCGCACCATCGCCGAGCAACTCCTGGCCCGGGGCAAGGTGGTGCGGGGCTACATCGGCCTGGCGGTGCAGCCCCTGACCAGCGACGTGGCCGAGGCCCTGAAGCTCAGCGAGCCGCGTGGCGTGCTGGTGAATCAGGTGTACGCCGATTCTCCCGCCCAGCAGGCAGGCATCCGCCCTGGGGACGTGCTGCTGAGCTTCGATGGCCAGGGCCTGGACGATGGCGGCCATTACCGCAACCGGGCGGCCCTGGCCCGGCCGGACAGCCAGGTGCGGCTGGGCCTGCTACGGGACGGCCTTCCCCTGGAGGTGCGGGTGAAGGTGGGCCGGCTGGAAGAGTCCGCCTCGGAACGTGCCGGGGCGGTCCAGGCCCTGGGTCTGTCCGTACGGGGCCTCACCCCGGAGGAAGGCCGCCGCCTCCGGCTGGGGGAGGCCATCATCGTCACCGCCGTGGAGCCCGGCTCCCTGGCCGCCCTGGCGGGCATGGGCCCGGGAACCCTGATCCTGGAAGTGAATCGCAAGCAGGTAGGTACCCCCACGGCTTTTGCCACGGCCCTGGCGGAATCCGAAGGCAGTGTGTTGCTGCGTGTCGCCGCCAACGGCCGCAGCCGATATGTCACCTTGCGCTGGCGCTGAACAATCATCAAGGAAAGCTCCCTAAGCCATGCCTACCCAAGACCGTTTCCTCGTCCGGCTATTCTGGCTCACCCTGGCGGCGGCTCTGCTGCTCATCCTTTGGCGGGGGGGGCCGGACATAGGCGGCTGGCTGGCGAGCAAACCCGACGCCACACCTCGCTCGGTCACCGCCCGGGGTGACCTGGCGGCGGACGAACAGGCCACCATTCAGTTGTTCGAGCAATCCAAGGATTCCGTGGTGTTCATCACCACCCGCGCCGAGGTGCGGGATTTCTGGACCCGCAACGTCTTCTCCGTTCCCCGGGGCACCGGCTCGGGCTTCATCTGGGACGACGCCGGCCACGTCATCACCAACTACCACGTCATCGAGAAGGCCAGCGAGGCCACGGTAAAACTGGCGGACGGGCGCAGCTTCAAGGCGGCCCTGGTGGGGGCCTCGCCGGCCCACGACATCGCCGTTCTGAAGATCGGCGTGGGCTTCAAGCGGCCGCCCCCCGTGCCCGTGGGCAGCAGCGGCGACCTGAAGGTAGGGCAGAAGGTCTACGCCATCGGCAACCCCTTCGGCCTGGATTGGACCCTCACCAACGGTATCGTCTCGGCCCTGGACCGCTCCCTGGGGGGCGAGAACGGTCTGACCATTGACCATCTGATCCAGACCGACGCGGCCATCAACCCTGGCAACTCCGGCGGCCCCCTGCTGGATTCAGCCGGCCGCCTCATCGGCATCAACACCGCCATCTACAGCCCCAGCGGCGCCAGCGCAGGTATCGGCTTCGCCGTGCCCGTGGACACGGTGAACCTGGTGGTGCCGGAACTGATCCGCGACGGCAAGATCATCCGTCCCGCCCTGGGCATCGAGGTGGATGAGCGCCTCAACCAGCGCCTGGCCCGATTCGGCGGCACGGAAGGCGTGGTGATCCTGCGGGTGGCGCCCGGCTCGGCGGCGGAGCAGGCCGGCCTCAAGGGGGCCACCATCACCCGGGACGGGGGAATCGTGCCGGGAGACATCATCATCGCCATCGAGGGCCAGCCCGTGGACGGCCTGGGCAAGCTGTTCAGCCGCCTGGACGACTACAGCGTGGGGGACACGGTGAAAGTGACCGTGCGCCGGCAGGACAAGACCGTGGAGGTGCCCGTCACCCTGCAGCCTGGCGCTTGATGGCCGGGCTGAGTGCGAGCCGGCAAGCCCAGGTGTGAATTCTTTGTCGCATTGACCCCGCCCTGGTGTGGCCGCACTTCCCCGCGCCTCGCATCGCATCCCGCGGGCAAACGGCGCGGGGCATGCGTCCTGCTGAAATAGCCTTTTAGAATGCAAACATTGCCGAAGAGAGCACAGTTCATGTTTATTTCGTCCGGGTCGGAGCCGATGTGATTGCATTGCTCAAGACCCTGTTTGCCAAGCACGCGCCGGTGCCCGAGCCCGGCGAGGCCGACTGGGATAGTGCCCTATCCCTGCCTCTGTTCCATGGCTTGAACCTGGAGGAGCGGCAACGGCTGCGGGCCCTGGCCCTGGATTTGTTGCGGGGCAAGCGATTCAGTCCTGTCGCCGACGCGGTACCCACCGGTCTGGACATCGCCGTCATCGCGGCCCAGGCTGCCCTGCCCGTCATGAACCTGGGGGCCAACTGGTACAAAGGCTGGAACGAAGTGGTGCTTTATCCCGCCGAGTTCGTCCACGAGGGAGACGAGACGGACGAGATCGGCGTGGTGCACAAGGTGCGCCATGTGCGCACGGGAGAGGCCTGGGAGGGCGGCCCCCTGGTGCTGGCGCTGGATTCGGTCCGGGCCTCTGGCCAGCTGGAAGGTTACAACGTGGTGATCCACGAGTTTGCCCACAAGCTGGACATGAACAATGGCACGGTGAACGGTTTCCCGCCCATGCACGGGGACATGAAGGCCGAGGACTGGTCAGCGGTCTTTGGCGCCGCCTATGGGGATTTCTGCGGCCGTCTGGAGGCCATGGAGAATGAGGAGGCATCCGTGCTGGATCCCTATGCGGCAGAGAGTCCGGCGGAATTCTTCGCCGTCATGTCAGAATATTTCTTCGAATGGCCGGAACTGGTGGTGGACACCTACCCGGCTGTATATGAGCAACTGAGCCGGTTCTACCGTCAGGATCCCCTGGGACGATTTTCAAGACACTTTGGCACCATGAGCGGAGCGAGCGAATGACCCTGCAATACCACGACCACAGGCATGAGGCGGATGTCTGCGAAAAATGCATCTTCGATACCGACCTGCATCACTTCGAGGCGGACGTGATCGAGGCCTCCAGGCATCACCTGGTGCTGGTGGACCTCTGGGCCGAGTGGTGCGGCCCATGCCATTTCCTTTCCCCCGTGCTGCAGAAGGTGATCCCCACCTACGACGGCAAGGTGCGCCTGGCCAAGGTAGAGGTGGACGAGGGCGACAACATGAAGCTGGCAGGCCGCTACGGTGCCCGGGGCTTCCCTACCGTGCTGCTGTTCAAGGATGGCGAGGAGAAGGCCCGCTTCCATAGCGCCAAGCCCGAGCACTTTGTGCGCCAGTTCATCGAGGAGCACCTGGCCTGAAGCCCGCCACGCCTGGCATCTCCCTGCGCGCCCGGGAGATCGAGCCTTTCCGCGTCATGGCCATACTGGCCCGGGCCCGGGAACTGGAGGCCCGGGGGCGGGACATCGTCCATCTGGAAATCGGCGAGCCGGATTTCGCCACGCCGGCCCCCATCGTGGCGGCAGGCATGGACGCCCTGCAGGCGGGACTTACCCACTACACCCCGGCCCTGGGACTGCCGGCGCTGCGCCAGGCCATCGCCGCCTACTATGGCACCCGTTACGGCGCTGCGGTGGACCCGGAACGGGTTTGCGTGACGCCTGGCGCCTCCGGCGCCCTGCTGTTGGCCATGGCGGCCCTGTTTGATCCCGGCGAGGAAGTGCTCATGGCGGACCCGGGCTACCCTTGCAACCGGCACTTCGCCCGGCTGGTGGAAGCCAGGGGGGTGGGCGTTCCAGTGGGCCCGGAAAGCCATTTCCAGCTCACCGCCGAACTGGTGGACCGGCATTGGCGGCCCCAGACCAGGGGCGTTCTGGTGGCCAACCCGGGCAATCCCACCGGTACCCTCATCGCCCCCGGGGAACTGGCAGCCATCCACGAGGTGGTGCGGAAGCGGGGTGGGGTGCTGCTGGTTGACGAGATCTACCACGAGCTGGTCTACGGCGATTCCCCCCCCAGTGCCGCCGGCCTGGGGGAGGACGTGGTGGTCATCAACAGCTTTTCCAAGTACTTCCTGATGACTGGCTGGCGCCTGGGGTGGATGCTGGTGCCTCCGGCCCTGGTCCCGGCGGTAGACCGGCTTGCCCAAAACATCTTTCTTGCCGCGCCCACGGTGGCCCAGCATGCTGCCCTGGCCGCGCTGGCGCCCCAGACGCGCCCTTTGCTGGAGGCGGCGAAGGCAGAACTCGGGAACCGGCGGGATTGGCTGTTTCCCCAGTTGAAGCACCTGGGCTTCGATCTGCCCGTCATGCCGGATGGGGCGTTCTATATCTACGCGGGTATCGATGCCTTTGGTGAGGAGGCCGAAGGCCTGGCTGAGCGTTGGCTCATGGAGGCTGGCGTGGCAGTCACGCCGGGCACGGACTTCGGCTTGCACTTGGCAAGCCGGCATGTCCGCTTCGCCTACACCACCTCCATGGAACGGGTCCGGCAGGCGGTGGAGCGACTGGAAAAAGTCTTAGGCTGACTGCCGACGGCGCAGGAACGCAATACCAGCCAGGCCCAGGGGCAACAACGCCAGGGTGGCGGGCTCCGGCACGCCAGCGGGCGGAGGGTCGACCAGGATGCTGTCGTTGGCGCAGTTCTGGGTCCAGTGGATATCGAAGGCGCTTTCCCCATCCCAGCCCGCCTGCTTGAGCAGGTTCAGCCCGATGCTCATTTCATAGAAATAATGGGTGTCATTTGCCCACTCTCCATAGCCCTTCTGTCCGGTGGTCGTGTAGGTCAGCGTGGCCAGGCCAAGGTAATCGCCGTCCATCAGATAGGTGGGGTGGTCCGGGTCGGGATGGCTGGGATCATGGGCGCCGGAGGCATTCCACAACCCGTATGCCCACTGGGCGTTGCCGTATACCCCACCCTCGTCGCCCCAAGCCTCCTTGCCGCTGGTCGTCATGTGCTTGATGTTGATGCCCATGTCAAAGTCGCCGTCCTTGCCGAAATCGAACGCGAAATCGCCCGCGCCGTAGCTGTTGGCGCTCGGCTTGTTCAGGGTGTTCGGGTTATGGCCGGTGGCCAGGGCGACAAAGAGCTTCCATTTGTTGTCTGAATCCTTGGCGATCGTGGTGTAGATGGCCTCAGCGTCGTAGGCCTGACCACCATAACCGGGGTTCAGGAAACTGGAGTGCTGGTCCTCGACAGTGAACTGGATGTCGCTGCCCGCTGTTGGATTCCAACCGACAGCACCCACATTTTTCTGGACGCCCCAATCACTTAGGTCTCCGTCGATAGTGAACGCTTGTGCGCCTGCGGAGGCCGCCATGGCGGAAACAAGCACGAGAGTGGATAGGGTGGAACGCATCATTGCCTCCAGAGGGTTAACGGTCTGATAGGCAAACAGCAGGAATGGTGCCAGCCAGTAAAGGCTATTTATATCAATATGTTACGCATGATTATGCGTCTGGGGATGGAAGTTGGATTGATTGTTCGTGGACACCTTTGCCGAGAAATTGTCACCTTGTGAACACAATTGGCTGCAAGCAGCCCCTGGTGAGGGTGATAAAAAAGCCGGCCCGAAGGCCGGCTTTCATGCGCGCTATACCAATTACTTGGCGGGAGCGGCAGCAGCGTCGGCGGGAGCGGCAGCAGCGTCGGCGGGAGCGGCAGCAGCGTCGGCGGGAGCGGCAGCAGCGTCGGCGGGAGCGGCAGCAGCGTCAACGGGAGCGGCAGGAGCGGGAGCTTCCATGGCGGGGGCAGCAGCCTCGGGAGCGGGGGCTTCTTCTTTTTTGCCGCAGGCAGACAGAGCAACGGCCAGCAGAGCAGCGAACAGAACGGAGTATTTCATTGGGTATTCCCTTAACGAAGTTGATCAATCCATTAATCAACCGGCACGCGAGATGCGCACCAATCGACGCGAAAATTCTAGCAAATTATTGTAGTTGTGCTAGAGGGTTTACGGGCTTGATAGAAGTATTTTTTATATCTCGGCGATTTGATAGAAATAATTTTCTATCAAACTATTAGGTAGCCTGCACGGTACCAAACGTAAACAATTTCCACCAATTCCTCCTGGATATTGATGGGGGGGAGGTGTCGGTGGTCAGCCAACTGGCGCAGGGTATTGGCAATGCCGGCCGCAGCCAGCAATTGCTCGCCGTTTATGAAAAATGAGCGTCCGCGAAATAGCAGTTGGGTGCGGGGGTCCAGTCGTAAACCTTTCCTGGCGATGGTTTGTTTGAATGCGTTAAGGGTCAGGGGGCGCGCCGGAGGATCGAAAAAGACATGGGCTTTGGGTTCGCTGAGGTAGCGGCCCAGAAATTCCTTGATGGATCGTTTGTTCCAGCGGGTTCGGTTTATCGTCGCCTCGGTCCAGTCCAACAGGCGGGTTGGAATTTCCCCGGGGTGGCGCGTGGGTTTCAGGCCCGGGTCGGCGTAAATGCCAGCCACATCCAGGTGGTCCTGCAGGTGGTTGAGGAATTGGCTGACCACCTCCTGGGCGGTGGGGGAGCGAAAACCCACTGACCAGGTCATGCATTCTCCCAGGGCGATACCATTGTGGGCGAAGCGGGGCGGCAGATAGAGCATGTCCCCCGGTTCCAGTTCCCAGGAACGGGTAGGCTCGAATTGCCGCAGGATGCGCAGCGGGGCCCCCGGCACCAGGGACAGGTCCGTCTGGTCGCTGATTTCCCAGCGACGGCGGCCCAGGCCCTGGATCAGGAACACATCGTAGGAGTCGAAGTGGGGGCCCACGCCGCCGCCCTTGGGCGCGAAGCTGACCATCAGGTCGTCCAGGCGGGCTCGGGGCACGAAATCGAAGGCATTCAGCAACGCATCGCCTTCGGGCATGAGGTGGTTGACGCCGGAAACCAGCAGGCTCCAGCCCTTGGCCGGGAGGTTTTCCAGTTCCTCCGCCGCAAAGGGGCCATGATGGAGATGCCAGGCTCCACGCTTGTACTGCACCACACGGCTTTCCGCGTCCTCGCGACAGGCAAGCCGGGTTAGACCATCCCTCCCCAGCCAGCCGCCGAACCCCGGAAGGGCCTGGCGTACCAGCAAGGGTTGCTTTTGCCAATATTCGGCCAGGAATATGGCCGGGCTCATGCCCCCCAGCAATCTCGACAGGGAGAAGGCATCCATGGAAAAGCTGGGAGTAGTGTCGGAGGCTTTGCTCATATAATGCCCGGGCTCTGTTTGATGAGGATTCGAGATGCTGAACGAAGGCGCCATCAAGGCGGGTGACCGCGCGCCAGACTTTGAACTGCCGGACGCAGACATGTCCGTCTGCCGGCTTGCAGACTGCCTGCAGGGAGACCAGGCCGGCACCTTGGTGCTGTTTTTCTATGTACGGGATGATACGCCTGGCTGCACCACGGAGGCCATCGAGTTCAGTGACCTGGAAATGGATTTCGCCCGCCAAGGCGCCACGGTACTGGGCGTTTCCCGGGACGATTGCATTCGCCATGGCGCCTTCCGGGACAAGCACGGCATCAGCGTGCGGCTCCTGGCCGACAAGGACGGCATCGCCTGCCGGGCCTTCGGCGTCCTGGTGAACAGGGAAGTGGACGGGGTCATGCGGGAAGGCGTGGTCCGCTCCACCTTCGTCATCGACAAGCAAGGCATCGTCCGCCATGCGCTCTACGGAGTGAACGCCAAGGGTCATGCGGCGGAAGTATTGAAACTCGTGCGGGAACTGTGAAATGCAAATTGGCAAAGACACGGTGGTCACACTGACCTACCAACTGACCACCCTCGCCGGCGACATGCTGGAAGAGGCCACCCATGACAACCCAGCCGCCTATCTCCATGGGGGATACGATGGAATCTTTCCCAAGGTGGAAGCGGCCCTGGAGGGCAAGGGGACCGGCGAGGCCCTGGACCTGTTGCTGGAGCCGGACGATGCCTTCGGCGAATACGACGCGGAGCTGGTGCGTGTGGAACCCGCCCATCTGTTTCCCGAGAACGTTTCTGTGGGCATGCAGCTGGAAGGCAGCAGCGAGGACGGCCACCACCATTTGCTGTACACCGTGACGGACATCGCCGATGGCAAGGTGGTAGTGGATGGCAACCATCCCCTGGCGGGCCAGTCCCTGCGCCTGCAGTGCCGGGTGGAGGACGTGCGGGCGGCCAGCGGGGAAGAGGTGGCCCACGGCCACGTCCATGGTCCTCACGGGCACCAGCATTAACCCCTTGTAAAATCCAACCCCTTTCATCAAGGCCCGATTCGACATGAAGGTGACCTTTCTCGACTTCGAACAACCCATCGCCGAACTTGAAGCCAAGATCGAGGAATTGTCCGAAGTGCGCGGCGACCCGGGTCTGGACATCTCGGAGGAGATCGAGCGTCTGCGCAAGAAGAGCGCGACCCTGACCAAGCAGATCTACGCCAAGCTCAATGCCTGGCAGATTTCCCAGGTGGCCCGCCATCCCCAACGCCCCTACACCCTGGACTACATCCAGAATCTGTTCAGCGAGTTCGAGGAACTGCACGGCGACCGCGCCTATGCGGACGATCCTGCCATCGTCTGCGGCGTGGCCCGCTTTGGCGGGGAGCCCGTGGTGGTCATGGGCCACCAGAAGGGCCGAGACGTGAAGGAACGCCAGTACCGCAACTTCGGCATGCCCCGTCCGGAGGGCTATCGCAAGGCCCTGCGCCTGATGCACATGGCGGAGAAATTCCGCATGCCAGTGCTTACATTCATCGACACCCCCGGGGCCTACCCGGGCATCGGCGCGGAGGAGCGGGGCCAGTCGGAGGCCATTGCCCGCAACCTTTACGCCATGGCGGAACTGAAGACGCCGATGATCTGTACCGTCATCGGCGAGGGCGGTTCCGGGGGGGCCTTGGCCATCGGCGTGGGCGACCGGGTGCTGATGCTGCAATACGCCACCTATTCCGTCATCTCGCCAGAGGGCTGTGCTTCCATCCTGTGGAAGAGCGCCGAGAAGGCGCCTCTGGCGGCCGAGACCCTGGGCATCACCGCCAACCGTCTGAAGACCCTGGGGCTCGTGGACCAGGTGGTCAGCGAGCCCGTGGGCGGTGCCCACCGGGAGCCTGAGACCATGATGGAAAGCCTGCGCAGCGCCCTGTCCGATGCCCTCAATGAGGTGCGCGAACGCCCCCTAAACGCCCTGCTCAACGACCGCTACGCCCGCCTAATGGGGTATGGCAAGTTCAAGGAAGGGCGTGCCTGACCCTGGCGGAGAAGCCCAGCGGGCCATCGCGGCCTGTCTTGCAAGATTCCTGCCCGCAGGTGGGCGGCTGGCCGTGGGTTACTCCGGAGGACTGGATTCCACGGTACTGCTCCATGCCCTGGCGGGCCTGAGACAGCTGCATCATCTATCCGTCTCGGCGGTGCATGTGCATCACGGGCTGTCACCGCAAGCGGACGCCTGGGCGGCTCATTGCCAGGGCGTGTGCGATGCCCTGGAAATTCCCCTTACCGTGCATCGCGTACGGGTGAATCCCGCGGGCCAGGGCCTGGAGGCGGCAGCCCGTCAGGCACGCTACCAGGTTTTCTCGACACAGGATGCGGACGCCATTCTGCTGGCCCAGCACCAGGACGACCAGGCCGAAACCGTGCTGTTGCAACTCCGCCGTGGGGCCAGCGCCAAGGGCATGTCCGCCATGCCCGAGTGCAGACAGCTCGTGCCAGGCAAGCTACTGTTGTTGAGGCCCTTCCTGGGGCTCACTCGCACCCAGCTGGAGGCTTTTGCCAAGGCACATGGCCTGAGCTGGGTGGAGGATGAAAGCAACCTGGACCCCAGCCTTGCCCGCAATCATGTGCGCCATACCCTGCTGCCCCTCCTGGATGCCGTGGTTCCCGGCATGTCCCCGGCCCTGACCAGGGCGGCGGAGCAGTTCGCGGAATGGTCGGCATTGCTGGACGCCCTGGCGGACAGCGATGGCGCCTCTGCCCTGGACCATAGAGGCCTGGATACGTCGATCCTGTCAAATTTGCCGGAGGCCCGCGCCCGCAACCTGCTGCGCCGGGTACTGGAGCAGGCGGGGGTCCAGGTGCGCCGGGCGCCCCTGATGGAGGCCACCCGGCAACTGCGGGAGGCGTGCGCCAACAGCCAGGTGCGTGTCGATTTCGGCGGGGCCAGCGTGGCTCGATTCCAGGGGCGGGTCCAGGTGGTGCCCAGCGCCATGTATGCCCCGGTGCCGGACCTCGGCAAGCCCTGGCGGGGCGAGGTCCAACTCGATCTGGGGTTGGCGGGATGGCTGGATTTCAAGGCCCGGGAAGGGGCTGGAGTCGAACTCCTCGGCCATGACGTCCTGGTACGCCATCGTAGGGGCGGTGATCGCCTGAGGTTGAGGCCCGGGCAGCTGGCCAGGCCCGTGAAGGACCTCCTGCGGGAGGCGGGTATCCCGCCCTGGCTGCGCCCCTGGCTGCCCGTGGTGGAAGTGGATGGCCGGGTGGCCTGGGTGGGCGGACTTGGGGAGAACACCGAATGCCGGGCCGGGCCGGGCAGGCCCGGCTGGCTTATCGCGTGGGCGCCGCCGTGGTGATCACGCCGTCCATGCCCAGACGGCGCATCTCGGCCTGGGCCTTTCCCGCCTCCTGACGGTTCAGGAAGGGGCCCACGTGCACCCGGGTCTCGGTGCTGGCCCGGATGCCTTTTTCCTTCAGGCGCCGCACCAGCTCCTCCGCCCGAGCGGGACTGCTGAAGACACCGATCTGCACGACGAAATGGCCGCTGGCCGAGGTGGCGGGTAGTGCCGGTGCAGGCTGGACGTGGGGTAGCGGCAAGGGTGTGGTCTGGGTTGGCGCATGGCCTGGCCTGGATGGGGGAGAATCCGGGATGGAGGCGGGCAGGCGAGGTGCATTGCTCACCCGGGGCGGGGGCGGTGCCTCCTGGGGGACTGCGGCCTCGTTGGGCTCGGCCTGGGGTGCGGATTCCTGCGGCGCTTCCGACATGGGTTCAACCTGGGGCAGGGCAGGTTCCGGCGTCTGGGCCGGCCGGATGGGAGCGGGTTGGGTCGTGGGAATAGCCGCCGTCTTCGACGGTGCCTGCTTGCCCTGATCCAGCCACCACAGTCCTCCTAGGGCTGCGGCGGTCACCAGACCGGCTACAGCCAGTCGAGCCAGGGCTTTTTTCTTGACGTCCTCGTTGTCCGGCAGGTCGTTTTCCGACGCCATTCAGGTCTCCTCAACATGCCCGCCGACGGGGCGGATCGCCTTTATTTTAGGGGCGTTTCGTGGTACCTTGCGCGCGCTTTTTTGCATCAATTCAACATCTTTCCTTCCAACAAATCCCGGAGAAATTCAACGTGGCTACCCAACGCACGCTTTCCATCATCAAACCCGACGCCGTAGCCAAGGATGTCATCGGCAAGATCTATTCCCGCTTCGAGACCAACGGCCTGAAGATCGTCGCCGCCAAGATGGCCTGGCTGTCCCGCACCGAAGCCGAGGGTTTCTACGCCGTGCACAAGGAGCGCCCCTTCTTCAAGGATCTGGTGGACTTCATGATGTCCGGCCCCGTGATGATCCAGGTGCTGGAAGGTGAGAACGCCATCGCCAAGAACCGGGAACTGATGGGCGCCACCGACCCCAAGAAAGCCGAACCGGGTACCATTCGCGCCGACTTCGCCCAGAGCATCGACGCCAACGCCGTGCATGGTTCCGACGCCCCCGAAACCGCCGCCGTGGAAATCGCCTACTTCTTCCCCGCCTGCGAGATCTTCTCACGCTGAGATCCCATTGAGCCGCGTCAACCTGCTGGATTTCGATCTTCCCAGCCTCACCGCCTTCTTTTCCGAGATCGGTGAGAAGCCCTTCCGCGCCCGCCAGGTCTTGCGGTGGCTGCATCAGTATGGGGTGGACGATTTCGAGCAGATGACGGACCTGGCCAAGTCCCTGCGGACCAAGCTGCCGGAGGTGGCGGAAATCCGTCCGCCCCATCTGATGCAAGAACAGGTGTCGGACGACGGCACCCGCAAGTGGCTCCTGGAAGTGGGGCCCAACAACCGGGTCGAGACCGTCTTCATCCCCGAGAACGAGCGCGGCACCCTATGCGTGTCCACCCAGGTGGGCTGTGCCCTGGAGTGCGCCTTCTGTTCAACGGGTCGGCAGGGCTTCAACCGCAACCTGTCCGTGGCGGAGATCATCGGCCAGCTGTGGTGGGCCAACAAGGCCATGGGCCGGGATCCCAAGGGTGAACGCATCATTTCCAACGTGGTTCTCATGGGTATGGGCGAACCCCTGCTCAATTTCGACAACACCGTGGTGGCCTTGTCCCTCATGCTGGACGACCACGCCTACGGTCTGTCCAGGCGGCGGGTGACGGTGTCCACATCGGGCATCGTGCCGGCCATGGACCGGCTGAGGGAAGTTCAGCCCGTGGCCCTGGCGGTGTCCCTCCATGCACCCAACGATGCCCTGCGGGACCAGCTGGTGCCCATCAACAGGAAGTATCCCCTGAAGGAATTGATGGCCGCCTGCAAGCGCTATCTGGACAACGCACCCCGGGATTTCATCACCTTCGAGTACGTCATGCTGGCCGGAGTGAACGACCAGCCGGAACATGCGGAGCAATTGTTGTCACTTACCCGGGATGTGCCCTGCAAGTTCAATCTGATTCCTTTCAACCCGTTCCCCGACTCGGGCTTCAAGCGCTCCTCGGCCGATGTGGTGCGCCGCTTCGCCCACCGGCTCATGGCCGAGGGCAAGATTTCCACCACCCGCAAGACCCGTGGTGACGACATCGACGCTGCCTGCGGCCAGCTGGCGGGCCAGGTGGAGGACAAGTCCAGGCGTGTCAAGCGGCGCGAGGTACAGCCCATGGAGTTCACGGCATGAAGCGAGTCCTGGCATCGTTGGTCCTCCTCGGTATGGCTGCCTGCGCCCCCGTGCCACCTGCAGGTGGCGGTTCCGGCCCGGAGAGTCCTCCCGGTAGCAGCAGCCTGTACCGTGCCAAGGTGCATGCGGAACTGGCTGCCGGCTATTACTCCCGGGGCCAGTATTCCGTGGCTCTCAACGAGGTGAACATCGCCCTGGCCGCTGAACCCGACTATGCCCAGGCCTACAACATACTGGCCCTGATCCGGGCCGCGTTGAGGGAGGACAAGGAGGCCGAGACAGCCTTCCGTCGCGCCATATCGTTACAGCCCCAGAATCCCGAGGCCCATAACAATTACGGCCTGTTCCTTTGCCAGCGCGGCAGAATGGATGAGGCCCTGGGCCACTTCGAACAGGCCCTCGGCAATCCCCTCTACGCCACCCCGGAGACCGCCCTGGTCAACGGTGGCGCCTGCACCTTGAGCCAGGGCAACCTGGCCAAGGCGGAGGTGTATTTCGCCCGGGCCCTGCGGCAGGCGCCCAACCTGGGATCCGCCCTGCTGGGCATGGCCGAGGTGGATTTTCGCGGCCAGCGCCTGCTGGCGGCTCGGGGCAAACTGCGCCAGTTGTCTAACCAGGGGGAATTGAGCGCCCAGGCCCTTTGGCTGGGGGTGCGAGTGGAACGCGCCCTGGGCGACAGGGCGGCGGAGAACAGCTACGGGGCCCAGTTGCGGCGCCGTTTTCCAGAATCCCTTCAGACCCAGTGGTTGATCATGGGCCAATATGATCAATCTGGAGGCCTGCTATGAGAGAACTGCTCAGGCCTGGCTACGGCCAGGCTTTGGCAAGCGCCAGGCTTGTCAAGGAGTTGTCCCTTGCAGACGTGGCTGCCAAGCTCAAGCTCACGGTGCGCCAGGTGGAAGCCCTGGAATCTGAGGACGTGGCCCACCTGCCCGGCGACGTCTTTCTGCGGGGTTTCGTGCGCAATTACGCCCGGCTTGTGGACCTGGATGCGGATGAACTCATCGCCCCCATGGATGCCCAGGCGGCAGTTTCTGAAACCATCACGGCCCACAGCGAGGGGGTCACCATGAGTTCCGGGGGCCTCAGGCGTTGGCTCCTGGTGCCCCTGCTGATCCTGGGTGTGTTCGTCATATTCGTGGCGGTGCTCTACCAGTGGCTGCGCCAGGGTGAGGATGCCCTGGTGCCCCAGACCGCCGTGGAGACCACCACCGCTGTGGTGACCCGAACCTTGCCGGTTTCCTCGGATGCCGGCCAGCGACAAGGCGAGGTGGTGTTGCCCCAGCCTTCCACTGTGGTGGATAGGGCCGATGCCGATGCCGATACGATCCCTCCCGCCCACACTGCGCCGTCACCCGTCTCCAAGGCGTCCAACGTGTCTCCTCCCTCGGCCCCCGTGGTGGTGGAATTTCCAACCAAGCCCGTCCTCGCCGACGAAGAATCGCTGGCAAAAACTAAGGAATCGCCGAAGCAAGGTGACACCGGCGTCCATATGCTGCGCTTCCTGGCCTCCCAGGATGCCTGGATCCAGGTGGTGGACGGCAGTGGCAAGCGTTTTTCCAAGCTGATCCGCGCCGGTGGCGTTGACAGCATCTCCGGCGCGGCCCCCTTCAAGCTGGTGGTGGGGGAGGCGGCCCAGGTGCGTCTGACCTATGACGGCCACCCCATCGATCTGACGCCCTTCATCGGCCAGAAAGTGGCCCGCCTTACCCTGGAATGACCATGTCCAAGACCATCGTGCGCCGACCCACTCGCCGGGTCATGGTAGGCCATGTGCCTGTTGGGGGCGGTGCCCCCGTGGTGGTCCAGTCCATGACCAATACCGACACGGCGGACGTGGCGGCCACCGTGGCCCAGACCTACGAGCTGTGGCAGGCCGGTTCCGAACTGGTACGCATAACCGTCAACACCGAGGAGGCAGCCCGTGCGGTGCCGGCCATCCGCGACAAGCTGGAGGCCATGGGCTGCAACGTGCCGCTGGTGGGAGATTTCCACTTCAACGGCCACCGCCTGATCAAGGCCGTCCCGGAGTGCGCCCAGGCCCTGGCCAAGCTGCGCATCAACCCGGGCAACGTGGGCAGAGGGGCCAGGAAGGACGAGCAGTTCGCCACCCTGGTGGAGGCCGCGGTCCGTTACGGCAAGGCGGTGCGCATAGGCGTCAACTGGGGCAGCCTGGACCAGGAACTCCTGGCCCGCATGATGGACGAGAATACGAAAAGGCAGTCGCCCCTGGATACGGGGGAAGTCATGCGCCACGCCCTCATCGCCTCTGCCCTGGACTCCGCCAGGCGGGCCGAGGAACTGGGGCTGGGTGCGGATCGCATCATCCTGTCCTGCAAGCTCTCCGGCGTGCAGGACCTGATCAGCGTCTACCAGGACCTGGCCAGCCGCAGCGACTACGCCCTGCACCTGGGCCTTACCGAGGCGGGCATGGGATCCAAGGGCATCGTCGCATCCACGGCGGCCCTGTCAGTGCTGTTGCGGGAGGGCATCGGTGACACCATCCGGGTGTCACTGACGCCCAAGCCCGGAGAGCCTCGTACGACCGAGGTCCAGGTGGCCCAGGAGATCCTGCAGACAATGGGCATACGCTCCTTCACTCCCCTGGTGACGGCGTGTCCCGGTTGCGGTCGCACCACCTCCACCTTCTTCCAGGAACTGGCCCAGAAGATACAGAACTGGCTGCGCAACCAGATGCCCGCCTGGCGGGGACAATATCCGGGCGTGGAGAACATGAGCGTAGCGGTGATGGGCTGCGTGGTGAATGGCCCGGGGGAAAGCAAGCATGCCAACGTGGGCATTTCACTGCCCGGCACCAATGAGACGCCCGTGGCCCCCGTCTACGTGGACGGCGAGAAGACCGTGACCCTCAAGGGCGACCGCATCGCCGAGGAGTTCCAGGCCATCGTCGAAGAATACGTCCAGCGCACCTACGGCACGAAGAAGAACTGAAGCACCTGACCAAGAACCATAACCATGAGCAACCAAATGCGCGCCGTGCGCGGCATGAACGACATCCTGCCCGCCGATTCCATCTTGTGGCGTCACTTCGAGACCATTGTCGAGGACTGGTTGGACCAGTATGGCTACACGGAGATGCGCACCCCCATCCTGGAGCATACGGGCCTGTTCAAGCGGGCCATCGGCGAGGTGACCGACATCGTCGAGAAAGAGATGTATACCTTCGTCGACGAACTGAACGGCGAATCACTGACCCTGCGCCCGGAAGGTACCGCTTCCGCCGTGCGGGCGGCCATCGAGCACAACCTGCTGTTCGATGGCGGCAAGAGGCTTTGGTATCGGGGCCCCATGTTCCGCCACGAGCGTCCCCAGAAGGGTCGCTACCGCCAGTTCCACCAGGTGGGAGTGGAGGCCCTGGGCTTTGCCGGTCCGGACCTGGACATCGAGCACCTGCTCATGACCGCGCGGCTGTGGAAGCTCCTGGGCCTGGGCGAATTCATTCGCCTGGAGATCAACTCCCTGGGTGGCGCCGAGTCCCGGGCCAGGCATCGGGAAAAGCTCGTCGCCTATTTCCAGGCCCACGAGCCGGAACTGGACGAGGACGCCAGGCGCCGCCTGCACAGCAATCCCCTGCGCATCCTGGACACCAAGAATCCCGCCATGCAGTCCCTGGTGGAGGCCGCGCCTCAACTCATGGATGAACTGGACGAGGTGGCCCTGGCCCATTTCGAGGCGGTGAAGCGTGGCCTGGACGACGCGGGCATTCCCTATCGCGTGAACCTTCGCCTTGTGCGCGGTCTGGATTACTACAACTCCACCGTGTTCGAATGGGTCACCGATAAATTGGGAGCTCAGGGCACGGTGTGCGCCGGAGGACGTTATGATGGCCTGGTAGCCCAGCTGGGAGGTAAGCCTGCGCCTGCCTGCGGCTACGCCATGGGCGTGGAACGCCTGCTGGTGATGATGCGGGAGGCCGATCTGGTGCCCGAGGCCATCGGTCCTGATGCCTACGTGGTGAACGTGGGCGAGGCTGCCGCTCGCTTTGCCCTGGTGGCCGCGGAGGCTTTTCGGGACGCGGGCCTAAGGGTCGTCACCCATGGCGGTGGTGGCAGCTTCAAATCTCAGATGAAGAAGGCCGATGCCAGCGGGGCCCGCCATGCCGTCGTCATCGGGGACGACGAAGCTGCGGCCGGCGAGGTGGCGGTGAAACCATTGCGCGCCGAGGGCGAGCAGCGCCGGGTCCCCCTGGGCCTGGCAGCGGATATTCTGAAAGGGTTCTGATATGGCATACGATCTTGAAGAACAGGAACAGCTTGACGAAGCGAGGGCCTGGTGGAAACAGCATGGCAACAAGGTCATCTGGGGCGTGACGGTCTTCCTGGCGGCGGCGGGGGGTTGGCGTGCCTGGGAAACCTGGAATCGCAACCAGGCCGCCGAGGCCTCCATGCTGTTCGACCGGGTGGTCCAGTCGGCCGGCATGAACGATGCCAAGAGCGCCAAGGATGCAGCCGCCCAGATCATGGAAAACCATGGCCGCAGCGCCTACGCCACGCCCGCCGCCTGGCTGGCGGGCAGTGTCAACTACGAAGCGGGCGACCTGAAGAGTGCCCGCGCCCAGTATGAATATGCCCTGGAGCATGCCCGGGACGAGGGCACGGCACAGCTGGCCCGCCTGCGCCTGGCCGCACTGAAGTTCGAGGAAAAGGATGCGGCGGGTGCCATGGCGCTGCTCAACGAAACTTACGATCCGAGCTTCGCCGGCCTGGCGGCCCAACTCAAGGGCGACGTGCTGGTGAGCCTGGGCAAGCAGGAGGAAGCCAGGGCGGCATACAAGGAAGCCGTGGAGAAACTCGGTGACAAGAGCTCCCTCAAGCCCCTGGTGGAAATGCGTCTGGATGCCTTGGGAGGTTGATGTGAAAGCCGGTGCCGCGTTTGCTGTCCTTGTCCTGGCCCTTGCCCTGGGGGGATGTTCATCGGTGACCTCAACGGTCGGTGGCTGGTTTGGCTCAGGCAAGGCGGCGGTCAAGCCCGCCGAGCTGGTGGAATTCAAGGCCAGCGCCAGTCTCGGCAGGGTCTGGGACGCCAGCGTGGGCACGGCGGGGGTCTACGCGTTTTCTCCTGCAACGGACGGCGAGGCGGTTTATGCCGCGGGACGTGATGGCCGCATCGTCAAGCTGGACCTGGCCAGTGGCCGGGAAGTCTGGCGCGCCGAGGCGGGCCAGGTTCTTTCCGGCGGCGTGGGCGTGGGGGAGGGCCTTGTGCTGGTAGGCACGCCCAAGGGCGAACTGCTGGCCTTCCGGGCCAAGGATGGTACCCGGGCCTGGTCCGCCAGGCTGTCGGGCGAGATCCTGGTGCCCCCCGTGGCGGCTCATGGGCTAGTGGCTGCCCGGGCCAATGACGGCCATGTCTCGCTATTGGACTCGGCAGACGGCAGGCTGCGCTGGAGTGCGGGGCGTAGCCTGCCCGCCCTGACGTTGCGGGAACAGGGCCATTTGCTGCTGACGCCCGATGCGCTCTTCGCCGGCCATGCTGGCGGACGCATCTCCGCCCTGTCCCTCAAGAATGGGGCGCCCCTGTGGGAATCCAACGTGGCCCTGCCCCGGGGCGCCAGCGAACTGGAGCGGATCGCCGACGTGGTGGGGCCCCTGTCCATGGATGATAAACGGGTCTGTGCCGCCGCCTTCCAGGGTCGCGTGGCCTGCTTTGACGCCGTGCGGGGCAACGCTCTTTGGGCCCGGGAGGTCTCCGCTCTCAGGGGTGTGGACATGGACGATCGCATGGTCTACGTGGCGGATGAGCACGGTGCCCTGCTGGCCTATGACAAGACCCGGGGCACCAATCCCTGGAAACAGGACAAGTTGCGGGACCGCCGGCTCTCCACCCCCGTCGCCGTGGCAGAACGTTATGTGGCCACCGGGGACTTCCAGGGCTATGTCCATCTGGTTAGCACGGACGACGGCGCCTTTGCCGCCCGGGCTGCCACCGATGGCAGCGCCATTCAGGGCGTCATCATCCCCCTCAGGTCCGGCTTGGTGGTGCAGACGGCAAATGGCGGCGTGTATGCGCTCAAGATCCAGTAAAGAGGGTAAGGGGCGGGTGAACGGTAGAGGGTTTGATGTCAGTGTTTGTAGCCCTTCACCCGTAACCCTCCCCCCTTCAATGCCATGAAACCCACCGTAGTCCTGGTCGGCCGACCCAACGTCGGCAAGTCCACCCTGTTCAACCGCCTCACCAAGACCCGGGACGCGCTGGTTCATGACCTGCCTGGCTTGACCCGGGACCGCCACTACGGCCATGGTCGGGTGGGCAGCAAACCCTATCTGGTGGTGGACACAGGGGGCTTCGAGCCGGTTGCCGACACGGGCATCATGGCGGAAATGGCCAAACAGACCCTCCAGGCGGTGGACGAGGGGGACGTGATCATCTTCCTGGTGGATGGCCGCGCCGGCATCACGCCCCAGGACAAGATCATCTCCGAGCGCCTGCGCCGCACGGGCAGGCCCGTATTCGTGGCGGTGAACAAGGCGGAAGGCATGAATCGGGGCGTGGTGTGCGCGGAGTTCCACGAATTGGGGCTGGGGGAGCCGGTGGCCATCTCGGGTGCACACGGCGAAGGCGTACGTGAGCTGGTGGAACTGGCCCTGGAGTACTTTGATGATGCCGCGGAGGAAGAGGGGGCCGACGACCATCCCAAGATCGCCATCGTGGGTCGCCCCAATGTGGGCAAGTCCACCCTGGTGAACACCCTGGTGGGCGCGGAAAGGGTCATCGCCTTTGACCAGCCAGGTACCACCCGGGATTCCATCTACGTGGATTTCGAGAAGAACGGTCGCCCCTACACCCTGATCGATACCGCCGGGGTGCGCCGCAAGGGCAAGGTATTCGAAGCCGTGGAGAAGTTCTCGGTGGTGAAGACCCTGCAGGCCATCGAGGACGCCAACGTGGTGGTGCTGGTGCTGGATGCCCACCAGCAGATCAGCGACCAGGATGCCCACCTGGCCGGGTTCATCCTGGAAGCCGGCCGGGCCCTGGTGGTGGCCATCAACAAATGGGATGGCATGGACAATTATCAGCGCGATCAGCTCAAGCATGAATTGAACCGGCGCATGGAGTTTCTCTCCTTTGCCCGCTTCCACTTCATTTCCGCGCTACACGGCCAAGGCGTGGGCGGGATTCTGAAATCCGTGGACGAGGCCTATGCCGCCGCCTTCGTGAAGTTGTCCACCCCCAGGCTGAGCAAGATTCTCCATGAGGCGGTGGCCCAGCATCAGCCTTCCAAGTCGGGACTGTTCCGGCCGAAGCCGAAGTATGCCCATCAGGGTGGCAGCAACCCCCCGGTGATCGTGGTGCACGGCAACCATCTGGAAGGCATCACCAACGACTACAAGCGTTACCTGGAGAATACCTTCCGCAAGGCCTTCGACCTGGCTGGCACGCCCCTTCGGGTGGATTTCAAGGCCAACATCAACCCCTTTCAGGACCGCAAGCCTAAGGCCCTCACCCAGCGGGAGGCCAACAAGGTCCGCCGCGAACGGCGCCACCGCAAGAAAGCATTCGGCTGAAAACACCACCGTGCTATAGCTGGCGCATCGTGTGGGCAATATTCCTGCCCACGTGGCAACGGTCTAGAACCTAGGCACTGGTTTCAACCTGGTCCTGTGCGGCCTGCTCCCTCAGCCGCACCAGATAGATCGAGCCCTCGGGGGGTACCTGGTAGATGAGTACATCCTTGGTGTCGAAGAATTTGGCGACACGTGTGCCGTCATCCATTTCGAAGCGTATGCGTCCCAGAGACGCCGGCTCATCCTCCGGTCTGGACTGGTTGCTAGCATTGTCCTCGGGTTTTCTGCTGGAGTTTGCCTGTTTTTGGGCTTCGGTTTCAGGCTGCACTTGAGCGGCCAGGCGCTGGGAAAATACCTCTCCCGACTGCCGTGGGGGTTCCGTGGCAGTACGGGAACCCGTCAGTGGAGTCGTGGTCTGGCTAATGGTGTTGATGGCTTGAATTTCCATCAATGCGCTCTATGTGCTGTGTTTCAATCATAGAACAAGAATAAACCTCTTCCTCCCCCAGCGAAATCATTGCCTTGGTAAGCGTTTGCGCGTACAAGTTTTTTCCCGGGCAAGGGCTAACCTCGGCAAAAAGGTAATAAAATCCCTGCCCTATAACTAATGACCCGATAAGGAAATTACATGAGCAAAGGGCTGCAACTACAAGACCCGTTCCTCAACGCCTTGCGCCAGGAACAAGTACAGGTTTCTGTCTACCTGGTTAATGGCATCAAGTTGCAGGGCCACATTGAAAGCTTTGACCAGTACGTGGTGCTGCTCAAGAACGCGGTGACCCAGATGGTGTACAAGCACGCCATCTCAACAGTGGTGCCTGCCCGTCCGGTTTCCATCCAGCGCGCTGGCGAGGACGCCTGACCTAGTGCTGCTTCATGTTTGAGCGGCCCGATGCCGGGCTGGCGGTCGTCTTGGCCGCCATCGATTTCGGCGATCCGGATTACGCGGAAAATCTCAACGAACTGAAACTGCTGGCCACCAGTGCCGGCCTGGACGTGGTGGGTTTGGTGGAGGGCAAGCGAGCCAAGCCCGATGCCGCCCTGTTCGTGGGCAGCGGCAAGGCGGACGAGATTGGCTCTGCGGTGCGCATGGCGGGGGCAAACCTGGTTATCTTCAACCACGAGCTATCCCCCGTGCAGGAGCGTAACCTGGAGCGCCATCTGCAATGCCGGGTGCTGGACCGCACCGCCCTTATCCTGCACATCTTCTCCCAGCGGGCACGAAGCAACGAGGGCAAGCTCCAGGTTGAACTGGCCCAGCTGCGACATTACGCCACTCGTCTGGTGCGGGGATGGACCCACCTGGAACGCCAGAAAGGCGGTATCGGCATGCGTGGCGGTCCAGGCGAGACTCAGCTTGAACTGGACCGGCGCATCATCGCCCAGCGCATCAAGACCATCGAGGCCAAGCTGGAAAAGCACGGCCGCAGCCGGGCGGTGCAGCGCCGGGGTCGTCAGCGAGGCGGTGTCTTCTCTGTTTCCCTGGTGGGCTATACCAATGCGGGCAAGTCTACCTTGTTCAATACCCTGACCCACGCTGGCGCCTATGCCGCCGACCAGCTGTTCGCCACCCTGGACACCACCTCCCGTCGCCTTTGGGTGCCCCAGGCGGGGAGGGAGGTAGTGATTTCCGATACGGTGGGCTTCATCACCCGGCTGCCACACACCCTGGTGGCGGCTTTCCATGCCACCCTGGAGGAGACGGCCCATGCGGACCTGCTGCTGCACGTGGTGGATTCCGCCAGCCCCAACCGCACCCGCCAGATGGAAGAGGTGGATAAGGTGCTGCGGGAGATCGGTGCGGAACATGTTCCCCAGATCCGGGTCATGAACAAGGTCGACCTCACGGGTACGGAGCCCCAATTGGCCAGGGATGAGTATGGTAAGATCGCCGCCGTTTGGCTCTCCGCAAGGACTGGCGCGGGTATTGAGCTCTTGCGGGACGCGTTGGGCGAAGTGGCCAACGACCTCTCGAACGATCGCGCCAGCATCCTCCGGTCACCGTCTAAAAATGATGCGGAAATCAATGAATCTGATTAAAGATTTTTTGCGCGTGCCCTTTTGGGTCGTGCAGCGATATTTCTTGTGGCCTCTTGCCGCGATGCGGCGGGGGGCTCCCATTGCCATGGCCTGGAACGACCCCCAGTGGGGCAAGGACAAGCAGGATGGCCCTCCAGACCTGGACGAACTCTGGCGCAACTTCAACCGCCGCCTGAACGGCCTTTTCGGCCGCAAGGGTTCCGGCGGGGGCTCATCCTCGGGCGGCGGCAAGGATTTCCATTTGCCCGGTGGCGCAGCCCTGCTGGTGGTGCTGGCCCTGCTGCTCTGGCTGGCTTCCGGCTTCTACATCGTCGACGCCGGCGAGCGGGGCGTGGTGCTGCGCTTTGGCAAATACCTGGAAAGCACCCAGCCAGGCCCCCGCTGGCACCTGCCCTTTCCCCTGGAAACCGTTGAAGTGGTGAACATCGAGCAGGTGCGCACGGTGGAGGTGGGCTACCACAACAACGTGAAGGCCAAGGTGCAATCCGAGGCGCTCATGCTGACGGACGACGAGAACATCATCGACCTCCAGTTCTCCATCCAGTACACCCTGAAGGATCCGGAGGACTATCTGTTCTCCAACCGTCACCCGGACGATGCGGTCAAACAGGTGGCGGAGACCGCCATGCGGGAGATCGTCGGCAAGAGCAAGATGGACTATGTGCTTTATGAAGGCCGCGCCGACATCGCTGCCCGGGCCACCAAACTGATGCAGGATTTGCTGGATCGTTACAAGACTGGCATCAATATCAGCAAGGTGAACATGCAGCAGGCCCAGCCGCCGGAACAGGTGCAGGCAGCCTTCGACGATGCGGTCAAGGCTGGCCAGGACCGGGAGCGCCTGAAGAACGAAGGCCAGGCCTACGCCAACGACGTGATTCCAAAGGCCCGGGGCGTGGCCGCACGCCTGATGGAAGAGGCCAACGGCCACAAGGCCCGGGTGGTTGCCCAGGCCGAGGGTGATGCCTCTCGCTTCAAGCAGATCCTGGCGGAGTACAACAAGGCACCCCAGGTGACCCGGGAGCGCCTCTACCAGGACGCCATGCAGCAGGTGCTGTCCAGCACCACCAAGGTGCTGGTGGATGACAAGCAGGGCGGCAACCTCATCTACCTGCCCCTGGATAAGCTCATGCAGTTGACCTCAAGTGGCCAGGTCAATGCGGACAGCCAGCCAGCCATTCAACCGCAAACCACGCCCAATACCACCACTCCCCAGGACAGTCTTTTCCGCTCCCGTGATGCCTTCCGCAGCCGCGACCGGGAGGCACGGCCATGATGAAAAATCCCGTCAATCTGATCGTCGCCCTGGTGGCAGCGCTGTTGCTGCTGTCACTCTCGATTTACACCGTGGACCAGCGTCAGGCGGCCATGGTGTTCCAGCTGGGCGAAGTCGTGCAGGTGCACAAGTCGCCGGGCCTCTACTTCAAACTGCCCTTCGTGCAGAACGTGCGCTATTTCGATACCCGCATCCTGACCCTGGACGCGGCGGAGCCGGAGCGCTTCATCACTTCCGAGAAGAAGAACGTGCTGGTGGACTACTACATCAAGTGGCGCGTTTTCGACGTGGAGAAGTACTACGTCAGCTTCGCCGGTGACGAGGTTCGGGCCGAGAACCGCCTGTTCCAGACCGTCAACGACGGCATGCGGGCCGAATTTGGCCAGCGCACCGTGCATGACGTGGTGTCCGGCGAACGGGACAACGTCATGGACCTGTTGCGTGGCAAGGCGGACCAGGATGCCCGTCGCTTCGGCGTCCAGGTCATGGACGTGCGCATCAAGAGGGTGGACCTGCCCGCTGAGGTGAGCGAATCTGTCTACCGGCGCATGGATGCTGAACGCAAGCGGGTGGCCAACGAACTGCGCTCCACCGGATCCGCCGAGGCGGAGAAGATTCGAGCCGACGCCGATCGTCAGCGGGAGATCATCATCGCCGAGGCCTACCGCGATGCCCAGCGCATCAAGGGCGAGGGCGACGGCAGGGCCTCCGCCATCTACGGCGCGGCTTACGGCATGAATCCCGAGTTCTATGCCTTCTACCGCAGCATGGATTCCTACCGCCAGAGCTTTGCCGGCAAGAACGACGTAATGGTGCTGCAGCCCAACTCCGAGTTCTTCCGTTACATGAAATCTCCCCGGGGCGGCAAGTAAGCCTTTGTCGGACATGGAACTGGCGAATGGATTCGACGCGTGAGTCTGGGCGACATCTTCCTGCCGGCCTTGGCCCTCATGCTGGTCATGGAGGGTGTGCTGCCCTTCATCGCGCCAGCAGCCTGGCGTGAGGCCTTTCTGCGCATGACCCAGTTCAATGATGGCCAGTTGCGATTCATGGGACTGACTTCCATGCTGGCCGGGCTGCTGATCCTCTGGTTGACACGTCCTTAACTAATTCCCCCGTTCAATGACTCCAGCCTGGCTTCTGCCCGAATATATCGAGGACATCCTGCCACCCTACGCCCGCTCTGCGGAGGCCTTGCGCAGGCGTTTCCTCGACCTGTTCGACAGCTATGGCTACGACCTCATCGCTCCGCCCCTGGTGGAGTATCTGGATTCCCTCCTCACGGGCGCCGCCCGGGACCTGGACCTGAAGACCTTCAAGGTGGTGGATGGCCTTTCCGGCCGCATGCTGGGCGTGCGGGCCGACATGACCCCCCAGGCCGCCCGCATCGACGCCCACCTGCTCAATCGCCAGGGGGTTGCCCGCCTTTGCTACGCCGGCCCTGTGCTACGTACCAAGCCCGCCGGCATGCTGGCCAGCCGGGAACCCATCCAGGTGGGCGCGGAACTGTTCGGTCATGCCGGCATCGAGGCGGACCTGGAAATCCAGTCCCTGCTCCTGGCCGCCTTGCGGGTGGCGGGCGTGCCGGACATGCGCCTCAGCCTGGGCCACGCTGGCCTTTTTCACGCCATGGTGGCCGGTTCGGGCCTGGAGGCGGACAAGGCGAGCCAATTGTTCGCCGCCCTGCGCCAGAAGGATGCGCCCGAGGTGGCCGCCCTCACCGCCGGCCTGGATAGGGCCTGGCGCGAGGGCTTCGGCGCCCTCACGGAACTCTATGGCGGCCGGGAGGCCCTGGACCGGGCTAAGACCCTTCTGCCCAAGCTGCCAGCCATCCACATGGCCCTGGATGACCTTTCCCGCCTGCTGGCGGCTGGGGAGGGTGCCCAGGTGAGCGTGGACCTGTCCGACCTGCGGGGTGACGGCTATCACAACGGTGTTGTCATGGCCGCCTATGCCGGCGGCCAGGCCCGGGCAGTGGCCCTGGGTGGCCGTTATGACGGCGCCGGCAGCGTGTTCGGCCGCAGCCGTCCCGCCACGGGGTTTTCCCTGGACCTGCGCCAGATCCTGGACTGCCTCGCCGAGCCCGCGGCCCGGGGCGGCATCCTCGCCCCCCACGATGCGGACGACGGCCTGCAGGCCCGCATTGACCAGTTGCGCCAGGCCGGCGAGCGGGTGGTCGTGGAACTGCCTGGCCAGGCAGGTCATCGCGCTGAAACCGGCTGTGACCGTATCTTGAACAAAACCGCCGATGGCTGGACCATCCAGCCTCTGAACTCCTAACCCATCTCCGGATCGACCAAGGGAAGCAAAATGAGCAAGAACGTTGTGGTGATCGGCACCCAGTGGGGTGACGAAGGCAAGGGCAAGATCGTCGACTGGCTTACCGATCGCGCCCAGGGTGTGGTGCGTTTCCAGGGCGGCCACAACGCTGGCCACACCCTGGTGATCGGCGGCAAGAAGACCGTGTTGCACCTGATCCCCTCCGGCATCCTGCGGGAAGGTGTGCGCTGCTACATCGGCAACGGCGTGGTCTGCTCTCCCGAGGCCCTCATGGAAGAAGTGGAGATGCTGGAGAAGGGGGGGATCGATGTGGCCAGCCGCCTCACCATTTCCGAGGCCTGCCCCCTGATCCTGCCCCACCACGTGGCCCTGGACCACGCCCGGGAAGCCGCCAAGGGCGCCGGCAAGATCGGCACCACCGGCCGAGGCATCGGCCCCGCCTACGAGGACAAGATCGCCCGCCGCGCAATCCGCATGCAGGACCTGCTGCACCGGGAGCGCTTCGCCGCCAAGCTGGGCGAGGTGCTGGACTACCACAACTACGTGCTCAAGCACTACTTCAAGTGGGAGACCGTGGACTTCCACCAGACCCTGGACCAGGCCATGGAACTGGCCGAGAAGATCAAGCCCATGATCGGCGACGTGCCCCGCAACCTCTACGAAGCCAACAAGCGGGGCGAGAACCTGCTGTTCGAAGGCGCCCAGGGCACCCTGCTGGACATCGACCACGGCACCTATCCCTTCGTCACCTCCTCCAACTGCACCGCCGGCGGCGCCTCCACCGGCTCCGGCATGGGCCCCTCCGCCATGCACTACATCCTGGGCATCACCAAGGCCTATACCACCCGCGTCGGCTCCGGGCCCTTCCCCACGGAACTGTTCGACGACAACGGCAAGTGGCTGGCCGAGAAGGGCCACGAGTTCGGTGCCACCACTGGTCGGCCCCGCCGCTGCGGCTGGTTCGACGCCGCCGCCCTCAAGCGGGCCATCCAGATCAACGGCCTCACCGGCATGTGCGTCACCAAGCTGGACGTGCTGGACGGCATGGACACCATCCGCATCGCCACCGGCTACAAGCTGGGAGGCGAAGTCTGCGACATCCTCCCCGTGGGCTCCGAAATGCTGGCCGATTGCGAGCCGGTGTACGAGGACCACCCGGGCTGGAAGGAAAGTACCGTGGGCGTAAAAACCTTTGAAGAACTGCCCGCCAACGCCCAGAAATACCTGATGCGCATGGAAGAACTCTGCGGCGTGCCCGCCGACATCATCTCCACCGGCCCGGACCGGGAAGAGACCATCGTGCGCCGGCATCCCTTCGAGTAAACGGCACCCGGCGGAGGCGTCAGGACAGTTCCCAGGCCCAGCCCATGCGAACCGTCGTGCGCCTCCTGCTTCTTCTTCTCGCCGCATTCCTTTCCGCCTGCTCAGGTCCTTCCAACAGCCCCTATCCGGGGGGCCTGGCGGGCCAGTCCGTCCTCTTCTCCGCCTTTTCCGAACGGCCCAAGCATCTGGATCCGGCCCGCTCCTATAGCGAGAACGAGTATGTCTTCATCGGCAACATCTACGAGCCCGCCCTCCAGTACCATTTTCTCAAGCGGCCCTACGAACTGGAGCCCCTGACCCTGGAGGCCATGCCCCGGGTGCGGCACCTGGATGCCCAGGGCAGGGAAGTGGCGGCGGACAATCCGGCCCTGGCCTTTACGGAATATGAGCTGCGCCTGAAGCCGGGCATCCGCTACCAGCCCCACCCGGCCTTTGCCAGGAAGCCGGACGGCACGCCTCGCTACATCCCCATGGATCCGGTGGAACTGGAGGCCATCGACCGATTCGACCAGTTCCTGGAAACCGATACCCGGGAACTGCAGGCCGCCGACTACGTGTTCCAGATACGGCGTCTGGCCGACCCCCGGGTGCAATCCCCGCTGCTGGGCCTCATGGCGGAATACATCGTTGGCTTGAAGGAGTTTTCCCTGGCCATCGCCGCCGAGGCGAAGCAGGTGCCCAGGGACGGCTTCATCGACCTGGACCGCTTCGAACTGCCCGGGGCCCAGGTGGTGGACAAGTACACCTGGCGCATCCGCATCCGCGGCAAGTATCCCCAGTTCCAGTACTGGCTGGCCATGCCTTTCTTCGCGCCGGTGCCCAAGGAGGCGGAACGCTTCTATCGCCAGCCGGGCATGGCGGAGAAGAATTTCACCCTGGACTGGCAACCGGTTGGCACCGGGGCCTATTACCTGGCAGAGAACGATCCCAACCGGGTCATGCGCTTGGCGCGCAATCCTCATTACCACGACGATTTCTTCCCGGCGGGCCACCAGGACGCGGGCCGACGCCTGCCCATGGTGGACCAGGTGGTTTATTCCCTGGAAAAGGAGGACGTGCCCTACTGGAACAAGTTCCTCCAGGGCTATTACGACGCCTCCGGGGTCAGTTCCGACAGCTTCGACCAGGCCATACGCATCGGTGCCGACGGCACCCCGGACCTGACGCCGGACATGCGTGAACGGGGCATCCAGCTCACCACCACCGTGAGGGCGTCCAACTGGTACCTGGGCTTCAACATGATGGATGCCACGGTGGGGGGGGTGGCCGAGAGGAACAGGAAACTGCGCCAGGCCATATCCATCGCCCTGGACTATGAAGAGTTCATTTCCATCTTCCTCAACGGCAGGGGCGTGCCGGGCCAGGGGCCCTTGCCCCCCGGCATCTACGGCCAGCGGGATGGCGAGGAGGGTATCAATCCCGTGGTGTACACCTGGGATGGCAGGCAGCCGCGGCGCCGTCCCCTGGCCGAGGCCCAGGCACTGCTGGCCCAGGCGGGCTATCCCGGTGGCCGGGAGGCGGCCACGGGGCAGCCTCTGACCCTGTATTTCGACACCATGGCCAGCGGCCCCGAGGCCAAGTCACGCCTGGACTGGTACCGCAAGCAGTTCGCCAGGCTGGGCATCCAGCTGGTGGTGCGCTCCACGGACTACAACCGCTTCCAGGACAAGATGCTCAAGGGCAACGCCCAGCTATTCGAATGGGGCTGGAACGCGGACTACCCGGACCCAGAGAACTTCTTCTTCCTGCTCTATGGCCCCAACAAGAAGGTGGGCAGCAACGGCGAGAATGCGGCCAACTACGAGAATTCGGCCTTCGACCGGCTGTTCGAGCGCATGAAGGAAATGGAGAATGGGCCAGAGCGCCAGGTCGTCATCGACCAGATGGTGAGGATCACGCGGGAGGACGCCCCCTGGGTGTTCGCCTTCTACCCCAAGAGCTTTGGCCTGCGCCATGGCTGGGTGGCCAACGCGGAACCCAACCTCATGGCCCATAACCAGCTCAAATACCGGCGCGTGGACGGGGCCGCCCGGGCTGCCTACCAGGCGGCGTGGAACAGGCCGGTATGGTGGCCCCTGGCATTGACAGTGGCCCTGCTCGCAGCCGTGATCTGGCCTGCTGTGGCGGCCTACCGCAAACGCCTGAAGGCGACGGCATGCTGAACTACCTGATCCGCCGACTTCTCTACGCCGTGCCCATCCTGCTTGGGGTGAATCTGCTCACCTTTGCCTTGTTCTTCATGGTGAACACTCCGGACGACATGGCCCGCATCCACCTGGGTGCCAAGCGGGTGACGCCTGAAGCCATCTCAGCCTGGAAGGCGGAACATGGCTATGACCGCCCCCTGTTCCTGAACCGCCAGGCCCAGGGGGCTGGGCAGGTGACGGACACCCTGTTCGTGGACAAGTCCCTGAAGCTGTTTGCCTTCGATTTCGGCATGGCGGACGATGGCCGCGACATAGGCCGGGAGATCGGCAACCGCATGTGGCCTTCCCTGGCCATCGCCCTGCCCACCTTCCTCGTGGGGGTGTTGTGCTATGTCAGCTTTGCCCTGCTGCTGGCCTTTTTCCGGGGCACGGCCCTGGACACGGGAGGCGTGATCCTGTGCGTGGCCCTAATGTCCATTTCCGGCCTGTTCTACGTCATCGGCGGACAGTACCTCATGGGCAAGCTGTGGCACTGGTTCCCCATCTCCGGCTGGCAGCCCGGCATCGATGCCTGGAAATTCCTGTTCATGCCTGTGGTGGTGGGGCTGGTAGCCGGCATCGGCGACTCCACACGTTTCTACCGTGCCCTGTTCCTGGAGGAGATGGGCAAGGATTACGTGCGTACTGCCCGGGCCAAGGGCCTGTCCGACCTGCGGGTGCTGTTCCGCCACGTGCTGTCCAACGCCATGATCCCCATCCTCACCGGAGTGGTGGTGGTGATCCCCCGCCTGTTCCTGGGCAGCCTGATCATCGAGTCCTTCTTCGGCATTCCCGGCCTGGGCAGCTACACCATCGACGCCATCCAGGCCCAGGACTTTGCCATCGTCCGCTCCATGGTGTTCCTGGGCTCCGTGCTGTACATCGTCGGGCTGGTGCTCACGGATATCTCCTACACGCTGGTGGATCCCAGGGTGAGGTTGGAATGAATAACTTCCGGGAGTGGGGAATGGGGGGTGGGCTGCGGGAAAACCACGCCCCACCCTGCCTACTCACTTCTCCCCACTTCCTACTCCCCCCATGAAACCCGTCATCCTCTGGTCCGACGCCCTTCTGCTCCTTCTCCTGGCGGGGGTGGCGGCCATGGCCTGGAGCATGCGCCACCAGGACTGGTTCCGTGATCCCTGGCGCCAGGTGATGAAGTCACGCCTGGGTGCGGGCAGTGCCCTGGTGCTGTCGCTGTTCCTGGCGGTGGGCCTGCTGGACTCCCTGCACTACCAGGAGCGGTTGCCGGACGAACCCGGGGCGGCGAACCCCACGGCGCAATATTCCGGCGAAGTCCTCTCCGTGCTGGACTGGTTGCTCTCCGACCTGCGCACCCGCACCGAGAAGACCTATTCCGCCCCCCTGGCCACCCATCTCTACGTCAAGGAAAGCGTGAAGGGCCCGGACGGGCAGGAGGTGAGGGACTATCCACCCCTGCAATATCCGGGCACCCACCTGCTGGGCACGGACAAGGTGGGCCAGGACGTGCTCTACCTGTCCCTCAAGAGCATCCGCACGGGCCTGCTCATAGGCACCCTCACCACTCTGATCATGCTGCCCTTCGCCATCGGCCTGGGCATTGCCGCCGGCTACTTCGGCGGCCGGGTGGACGACGTGATCCAGTACCTCTACACCACCCTCAACTCCATCCCCGGCGTGCTTCTCATCGCCGCCGCCGTGCTGGTGGTGCAGGCCCAGATCGAAGCCCGGCCGGAACTCTTCGACACCGCCGCCGCCCGGGCCGACGTCCGCCTGCTGGCCCTGTGCGCCATTCTGGGGCTCACGGGCTGGACGGGCCTGGCCCGTCTGTTGCGGGGAGAGGCCCTGAAATTGCGGGAACTGGAATTCGTCCAGGCCGCCCAGGCCTTCGGCGTGCGCCGGGGCCGCATCCTGGCCCGCCACCTGCTGCCCAACGTCATGCACCTGGTGATCATCACCGCCGTCATCGACTTCTCCGGTCTGGTGCTGGCGGAAGCGGTGCTGTCCTACGTGGGTGTGGGCGTGGACCCGGCCACGAACAGCTTCGGCAACATGATCAACGGTGCCCGCCTGGAGCTTGCCCGGGAACCGGTGGTCTGGTGGCAGTTGGCCGCCGCCTTCGTGTTCATGTTCGTACTGGTGCTGGCCGCCAACCTGTTCGCCGACGCGGTGCGCACGGCCCTGGACCCCAAGTCGGAGCGCAAGGCATGAGCGAAGCCCGCACCGGCCTGAGCGTTGAAAACCTGCGGGTGGAGATCGCCGCCGGTGGCCGCCGGCTTGTGCCCGTGGACGGAGTCAGCTTCGGGGTGGGGGTCAACGAGTGCGTGGCCCTGCTGGGTGAGTCCGGCTGCGGCAAGTCCATGACCGCTCTGGGCCTCATGCGCCTGCTGCCCGAGGCGGCGAGGGTGACGGCGGGCCAGGTGGCCCTGGGAGGAGAAGAACTCCTGGGCCTGCCGGAAACCGGCATGCGCGAAGTCAGGGGCGGGCGCCTGGCCATGATCTTCCAGGAGCCCCAGACCTCCCTGAACCCGGTGATGACCGTGGCGGAACAGATGCAGGAAGCCCTGGCCGCCCATCGCCGCCTGTCTGGACCGGCGGCCCTGGCCGAGGCGGCGGTATTGCTGGAGGCCGTGGGCCTGGAGGCCGGCAAGCTGGAGTCCTACCCCTTCCAGCTTTCCGGTGGCCAGCGGCAACGCGCCCTCATCGCCATGATGCTTGCGGGAGAGCCTGAGGTGCTCATCGCCGACGAGCCCACCACCGCCCTGGACGTCTCTGTCCAGGCCCAGATCCTCAAGCTGCTGAAGCAGCTGCAGCAGGAACGGGGCATGGGGCTGTTGCTCATCACCCACGACCTGGACGTGGCGTCCGACATGGCGGACCGGGTGGCTGTCATGTACGCCGGCCAGATCGTTGAATGGGCGTCACGGGACCAGCTGTACAAGGCGCCGCGGCACCCCTA
The DNA here is from genome assembly GCA_024235835.1 of Thiobacillus sp. Taxonomy (NCBI): domain Bacteria; kingdom Pseudomonadati; phylum Pseudomonadota; class Betaproteobacteria; order Nitrosomonadales; family Thiobacillaceae; genus Thiobacillus; species Thiobacillus sp. The sequence goes on along the minus strand of JACKLQ010000001.1, from coordinate 636,977 downwards.
CACACAGAAGCTGTTCGCCGTGCTGCCCCGCCTGGACCGGCGAGGCCAGCGACTGGACAGCCTGCCGGGGCGGGTGCCCAGCCCGGACGCGGAATTGCCGGGCTGCCGCTTCGCGGACCGCTGCCCCCAGGTGTTCCCACGTTGCGGCACGGAGGTCCCCGGCTGGCATGAGGTAGAGCCGGGACACTTTTCCCGCTGCCATCTGGCCGAAGAGGGCCTGGCCCGCAGCGAGGCCAAGGCACGTTTGCCCGAGCCGCCCGGGGGACTCCCGCGGGATTTGTCCCTGGACAAGGTTCCTGTCCTGGAGATAGCCGATCTTGCGGTGCACTTCCCCCTTCGCAGGGGCCTGCTTCGCCGTACCGTGGACCACTTCCGGGCCGTGGACGGGGTCAGCCTATCAATAGCTGCCGGGGAGACCCTGGCCCTGGTGGGTGAGTCGGGTTGTGGCAAGACCACTCTGGCCAGGGCCGTGCTGCGGCTGACGGAGCCCACCTCCGGCGAGGTGAGGCTGACGGGCGAAAATCTGGGGGACATGAAGGGCGAAGTCCTGCGGCGCAAGCGACGGGACATGCAGATCGTGTTCCAGGATCCCTTCTCCAGCCTCAACCCGCGCATGAAGGTGGGGGCCATTCTGGAGGAGGGCATGGCCGCCCTGATGCCGGAACTGGGCGCCAGGGCCCGGGCGGAGCGAGTGGCCTCCCTGCTGGAGCGGGTGGGACTGCCCCTGGAAGCCACGGGGCGCTATCCCCACGAGTTCTCGGGGGGGCAGCGCCAGCGCATCGCCATCGCCCGGGCCCTGGCGGTGGAACCCAAGCTGCTGATCCTGGACGAGCCCACCAGCGCCCTGGACGTGTCGGTCCAGGCCCAGATCCTCAACCTGCTGGCTGATATCCAGGCCCGGAGCGGCCTGGCCTACCTGTTCATCACCCACAACCTCTCGGTGGTGGGCTATCTGGCTCACAGGGTGGCGGTCATGCGCCAGGGGCGGATACTGGAACAGGGGGAGACCGAAGCGATGTTGACGCAGCCGTCCTCGTACTACACCCGGCAGTTGCTGGATGCGGTGCCGGGCAGGGGGCGGATGGGCTAAGCAGTCCTCCGCTCCGGGTCAACTGGGCCTAGGCGAAGCTTAGGCAAGGGCCTGGGCGCCCGGCCGGCCTGTTATCCCGCCGCGCTGGCGGGGATGTCCAGTTCCATGCCTGGGCTGATCCGCTCGTCCAGGTCATTCAGGCGCTGGATGTCCGCCACTTCCACGTCGTACAGGCGGGCCAGCTTGCCCAGGGTCTCCCCCTTGCGCACGGTGTGCTTGCGCAGGGCGATGGGCTGCTTGCCGGCCTTGGCGGACACCCGCGCCTTGGGGGGCGTTTTCGAGATGGCCACCTTGGGGACCACCAGTTCCTGGGTCTTGGTCAGCTTGCCCCGGGCGGGCTTGATGGGGTTGTGCTCCTTCAGCCACTCCACGGTCACGTTGAATTTCTGGGCGATGCGGGCGACGCTTTCCCCCTTGAGGGCGGCATAGGGCTGCAGGGTGCCCTTGTCCAGGCCCTGGCGATGCAGGTTGAACTGGAAGGTTTCCACCCTGTCCGCCGGCAGCAACAACACGCCCCGGGTATCGGTGTGGATGACCCGGCGCTGGAAGCCGGGGTTCAGGGCGGCGAACTCGTCCACGCTCATTTCCGCTAGCCTGGCGGCCGTGCGGGCCTCTATGGGCCGCTTGAGGTTCACGGGCATGAAATAGGGCTCGTTGGCCATGGGGTCCAGTTGGATACCGTAGTTGACCGGGTCCAGGACGATGTTGCGAACGGCCACCAGCTTGGGCACGTAGTGGCGGGTTTCCGTGGGCAGCCGCAGGCTGGCGAAATTCTTGCCGCCGCTTCGGGTCATGGCGCGCTGCACGCAGCCTTCGCCGCAGTTGTAGGCGGCCAGGGCCAGTTCCCAGTCGCCAAACATGCCGTGGAGTTTCTCCAGGTAGTCCAGGGCCGCCTGAGTGGCTTCCACCACGTCGCGGCGCCCGTCATACCAGCCGTTCTGGCGCAGCCCGAATACCTTGCCGGTGGAGGGGATGAACTGCCAGATGCCTGACGCCTTCTGGGGGGACTGGGCCATGGGGTTGAAGGCCGATTCGATCATGGGCAGCAGGGCGATCTCCATGGGCATGCCGCGCTTCTGCACCTCATCGACGATGTGATACAGGTAAGGTCTGCTGCGTTCAGCGGCCCGCTCCAGATGACCCGGATGGTTGGCGAACCACTGCTCGTGGGTACGTATCAGCCCGGGGCTGGATTCAGGCAGCTGGAAGCCGGCCCGGATGCGATCCCAAAGATCCTGGACGTTGCCCTGACCGGGTATCGGAGCGCCCGCCATGGCGTAGCTGATCTTGAGGGCGGGAGTGTGAACTTCCTCGGCCCGGAGGGGCTGGCTGGCCCAGGTCAGTGCCAGGCTCAGCAGGCTTGCGGTCAGCCAATGCTTCATGGGCGGTTGGGTGCGTGATCGCAAAATATTGAAAACAATGAAATTTTACCGCGCCCCCCCTGGAGCGACCAAGGACTTTAACCACTTTTGGCAAATATGATTTCGTGAAATACGAAGATTCAGTAGCTGTCCTTCCAGCGGCGCAGGCTGGCAAACGCCTCTATGTCGGTGTTTGCGGGCAGTCCGGTGTGGTGCGAAATTGCAACACGTACGCCTGGCAGGTGGCAACGCAGGAAGGGATTGGTGGCCAGTTCCTGGGCGATGGAAACGGGCAGGGTGGGTTGTCCTGACCTTCGCATTTGCCGGGCTTGGCCATAGCGGGCTTCCAGGGCGGCGTTGTCCTCTTCAACTTCCCTGGCGAAGCCGATGTTGGGCAGTGTGTACTCGTGGGCGCAGTGCACCAGGGTGTCCGGCGGCAACCGGGCCAGGCGTTGCAGGGAGGCATGCATTTGCGCCGCGGTCCCTTCGAACAGCCGGCCGCAACCGCAGGAAAACAGGGTATCGCCGCAGAAAAGGTGGCCATGGCCAACGTAGCAGACATGCCCCCGGGTGTGCCCAGGGGTTTCCAGGACGCTTAAGGACAGTCCAAGCCGGTGGATGTCCACCACGCTTCCCTCGCTCACCGGATGGGTCACCCCGACGATGTCTTCCTTGCCCGGGCCGTACACGGGCATGGACCAGCGCCCAGCCAGGGCGGGCAGGGCCCCCGTGTGGTCATTATGGTGATGGGTGACCAGCACGGCCACAGGTGTCGCCCCCTGGGATTCAAGCCAAGATAGAATCGCCTCCGGTTCGCCCGGGTCCACCAACACGGCCAGGTGATCCGACCCCACGTGGTCGTGGATCACCCATACATAGTTGTCACGAAAGGCCGGCACGGGCGTAATTTGCATCGTTGACTCATCTTTGCTTGGGCGATATTCCATTCTATGCAGGCCTGGTTCGAAAGTGATGTGGGTCGCTATGTCCTGGCTAGGGAAATGGCCTGGTTCGACAGCGTCAGCGCCGACCTGTTCGGCTTCAACGCCATGCAGCTGGGCCATGCCGGCGAGGATTACCTGCGGGCCAACCGCATGCCCTACCGGTTCTGCGCCGGCCCGCGGCAGGGGGCGCTGGTTTGCCATCCGGAACAGTTGCCCCTCGCCAGCCAGAGCCTGGACCTGGTGGCCTTGCCCCACCAGCTTGAGTTTTCCCCCCATCCCCACGAACTGCTGCGGGAAGTGGAGCGTGTCCTGCGCCCGGAGGGGCGGGTGCTCATCGCCGGGTTCAACCCCTTCAGCCTGTGGGGTCTGCGGCGGGTGTTGAGCGGCCAGGATGCGGAGTGGCCCTGGAACGGGCGATTCATCCATCTGGCCAGACTGAAGGACTGGCTGGCCCTGCTGGGCTTCGACATCGTTGGCGGGCGCATGGCCTGCTATGCGCCTCCCATGGACCGGGCCACCTGGATTGACAGGTTCGCCTTTCTCGAAGCGGCCGGAGATCGATGGTGGGCCCTGGGCGGGGGGGTGTACCTGCTCCATGGCGTGAAGCGGGTGCGCGGCATGCGCCTGATCGAACCCAAGTGGGATGGCAAGTGGCTGGCCCGGCCAGCATGGGCAGCCACTCCCCGCAACACTGCACAATGAAGGCAGCCATGACAGACAGCATCAAGGTGGTGGACCTCTATACCGACGGGGCCTGCAAGGGAAACCCGGGCGTGGGGGGGTGGGGCGTGCTGATGCGCTACGCCGACCACGAGAAGACCCTTTGCGGCGGGGAAGGTGACACCACCAACAACCGCATGGAGCTCCTTGCCGTCATCGAGGGGCTGAAGGCCCTGAACCGGACCTGCCGCGTGAGGGTGCACACCGATTCCCAGTATGTGCAGAAGGGCATATCCGAGTGGTTGCCCAATTGGGTCCGGCGGGGCTGGAAAACCGCGGGCGGTGGAACGGTGAAGAACAAGGACCTGTGGCAGGCCCTCCAGCGGGAGGCGGGCCGACATGAGGTGGAATGGCATTGGGTGAAGGGGCATGCCGGCCATGTCGAGAACGAACGGGCGGACGCGCTGGCCAATGAAGGTGTGCGTCAGATCATGGAAAGGACACGTTGATGCGTCAGGTGGTTCTGGACACGGAAACCACGGGCCTGGATCCCGCCCTGGGACACCGGGTGATTGAAATCGGTGCCGTGGAACTGCTCAACCGCCGTTCGACCGGCGGCACCTTCCACGTCTACCTGAACCCCGATCGGGCCATCGATGCGGGCGCGGCGGCGGTGCACGGCATCACCAACGAATTCCTGGCGGACAAGCCGCGCTTCGCGGATGTTTCGGCCGAATTCCTGGATTTCGTGCACGGCGCGGAGCTGGTCATCCACAACGCCCCCTTCGATGTGGGATTCCTGAATGCCGAACTGAAGCGGCTGGATGAATCCCCCCTGACCCATATTTGCGGCGTCCTGGACACCCTTAAGCTGGCGAAGGAAATCCATCCGGGGCAGAAGAACAATCTGGACGCCCTGTGCAAGCGCTATCAGGTGGACAACTCGGGGCGGAATTTCCACGGGGCCCTCCTGGATGCCCAGTTGCTGGCCGAGGTTTACCTGTCCATGACCCGGGGCCAGGAAACCCTCGGCATCGATGCGCTGGACCAGCCAGGGGAGCGGTTCCAGGCAGCGATAAGGCCGGTCAGGCGGGGGCGGCTCAGGGTCCTGCGCCCATCGGCCGGGGAATTGGCCGCCCATGCCGACTACCTGGCCGCCCTTGGCAAGGCATGTGGGGAGGTAAAGGAGTGGTGAAGATGAAGATCATGCAAGCCGGCTGCGTATGGCTGCTATCGTGCCTGGCCATGCATCATGCCGTGGCCAAGGAACTTTCCGAACTGGATTTCCTGGGCACGGGAGAAATGCGGGTGCTGAGCGCAAGCCGCCTGGACCAGCCCATCATGGATGCGCCCAATGCCATCACGGTGCTGGACCGCGCCACCATCGAGGCCAGTGGCTACACCAGGATATCCGACCTGTTCCGTCTGGTGCCCGGCATGTACGTGGGCCATTCCAAGGGCTGGTTCCATAACGTCACCCATACCATGGCGGACGAGTTCGCCCGCCGCATGCAGGTGCTTGTGGATGGCCGTTCCGTGTATCTGCCCAGCATCGGCGGTGTGCGTTGGGACACCTTGCCCCTGTCCATCGACGATATCGAGCGCATCGAGGTGGTGCGGGGTCCCAATGCAGCCACCTTCGGGGCCAATGCCCTTACCGGGGTGATCAACATCATCACCCGGCACCCGGACGATGTCTCGGGACCCATGCTGCACCTCATTACCGGCGACCACAGCCTGGGCGAGGCCTGGTTCCGCTGGGCCGGCGGCGGGGACACGTTCAGCCATCGCCTGACCCTGGGCACTCGCGAGGACGGCGGATTCCGCACCCAGCATGATGACGCCGTCTCCAAGGTCATCAATTACCGGGGCAACCTCCGCATCGACGGCGCCAGTTCCTTGGGCCTCCAGGCCGGACTGCTGCAGGGGAGGCGGGGCGACGGGGAGGTGGCAACAGGCATCACCATCCTGGATGCCCTGGACCAGCCCCACTGGCAGGACGTGGAGAACGCCTACGTTCAGGGCGATTACCAGCGAACCCTGGGAGAAGACCAGCAACTGTCCTTGAAGCTGTATTTCGCCGAAGAGGCTTCCGAAGCCGATGTGCCTTTGCGTGCCGGCAATTTCCTACTGTCCGCCGCGCCGCTGATCGCGCTCAACATTCCCGCCGGCAGCTACTACGAATCGGACCTGGCGTCCCGGCGACTGCACATCGAAGGGGAGTGGGATGCCCAGTTGGGTCCGGGCCAGCGCACCTCGGTCGGCGCCTACCTGCGCCGGGATTCCGTCAGATCGGAAATTTATTTCAATACCCGCGAATGGCTGGAAGTGAATTCCTGGGGCGTGTTCGCTCACCTTGAACAGCGGCTTTCCCGGTCCTGGCTGCTGAATGCCGGCGCGTTCTGGGAGGACTATGAACTGGTGGGGGGCAAGCTCTCTCCCCGCGTTGCCCTGAACTGGCAGCCGGATCCGCGCCATACGGTCCGGTTTGGCGTCTCAAGGGCGTATCGCAACCCCGTGTTGTTCGAGTCCAGGGCGGACACGAATTTTTCGTTGCTGGCCGCCAACGGGGTCCAGTTCTTCAAGCTGGGCTCCCTGTTCCTTTCCAGCGGCGCCGCTGAACCCGAGGAAGTTCTCAGCTACGACATATCGTATCTGGGCAACTGGCCAGGCCAGGGCCTCTCCCTGGATGCAAGGGTGTTCCGCGAGCGGGTCAGCGACTACATCAGCGCTGAGCGTGTACCCGGCGTGATCTACCGGGATTTCTTCAATATCGGCAGGACTATCCAGGAAGGCATGGAACTACAGGTCAAGTGGCAGCCTCGAAATAGTACGCAGATCCTCGCGAACTATGCCTTTTTACGTATCGACAGCAACTTCGACGAGAAGCGATATTCCCCATCACACCTTGCGGGAGTGCACTTCATGCAGACTTTGTCCGGAGACATAGGCTTCACGCTGTCGCATTACTGGACCTCCGCCTTCGAGCCCATCGGGCAGGATCCCCTTCCCGCCTCGAGGAGATGGGACGCACGCCTGGCCAAGGGCTTCAACCTGGGGACGGCTCAGGCTCAACTGGCGCTAGGCGTGGAGAACGTCGGCGACAGCTATCTTGAGTTCTCTCCGGATCCTGACAACCGATTCGACACCCGCGGCTACGTCCATTTCAAAGTGGATTTCTAGTCGCCCGCGTCTACGAAGGGGGAGACCAGCTGGTGCGCTGGGTTTTCGCTTTTCTCCTTGCGCTGGTGTCATGGGGCGCCATGGCGGAGGGGCATATCTATCTGCTTCTCAGCGGCACGGACGCTGTCTATGAAGACGCGGCCAATGAATTTCGCGAGGGGCTTGGCAAGGATCACCGGATTGTGACCCGTGATGTCGGGGAGGTGAGCGCCGAGTGGATAAAGAGCATATCCAGCGATGAAAACCTGATCGTTCCCGTCGGCTTGAAGGCGGCCCGCCTCGTGGCCTCCAGCCATGGGGGTCACGGGGCTGTTTTGGCCCTGATGGTGCCGCGGATAACCATGGACAAGTTGCGCTGGCCGGACGCGCTCGTTCCGGGCAGGTTGTCCTTTGTATATATCGACCAGCCTCTGGAACGCAGCTTATCCCTGCTGGAGACATTGATGCCCCAACGCAGGCGGCTCGGTGTGATCGTCTCCCGCGAAAACGAAGGTTCCCTGGGAACTCTGAAATCGGAAGCCTTACGCCGGGAGCTGGCTTTGAGCGCGACAACAGTGGATGAGGCTGGCGAGGTGGGGCCGGCCTTGCGCCGCGCCCTGGCCAACATCGACGCGCTGTTGCTGTTGCCGGATGCGGTGGTGCTTAATCCGGCGAACATCCAGAGCCTGCTCCTGGCCAGTTACAGGTTGCGCGTACCGGTGCTGGGTTTTTCTCCCGGCCTGGTCAAGTCAGGTACCGTGGCGGCAGTCTTTTCCACCCCGGAGCAGATAGGCCGACAGGGCAACAGCATGGCCCGGCGCTGGCTCGGGGAGCGGCAATTGCCAGGCCCCCAGCATGCCTCGGAGTTCTCCCTGGGGATCAACCATTACGTGGCGCGATCCCTCGGCCTGTCCCTGCCGCCGGAGACCGAGGTGGCCAGACAACTGGGGGCTAGCCCACCACCTGGTACCCGCCGTCCTGAATAGCCCGTGAAATGGCCTCCCTGTCACACAGGGAGGGGTCATGGCTTACATCGACGCGACCCGTGGCCAAGTCCACCTGAATGGAAGCGATGCCGGGCAGGGCGGAGACCAGGTTCTTGACGCTGTTGACGCAGCCCATGCAGCTCATGCCGCCTACGGTCAGGGTCAGGGTGTTCATGCGCTGTCTATCCGTCTGTTCTGGTTGAGGAAATCGGTGAGCCTGCCGCCGGCGTCGTACACGCCCCGACTGGTCACCGAGTGTTGCAGGATCTGAAGTGCCACCTGGGTGCGCCGCATCTGTTCCTCCATGAGGCGGCCGTTGACCTTGTTCAGGCGATCCGATGCATGGACCAGTTCCTCCAGTCGCAGCCAGGCCTGGGGAGGAGGCGCCTGGCCGAATAGTCGCTGCCTCAGGTCGGCCAGGCCTTGCGGATTATCCGTACCCGCCAGCTTCGCCAACCGCAGCCAATGGGTCGCCAGCATGCGATGCGTTTCATCCCGCCTGGGCAACATGGCCGCCAGCTTCTCCGCATCCTGGCCAGCCAGCGCCATGGCTTCCTCCTCCAGGAACTGGCAGAAAGTCCCCAGGGTTTGTTCCAACTGGGCCAGCGCATTCTCCAGGTTGCCGATCATCGGTTGTTCATGCTTCGCAAATGCTCGATGGTCTCGTTGATGAGCCCTTCGGCCACGGCTTCGTCATCAACCTTGAAGGTGCCGTCCGCGATGGCCTGGCGAATGGACGCAACTTTTTCCGGGTCCGAGATTTCCAGCTCGGCCAGACGGTTTTCCAAGTCTCTCAACTTGCCTGCTTCACCGGTCAGTTCCACTTGATCATGAACTCCTAGCTGTCGGGTCGGGCTGGTGGTGGCACGACCTTTACCGCCCCTGGCTTCCTTCACCCGGGGCGGTGCCTCAGCTTTCATTGAGTTGTCGATTTTCATTGGCTGTTCCCCCTAGTAGCCTGAATACATATCGGCAGCCGGGCCTAATCCTTTAACCCGGTTTGAACATCTTGGCGAGAGAGGTACCCCAGGCGGCTGCCAGGGTGGCCCGGCCCAAAGGGCCAGGGCGGAAAAGCTCAAGGGCGGATTTCCACATCGCCCGAGGGTGTGGCCATGCCGCGCACGATGCGGCCCGTGGGCATTTTCACCTGCACGGAACCGCCGGCCTGGGCGGCATTGAGGGCCTTGCCTTCCTGGGAGACGCTGAAGCCCGTACCCTGGACCCGCACCCTTACCTTGGACCCGGCCTGGATGACGTTGGGCAGGATCAGGTCGTGGATGAGGATCGGCTGGGCGGCGTTCATGGGCCTTTGGGTGGTGGAACCCGGGGGGACCTCCCTGACGTAGGCACCGGGGTCCTGTTCGTAGCGCACATTGGCCAGCGTAACGTCCTCCGGGCCCAGCAGGTGACGGGCTGGCAGGGGTTGCCGTGCCGTGAGGGCGGGGCCGGTGAGCTGAACCTGATAGGTGAGATACAGGGACCACGTGGCCGGGGCAATGCATTTCATGCCCAGCGACCCTCCGCTCCACAGGCGTGCGCCCGCGGGCAGGAAGAACCTGGCCTCCGCGCAGGGGCCAAGTCGCAGCCGGCTGTCCAGGGGGCCCAGCTCAACCCGGGCCAGGGCGTCGGGAAAGGCCTGTTCCACCTGCCGGGCCAGCCAGGCGCCTGCGTCCTGGCGCCAGGCCTGGACAGGCTTGCCTTCGGCCTGGGCGGGGGGCATGGCCAGCAACGCCAAAAATGAGAACAGCCAGAGGGGGGGGCGGGTATCAGGAAGGGGCATGGGGCGAGGAGTGGCTATGGCGCATATGGGTACAAGACGCTTAAATTGCGACAAAGTTTACCGAGACTGCCATGGACAGGCCTACCCAACCCGCCGAAATCGCCCGAGAAGCCATCCGCCTGCTGGCCTCCCGCCGCAAGCCGCCCACGCCGGAAAATTTCCAGCGTGCCTACCGGGAAGTGGCGGGCGCGGAGGCGGAAGTCACGGTAGATGACATCGACGGGACGGAAACCAGGCCCGAGGCCAACTGGGCGACGCTGATGCGCGGGCTGGTCAAGCAATGGGATAGCCGTCAGGCGGGCCTGACCCAGACCCGCAAGCGGGAAATGCTGGAGCGGGTACTGATCAACTTCGGCAACAACAGTCCGCTGCTGCATGAAAAACTCACGGCCCTGACCCACTCCTGGGCAGGCAGTGGCACGGCGGAAAACCTGTTTGATGACGCGGTGCCCGAACCGCCGGACGCAGCAGCTGGGCCCGTCGAGGCCGGGGCTCCCGCTTCGGACGCCCCGGCCCTGGTCAGCACCCTGGCCGACCACCTGCGGCAACTGGCGGACACCTGTGACCCCATCTGGCCCGAACTGGCCCAGCGGGCCGGCGCCCTGTCGCGATCCCTGTCCGGACTGAGCGCACTCTCGCCCGAGCAGTTCGAGTCCTGGTCTGCCCTGTGGCGGGAGATCCTCATGCGGGCCGAGGATGACCACGAGTTGTCCGCAGGACTGAAGCGCCTGGTGGGCCTGCTGTTTCTGAACATCGGCGAACTGGTGGGAGACGAGGCCTGGCTCTCGGGCCAACTGGCCGCCATGCAGAACGTCATGGCGGGTGACCTCCAGGCCGAGGCATTGCTGGAGGCGGAACGCAGCCTGCGGGAACTGGCCTACAAGCAGGGGGTGATCAAGGGCAGCCTGGACGAGGCCAAGGCCAAGCTGAAGACCCTCATCACCACCTTCATCGACCACATCGGCGAAATGAGCCGCAGCACCGACGGCTACCATGCCCGCATCGGAGAGTATTCGGAAAGGATCAGCCAGGCCTCGGACATCACCGAGCTGGGGGATGTGGTGGAAGGCCTGTCCGCCGATGTGACCAGCCTGAGGGATGCCCTGGGCAAGAGCCACGCGGAACTGGTGGCCGCCCGGGGGCAGGCGGAAGACGCCCAGGCCCGGGTCCACGAACTCGAACTGGAACTCGCCCAGGTCTCCAACCTCCTGCGGGAAGACCAGCTCACTGGCGCCCTGAACCGTCGCGGCATGGAAGAGGCTCTGGCGCGGGAACTGGCCCGGTCCGAGCGGATGGATGCCCGCCTCTCCGTCGGCCTGCTGGACATCGACCACTTCAAGAAGCTCAACGACACCCTGGGCCACCAGGCCGGCGACGAGGCCCTGCGCCATCTGGCCCAGGTGGTGAAGGCCCTGTTGCGGCCCACGGATACCCTGGCCCGTTACGGCGGCGAGGAGTTTCTCATCCTACTTCCCAATACGGGCTTGGAAGAGGCAGCGGAAGTGCTCAAGCGCGTGCAACGGGCCCTGACCAAGCAATTCTTCCTGCATGACAACGAACGGGTGCTCATCACCTTCAGCGCCGGCGTCGCGGAGCGCCAGGGGGAGGAGGGCAGCACCGCCATCGTCGCCCGGGCCGATGCGGCCATGTACCGCGCCAAGCAATCCGGCCGCAACCGGGTGGAGATGGGGTAGGTGTTTGGTAAGTAGGAAGTAGGAAGTAGGAAGTAGGGGGAGGCTGCTGGGCGAATACGCTTTTCCCCATCCCCCATCCCCCATCCCCCATCCCCGTTCGCCACTCGCCACTCGCCACTCGCCACTCGCCACTACCCGGCAACTTTTGCCGCACCGGGCACGACTTGCCGGGCACGCATGCCGGTTTTCCTGTAAGGGCATTCGCATCCAATATAAATCAATGTGATAGCGCGTATTCTTGCGCTGGCACGCCAATTGCTCACCCAGGCTTAGTACTACGCTGCCAATTCTTGGCCCGGAGCCCGGATGCTGAACAAGATCGACAAGGAAATCGCCTTCGTGCAGTCCGCCCTGAACCTCAGGGCGCGGCGGCAGGAGATGCTTGCGTCCAACCTGGCCAATGCCGATACACCCAACTACAAGGCCCGGGACCTTGATTTCGCCTCCGCCCTGCGCAGTGCCATGGGTGCCGCCGGCGGCCTGGGCGGTCCACTGGCCATGCAGCGCAGCCATGCGGGCCATCTCGACGGCGCCGGGGCTGGCAGCAGCGCGGCTGCCGGCATGAAGTACCGTTCCGCGGTGCAGCCCAGCCTGGATGGCAACACCGTGGACCTGGACGTGGAACGGGCCCATTTCGCCGACAACGCCCTGCATTACCAGTTCCTGCTGGATCGTGCCGCAGCCGCCTTCAGCACCATGAAGCTGGCCGTGGGGTCGGAAAGATAGTCCTGAGGGAGCCCGCTGAATGAGCATGACCAACGTCTTCCACATCGCCGCCTCGGCCCTCACGGCCCAGTCCATGCGGCTCAACGCGGTGGCTTCCAATCTGGCCAACGCGGATTCCGCCCATGCCTCCACGGGGGAAGGCTACAAGGCCAAGCAGGTGTTGTTCCAGGCCGTGCCCATGAGTGGCAGCGCCCCCTGGGCCCAGGGCGTGCGCATGAAGGAAGTGATCGAGGACCCCGCGCCGCCGCGACTGGTGTACGACCCCAAGCATCCCCTGGCGGATGCCAAGGGTTATGTGGCCTACCCCAACGTGGACCCGGTGGAGGAGATGGTGAACATGCTCTCCGCCTCCCGTTCCTACCAGACCAATACCGAAGTGATGAGCACGGCCAAGTCCCTGATGCAGCGGACCCTGGCCGTAGCCCAACCCTGATGTGGCCGAGGAATAAGACATGACCGTTGCTGCGACCCAAGCCAACTATTCAGCCGAAGCGGCTGCCGCCATCAACGGCAATGCCGTCGGGGGCTCCACATCCAGCGTGCAGGAGATGAGCGACCGGTTCCTCAAGCTCCTGGTGACCCAGCTCAAGAACCAGGATCCCATGAACCCCATGGAGAACGCCGAGCTCACCACGCAGCTGGCCCAGATGTCCACGGTGGAAGGCGTGAACAAGCTGAACGACAGCCTGGATGCCCTCAACGCCCAGTTCCGCGCATCCCAGGTCATCCAGGGGGCCAGCCTGGTGGGCCACCAGGTGCTGGCTGAAGGCGACTACCTGCCCATGGCCAACGGCGCTGCGGTGGGCGGCGTATCCCTGGACGGCAAGGCGGACAGCGTCAAGGTGGACATCTTCGATGCCAACGGCAACCTTGTGAAAACCCTGGACCTGGGCAAGCAGGACGAGGGCCTGGTTCGCTTCGTCTGGGATGGCAAGGACACCGGAGGCAACCCGCTGGCAAATGGTGACTACAGCTTCCAGGTGGCTGCCACGGCGGGCGGCAAGGACGTGGCCGCCACCAGTTATGCACTGGGCCAGGTCATGAGCGTGGCCCTGAAGGACGGCACCATGGAGGTGGAGGTGTCAGGCCTTGGCAACATGGACATGGGTCAGATCAGGCAGATTTTCTAATACCCCCAGCCCCCCCGAGGGGGTGATGAACAAGCTCGGGGCGGCCTTTCGTTAAACAGAGGAGAGAGAGATGGGATTTCAACAAGGCTTGAGCGGGCTCAACGGGGCGGCCAAGAACCTGGATGTCATCGGCAACAACATCGCCAACGCGTCCACGGTAGGCTTCAAGTCCTCGGCAACCCAGTTCGCCGATGTCTATGCCACCTCCCTCTACGGGGCAGGCGGCCTTCAGGTGGGCATCGGCTCCAAGGTGGCCGACGTGGCCCAGCAGTTCAACCAGGGCAACATCAGCACCACCAACAACCCCCTGGACCTGGCCATCAGCGGCGAGGGCTTCTTCCTGATGAACCAGGGCGGGGCCACCGCCTACACCCGCAACGGCCAGTTCCACCTGGACAAGCCGGACGCCAACGGCCTCAGCTACATCATCAACAACCAGGGCCAGCAGCTAATGGGCTACGGCGTGGACGCCAACGGCAACATCGTCACCGCCAGTCCCGGGCCCTTGCAGATCACCTTTGCCGACATCGCGCCCAGCGCTACCCAGAATGTCTTTCTGGTGGCCAACGTCGATTCCACCGAGGCCCAGCCCGCGGGAGCCTTTTCCACGGCGAATGCCGCCACCTACAACGCCGCCACCTCGGTGACGGTGTATGACTCCCTGGGCAATTCCCACGCCCTTACGCTGTATTTCGTCAAGACGGCGGTGGCGAACGTCTGGGAGATGTATGGGGACATAGACGGCACCGGTATCGCCAACGTCGACTTCGACGGCGCCGCTTCGGTTGTCCTCGCGGCGGGCGACCCCTTGACGCTGACCTTCGACGCCACGGGCGCCCTGCAGACCGCCATGCCCATCGCGGGCATGGAAGTGGCCGTGAGCACGGGCGCCAACGACCCGCTGGCCTTCGACCTGGACCTGACGGGCACCACCCAGTTTGGCAGCCAGTTCGGCGTCAACTCCGTTTCGCAGGACGGCTTTTCCTCAGGGCGCCTGGCAGGTCTATCCGTGGCCGATGACGGCACCATCGAGGGCCGCTACACCAACAGCCAGTCCAAGACCCTGGGCCAGGTGGCCATGGCCTATTTCGCCAACACCCAGGGCCTGCAGCCCATCGGCGACAACCTGTGGGTGGATTCCGCCGAGGCGGGCCAGGCCGTCATCGGCGCACCTGGCAGCGGCGTGCTGGGGGGCATCCAGTCCGGCGCGGTGGAGGAATCCAACGTGGACCTCACCGCCGAACTGGTGAACCTCATCGTGGCCCAGCGCATGTACCAGGCCAACGCCCAGACCGTGCGGGCCCAGGACCAGATCCTGCAGACCCTGGTCAACCTCAGGTAAGCGGTGAATGGCTAGCGCTAAGCGGAGCACAGCATGGATCGCGTGATCTACATCGCCATGACCGGGGCGCGGGAGGTTACCCGCCAGCAGGCGGCTGTATCCAACAACCTGGCCAACGTCTCCACCCACGGTTTCAAGCAGGAACTGAACGTGTTCCGCGCCCTGCCGGTGGTGGGGGAGGGGGCGAAGACCCGGGCCTTCGTGCTGGAAACCACCCCCCGCAGCGACTTTACCAGCGGCGCCATCCAGGAGACTGGCCGGTCCCTGGACGTCGCGGTAAGGGGCGAGGGCTGGATCGCCGTCCAGGACGCCAAGGGCCAGGAGGCCTACACCCGCATGGGTCATCTGCAGGTAAGCGTCAACGGCCTGCTGCAGACCACCAACGGCTACAACCTGCTGGGTGAGGGCGCGCCCATCGCCGTGCCGCCCGAGCAGGACGTACTCATCGGCAAGGACGGCACCATTTCCACCGTGCCCGTGAGCCAGAACCGGAATGCGGTGACGATCGCCGGGCGCATGAAGCTGGTGAATCCACCCGAGGCCGACCTGGTGCGGGGCGAGGACGGTCTGTTCCGCACCAAGGACGGCCAGCCCGCCCTGGCCGACGCCAACGTCCAGGTCGTCTCCGGCGCCCTGGAGACCTCCAACGTGAACCCCGCCGAGGCCCTGGTTTCCATGGTCAGCCTGGCGCGGCAGTTCGAGATGAACATGCGCGTCCTGCGCGCCGCCGATGAAAACCACCGCAGCGCCGACAAGGTGCTCTCCATGAACGGCTGATAGGAATACCCAATGCTGCGTTCCCTGCACATCGCCCGCACCGGACTGGAGGCCCAGCAGACCCAGCTGGACGTGATCTCCAACAACCTGGCCAACGTCTCCACCACGGGCTTCAAGCGCGGGCGGGCCATCTTCGAGGACCTGCTGTACCAGACAATCCGCGGGGCGGGTGCCAATTCCAGCCAGCAGACCCTGCTGCCCTCCGGGTTCCAGCTCGGTGTCGGCGTACGCCCCGTGGCCACCGAGCGCATCCACACCCAGGGCAGCCTGCAGCAGACGGGCAACGCCCTGGACGTGGCCATCAACGGCCGGGGCTTCTTCCAGATCCAGATGCCCGACGGGTCCGTCGCCTACACCCGGGACGGCTCCTTCCAGGTGAACGACCAGGGCACCCTGGTCACCGCCAGCGGATACATCCTCCAGCCCCAGATGCAGATACCCCAGGACGCCCTGCTGGTCACCATCGCCCGGGACGGCGTCGTGTCGGCCACCCAGCCCGGCAACCCCAACACCATCACCCAGCTGGGCCAGATCCAGCTGGCCACCTTCATCAACCCCACTGGCCTGCACAGCGTTGGCGAGAATCTCTACCAGGAGACGGCCGCCTCCGGCCCGCCCCAGGTGGACAACCCGGGCAACAACGGCATCGGCGTGCTCAACCAGAGCTTCGTCGAGACATCCAATGTGAACGTGGCGGAGGAACTGGTGAACATGATCGTCACCCAGCGGGCCTATGAACTTAATTCCCGCGCCATCACCACTTCGGACCAGATGCTGCAGCGTCTGACCCAAATCTGAGGGCGTGGGGTGAGGAGCACGTCATGAGAGCCATCGCCCTGCTTGCCGCCACCATCCTGCTTGCCGGCTGTGCCGCCACGCCCGAAACTCAGATCAGAACCCCCCTCACGGCCCGTCCCCAGCCGGCCGCCCCGCGGGCGGACAGCAACGGCGCCATCTTCCAGGCTGCCGCCAGCCAGGCCAGGCCGGGCATGGGCCTGTTCGAGGACCGCAGGGCCAAGCGGGTGGGCGACATCCTCACCGTGAACCTGGTAGAAAAGACGGAAGCCAAGCGCAAGTCCGAAACGACTGACGAACGCAAGGCCAACGGCAGCATCGACATCCCCTCACCCACGGTGCTGGGACGTTCCTCGAGCCTGCTGGGGGCCACTAGCTGGGACCCCTCGGCGTCCAACAAGATCGAGCTGAAGGACAACGAGACCAACACCAACGAAGTGAAGGGCTCCATCACCGTCACCGTGGTGGAGGTGCTGGCCAACGGCAACCTGCTGGTGGCGGGGGAAAAGCAGGTGCGCGTGAACCAGGACACGGAGTACATCCGCCTGGCCGGCGTGGTGAACCCCAACCAGATCACGGCCGGCAACACCGTCAACTCCACCCAGATGGCGGACGTGCAGCTGGAGTCCACCAATTCCCAGAAATTCGACAAGAGCCAGATGGCGGGGATGCTCGCACGCTTCTTCCTGACCATCCTGCCGTTCTGAGGAGGCTGACATGAAAGACATCTTCGTCCTCCTGATCGCCGCGGCATCCTTGCTTGCGGGTACGCCGGCACTGGCAGAGCGCATCAAGGACATCGCCAACATCGACGGCGTGCGCGCCAACCAGCTGGTGGGCTATGGCATCGTCGTGGGCCTGGACGGCACTGGCGACACCTCCCCGCTGACCAACCAGGGCCTGGCCAACCTCATGGGCAACCTGGGCATGACCACCGGACAGAACCTGGCCACCAAGAATGCGGCCTCCGTGATGGTGACCACCCAGCTGCCCCCCTTCGTCAAGCCCGGCCAGACCATCGATGTCACCGTTTCCTCCCTGGGCGGTGCCAAGAGCCTGAGGGGAGGCACACTGCTCATGACCTCCCTGAAGGGCGCGGACGGGCAGATCTACGCCATGGCCCAGGGCAGCCTGCTGGTAGGGGGCGCGGGCGCCTCTGCCGGCGGCTCATCCACCACGGTGAATCATCTTTCAGCCGGGCGCATTCCGGCCGGCGCCACCGTGGAACGGGCCGTGCCCAGCCGGGTGGGGCAGGGCGATTTCATCCACCTGGAACTGAGGGAGATGGACTTCACCACCGCCAACCGGGTGAGCGAGGCCATCCAGCGCCAGTTCGGGCGGGGCAGCGCAACCCCCCTGGACGGCAGGGTCATCCAGGTGAAGGCGCCCGCCGACCCGGGCCAGCGGGTGGCATTCCTGTCCCAGCTGGAAAACCTGAACCTGAACCCGGGCACGCCCACCCCCAGGGTCATCATCAATGCCCGTACCGGCTCCATCGTCATGAACCAGCTGGTGAGCGTGGAGAAGTGCGCCATCGCCCATGGCAACCTGTCGGTGACGGTCACTGCCGAGCCCCAGGTATCCCAGCCCAATCCCCTGGCAGGCGGCCAGACGGTGGTGACGGAAAAGGCCGACATCCAGGTCAAGACCGACAAGGGCGAGCTCATGGTGCTGCCTGCCTCCGCCTCCCTCAACGAGGTGGTGAAGGCCCTCAACGCCGTGGGCGCCACGCCCCAGGACCTGCTGGCCATCCTCCAGGCCATGAAGGCCGCCGGCGCCCTGAAGGCCGAGCTGGAGATCATATGAGCCAGTTGATAGGGACAAGGGGCAAGGGGCAAGGGACAAGGAAAGCCGTTGGTTTTCGCCGTTCCTTGGCCCTTGCAGGCGCGCGGCGCCGTCCTTGCCCCTTGCCCCTGCCCATGGGGAAGGGCGCCTCAAAATGATGTCCGCCGGTTTTGTCCCCGATCGCCTGGCGGTGGACGTGGCCGATGCCCAGGCCCTGCGCCTGAAGGCCGCCAATGGCGACCGCGAGGCCCTGGTGGGGGCTGCCAGGCAGTTCGAGTCCCTGCTCGTGTCCCAGATGCTGAAGGCCATGCGCCAGACCCGGTTCAGCGATGAGGACGATCCCATGAGCGGGGGCGAAGGCATGAAGCTCTACCAGGATCTCCTGGACCAGCAGTGGGCCACCCAGATGGCCAAGGGCAGGGGACTGGGCTTCGCGGACATGATGGTGAAGGCCCTCGAAAAGCACTCGGCAGCGGTCGGTGGGCAGTCGATGGCCGGTGGTGGGTTGTCGGCGACGGGAGTGGGCCAGCCGGGAGTGGGCCAGCCAGGAGTTGGTCAGCCATTGGGCGCAAGCGATGCGCCGGCTGTGGGCGAATCAGGGTTGGTGACATCGGCGCCCTCGCCGAAGGCCTCTCCGGGGATGCAACCGCCAACTGCCAACCCGGATATTAAGGCTGGTTTCATCGCCCGCATGCGACCCCACGCCGAAGCCGCGGCTGCCGCCACGGGCGTGCCGGCGGACTTCATCCTGGCCCATGCGGCCCTGGAGTCCGGTTGGGGCCGCCACGAGATCAAGGATGGTGCAGGCAAGTCCAGCCACAACCTGTTCGGTATCAAGGCAGGCCGTAGCTGGGATGGTGCCGTGGCGGAAACCCTGACCACGGAATACCGGCAGGGCCTGCCCATGAAGATGACCCAGCGGTTCCGCGCCTACGCGGATTACGACAGCGCCTTCGGGGATTACGCGAACCTGCTCAAGACCCGTTACGGCGATGCCCTGGAGGCCGGCGCAGACGCGTCTGCCTTCGCCAGGGGTTTGGTGGCCGGAGGCTATGCCACCGACCCGGCCTATGGAAGCAAATTGCAGTCTGTCATCGCCAGGGTGGCGATGAGCGGAGTTTGAGCTGTGACAGAACGTCACTTCGAAGGTAACAGGAGGTTGCCATGCCATCAGGGATACTAGGCGTTGCGTTGACGGGCCTGAATGCGGCCCAGGTGGGCATACGCACCACGGAACACAACATCGCCAACGTCAACACCGCCGGCTACCGGCGCCAGGAGGCGGTATTCGCCGCCACCAAGGCCCAGTACTCGCCCACCGGGTATATCGGCACGGGTACCAGCACCACTTCGGTTCGCCAGCTCTACAGCCGCTTCCTGGACAACGAGGTGCTGCAGAACCAGGCCCAGCTCAGCCGCCATGAGACCTATGGCGCCCAGGCCAGCCAGATCGACAAGATGCTGGGGGATGCGGGCAGCGGTCTTTCCACGGCCCTGGACAATTACTTCGCGGCCATCAACGAGGTGGCCAACGACCCCACGTCCAACGCCGCGCGGCAGAACCTGCTCTCCGCCGGCAACAACCTGGCGGGGCGCGTCAACACCCTGGACAACAAGCTGAAGTCCATGCGTGCCGCCACCAACTCGGACATCGAGGCCATCGCCCGGCAGGTGAATGCCCTCTCAGCCCAGATCGCCGGCCTCAACAACACCATTGCCCGGGACGAAGGCGTGAACGGGCGAACGGCCAACGACCTGCGCGACCAGCGGCAACAACTCGTCTCGGACCTGAACAAGCTGGTCAACGTATCCACCATCGAACAGTCGGACGGCAGCCTCAACCTCTTCATCGGCAGCGGCCAGCCCCTGGTGGTGGGAACCCTGGCCTACGGCCTGTCCGCCGTGACCGACCCAAGCGACAGCACCCTGAAGGTGCCGGCCCTGACCCTGGGGGCCAGCACCATCACCCTGGATTCCAGCCTGATCTCCGGTGGCCAGCTGGGCGGCGTGCTGGCCCAGCGGGAGGACATCCTCCTGCCCGCCCTGGACGATCTCAACGTCATCTCCATGGCCGTGGCCAGCAGCGTGAACACGCTGCATCGCGGCGGCCTGGACTACAACTTGAACGCTGGCGTGGACTTCTTCACCAACCCGGTGGTGGCCCAGGGGGCCACGGTGGGTGAGCTCAACATGACCATCACCAACGACCTGCTGCTGGACCGGGTTGGATACCGGATCGACTTCAACGGCCCGGACTATGACGTGACCGTGCTATCCACGGGCGTGACCACGAACTACGCCAACCTCGCGGCCGTCAATGCCGCCGGACTGGGATTCACCGTGGCCGCCGGCGTGCCGGCGCCCGCTGCGGGGGAGAGCTGGCTGATCGGCGACTATGCCGGCCAGATGAGCATGGAGCTGACCAGTACCAGCCAGGTGGCGGCAGCCGGCGCGGCGGCCATCGGACCGGGGGACAACAGCAACATGCTGGCCATGGCCGACCTGAGGACCAGCCAGGTCCTCAACAACGGCACCCGCAGCTTTTCCGAAGCCTACGACGAGTCCGTCAGCCGCACGGCAAGCCTGACGGCAGAGGCGGACCTGTCCCAATCGGCCTTTTCGGCCTTGGTGGAGCAGGCCACGGCGTCCCAGCAGGAGATATCCGGCGTGAACCTGGACGAGGAAGCGGTGAACCTGATCCGCTACCAGCAGGCTTATCAGGCCGCTGCCCGGGCCATGCAGATCGCCTCGAGCCTGTTCGATGAAGTGCTCGGCATCGTCCGGTAAAGGAGAGCACCATGCGTATTGACAGTTTTTCCTACTTCAACTCGAGCCTGCCTGGCATCCGCGAGAACCAGCAGGCCATCTCCCGGCTCAACCAGCAGATCGCGACGGGCAAGGCGTTCCTCGCCCCCAAGGACGATCCCCTGGCGACGGAAAAGATCCTGCAGTTGTCCAACAGGGTGGCGGTGCGATCCCAGTTCGCCTCCAACCAGGACCGGGCCACCATCGGCCTGAGTTATGAAAGCACCGTGCTGGCGGAGATGCGCAAGACCCTGGAGGACGCCCATGACCTGATCTCCGGCGTCAGTCCTTCCCACGACAGCGGATTGCGGGACACGATCTCCCAGCAGTTGCGCAGCGTGACCCGGCACCTGCTCAGCCTGGCGAACACCCAGGACCCCCAGGGCAACTACATATTCGCCGGCGAGGCCACCACCACGGTGCCCTACGCCCACCCCCTGGACGGCACCGCCGTGGCCACCACCTACAACGGCAGCCCGTTGCTGCCCAATGCGGCGGCGCCGGATGGCCAGACAGGTCCTGGTGGTTCCCGCTGGCTCGAGGTGGACACGGGACGCTACGTCCGCGTCAACGACAACGTGGATTCGGTTTTCCAGACCGGGACCGCCAACGACCTGCTGCAGCAACTGGACGACGCCGTCGCCACCATACCGGGCGCCGCCCTCACCGTGGCCGACATCGCTGGTTGGACGTCCCTGCTCAACAGCGCCCTCACCAACCTGGACAACATCAGTCATCGGGTGGCGGCGGCCTATGGCGAGGTGGAAGACGTCCGCACCACCACCAATGCGCTCCTGCTGCTGGAAAAGAACGCCTTGGGGGACATCCAGCAGGTGGACCAGGCCTCGGCCATCGTCGAGCTGCAGTTGCGACAGACTTCCCTGGAGGCCGCCGAGCGCGCCTATGCCCGTACGGCGGGGCTGACCCTGTTCAACTTCCTGGGCTAGTAAAGGACTCCAGCAGGGCTGCCCGGACCTGGAGATCCGGACCCGAGCCGGGCAGGGCGCGGCCGCCGCCGCTACCGTATTCCCCGGGCTTCCCGAACAGATAGCCCTGGCCGTGAGAAAAGCCCAGGCGCACCACCTTGTCCAGCAATGTCTGGCTTTCGATGCCCTCGGCCACCAGGTCGTAGCCCGCGGCGATGACCATGCGGGCAATCTCCTCGATCATGAGCTGTTGCCGCGCGTTGCCGGACTCCAGCATGCGCACCATGGAGATATCGAATTTCACCAGGTCCACGGGCATGGAAGCCAGGTAGCGCAGGGAAGAATAGCCGCTGCCGAAGTCGTCCAGGGCCACGAGGGCGCCGACAGACCTGAGCCTCTGGATGTTCGCCGTGGCGGTTTCCATCTGCGTGATCAGGGCTGTCTCCGTGATTTCCACCACGATCTTGCGGCGTTGTTCCGCCTCCAGCAGGGCCACCATGGCATCCACGACCTTGGCGTTGACGATGCCCTGGGCGGAGATGTTGATGGAAACCCCCTTGCCTGGCGGCAGGGTTTCGGTGTCCATGTCGCGGTTGATGGCCCGGATGATGGCCATGTCGAATTCCGCGTCCAGGTTGCGGTCCTGGATGATGGGGAAGATGTCCCCCGGAAAGATCAGCTGGCCCTCGAAGCGGATGCGGGTCAGGGCCTCCGAGTATTCCTGCTCGATGCCCGGCAGGCGAACCACCGCCTGGTAGGCGATCTCGATGAGGTCCGGATCCTGGATGGCCCGGAACACGGCGTTGATGGAGCGGTTGGCCACCAGGGACTCCACGCTGCCGATGTCCGGCGTGTAGAACACGATCTTCTGGCCACCGGGGCGCTTGGCGGCGTACATGGCCAGGTCAGCGCGCTTTTGCAGTTCCGTGAGGGTGATGCGTTGACCTTTGCCAAGGCCGTCATCGGACACGGCCACGCCGATGCTGATGGTGACGGGCTCGGACAGTCCATGCTGGCGGAAGTCGTGGGCAAATATGTGCTCCAGGCAACGCTCGGCCACGCTCTGGGCATGGCGCGCGTCCGTATCGGTGATGAGGGTGGCGAACTCGTCGCCGCCCAGGCGATAAAGGCGGTCATCGGCCCGCAAGGCCTGTTGCAGGCATGCGGCGATGGCCTGGATCACGGCGTCGCCCACGTTGTGCCCGTAGGTGTCGTTGATGGCCTTGAAATGGTCGCAGTCGAAGAGGATCAGGGCCATGTTGTCCAGGCGCCGGTCCAGAATGCCTTCGCGCCAGTCCTCGTCGAAGGCGCGACGGTTGAAGGCGCCGGTGAGGGCGTCATGGCGTGCCTGGTCGAAGAAATCCTGGCTGGTCTGCTCCAGGTCCTGGTGCAGGTCCGCCAGCCTGGCCTGGTAGTCGTTGAAGGAGCGGCGAACATTCTCCAGTTCCAGCACGGGCAGGCTTTCCAGTCGCTGCGCCGTTATGTCGACGCCGGCATCCCGCATGGTGTCTATCTCCTCCGACAGTCGGCGCAGGGGACGGACGACCAGTCGGTTGACCAGCAACGCCGCCAGCGCCAGGGTGAGCAGCAATGCCAGGGCCAGGCGGGTCAGGCTGTTTTCGAGCAGGCGCTGGAATTCCAGCAGCTCGGGGTTGGGCTGGGCCTGGACCTGCAGATATTCCAGCGCGGAGGACGCATCCACCGCGCTGTTGGGGTCCATGCTCACCCTCAGCGTCGCCATGTCCGCATAACGGTAGGCCCGGGCATGGGTCAGTTCCACCACGAGGTCGAATTTCAGTCCCAGGTAACCCAACAGGACACCCTTGGCCGGGTCGGCGAAGACCGGGGTGTATTGATACAGGTGGTCATGCCCCGCATCACGGCGAAACAGCGTGAGGGGCGGGGAGCCCGGCAGCTTCAGCGGCATGGGGTCCGGGCTGTCGGAGTTCATCAGGATGTTGCCCGCCTTGTCGTAGAGGGCGACGCTGTCCACGGTGGGGGGAACGATGCCCACATCCCGTACCCGGTTGTCCCGCCACAGCGTGTAGTACTCGGGGAAAACCAGTTGCTGCTTGGTCTCGTCCCAATTGGCCAGGGCGCTGGAAATCTCGGTCATGCGCTTGCGCACATCGCCGATGGCCTCCGCAAGCTCGGATTTGGCCGCCTGGGTCTCGTGCAGGTGGAGCTGATGGGTGGTCTCCTCGATCTCGCGCCAGAAATAGGTCGCAATGGCCAGCAGCAGCACTGCCGAGAGTGCCAGATACAGCAGGGCCAGCCTGCTGATGCTGAGGGGCTTCAATGAGATCGGGGCCATTGCAGGCTCAGAGGGCCCTCAGTTCATCCAGGAAACGGTCCAGCAGGTCGAACTCGTACTGGCCGTCCATGAAGTGGTTGGCGCCCTCGATGACGATGACCTTGGCCCTGGTGCGCTTGAGCCGGTCCAGCCAGCCTGCCCCCAGCCGGTCATCCCGGCTGCCCATGATCATGGTGACGGGTATGCCGGTCTTGTCGACGGCATTCAGGATCTTGTCCGGCCCCCATTCCATGTAACTGAGCAGGCCTTCGGGCGTGGAGACGTACTTCTGGCAAAAGGAGAACTGGCCTTCCACGACCTTCCTGTTGCCTTTGTGCACGGACTTGCGCAGCTTGCGCACCATGCCGGCCCTGGAGGACTCGCCGTCCTTCAGGCGCCCTTCGACGATGCTGATTCCCACGAACTTGCTCACCGACCGGTCCGGGAAGTTGGATAGGTATGCCAGGTTGTAGACGTTGCCCAGGCTGTGTCCCGCCAGGATGATGGGGCGGGGATTCTTTGCCTTGAGCCACCTGATCCAGGCGCTGATCTCCTCGGTGCCGCTGGTCACGGTGTGGGTGTGGATCGACTCGCAGGCCAGGCTGCGGATCCGGTGGGGCACGCCCAGGGAAAGGGTGGGAGCCAGCACGGAATAGCCTTCCTCGGCCAGGGATTCCACCAACCTGTTGATGGTATGGAAGTTGTGGGTCTGGAGAAAGCCATGGACCAGCAGCACCGCTGGCTTGGAAGAATTTCCCTCCCGGTATTCCGCCTTCACCACCACGCGATTGGGCAGGGTCAACTCCACCAGTTCCCCCCGTGCTCCTGCGCTGAAGCAGGCGAAAAGGCAGAGAATCAGCCATCGGATCAAGGTATTCATGCTCCTCTCCATATTGTTCTGTTAAGGCCGCTAAACTCCTGCCATGAAGTTGGACGAATTTTTTTCCAGCCAGGGCCCCCTGGCCCAGACCATCACCTGTTATCGGCACAGAGCCCAGCAACTTGAGTTGAGCGGCGCAATCATGGCCGCCCTGGAGGATCGGGCGCGTCTGGTGGTGGAAGCCGGCACGGGCACGGGCAAGACCCTGGCCTATCTGGTGCCCATCATGCTGTTCGGCGGCAAGGTGATCCTGTCCACGGGCACGAAAACGCTCCAGGACCAGCTCTTCCAGCGGGACATACCCGCCGTGCGGGAAGCCCTGCGGCGGCCCATCACCGTGGCCCTGCTTAAGGGGAGGGCCAACTACGTCTGTCACTATCACCTGGAGCGGGGCCTGCTGGATGCGCGCCTGAAGAGTCGCGAGGAGGTCCAGCATCTGCAGCACATCGCCCGCTTCGCATCGGTCACCGATAGCGGCGACCGCATGGCCTGCACCGACGTGCCCGAGGACTCGCCGGCCTGGGGCTGGGCCACTTCCACCCGGGACAACTGCCTGGGGGGCGAATGTCCCCGGCACAAGGAATGCTTCGTGCTCAAGGCCCGCAAGAAGGCCCTGGAGGCGGACCTGGTGGTGGTCAATCACCACCTGTTCTTCGCCGACGTATGGCTCAAGGACGAAGGGGCCGGGGAACTGCTGCCTGCCAGCAATGCCGTCATCTTCGATGAGGCCCACCAGTTGCCCCAGACCGCCAGCCTGTTTTTCGGCGAGACCGTGACCACCGGGATGCTGGTGGACCTGTGCCGGGACGTGCGGGCCGAGTCCGCCATCTCCGCTCCGGATTTCCCGGACCTGCCCGTGGCCGCCGGCGACCTGGAAACAGCCGCCCGCCAGGTGAGGCTGGGCCTGGGCCCCAACCTGGCCAGGCTGCCGGCGGCCAAGGCCCTGGAGCGGACCGCGTTCCAGGACGCCGTGGATGTCATGGTCCAGCGCCTGGCCAGGCTGGACACCCTGGTGGAAAGCCAGGCGGAGCGGGCCGAGGCCCTGGCGCGCCTGCACGAGCGTTGCAGGGAAGCCTCCGACAGGCTGGCGCGGTGGCTTGCAAGTCAACCGCCGGGCCACCCCGGGGTTGACTCGGCCCCCTTGTCGGAGGCGGGCATGGTGCGCTGGCTGGAGGCCACCGCCCATGCCGTGCTGTTTCATGCCACGCCCCTCAACGCGGGCGAGCTTTTCGCCCGCCAGATCGAGGACGACCCCCGGGCCTGGATCTTCACGTCCGCCACCCTGTCGGTGCGCGGGGACTTCTCCCACTACCTCTCGGAGGTCGGCCTGGCGGAAGCCCAGACGGGCGTCTGGGACAGCCCCTTCGATTACCCCAGCCAGGCGCTGCTGTATGTGCCGGAGGGCATGCCGGACCCCAATTCCCCGGGCTACACCGAGGCCGTGGTGGAGGCTACCTGGCCTGTGCTGCAGGCCAGCGGCGGCCGGGCCTTCCTGCTGTTCACCAGCCTGCGGGCCATGAACGAGGCCCACCGCCTTGTCCAGGCCCGCATGACCGGGGCGGGCGAGTCGTACCCCCTGCTCCTGCAGGGGGAGAAAAGCCGCAGCGAATTGCTGGACGAGTTCCGCCGCCTGGGCAATGCCGTGTTGCTGGGCAGCCAGAGCTTCTGGGAGGGCGTGGACGTGGCCGGCGAGGCCCTGTCCCTGGTGGTCATCGACAGGCTGCCGTTCCAGCCCCCGGACGACCCCGTCCTGGCCGCCCGGGTGGACGCCCTGAAGCGGGCGGGAAAGAACCCCTTCTTCGACTACCAGCTGCCCCACGCAGTCATCAGCCTGAAGCAGGGAGCGGGGCGCCTCATCCGCCGGGAGTCGGACCGGGGCGTGCTCATGATCTGCGACCCCCGCCTGGTGGAAAAGCCCTACGGCCGCCGCATCTGGCAGGCCCTGCCGCCCATGCGCCGCAGCCGCAAGAGGGAAGACGCCATGGGTTTCTTTTCAGCCAAGGCGGAATGAAGGGGGCCCCGACATTGTTGCCAGTCCACCCGGGCGGGCAGGGTGAGGCCAGCGTCTCGAGCGGCTGCCTTGCCATGGCCTGTTCGATAGCCCTGATCTTCATGCCCATCGACCGAGCCATCGCCTTCGACAAGGTGGCCCAAATTCTCCAGACCTCCCCCGTGGCCGGGTTCCAGCATTACGCCGGCGCGGCCTTGTTCCCCTTGATGCGGCAGGGGGATGTCCTGGTGCTCAGCCGGGAACCCGACAACCCCCATGACCCCCGCGCCGTGCGCGTGTTCTGGCACGGGGTGCAGATCGGCTATGCCCCTCGGCTGGACAACGCGGACCTGGCACGGATCATGGATCGTGGCGTGGGGGTGGAGGGACGCATCCTCCACCTGCAGATCTCCCGGGATCCCTGGAAGCGTGTTCTGATGGAGATCGTCATCCCGGACCAATAGGCAAACCCCGTAGCCCCTCCGTTAAAATTCCGCCGTTCTACCCTTCACCCTTCATCCCCATGCGCCTCATCGCTTTCGACACCGCCACCGAATGGTGCACCGCCGCCCTTTGGCTGGATGGCGAGGTGGCCGTGCGCGAAGAAAGGGCAGGGCAACGCCATTCGGACCTGCTGGTGCCCATGGTCATGGACCTGCTTTCTGAAGCTGGCCTGAGCTTGCGCCAGCTGGACGGCCTGGCCTACGGCATGGGCCCGGGCTCCTTCACCGGCCTGCGCATCGCCTGCGGCGTGGCCCAGGGGCTCGCCCTGGGGGCAGGCGTTCCGGTGTTGGGCGTATCGACCCTGGAGGCCCTGGCCGAGGAGATCTGGGCGGCCCGGGGCGCGGATCGCGTGCTGGCCTGCCTGGACGCCCGCATGAACGAGGTCTACGCCGGGCTCTACCAGCGTCGAGATGATGAGTGGAGCTGCCTCATGGGCCCGGTGGTGTGCCCTCCTGATGCCGTCGCCATGCCCTCAGAGGCCGGGGTCACGGGCGGTGGCCCGGGATTTCAGGCCTATCCCGCACTGAAGGAAAGGGCAGAGAGGCACCTGCAAGCCCTGGAAGGCGATGCAATCCCCCATGCCCGCTCCGTCGCAAGGCTGGCCGCTCCCCGTTTCGCCCGCGGCGAAGGCTTGCCCCCGGAGGCTGCCGAACCGCTGTACATCCGCGACAAGGTGGCCCTCAAGATATGCGAACGTTGAGACGGGCATGAGCGCCGTATTGAAGCCCCTGGCCATGCAGTTCCGCCCCATGCGGGAGGAGGACCTGGACGAACTCCTGCGCATCGAGCGGGCCGTCTACCCCTATCCCTGGACCATGGGCAACTTCCGCGATTGCCTCGGCGCGGGCTATTCCTGCTGGGTAGGAGAGATCGAGGGACGCCTGGCTGGCTACTGGCTGATGATGTCCGTGGTGGACGAGGGCCACATCCTCAACTGCTGCATCGCCCCCCACTGGCAGCGCCAGGGGTACGGCCGGCAACTCATGGCCCATCTTTTCCAGGTGGCCCAGGACCACAACAGCCATAGCCTCTACCTGGAGGTGCGGGTTTCCAACGAAGCCGCCAAACGCCTCTACGCCAGCCTGGGCTTCGAGTTCATCGGCCAGCGCAGGAACTACTACCCCACGGACAATGGCCGCGAGGACGCCCTGGTGATGAGGCGGGTGCTGTGAGGACTACATCGTGAGCCTGGGACGGGAAGACCGCCTGCGGGAACTGGGCCTGTGGCCGGCATGGCGTCTCAAGGATGGCCGACAGCCCGCGGTGGGCACTGGGCAGCCGGACGAGCACCAAGCTCCCGAACCGTCCTCTGCGGATGCCCCATGCCCCGTTTCCCGGTCCCCACTTCCCACTGTCGACCTGGAAGATTGGGATACCCTGGCGGCCGCCGTAGCCGCCTGCACCCGATGCGACCTGCACAAGACCCGCACCCAGGGCGTCCTGGGGGTGGGGGACCGCAATGCCGACTGGCTGGTGGTGGGGGAGGCCCCGGGCGCGGAGGAGGATCGCCTGGGCCAGCCCTTCGTGGGCCAGGCGGGCAAGCTGCTGGACGCCATGCTTGCGGCCATCGGCCAGGCCCGGGGCCGCAACGTCTACATCGCCAACGTGCTCAAGTCCCGGCCCCCGGGCAACCGGGACCCCAGGCCGGATGAAGTGGCCGCCTGCGTGCCCTATCTTGAGCGCCAGATCGACCTGATCCGGCCGAAGATCATCCTGGCCCTGGGACGCTTCGCCGCCCAGAGCCTGCTGCTCACCGACACCCCCATCGGCCGCCTGCGGGGCAAGGTGCACGAATACCGGGGCGTGCCCCTGGTGGTGACCTATCACCCCGCCTACCTGCTGCGCAATCCGGCCGACAAGGCCAAGGTTTGGGAAGATTTGTTGCTGGCCCAGCGGACGCTGCGCGCTTTGTGAGGAGCAAGGAGCAAGGTCGGCGCTTCGCGCCTGCAAGTCACAAGGAAAACCTAGACTTGCCCCTTGCCCCTTGCCCCTTGTTACAGATCGCCGTTGGCGGCGGCCTGCATCATGTCGTCCATGCGGGCGTTCAGGTCGATGGCGCCCTTGACCAGCTCCGGCGTCAGGCCCAGCTGGCGCTCGAAGCCCTTCACCCAGTCCAGGCTCCAGTCCAGCATCATGACCCAGATGTCCTTGTTGGCGTCTTCCATGACGACGATGCGGCAGGGCAGGAAGACCACGAATTCCGGGCTGATCTTGAGCAGGTCGCGGCCCACGGAGATGTCGCAGAAGGAATAGACCTCGATGCGGGGGGCGTCCTTGTCGTCCAGCACCGCCTTGAAGTCCATCCACATCAGGTTCTCGCCCACCTTCTTCACGTTGTTAACGTTGGCCCGCAGGAACAGGGAGTCCCGCACGTCCTCGAAGGTGAGGCCCTTCTTCGCCTTGTACTTGCGGGCGAAGTAGTTCATGGAGTCGGCCATCTGCATGCCCATGAGGTTGGTCATCATGGGCATGGCCATCTGCATCATCTGTATCTTTTCCTGCTGGGTAACCACACGTCGCATGGTATAGGGCTTGGCGGGTGCCCCAGGGGCGGCCTGGGGCTGCAGGATGCTCAGGGGGTTGAAGGGGAAGGTGGGGGGCGGGGTGTACTGCAGGTAGGGATTGCTGGCGGGGTTGGCGCTCGTCACCAGGACCGGGGGGTTGCTGGGCACATAGCCCGGTGCCGGCTGGGGCGCGGCCTGCTGGGCTTGGGCAGGGAAGCTAAGAACCAGCAGGATAAGGGCCGATTTCAGGGTGCGCATCATTGTTGTCTCCTGTCTGTATGGGTAATGAAAAAAGGGGGCCGAAGCCCCCTTGCCTGATGCGAATTACGCGAGCAACTGTTTCAGGACGTAGGGCAGGATGCCGCCCGCCTGGAAATACTCGATCTCGATGGGGGTGTCCAGCCTGAGCTTGACGGGAACATTCTGACTGGGACCGTCGCTCCGTTTGATGACCAGGGTCAAATCCTGCTGCGGCGTGATGCCGTTTTCCAGGCCCACCAGGTCAAAGCTTTCGTCCCCTTTCAGGCCCAGGCTGGCGGCATCGGTGCCGTCCTTGAACTGGATGGGCAGCACGCCCATGCCCGCCAGGTTGGAGCGGTGGATGCGCTCGAAACTCTTGGCGATCACCGCCTTCACCCCCAGAAGCTGGGTGCCCTTGGCGGCCCAGTCCCGGCTGGAACCGGTACCGTACTCCTCGCCCGCGAACACCACCAGGGGCGTGCCCTCGGCCTGGTAGGCCATGGCGGCGTCGTAGATGGAGGTCCGTTCGCCTTTGTGCAGGGTCACGCCGCCTTCGCTGCCGGGGATCATCAGGTTCTTGATGCGCACGTTGGCAAAGGTGCCCCGCATCATCACCTCGTGGTTGCCCCGGCGAGCGCCGTAGCTGTTGAAGTCCTTCTGGGCTACGCCGTGGTCCACCAGGTACTTGCCGGCGGGGGCGGCGGGCTTGATGCCGCCGGCGGGGGAGATGTGGTCGGTGGTGACCGAGTCGCCGAAGATGGCCAGGGCGCGGGCGCCGCGGATCACGGCGTTGGGCTTGGCGGCCAGCTTGAAGAAGGGAGGCTCTTGTATATAGGTGGAGGCTTCGTCCCAGGCATAGACCTGGCCGGCGGGGGCGGGCACCGCGTCCCACAGGGGGTTGTCGGCGCCCACGTTCCTGTAGGACTTGTACACACCGGCATCGGCGGCGAAGGGCAGGGCGGCGGACACTTCCTCGTTGGAAGGCCACAGGTCCTTCAGGAACACCGGACCGTTGGCGCCCTGGCCGATGGGCTCACTGGCCACGTCGATGTCCACCCGGCCCGCCAGGGCCAGGGCCACAACCAGGGGCGGGGACATGAGGAAATTGGCCTTCACGTTCTGGTGCACCCGGGCCTCGAAGTTGCGGTTGCCGGACAGCACGGAACAGGCCACCAGATCCTTGTCCAGGATTTCTTTTTCGATGGTTTCCGGCAGGGGCCCTGAGTTGCCGATGCAGGTGGTGCAGCCGTAGCCCACCACGTTGAAGCCCAGTTGCTCCAGATAGCCCAGCAGGCCTGCGGCCTTCAGGTATTCGGTGACGGCGCGGGAGCCGGGGCCCAGGGAGGTTTTCACGTGGGCCGGGGTCTTCAGCCCCAGTTCCACCGCCTTCTTCGCCACCAGGCCGGCGGCCAGCATGACGCCCGGGTTGGAGGTGTTGGTGCAGGAGGTGATGGCGGCAATCACCACGTCGCCATGCCGCAACCCTTCCCCCTTCCCCCTTCCCCCTTCACTCTTCCCGTACCCCCCCTGGTCCTTCGGCAACTCCAGCAGGGTCTCGAAGCTTTCCTTCAGCGCGTACAGGTTGATGCGGTCCTGGGGCCGCTTGGGTCCCGCCACGGAGGGCTTCACCGTGGACAGGTCCAGCTGCATGACCTGGCTGTAGTCGCACTGGCCGGCGGCGGGAATGCCGAACAGGCCCTGGGCCTGGTAGTAGGCCCGCATGGCGTCCACCTTGGCCTTGTCCCGGCCCGTGGCCAGGTAGTACTGGCAGGTGGCCTCGTCCACGGGGAAGAAGCCCATGGTGGCGCCGTATTCTGGCGCCATGTTGGCGATGGTGGCCCGGTCGGTGACGGGCAGGGCGGCGGCGCCCGCGCCGAAGAACTCCACGAACTTGCCCACCACCTTGGCGCGGCGCAGCATTTCCGTGATGGTCAGCACGATGTCCGTGGCGGTGATGCCGGCCGTGGCCTGGCCCACCAGCTCCACGCCCACCACGTCCGGGGTCAGGAAGTACACGGGCTGGCCCAGCATGCCGGCCTCCGCCTCGATGCCGCCCACGCCCCAGCCGACCACGCCCAGGCCGTTGATCATGGTGGTGTGGCTGTCGGTGCCCACCAGGGTGTCCGGGTAATAGACCCCGTCCTTCTCCATCACGCCCCGGGCCAGGTATTCCATGTTCACCTGGTGCACGATGCCCACGCCGGGGGGCACCACCTTGAAGGTGTCAAACGCCTGCATGCCCCACTTCATGAACTGGTAGCGCTCCCGGTTGCGCTGGAACTCGATCTCCATGTTCTGCTGGAGGGCGTCGGCCTTGCCGAACACGTCCACCTGCACGGAGTGGTCCACCACCAGTTCCACCGGCGCCAGGGGTTCCACCTTCTTGGGGTCCTTGCCTTCCCGGGCGGCGGCGGAGCGCATGGCGGCCAGGTCGGCCAGCAGGGGCACGCCGGTGAAGTCCTGCAGCAGGATGCGGGCCACCACGAAGGGGATCTCTTCCGTGCGATGGGCGTTGGGCTGCCAGCCCGCCAGTTCGCGCACGTGCTGCTCGGTGATCTTCACGCCGTCGCAGTTGCGCAGCACGGACTCCAGCACCACGCGGATCGACACCGGCAGGCGTGAGATGGCGCCCAGGCCGGCCTTTTCCAGCTGGGGCAGGGAGTAGAAGGTACCGATGGTGCCGTGGCCGGCGTCGAAGGTCTGGCGGGAGTCGAATGGGCTATGCATGGCGGTGGGGCTGTTGATGAAAGACATTAAATTTTAACCAAGCAGCCGGGGCGGCGCATGGTTAGGTTGTAGGCGTCATTGCGAGGAATCGGGGCCGATGCGGCAATCTGCCTCGAGAACCTGTCTGTTTTTTTGCATTGCAGCAATATAAACTCCGGCCACGGGCGCCCTCGCGATGGCCTATAAAGGGCGCTGCCACCTGACAAACCGCCATCCAGAGGAAGACATGAGCGACCTGAAGCAACGCGCCCTCGACTACCACGAGTTCCCCCGTCCCGGAAAAATCTCCGTGGAATCCTCCAAGCCCTGCGCCACCCAGGCCGAGCTCTCCCTGGCCTACACCCCCGGCGTGGCCGAGCCCGTACGGGCCATCGCCGAGAACCCGGAGAACGCCTACAGGTACACCGCCAAGGGCAACCTGGTGGCGGTCATCACCGACGGCACCGCCATCCTGGGCCTGGGCAACCTGGGCCCCCTGGCCAGCAAGCCGGTCATGGAAGGCAAGGGCATCCTGTTCAAGCGCTTCGCCGGCATCGACGTGTTCGACATCGAGGTGCAGGCCCCCAGCGTGGAAAGCTTCATCGAAACCGTGGTGAACATCTCCCCCACCTTCGGCGGCATCAACCTGGAAGACATCGCCGCCCCCCACTGCTTCGAGATCGAGGAAGCCCTGAAGGCAAGGCTGGACATCCCCGTGTTCCACGACGACCAGCACGGCACCGCCGTGGTCATGTGCGCCGGCCTCATCAACGCCCTGGAAGTCCAGGGCAAGCAGCTTTCCGACATCAGGCTCACCTGCCTGGGCGCCGGCGCCGCCGGCCTGGCCTGCATGCGCCTGCTCATCGCCATGGGCGGCAGGAAGGAGAACATGACCCTGGTGGACAGCAAGGGCGTCATCCACAGCGGCCGCGCCGACCTCAACGCCCACAAACAGGAATTCGCCAAGACCACCGACATGCGCACCCTGGCCGACGCCATGGCAGGCGCCGACGTCTTCATCGGCGTCTCCGGTCCCAACCTGGTGAGCCAGGACATGGTGAAAAGCATGGCCCCCAGGCCCATCCTCTTTGCCATGGCCAATCCGGACCCGGAAATCACCCCCGGAGAGGTCCACGCCTGCCGGGACGACGCCCTCATGGCCACCGGCCGCTCCGACTACCCCAACCAGGTCAACAACGTCCTGGGCTTCCCCTACATCTTCAAGGGCACCTTCGACGCCCGCGCCAAGGCCATCACCCAGCCCATGATGATCGCCGCTGCCAAGGCCCTGGCCGGCCTGGCCCGGGAACCCGTCCCGGCGGAAGTGCTTGAAGCCTACAAGCTGGACAAGCTGGAATTCGGCCGCGACTACATCATCCCCAAGCCCTTCGACCACCGCCTCATCGAACGGATACCCAAGGCCGTGGCGGAAGCTGCACAGGAGTAGAGCAGCGAACTTTCACAGGTTCACGCTTGAATGCTCGCCTAGAAATGCAGCCGTCTCGATGACGACCCTCACCCCCGCCAATAACCCCAGGAAGCGTGGCAACTGCATCAAATCAATGGGTTCTTGGTTGTGGGGTTTCAAGCAATGACCTCCTTGAAAGAGCTTGCTCATACAGGTTGGCCGGCCATTATTGGCTTGCTACTCGGCTTGTCTTGTATTCGTGTTGGATGGGCCGCGCCGCCTGCGCCCGGAACCATCCAGCAACAGGCCATTCCTCCCAGGCCCTTGCCAGCCATACCCGGCCAAGTGCTGGATCTGCCCCAGGATGCACCCCCGGGCCCCCAGGCCAGCGTCAGTCTCAAGCTCACCCGCATCCAGGTGGAAGGCAATGTCCTGATCGACGAGGCGGAACTCGTGCCCCTCCTGCGGTCTTACCAGGGCCGCACCGTGACCCTGGGGGACCTGCATGAGGCCACCCGTCGCATCACGGACCACTACCGCGAGCGGGGCTATCTCCTCGCCTATGCCTATCTGCCGCCTCAGACCATTCGGGACGGGGTGGTGCGCATCGCGGTGGTGGAGCCCCGCTATGACCGCATCGCCATCTCCGGCGTTTCGCGGCTCAAGCCTGAGCAGGCGGCACGCACCCTGGGCCTGGTGCCCGGCTCGCCTGTTGAACAATCCGCCCTGGAGCGGGGCCTGCTCCTGCTGGACCAGACCCCGGGCGTGCGGGTGGCGGGCACCCTGGTGCCGGGCGCCGAGCCCGCCACCACGAGCCTTGATGTGACGCTTGCAGACACCTCGCGCCTCCGTGCCGACCTGGCCCTGGACAATCACGGCAACGACTACACCGGCCGGGCGAGGGGCCTGGCCCAGGCCAGCCTGGACAACCCCTTTGGCCACGGCGGCCAGCTCGCCGTCAACGCCCTGGCCACGGAGAGGGGGCTGCTGCGGGCGGGTGGCCTGAACCTGCTTTCGCCGGACATCCGGGGCGGGTTGCGGGCGAGCCTGTACGGGTCCCGCACGGATTACCGGCTTGGCGGAGCCTTCGCCGGCCTGGGCCAGGAGGGCTGGGCCACCCAATGGGGCGTCGGTCTCGGTTACCCGGTGCTGCTTCACCCCGGGCGCGTCATGAACGTGCGCCTGGACCTGATGCGCAAGGCCTACACCCAGACCAATACGGTCGTCGGGCTGGATGACCGATCCCACGTGAACCTGGCGCGCCTGTCCGTGAACGGCGCCTTCGCCCATGCGTCCGGCGGCATGACCCTGGGAAGCCTGAGCCTGGGCCGGGGCAGGCTGGGGCTGGACAGCAACGACGCCCGTCTGGCGGACGCCTCGGGGCCCGGCGCGGCGGGCGGTTTCTGGGTGGGCCAGTTCCAGGTGCGCCGCCACCATCTGCTGCCCGCTGACTTCCGCCTGGAAGCTGGCCTCAGCGGGCAGGTCGCCTCGCGCAACCTGGCGCCCGGCGAGAAGTTCTACCTGGGCGGTCCCGACGGGGTGATGAGCTACCGGCCGGGGGACGGCGGTGGCGATGCGGGGGCGTTGCTTTCTCTGCGCCTGGCCAGGAGCCTGCCGGTGGCGGGCCCCGACAGGCTGGAGGCCGCCCTGGTGGGGCAGTACGGGGTGGTCTGGCAGAACCACGCCCGGTTTCCCGGTTCCGCGACCCCTAACCACCTGGGGCTTGGTGGCGTTGGCATCGAACTTGCATATCAAATGACAGAGGGACTGAGCGCCCGCCTGGATGTCATGCGTCGAATCGGAGATTCGCCGCCATCCATCGGCACAAGCCCCAGGAACCTGCTCTGGGCCCGCCTGGATTACGCTTTTTGAGCGTTCCGGTCCACGGCGTCGGAGCTTGAGCAGACCGCTTCCGGCTTTTGAAGCGGTGTCGATTTTTTTTACATCCGGCCCATGGCCGGGGCCCGACGGCCGCGCCGTCGAGGCAGGATGAGTTGTCTGGAAGGGGCGTTTCATGAACCACGTTGACCGTCTGATCTGGAACCAGGGCCGGAAAATGTGGATCGCGGTGGCAGAGGACGCGGGCGAAGCCTGCAAGGGCGTTTCCCCTCGGTCGCATCGGGACCCGATACGACTGGTCCTCTCCCCCTTCGCCGTTGCCGTGATGGCCGCCTTGGCAAGCTACTCCGCTCCCGTGCTGGCCCTGCCCACGGGGGCCCAGGTGGTGGCCGGCCAGGCCCGGGTGGACCAAAGTGGCCAGGCCCTCACCGTCACCCAATCCACCGACAAGGCCATCCTCAACTGGCGGAGTTTCGGCATCGGCGCCGGAGAGATCGTCAGTTTCCAGCAGCCCGGTACCGGCAGCGTGGCCCTCAACCGGGTGCTGGGCAGCGAGGCCAGCGCCATCTATGGTCGCCTCGACGCCAACGGCCAGGTTTTCCTGGTGAACCCCAGTGGCGTCTATTTCGCCCCGGGCGCCCAGGTCAATG